>NZ_CP187940.1:0-954558 GCF_049942695.1 Mycoplasma hafezii
TTTTTAACATACTTATTAACAATTTTATTAAGATGTTTATAACTTACTTTTAACTCTATATTTAAGCATTAAAAGATGTTAATAATTTTAAATAAAAAAAGTTATCCAATTATTTATATTTTTTATTGAATTCACAAGTTTAAAATAATAAAATTATTATATGAATAATAATGAGCAAAATATTAGTTTAATGAACACTACCGCATCTTTAAATACGTACACAGAACAATTTAAAGAATTTATGCAAAGTGAGATAAATGACAATATGATGTATCAAACATTTTTCAAAAATGTAAGGATTATCAGATTTCAAAATAATATAGTTACAATCTTAATCAAACTATCTTCTCCAAGTTATACAAGCAAAATTAAAATTATGTTTAACGATAATATTAATAAAGCGATTCGTGAAATTTTTGGACCAAATATTAAATATCATTTAGTTGATAAAGAAGATATTGAATTTGAAAAAGAAATTCAAAAACACGAAATACCAACAAATGAAGAAAATACAACACCTGAAGAAAAGAAAAAAGAAGTAAAAACTATAAAAAATCAAGGAAATATGAATAGAAATTACACTTTCGATAATTACGTTGTTAGCGAATTTAACAAAGAACCTGTCGAAGTATGTAAAAAATTATTGGAAGAAAATTCAGATTTACCTATTATTTATATTTCAAGTAAATCAGGTTATGGTAAAACACACTTACTTCATGCTTTAGGTAATGCTTTTTTAGATAAAAATAAAACAGCAATTTATGTTAACCCAACAAACTTTACAAGAGATATCTCAGCTTTATTACAAGAAAATAATCAAATCAAGATTGCAAAAATTATTAAATATTATTCTGAAATAGATTTATTACTTTTTGATGATTTTCAAATTTTTGGAGATGGTCAAAAGAAAGCTACAAAAAACTTTATTTTCCAAATCATTGATGGAAGAATGCAAAAAGATAAACCAACAGTTATTGCATGTGAAAATGAAGTAAACGAGCTTTCTTCAATGTTTGATGAAAGATTAATTACTCGCTTTAGTTCTGGATTTATCACAAAGATAAAAACACCAAATAATCAAGATTTAGCGAAAGTTTTTGACTTTTTACTAAAATCTTATGAATTTAATGAAGATGATTTAGATGAAAAATCTAAGTCATATGTTATTAGAAATCACTCAACTAATATTCGTGCTCTCTCTGGTGCCGCAAGAAGAATTAGTTACTTTAAGAAAGATATTGTTAATGCTGACTATGTTTACAACGTAATAGTTAATTGCTTTAAAGAAGTAGTAAAAAGTCGTGAAAATATCACACCAGAAATTATTTTAAAAACTGTCGCAAAATATTATGGAGTATCTGTAAAAGATATCGTTGGAAAAAGCAGAGTTAGCACAATAGTAATTGCAAGACATATTTCTATGAATATGTTTAACCAAATCTTAAATTTATCTTCAACTGAAATAGGAAAATATTTTAATAGAGATCATTCAACAGTTTTAAATGCACTTAAAAAATATAAAGAAGAGAATTTAGATAAATCAACATCAGAAGCGATGAATTATCTAAAAGAAAAGATATTCGGAATAAACTAGGTACTTACTAGTTAATTATCCACAAGCAAATTTATATAAAAAGTTTATTTTTTTAATTAAAAATTATTAAATAATTAATTTTTTATTATTTATCCACTTATCCACAATATATATTTATTATTTAGGAGAATAGGCTATGAAATTCACAATTTCTAAAAATCTAATTGAACCAACAATTGATTTTTTATTCAATTATGTTGATGTAAATGATACTAATCATTTAGGAAAAATGATCGGAATCGAAATAGATTCTAATGTTCTTAAATTTATAGTTAATACAAATAACTTTGGAGTTAAAAAAGAGTTTGAAGTTGATGAAAATACAATCAAATTAGAAAACTCAGGAAAAGTAATTATTAATGCTTCAATCTTAAAAAATGTTGTTAAGAAATTTGATAAAGAAATTACATTCGAAACAAATAATGAAACTATTGTTATTACCGAAGGATTGACCAGATACGAATTAGCAACATATAATGAACACAAGTTCTTTGTTATTGATTTCTCAGATTCATCTAACCGTTTTGAAGTTAATTCAGAAATGTTAGATAAAACAATAAACGATGTTTGTGTTTCAACATCAATTGCTACTGATAAATTAAACTCAACAATGTATAAATGTGTTCATATTAAAAATGAAGATAATTTAATTAGACTTAGTGCCACAGATTCATATAGAATGTCAACAGAAACAATCAAAACAATAGTTCCTATTAATATTGATGTAGTAATTGAAGCAAAAAGCTTAAAAAAATTAATTACTAAAGAAACCCCTAAAAAAGTATTTGTATTTTTTAACTCAAGTAAATTAGGTATTTCATACGAAAATACTATAATTCAAGCTAACTTAACTTCAATTCAATATATGGATACATCAAGATTATTCAAATTTGATGTAGCAAATGTAATTAAAATTGACAAAAGCGAATTAAATAATTTAATTAACAAAGCATTATTTGTTACAAATGATAAGTCAAGACGTTTAGAATTTAAATTCTCACAAATGGGTATTAATTTAAATTTTGAAGTACCAGAAATTGGATATTCATCTGCTCATACTTCAAATTATGAATTAGAAGGTCCTGATTTTGAAATGGATTTAGATTACCTATATCTTAAAGATGCAATTAGCACTTTAGAAAATGGTAAAATTATAATATATATTAGCGATAAGTATGATAAGTTGTTATTTGTATCAGAACATGATGAAAATAATAAACAATTAATTACTCCATTGAGAAAATACTAGGAGGATATATGATTATCAAAATCAAAGGAGATAGTATAAAAGTTAGTCAATTTTTAAAGAAAATTGACGAAATTCAAACTGGTGGTGCTTCTAAATCATTTTTAGAAACTAATACAGTAAAAATTAACGGTGCGATAGCAAAAGGACGTTCATCAAAAATTCGTCCTGGTGATATAGTATGAGTTAATGATACTTTAATTAAAGTGGAATCAACAGAAGAAGAATAAAAAAGCAGAACTAGAATTTTTTTCTAATTTCTGCTTTTTATTTTGGAATTTAAACTAAAGAATAATCACGTATTCTTTCACTTAAATACTTCAATGTTTTTATATCTAAATTATTATTTAAATATAAACTAATAAAGACGAATAAAATATTTATATTTATAAAACAAAAAATCATATATATAAAAAATTGGTATTCAGATTTAGAAATAATTAAACCGATAATTAAAATAGGTAAAATAGAGATAAAATGAATAAAATAAAAATATAAGTTTCATTTATTTTCTTTTCTTAAATACTTTAACTCTAATTTATTTATCTCGTCAATGTTTATTCAATTGAAATTAAAATTAAAATAAATAAAATTATTTACGTAAATATATAAATTTGATTTTGAGTTTAATATTTTATTCATTTCGAAAATAGAGTCGTTTTGACTGTGGTATTTTGTTAATTTATATAATAAAACTCAAAAACCAAAAAATAGCTCTAATAATAAATAACCAATTAATATATAAGTATAAAAATTATGATTTTTTCAATAAATAGAAAAAAATACTATAAATAGTAAACCTAATAAAGATAAGAAAAACCAAATAATTAAACCGTATGAAATTTTTTTCTTAAAAATATATGATGAATCTAAATTGTTTTTATAATTTAAATTAAATTTAAAACTTTCTTCGTTAAAATAATGATTTATTAATTTTTTCTCCGTTTTTTTATAGATTGATAAATAAGTTATATAAATAATGAAATTAATTATAAAAATCAAATAAAAAATAATCATATCAATATCAGTATAAAATAAATTATTAAAGTTTTCTGATGTTAAAAGTAAAGATAGAAGTGGTATATAAACTAAAGATATATAAAAAATAAAAGTAAATCTATATTGAAAATATTTTTTCAAAATATTATATTTAATAAAATGTTTAATTTTAAAATCACTTAAATTAAACATTTCTTTTTTTATATTTACAATATAAGTAATTAAATAAATAATTATATTTTTTTGATTAATTTCTTTTTTTAATTTTAAGATTTCCTTAAATAAACAAATAAAAAATATTATTAATAATAATGTCGTTAAAGAAATGAAAGAGAGACAAAGAATGTTGGTATTTTCTAAATTTTTATATCAAACAAATAAAAAATCTATTTCTAGAATTAATAAATTAAAAAATAATATTATTGAACACATTAAATTAGATATAAAAAATAATTTCTTTTTATATTTAAAATATAAATTTAATTTTTTATACATAATTAATATCCACGACTAGAAATAAATTTTAATAATTCTTTATGTGTTTCTGATGTAAAAATATTATCTCTAACCTTTATATCTATCATACACATTACTAATGCTTTTATTAATTTGTTTATTGTTTTTAAGTGCATTTGATTATACTCGGAGTCTTTATATAAGGTTTTTAATGTATATTTGATATAAATCAATCCATCTAAAGCTCTAAAATTAATATATTGTTTTTCTATTTCTGAAAAAAGATTAGTGAATTCTGCAGACTGTGATTGAAAACAAGCGTGAATTCAATAATTGTAATTTTCTACAATTTTTACATAAAAATTCATAAAATTTAAACCTTTTTCGCTTGGATTTTCAACCAATTGAACATATTGATTGGTAATATATTTTAATTTAGAAATTTCCCCTTCTTTTTCTAAAGGTGTTATTTTTTTATTAAAAGGTAAACTTAATTCATTTATTTTTAGCATTAATTCAGCGATTGGTTCACAATTTTTATTTATACCTAATAATTCCAAATGATAAAAATAATTTCAATCAACTAAAATTTGATCTTTTTTAGGTTGTCTATATCCTTCTGAAAACGTATGACTCATATGTTTTGAAATTCAGTGTATTAATGTCTTTTCTACTTCGTCTTTTAATTTTATTAGAAATTCTTCACTAATATCATCGTCGCTAAATACTGAATTAATTTCCTTTCAAAATAAACAACCATAACCTTTTAAGTTTTTTTCTAAATATTTTAATAAGTTTGTTGATGAAGAATCTGTTATGTCTTTACTTATTGCTTTTTTAATAGCATCATCCACAAAAGGAGAAACAAATTTTTCAAAAAAATTAGTTACATCAATACTGTTAAAAACAGGTTTTAAAAAATTTACACTTGGTTTACCAGCAAAAATGAAGAGAATGCTAGAAATTATAAATAAATCAGATTCTAGTTGTTTTTTACGACTGTATTCACTAAAATTATCATTAGGCTTTTTATATATTTCGTAAATTTTATCTCAAATACGATTAACTTGAAAATTAAAATCTATCAATTTATTCACTTCTTCTGGCCTTGCAGACCTATCAGTATTCTTTTGTTTTAAAATTAAATCAGGATTTATATTAAAAATTATTGATATATGTTTAATTAATTTTTCTTTCTCAGATTCGGTTTTTAGATTAATTTCAAATATTTCTGACAGTAAATTTTTAGAAGTGTTTTTTATTAAATTTAAGTAAGATAAAAACTCTTTATGATAAAGGTTTTCTTTAATAATAATTTCATCATTTTCTTTTATAAAACTAGGGTTAATATTAACATTTGTGATACTCATAATAGTTCCTTACTAAAAGTAAAAATAATTTATAAAAATCCAAACAATACATATTAGAATTTATTTTTTTATAAAAAATATTATGTAAATTCACACTTAAATCGAAAATTTGATTTATTTTATTTTTTATGTTATGCATTAAAATTTTTCATAAAGCAACGTCTCTAAAATGAAAAATATTATTTTTTTCATTATAAAGATTTATATCATTTACGTTATATTTTATGATGGTATCAAAGATCACGTTTCTTAATTCGTAAATATAAAACAAAAACTTATTGAATTTTTTTAAACTTGAATTATTTTTAATTTTATTGAGATAAATAAATATTTTTCTCTTGTTTAGGTGTGTATTAAAGTAAGAAAAAGAGTTATAAATTTGATTTAAAGGGTGATTGTATGATGATAGTAAATTAATAGGCGCATCCAATAAAAAACAATTTATTATATTTAAAGAATCTCGATTATTTATCTTTAAATCTATTTTTGATAAATCGAAATTAACTCTTTGTATTTTTTTAGTTTTGTCTATATTTTTTGAATCTCATTCCAACCTTTCGGAAATGGTTAATAATTGAATAATTTTTGAAAATTTAAAATATTTATAATTAACAACTTTAATACCGTTTCAATTTTCAATAAATTCATTATTAATAAATTTATTTAATAAACTCTCTATTTTTATTATTTTATTGTTTATTTTGATCAAATAAATTTTATGTGTTAATTCATCTTTAATCTTTTTTATAATCTCAAAATTTAAAATAAATTGTTTTCATCTTTCTGTGGTTTTGCTAATCTTTTCGGTTTGAGTTTGTTTTAATATAACATCAACATCTAAAAAATTCCTATTAATTCATTTTCTTTGTTTATACATATAACTACCATATAAAACGAAAAATATATTATTATGCGAAATTTTTGTAAAGATATCGTTTAATTCTTTCATAATTAATAACACCTAAAATTATTATATTCTTTTTTTAATAAAAATACCAGTCTGTGAGACTGGTACAGCAATTTATTTAACTAATTCAAAATTATCTTTAGAAACAGTTAATACATTTTTAATTTCAGGTAACAAATCACCTTCGATAATCTTAAATGCGATAAAGCTTTCGATATGTTTTTGGATATATCTTTTAATTGGTCTTGCGCCATATTCTGGATCGTAAGCATCCTGAACAATTTTAGAAACAACTTTATCATCAAAATCTAAAATAATAGATTTGCTTTCATATATTCTATCTTTAAGTTTATTAAGTTCTAATTTAATAATTTCTTTTAATGCTTCTTCACTAAGCGGCTTGAATTGTACAATTTCATCAATTCTGTTGATAAATTCAGGTTTCATAAATTGTAATAAGATTTTTCTTAAATCTTTAAGAGGAACATTTCCATTATCTTGAATAATTTCGCTTGCTCCTAGGTTAGAAGTCATAATTACAATTAAATTACGACAGTTAATTAATTTTCCACTAGAATCTGTGATTGTACCATTATCAAGTAATTGTAAGAAAACATTTAAAACATCCGCATGAGCTTTTTCGATTTCATCTAATAATAAAATTGTGTATGGATTTTTACGAATTTTTTCCGCTAGTGTTCCACTTTCGTTAAATCCAACATATCCTGGAGGAGCACCAATAATTTTAGATACTGAGTGTTTTTCCATATATTCACTCATATCTAAACGGATCATTTGTTTTTCGCTATCAAATAATTCATAAGCTAATTTACGTGCTAATTCTGTTTTACCAACTCCAGTAGGTCCTAAGAATAAGAAACTAGCAAGAGGTTTGTTTGGATCGTTAATATTTGCTTTGCTTCTCATAATTGCTTGTGAAACTAATTTAACAGCTTCTTCTTGACCGATTAAAACTTTGTTTAAGTTTTGTTCCATATTAATTAATTTAGCTTTTTCGGTTTCAAGTAGTTTGTTAACAGGGATTTTAGTTCACTTAGAAATAATTTGAGCAATTTCTTCTTTTGTAACAATATCTTTAATTAAGCTGTCTTTGTTTCTTGATTTTTCTGATAGTTCTTTTAATTGTTTTTCTTTATCTGGTAATTCTCCATATTTAATTTTTGATGCTAATTCATAATTACCTTCGTTTTGTGCATTATTCATTCTAAATTTAAGGTTTGAAATTTCTTTTTGAATTAATGAAATTCGATTAAGTTGTTCTTTTTCTTCATTTCATTGTTTAGTTAATCTATCAATTTCGTCGCTTAAATCTTTAATTTTTCCACTCAATTCTTCAATAACTGGATCATCTTTTTTATGTGTTGATAATAATGCGGCTTTTTCGACTTCAAGTGTAATTCTTTTTTGTTGTGCTTTTTCTAAACTTTCAGGTTTAAAATTCATTTCAGTTTTAATTGTGGCAGCAGCTTCATCAACTAAATCGATTGCTTTATCTGGTAAAAAACGATCGGTGATATATCTGTTTGATAAATTTGCAGCAGCAATTAAGGCGTTATCGTCAATTTTAACTTTATGATATTGTTCTAAACGACCTTTAATTCCACGTAAGATAGTAATGGTGTCTTGCACGCTTGGTTCGTTAACATCAATTCTTTGCATTCTCCGTTCAAGAGCAGGGTCTGATTCGATGTACTTACGGTATTCATCATATGTAGTAGCACCAATTAAGTGTAAAGCACCACGCGCCATTAATGGTTTAATAATGTTTGCGGCATCCATACCAGCATTTGAACCTGCCTTACCAGTACCGATTAACATATGGATTTCATCGATAAAAATAATTGTTTCGTTTTTAGCTTCTTCAATAGCTTTAAGAACTTCTTTAAGACGTTTTTCGAATTCACCTTGGTAAGAAGCACCGGCAATTAAGGAAGCTAAATCTAATTCGATAACTTCAGCATTTTTTAAATTTTCAGGAACTTGTCCATCTAAAATTTTAATAGCTAAACCTTCAACAATAGCAGTCTTACCAACTCCTGGTTCACCTACTAAAACAGGATTATTTTTAGTTTTTCTACTTAATATACGTATCATCCTTCTGATTTCTTCATCTCTACCAATAACGGGTTCGAGTTTATTTTCTTTTGCTAAATCAGTTAAATTTCTACCGTATTTTTTTAAAGGATTTTCATTTGGTTCTCAACTTGCATTCATACTTACCTCCTATTAAAATTTTAGCATTTTGAAACTTCTCATATCACAATATAATTGATTAAAAAATACAATTAATTTTTATAAATTAGTTTCCAAAACAAAACTACATAAAAAACTTTTAGCTCTATTTTATAGTGTTAAATGATTTTTAATAAAAAAGATTACATAGAAAATTCTATGTAATCAAGAAAAAAATATTGTTTTTACAATATTTAAAATTGTTAAAAATATAGTTTTTTAACAGCTTGTTCAAATTTAAAAATATTTAAATTAAATTGTTTTTGGTAATTATAAAAAACATATTTTAATAAATAAAGAGTTAATTCCTTAGAGGTGAACTCACTAGTGTTAATGAAATCTGCTCCTAAAGTTAATTTTTGCGATGCAAATATCATTGTAGATAAAATTAATCTTTCGTAATATTGATCTGATTGTTTTGTTTTAAAAGCTAAATCATCTCTTAAATATTGATCTAAATACACTTCATTTCTACCTGTTTTATTAAATTGATACATATAAGCTTTTTTATATTCAAGTGATGGTGTAGCTTCTAAATTATAAGCTCTAAAATCATCTAAACTAATTTTGATAGGATGATTCATTTTAAAAATATAACAAACAACAAAAAATATTAAAACAATTCAGAAAACAATAGAAATTGAAAGAATGATAAACGGAATATATAAACTAAATTTAGCAAAATCAATATTTGAAGTGTTGTTTTTATATGTGTTAAATGTAGTAAAAATATAAACCAACACAAGAATAATAGTGATTAAAATCAAGCATCACAAAGTGATGAAACGATTTAAAAATTTTTGTTTTAGTTTTTTTGAATATAAACCGCTTTTATAGAGTTTTTTTAAATTATTTATATGACCAACGTAAAATAAAGTAAATAACATTAATATAGATCAAGTAAGTATTACGTAATACATTATTTCACACCTCCTTTAATTATGTTTTGAATAGGTTTGTAACTTTTTCTATGTAAATTAGTAACTCCACATTGTTGAAGTGCTTCGCTGTGCTTCTTAGTTCCATATCCTTTATGTTCGTCAAAATGATATTGTGGAAATTCTTGACTAAGTTGTCTCATATATCTATCTCTTTGAACTTTAGCAATTATACTTGCGGCTGCAACGTTTTTTGATATTTCATCCGCTTTAGCAAAACTATAAATATTTTCACAAGGAACGCTAATTTTTTCAAAATCAGTAATTACAACATCAATTTTAATATTTTTAGATATTTCATTAAAACATTGTTCCATACCTAAAACACTAGCTTTTTTAGGACCGATTTGATCGACAGTTTCGTTATCTATAAAAGCCACAAAATACTCTAATGCTAATTCTTGAGTAATTAAGTCATATAATTTTTCTCTTTTAGCTTCAGGGAATTTTTTTGAATCGTCAATTAATTTTAAATTCGACTCAGAAACATCAGGTTTTAAAACACAACCAGCAACCACAATAGGTCCTGCTCACGCACCTCTTCCTGCTTCATCTAAACCGAGTATCTTAGAATTTTTTCATTCTTTTTCTATATTATGTATATCCATAAAATAAATTATATAAATAATATTGATAAAATTAAACTATGGCAGATTATATTATTGGAAAATGCAGTACTTGCAACAAGGTACAAGAATATTATTTTGGTGATTTTGAATTAAATACAGAAATTAAGTTTTTTCTTGAAATGATCAAAACAAAACAAATTAACTTATTTAAAAAAGAAAAATTTATGGATTTTTATAAAGACTACATAAAAAATAATGTTAAAACAACAGAAGTAACTCCAGAAAAAATAGACGAAACACTTGATAATTTATATAAAGAAATAATGAATTTCTTTTCAGATGAAGAAAAACAATTGCTGCAAAAAAATATTCTTATGGAATATCAACAAGCGGTAGTGCCGGTTTATAAAACCGAGTATTTTCATAACCCTGAAAAAGGTGTTGTTTATCATCACCAACACCTATATTTAAAATTTCTAGGTGGATTAGATTATGTTAGAGATTATGATAATTATCAAATATTTAAAGCTAATGTGGAAGAAGATACAATGCTTTGTCCATTCGATGGTACGTATACAGTTAAAAAGATTAGTCAAAACGACTAATTTTTTTCTTGCTCGAACATCTTTTTATGGTTTTTACTCTTAAAAAGCTATAAATAAATTTAAAAAAAATATAATTTTTGTATGTGAAAAATATTTAAAAAGCTACCTAATTCAACAAAATGAAGAATAGGTTTATGTATCTTTATTTCAATATTTCCTAGCTTGTTTACAATGCTGATTCCACAGTTTGTCAAACAATTTATTAAAATCAGTGATATTACTCATCAAGTTAATTATGTTGAAATATTAAATTGAAAAATTTACCCTGAAACAATCAGTGTTTTATGGTTGCTTGTTATTTTAACTATTGTAGCTGCTCTGTTAAATGTTTTTGTTAATTTTGCGTCAATGCGTTTATCAGAGTACACAATCAGTCACATTCGTCATTTAGTTAGAATGGACTTATTTAAAAAATTAGTTAGTTTAAGCAGAGATGATATAGATGAAATTTCATATCCAACAATTATTACTCGTTTTGGAAATGATATTAGCAAAATAAATGGTGGTTTTTTTGTTATTTGTCGTTCATTTGCAAATGGTATTTTATTAATAATTTGAGGTTTTGTTTTTTCTTTACTGACAAGTTTAAGTTTATCTATCGCGATTGTTGTGGTTTTACCACTATTAATAATTGGTTCAATATTTGCGATTAAAAAAATCTTTCCTTATTATTCAAAAGAAAATACGTATTTAGATAAATTAAATGGAAGAGCTAAAGAAGATATCAATGGGATTGAATTAATAAAATCATACAATTTAGAAGAAGTTAAATTTAATCAATACAATGATGAAAATAAAAAACTCTTAAATATAGGTTGAAAATCAGCGAAAACTTCAGGTATAGCTTGACCTATTATTAACTTTTCTGTTTCACTAGGAAACATAATTGTTTTCTTAATATTAGGACTCACAGCCCATAATTTTACAAACCAAAACATCGGAAATCAAATTAGTAATGTCTTTTTATTTAGTTCATACTTAGGGTTAATTTCAAGTGGAGTATTTCAAGTTTGTTTTGAGTCAAACAAATTATTTAGAGCAGGAATAAGCTCAAAAAGAGTTTTTGAAATTTTAAATTTAGAAAGTTCTATTAAACCAGTTAATAGTGATATTAAAGTGGAAAATGGAAATGTAGAATTTAAAAATGTTACTTTCACATATAAAAATAATAAGAAAACACATGCATTAAATGATGTTAGTTTTAAAATTCCTGAAAATTCATCAGTTGGAATTATAGGTAAAACAGGTTCAGGAAAATCAACAATAGTTTCATTATTATTAAGAGAAATTCAACCTAATAACGGTAAGGTTTTAGTAGGCAATCATAATATTGAGCAAATTAATACTGAAAGCTTTTATAGAAATATTTCAGCAGTCTTTCAAAAACCGATGTTATTAAGTGGTAGTTTAAAAACTAATTTAAGTTTTGCTCAACCAGATGTACAAAATGAATTATTAGAAAAAGTTGCTACATTATCTTGTGCTGACTTTATTAAAGAATATGAAGATGAATATGAGCAAATAATTGGTCAACATGGAATTAATTTAAGTGGTGGACAAAAACAACGTCTTGCAATTGCTCAAGGTTTACTTAAAAATCCAAAAATTTTAATTTTAGATGATACTACCAGTGCTTTAGATAATGAAACGGATAAAAAAGTTCGTGAAAATATTTTAAAAAACTTTAAAAATACAACCTTAATTGTTATTGCTCAAAGAATTAAATCTATCCAAAATATGGATAAAATAATCGTTTTAAATGATGGAGAAATAGTTGGAGAAGGAACACATGAAGAATTATTAAAAAATAACCCATATTATCAAGAAATATATAAATCACAAAAGGAAAAATAATGAGATATAACTTTAATCGAACAGAGCAAAAAACAAAGTTTAAATTTAAAGATATTAAAGAAATCTTTAAATTAGTTCCTTTTTCTAAAAAGAATTGAGTTTACTTAATTCTTATTGTGTTATTTTCATCTGCACTAGGTAGCGGAATTTCTTGATTAACAGGGTTTATAATGAATAAATTTTTCAGTGCCGAAAATTTTGAAAGCACTTGAGCACAAAATATTACTTTCTTTTTCATTTTACTTTTAGTGCTTGCTTTATTTTATATTTTTAATCAATTATTAAATATTGCAAACAACTTGATAATAGGAAAAATATTTTCAAAATATTCATTTTTATTAAGAAAAGAAATTTACTTAAAAATACAAAGTTTACCAATGAGTTTTTTTGAAAATGAAAAAACTGGTGATTTAATGGCTGCGATTACTAATGATACTCAGAACTTAAGCGATTCTGTTTCTAGTATTGTTTCAAACATTTTAAGAGTAGGATTTACATTTGGAATTACATTAACCTTAATGTTTGTTTACGCACCAATCCTTGCATTAATTGCTGTTTTAATTATTCCTACAAGTGCTATATTTTTCTTCTTTGTAATTGGTAGAACTCGTGGATATTTTAGAAAGGCACAAGATGCGTTTGGAGCTTATAATGGTTATTTAGAAGAAGTGCTCGATGTTTTACCTCTTGTTAGAATTCATCAACAACAAGATCAAGTTTATAAAGAATTTGAAAAATATAGTTTAGCAGAAAGAGATGCGGGTCGTAAATCGGTTTTATTCTGACATGTTTTAAGACCAACATATAACTTTATTCACATTGTCAACCAATTAATTATCATCGCTTTAGCTACATACTTTTATCTACATAACATTCCAAGTTACGGAATAGTTCCTTTAAATTTTGGTATTATCACTTCATTTTCTATGTATATTAGTACACTAACTAGTCAAATTATGTCTATCATTGATTTTTCAAGTACTATGCAAAACGGATTAGCTTCTTGAGATAGAATTAAACGTATTTTAGATTTAGAAAGTGTTGATACAGATCCTAGTTTAAAAGAATTGCAATTTAAAGAAGGCAACATTGAATTTAAAGATGTTAATTTTGCCTACCCTTCTAATTTAGATAAAAAAGTTTTACATAATATTAGTTTTAAGATTAAACAAGGTGAAACGCTAGCATTAGTTGGTCACACAGGATGTGGAAAAACAACAATTGCAAAATTACTTTCAAAATATTACAAACCATTAAGTGGAAAAATATTAATTGACAACCAAAATGGAACGGATGTAACTGAAAAAAGTTGAAGAAAGAATATTGCTATAGTATCACAAGATGTTTTTCTATTCGAAGATACCTTTATGAATAATTTCAAATTAGTTAATAAAGATATTTCTGAGGGAGAAATTATTAATATTTGTAAGCAAACACAATTAGATGAATACATTTCAAAATTACCTTTAGGATATGACACATTAATTACTCATAATGGTGCAAACCTATCCCAAGGTCAAAAGCAATTAATTTCAATTACTCGTGCTCTTGTTTCTAATAAACCAATTATTATTTTTGATGAAGCTACAGCAAATATTGATACAGTAACTGAAGAGAAAATTCAAAACGCAATGAAATTCTTAATGAAAAAGAAAACAATGCTGATTATTGCTCACAGATTGAGCACGATTATTGATGCAAATCAAATTTTAGTAATTCAACAAGGAAAAATTATTGAAAGCGGAACACACGAGGAATTAATAAATTTAGGTGGAAAATATAGTTCTTTATACACTTCAGGTTTTAATGAATAAAAGAAACACACAAAATTAATTTGTGTGTTTTCTAATTTTAAAAGTTGTTTTACATACTTCGTTTAAAGCTGTTTTTCCGTGTAATTGCTCAAATTCTAAAACTTTATCCTGGACTGCCGAATTAGCTCCTAAAGGAAAAATGAAGTTTCATTGTTTGTTTTGTTCTTGCATGTGTTTTATAAGTAAATAACGAGCAATAATTGATGCACAAGCAACGGATAAACTAATGCTTTCAGCTTTTTCTAACAGAATAATATCAATATTAGGGTCTTGAATTTTTGCTCAGTTATTTTCAACTAATATATTTTTATAATATTTTAAAATTGCGTTAGTAGTTGAATATTTATCAATAATAACTAAATTAGCTTGGTTATCACGTTCAAGTAGTGTATTTAAAGCTTTAATATGACTAAAGAATTTTAATTCGTTAGCGTTGTAATTTTTAGATAGCGAGTTATAACCTTTTTGAGTTAGTTTATATGAGCCGTAGCTAATTTTTCCTATTAATTTAGGAGCAATAAATAAAATTTGCTTTTCACTAAGTTTTTTAGAATCTTTTACTCCAAGATCGATAGCTCATTGCTCTAATTCTTGTGGTAAAAAAGCAGCAACAGAAATAAGTGGTGTGAAGTAATCTCCAACACCAGTTTCATCTATTCCTATTACTTGCTTTTCTTTTAAATTGATATTATCTAAATTATCAGTAAATTTCATAATTTAATTTTATTCTTCTTCAGTAAATTTAGCAACTTTTTTAGCTCTAGTTTTTGATTTTTCAATTTCTGTTTTAGGATCATCAAGGAATTTGTTAATGTATCAACCAACTCCACCTTCTTTGTTTGTTTTATTACATCTAATTGTTGCGTATTTTTTAACATCTTTAGTAGCGTTAGACATAGCTACAGAGATGTTAGCAACTTTAAACATAGGTACGTCATTAAATCCATCACCAAGTGCAATTGTGTTATTTACGTCAATGTCATAGTAACGAATTAACATACTTAAAGCTTTACCTTTGTTAGCTGTGATGTTAGTCATATCAAAAACAGGAGATAATCCTTCACCTTTTGATCAGTAAGAGAATTCTGCTAAATCACCATAACGTCTTTTAAGATATTGTCTTAGGTGTTCAACGTCAGTATCTTTTTTAACATCAAAAATAATTCCTGTAGGCATTAAAGGTAGTTTGTGGAAATCTAAACCAATTTTTAGGTTAGATGAAGTGTTGAAACCAAACACTTTTTCTAAATCTGGGTCACGGTGTTGTAATTGAACTCAGTCTGGTCCTTCAATTGCAATGTTTGAAACTTCTTTACTTACGATTGGATCACCTAATACGTATAATGCTTCATTTAAGTTTAAATATTTAATATAAGGAATGAAAGCATCATCATAAGGGTGATGAATGTGAGCACCGTTATAGTTAGAAACAACAGTTTTTAAACCTAATTCATCATAGATGAATTTAGTACTTCTTCATGGTCTACCAGTTAAAATACAAACAACGTGTCCTTCGTCTGTAGCTCTTTTAATTGCAGCAACAGTTTGGTCGTGAATTTGTCCAGTTGCACTTGATTGTAATGTTGTACCATCTAAATCAATTGCGAATAAGTATCTATCTTTTTTGCCTTTTGTAATTCTTAATTCATCGTGCATATGTCTCCTTTAAAAATATAAAAATATTTTTCAGTCCTAAAATTATACTAGATTTATAAAATTGTGGTTTTATTTCCATAGTATTCCAGTTTTTATTTTTTCTAAAAAACTTTAATATTTTTAATACTAATTAGGTAAAATTTTGTTAATTAGGTTATATTTGTGTTATTATAGAGCAAATATAATGATGTACTTGAACTTCATTTAAGGAGAAAAAATGAAATATAAGCGTATTTTGCTTAAGCTTTCTGGTGAAGGTTTTGCGAATAAAGAAAAACACCTTGCAATCGATTATGAATTAGTTTCTAGAATTGCTGAACAATTAAAAGAAGTTGTAGCTCAAGGAGTAGAAGTTTCTATTGTTATCGGTGGAGGAAACTTCTGAAGAGGGGCTTCAGCTGAAAAAAATGGTATTCCAAGAAATAGAGCTGATTATATCGGAATGTTAGCAACAATTATGAATGGTTTAGCACTTAGAAGTGGATTTGAACACGCAGGATTAAAAGCGCGTGTACAAAGTTCATTAAATATTGATAAAAGAGTTGCTGAATACTACATAAATGAAAAAGCATTAAAATATCTTGAAGAAGGTGAAGTTGTAATTTTTGTTGGTGGTACAGGACGTCCATACTTCACAACAGATACAGCAGCTACTTTATATGCTTCAGAAATTGGTGCTGATGTAATTCTTATGGGAAAAAACAACATTGATGGGATTTACGATTCAGATCCTAAGAAAAACCCAAATGCTAAACGTTTTGATAAAATTACATATGATGAAGTGCTTGAGCGTGGTTTACAAGTTATGGACTTAACAGCTACAAGTATGGCTAGAGACAATAATATTAAATTAATGGTTTTTAACCTTTTAGAAGAAAATTCTATTGTAAGAGCTTTAAAAGGTGAAATTACACATACGGAGGTAATTAAATAATGGATTTCGATTTATATCAATTAGAATTCGAAGATAAATGTGAAAAAGCTATTAATCACTACAAATTCGAAATGTCAAAAATTTCAACAGGGAGAGCTAACCCACAAATTATTAAAGGAATTAGAGTTAACTACTATGATGTAATGACACCATTAGAAGAACTTGTTAACATTAGCGTTCCTGAACCTCAACAACTTTTAATTAAACCTTACGACATTAGTTCAGTTAAGGAAATTTTAAAAGCTTTAGACAAAGCTAACTTAGGAATTATTCCAGTAGATGAAGGTAACCAAGTACGTTTAACATTCCCTGCTTTAACAACCGAAAGACGTAGAGAAATGGTTAAAAGTATTTCAAAATACACAGAAGCTGCAAAGGTTGGTGTAAGAAATGCTCGTCAAGATGTAAATAAAGCAATTAAAAATAATGAAGAATTATCAGAAGACTTACAAAAAAACTTTTTAGACAGAATTCAAAAATTAGTTGATAAACAAATTAATTTTATTAACGAATTAGCAAAAGAAAAAGAAGATGAGTTAATGAATAAATAATTCACATTTGCTCCTTATGTATATAATATACATAAGGAATTTTTTTATATATTGACCTAATTATAAAAGGAGAGATAATGTACGATAATATTGCTGCAATCAGTTCAGGAATGCATATTAATCAACCGATTTCGATTGTAAGAATTTGTGGTCCTGATGCTGTAGAAATAGTTAAAAAGATTTTTAAAGGTAGAACAGGACAAGATCACCAAATTACTTATGGACATATTTACGATAAGGATGAGCTAATTGATGAAGTGCTTGTGATGTGATTTGTTGGGAAAGAAAAAGATGGACAAATCATTTATAACAACTATGTGGGTGAACCGCTGGTAGAAATCAATTGTCATGGTGGTATTGTGGTAACCAACACCATTTTAGAGTTATTACTTAAAAATGGAGCGAGACTTGCTGATAAAGGTGAATTTACAAGAAGAGCTTTTTTAAATGGAAAAATGGATTTAATTAAAGCAGAAGCTGTGCATGACTTAATCTTTTCAAAAACAAATTTACAAGCTAAAGCATCAATTAATCGTTTTAACGGTAAAACAAGTGGTTTAATTGATAAATTCTTGTATGAATTAGGGTATTTAATTGGACTATGTGAAGTTAATATTGATTATCCAGAATATGATGATATTGAACAATTAGATACAGGGATAATGATTGAAAAAGTTAAAGGACTAATTACTGAGTTAAAACAAATTGTTAAGATTTCAGAAGATTCTAAATATATTTTTGAAGGTGTAAGGGTTGCGTTATTAGGAAAACCTAACGTTGGTAAAAGTAGTATTTTAAACTCATTACTTTCAGAAGAAAAAGCAATTGTTACTGATATAGCAGGTACAACTAGAGACTTAGTTGAAGCTAGTTATCAAATTGATGGAATGCTTTTTAAACTAGTAGATACAGCTGGTCTTAGAAAAACAGATGAAAAAATTGAACAAATCGGAATTAAAAAATCTTTAGAACAAATTGAACTTGCGGACTTAGTTATTCACGTTATCGATCCGACTCAAAGCAAGGATGAGTTTGATGAAAAAATTGAAGCTCGTACTAAAGAATTAGGTAAATATTACATCAAAGTTCAAAACAAAAAAGATATTGAAACAATAGAAGCAAATGATTTAATTTATATTTCAGCAATCAATAATGATATTAAACCACTTGAAGAAGCACTTGTTTCTAATTTTAAAAATATCGATATTATGGATGAAAGAATCTTTAATAATACAAGACAACTTTCATTAATTAAAAGTGCATTAATGAGCCTTGAAGACTCATTAAACGCAATGCTTGATTCTCAAACATATGATGTAATTATCATTGATTTATATAATGCTTGAGATTCATTACAAAATATAAAAGGAAATGTAAACAGAGAAGACTTATTAGACATTATGTTTAGTAATTTCTGTTTAGGTAAATAATATGAGTAAAAAAAGAAATAAATTTGTCGATGCACACTGCCATTTAAGCATGGAGTATTATAAATCTCAAGAAATTCTTGATGAAATTATTAATGCTACTTACCACAATCGTGTTGAATTCTTAATTGTAAATGGTGGACACCAAAAAGAAAACATTGAAGTTAAAGAACTTGCTAAAAAATATCCTGCAGTAGTAAAACCTTGTGTTGGTTTTCACCCTGAAGATAAACCAGATGGAACTGAAGGTGCAAAATTAGAACCATTAATTGATGAAACAGTTGTTGGTGTGGGTGAAATAGGACTTGAATATTTTTATGATTGAGGTTCAACTAGAGAACAACAATTAGAAAGTTTAGAAGCTCAAATTTTAGTTGCAATCAAACATGATTTACCTGTTGTGGTGCACTTAAGAGATAAAGAAGATAGTGAACAAGCGTATGAAGATTTTTACTTTATTATGCAAAGATATCCAAACCTTAGAGTTATGTTACATACATATGCAGGAACTCTAAAATGAGCTGAAAAATTTATGGAATTTAAAAATCTTTATTTTTCATTTAGTGGTGTTGTAACTTTTGGTACTGCAGAACATACTCGTGAAGTAATTAAGTATTTACCATTAGACCGCATTTTAACAGAAACAGATTCTCCGTTTTTAAGAGTTCATCCATATACAGGTGAAAAAAATGAACCTAACACAGTTTTATATGTTGCATATTACATTGCTGGATTAAAAGGTATTGGAATGGAAAAATTTGTAGATCGTGTAAATAGAAACTTAAGAAATTTATTTAGATTAAAAGATGAAAAATAAAAAAGAAGTATTTGCTAAAAAACAATACGGACAAAATTTTTTACACGATAAAAATATTATTAATAAAATCTTAAATGTATTTCCTTATCAAAACCAAAATGTTTTAGAAATTGGACCAGGTAGAGGTGCTCTAACAAAAGAATTGGTTAAAGATGCAAAACAACTCACATGTTTTGAAATTGACCAAGATATGGTTAATATCTTAGAAAAAGAAATTGTAGCTGATAATTTCAAGTTAGTTCATCAAGACTTTTTAGAAGCAGATTTAAGTGATATTCAACCTAATACTTACGTTATAGCAAATATTCCTTATTACATTACTACTGAAATACTTTTTAAATTATTTGAAAATAGAGATAAATTTAGCGGTGTTTTATTAATGGTTCAAAAAGAAGTTGCTGAAAGAATTACAGCAAGCAAAAATTCTAAAGATTATTCTAAATTATCAATTAGTTCACAATATCTAGCTGATTGTAAAATTGAATTTATTGTACCAGCAGGTTGTTTTGTTCCTGCTCCAAAAATTGATTCAGCGATTATTTCTTTACGTTTTAAAGAACAAGAAGAAACTAAAGAATGAGAACAAATAAAGGACTTCTTTAAGTTGTGCTTCTTAGCTAGACGTAAAAAACTTTCGTATGCATTAAAAACAGTTTATAAACCAGAAGTAATTCAAGCTGCATATCAAAAATTAAATAAAGATGATAATTTAAGAATTCAACAACTAGATTTACAGGAAATAATTGAACTTTATCATTTATTAAATAAATAAATTGAGCGTAAGCTCTTTTTCTTTTCCGCAATCACTCCTAAACAAAATATAATTTATTTATTATAAGAAGAGGTTAATATGAAAAACATTAAATTTAAATTAGTTGATATTGAAAATCTTGAATTTGAAATTCTTGAAGATGCACCAAAAGGCTCACATTTTACATTAAAAGATTGAACTGTGGATGATGCTGCAATCATTAATGAATACGCTCTCAATAAAAAAGATGAATATCGAGCTGCAATTTTAAAAGAACATAATGATTACATTAATAAAAATTGAAAAAATATGTATCAATATAAAGAGTTAATGGAATCTTTTGATAAAAAAGAACTTTCTTGAAAAGAAACTGAATTAAAATATCGTTCTGAAATTGAGCTATTAAAACAAAAACAAGATATTGCGATTCAACAAGCTAAATCAGAATTCCAAAGTGAAATAGATAACTTAAAAGCTAAGGAAATGATTAATCTTGAAAGAGATAAATTAATCAAGGAAGCTCACGAAAAAGAAATTAAAAGAATTTATGAAACTGTAGAGCAAGAAAAAAGAAATCTTTCTTTTGAAAAAGAAAAAGCAATTACAGAGTTAAATCATCAAATGCAAATCCAAGCATTAAAATTAAGAAATGAAATTGAATTAGAGTTTGAAAATAAAAAACAAACTGAAATTGCAAAAATTGCAACAGAAAAAGAAACTCTAGAAAAAGAATTGCAAAACTGAAAAGGTAGATATGAAGGATTAACAGCAAGAAGATCTAGTCAAACTATGAAAACTCTTGCTAATGAGTTTGAAGATGAAGTACAAAGAGTTTTAGAAAATACATTTGGTGTATTTGACGAAATTGAATTTCAAAGAACCACAACACCTGTTGAATATTTAAATGAAAAAGGTGAAAAAGAAAGAGAAATGCCTGATTTTGAAGTTGTTTTTTATGATAAAAATGATAAAGAAAGAACAATTGGAAAAATCGTAATTGAAGCTAAGTCATTACAAACAACAAAAGGTTCAAAAGAAAATAAAGACTTCCTTAAAAAACTTGAAAGTGACAGAAAAAATTTTGGAGCAGATAAAGCTATTTTAGTGACTGAATTAAACCCTAATGATGATTTCTTTATTCAAACTGATAAAGCTTATCCAAATATTTACATCATCAGAATTGACATTTTAGCGAGCTTATTAAAACTTTTTTATTTAATAGCTAAAAAAGAAGCTGAAATGGAAAATAAATTTAATGTTTATAAAACACAAACATTGAATAAAGAAGAAATTTTAAATGAGTTTAGAAAATTTAAATCAGCATTATTAGAAAATCAAATAACTTATTTAAAAAATGGTGTTGGTGATTTGCAAAAAGAAGTTAATAACCTTTCGAACACAGTTATAAAAATGCAAGGTATTATTGATAGTAGAATTTTGAGCCATACAAGAACAATTGAAAACAAAATCAATCAATTTAATATTGAAAGAAAAATTATTTCACGTCTTGATAAAATAGGTCATTTTGAAAATGAATCAAATATTTGCAAATTAGAAGATATTAAAACTGAAACTGAAGAGGCAAAAGAAAAGGACATAAATGAGCCAACAACCAAATAATAATGAAATAGTAGTTTCTTGAAGTAATTTTAAAAAGATATTTGATAAAAATCCTACACTTATATATCGTAATGCAGAAGAATTAAAGAAAGAGTTGCAGCGACTTTGAGACAATATCTCGCAAGAAAAAATTATCATTGATGAAACAGATAGCGATGATGATTTTAATGATGAAGAAATTGATGAAAATACAATTAAAAAAATGATTCAAACAACTGAAACAAAAATTATGGAAGATGTTATGAATTTTGATGAATTCAATAATAAGACTTCACACCTTTTTGATTGATTTGAATTTAGTGATAACGAAAAAACTACACCTATTGAATTAAATGAACAATATGTTTTAATCAAAGGGAATAGTTTTAATCAATACAAAGCAAAAGCAATTGACTTTTATATTAATAAATATAGTTATAAACCAGAACAAGTTAAATATATTAGTGTTAGAAATAATGCAGCAGAAAAAGTAGAATTAACTAAGAAGCTTTTAAGTGACGATTCTGTTGATTTAATAGTAAACCCAACTTTTGCTGTAAATCATATTTTTAATAATAAAGAATATAAATTTATAGTATCAGCTAGTTTATATGATAAAAAACTACAAAAATTTACAGATATTAGTTTTAAATCTTTTGCTTCAATTATTGATAACCAAAAATGTTTATATCTTTATTTATGTTTAAAAGAACTTGGTGAAAACTTAGTTAATTTCCAAGATTACAGTGTGATAATTATTGATCCGCTCTTAAAAATAACCAAGAACTTCAAAAAAGGAGAAATTTCATTTTATGAATCTTTTGGTTCAAATTATAGAACTGAAGCGATTAATCCAAGTAAAGTTAAAGAATTAGAAGAAGTAAAAATTCAAAAACTTTTAAATGATACAGGGTTAATTAATCTACTAGAAATAGGAGATTTTAGTTCTTGAAAGAAATCGAAGTTTTCTTTTTATAATTCAGTTAAATATAATAATCAAATTTCTTACAAGACAAGTAATCCAATTTTAAAACAGAGTTGAAATTTAAGTAGATTTAAATCAATGGATGATTTTATAAATCAATTTAATGAGCCGTCTGCTTTTATTTTTAAAAGCGTTGAATATTCTGATTTTTACAAAAAGTTAGATGATTATTTAATAGTTTTAGATAAAGCTTGAGAAGAATTTGGAACAGATAAAAATATTTCGCAAGAGCAACTTAAATATTTCTTCTTAAGTAATGGTAATAAAGTAACAGAAATTCCAAACGGAGATAAAAAACCAAAAGTATTTAAAGAACCATTGATTGACTTACTTTACCAAAAATGATTTGAATTTAATCAATTAAATTATGAGTATGAAAATCAAATTAAAACTCGAGATGCAAATGCTGCGTTTATGAGTAATTCAAATAAGTATTATGCTGGATTGAATATTCCTAAATGAATTCAAAAAGATGTTGAGTTAAAAACATTATTAATTAACGTTCTGCTTGCTCATGATTTCGAAAGATTATCAGGTAAATATTATCAAGGTCGTGAAATTTATGATTATGGGTTTGTGAAGTTAAAGAATGATTTGTTTTATAAAACACAAGACTTTTTTAATTTTAATGTGGCTAATTTAATAAAAAGATTACATATTAAGAATGCAAGAATTTGCTGATATGACTATGAAGGTTTTTCTGATTTATTTCCTGTTTTAGATTATGTTAATCCTTACAACCAAGTAGTAAATCAAGTTTCAATCATCATCACACAAAATGGAAAAGAATTAAGCTGTGAAAATATTGTTAAAGATACTCAAACACTAAGCTTAAAAGACTTATGTGAAATGATTGAAGCTATTTATGCTGATAAAGCTGATTATTTTGTGGTATTTAATAAAAGCTATGAAAATACTAGAAATAAAGAAATTTTGGAGTTAGTTATTAATACCGTAAATGCTAATAAAGATATTGAGTTTTTAAATTGATTTTTTAACAGATTTGATACAGTAGAAAACTTCGCTAATATGATTAATCATATAAATGATAATACAGTCGATCTTGCTGATTCTTTTATGATTGTGGATTTAAGCAAAAATAAATATGCAGCATTTAATACTTCGACCGCTGATACATATAGTTCTTTTAGGGTTGAAAACCATAAAATTCTTAAAGAAGAAAATGCTGATAATTTTATAGCAAAAAATATCGCCACTTTCGGTCGAATGATGATTAGTATTAAGTATTTAAAATATTTTTATTCAATTAAGAAAATAGAAAAATATATTACTCACTATGAAATAGATTTAAAAAACAAAATAGTACCTTATACATCACTTAAAGAAGTTCAAAAAGGTACTGATGCAATGGAAAAAGCGATTCAAAGATATTTAGGAAGTATAGGTGATAACTTATGAAATAACCTTTTTGTTCCTAATCTTAAAAAATATTGCGAAAACGATGTGCGTGCAATGCTTATGGTTTATGACTTTGTTATGGAAATCTTAAAATCTGCTTATCCAGAAATTGAAGATTATCAATACGAATTAGTAGATGAAAATCAAAGATATGAACTTAAAGAAGGAAAATTAATTGTTATTTAATAATATAATATATATAAGGAGATGTTATGATAGAAAAAATAAAACAACTTAAAAAAATTAACTTAGCACAAATGATACTTTCTGGTATTTTTATCACATTTAGTTTTATATATATAATTGCATTTTTAGTATTTGTAATAAATTATATGAATCGCATACCTTTAGTAGAAGATATGAATTATAGTGCTGGTTATGAAGAAAGAGTGCAGGCATACATTCGTAATTGCTGAATTTTCGTAGGTGTTGGTACCACGTTTGCATTCTTGTTAGGTATTCCTATTCTAGTATTGATGATTGTTTCTTTAGTGAAATTTTCATCAATCACTGGTGAGGTAAAAAGTAGATTTGCTGATAATCCAAGCAATGAATTATTAAATAAAATCAATCAATCTACAACATTAATTTACGTATTTATAATTTTAGGATATTTAATTAATGGTTTATTTATCATCATGTATTACATTGGTGTTGTTAGAATGAATAAAATATTAGATGAAATCGAAAAAGCATATAACTAAACAGAAATTAATAAGTCACACAATTTAGTGTGACCCTTAATTAACCTTTACAGTGCAACACTTAGGTTAAAAATAGAGCCGACATTAATTTGTCGGCTTTTTCACAACTTATTCAAGTTCTGCTAACTTTTCTAGCTCCTTATTTAATTTGTCTATTTCGTCTTTTAAAACTTGATTTGAGCATTTTCATCCGAGTATTTTTCTTGGTAAATTGTTTATTTCTCAGACTGTTTTTTCTATTGCCTTATCACTAACTTTAGTAAAGTCAGTACCTTTTCTATACCTTCTGCGAAATAAACCGTTCGAGTTTTCGTTGCTACCACGTTGAAAAGAACAATATGGTTCTGCTTTGTAAATATTGAATTGAAATTTCTTAGCTATGAATTGTAGTTTATTAAATTCAAAACCATTATCAGAAGTAATAGATAAAACCGGTATATGCAAATTTCACAAATCTGTAATTATTTTATTCAGAACCTTATTGATTTCTAAAGGGTTTTTAGAACGAACTCTTTTTGCTATAAAAAACCTTGATTTACGTTCATTGAAAGTTAATATATTGTCAGTGTTTGAACTTTTCAAACCGATAACTAAATCTATTTCTCAATGTCCAAATTCTACTCTACTTTCAATGTGTTTTGGACGTAAACCAATAGGAAAAACGTATTTATTTCGTGTTAGTCTTTTAATGCCAACACTTCTTTTTGGAGTTAATGATTTATGTCTAATTTTTTGTAACTTTTCTTTATTTCAGTGTCTATCATTAACTCATTTATAAACAGTTTTAGTGCTAGGAATAGATATATTTGTGTAATTGTGTTTGATGAATTCAATAGTAGGTTCAATTTTCATATATTGCTTTTTATAAAGTAAATTAAACAATTTTATGAATGTTTGATATTTAGGATCAGTAAACGGAAAAGACTTTTTTCAAGAATATCTTTTATATGCTTTTACATTAGCTTTTTGCGGTTCATATTCTCCGTTAATTTGATTTCTTTTAATCTCTCTAAAAATTGTCGATGGTGAACGTTGTAAAATTTTCGCAATGTTTCTAATGCTTTTATGTTCGATATTGTATAAAGTATCAATTATTTCTCTTTCCTTACGTTTTAAAGTTTTAAATTTTGGTTGCATAATTTATAATATTTAAGCATCCACTATTGTTTAAGCTGTGAAGTGGATGTTTTCTTATTCAAATTTTGCAGAATAAAAGCAACACCCTAATATTATTTTACTAATAAAAGGGTGTTGCACTGTAAAGTACAATTAGGGGTCACACAATTTAGTGTGACTTTTTCAATGCAAGAAAAAAATTAAAAAATATGATACACACGGAGAAGTTGTTGTATAATAAACAAGCTATTTCAAATATAGCTCTCATAACACATTTTTATAATTAAAAATAATAATTACATGAAAGGAAGAGGAAATCAATGCCTACAACAAACCAATTAGTTACAAATGGTCGTAGCTCAAAGATTAAAAAACAAAACGCTCCTGCGTTAAACGTTAGCTACAACTCATTAGTTAAAAAAGCTAAAAAAATGGCTTCTCCATTTAAACGTGGTGTATGTACTCGTGTTGCTACAATGACACCTAAAAAACCTAACTCAGCTTTACGTAAATATGCTCGTGTTAAGTTATCAAACGGAATGGAAGTTACAGCATATATCCCAGGAGAAGGACACAACCTTCAAGAACACTCAGTTGTTTTAATTCGTGGAGGACGTGTTAAAGACTTACCAGGGGTTAGATACCACATCGTTCGTGGAACACAAGATGCAGCTGGTGTTGCAAAACGTAACCAAGGACGTAGTTTATACGGAACAAAAAAAGCTAAATAATAAAGCTTTTTAAAAACAAAATTAATTAAATTCAATTTTAAATAATAGGAGGAAAATATGTCAAGAAAAAAACAAGCGCCTATCCGTGAAGTACTTGCAGATCCTGTTTTTAACTCAGTAATCGTTACAAAGTTAATTAACCAAATTATGCTTGACGGAAAAAAATCAATCGCTCAAGATATTTTATATTCAGCTTTTGAAATCATTAAAGAGAAAACAAACAGAGAACCAATGGAAGTTTTCTTAGAAGCTGTGGAAAACATTACACCACAATTAGAAATCCGTACAAGAAGAATTGGTGGAACAAACTATCAAGTTCCTACAGAAGTTCCTGCACGTAGAAAACAAACATTAGCACTTAGATGATTAGTGCAATACGCTCGTTTAAGAAACGAAAAAACAATGGACGTTCGTTTAGCTAACGAAATCATTGACGCATCAAACAAAACAGGTGGAGCTATCAAAAAACGTGAAGATACACACAAAATGGCTGAAGCTAACCGTGCATTCGCACACTTCAGATGATAATTTGTATTTTTAGGATAAATAATTTATGGCAAGAGAATACGAATTAAAAGATTACCGTAACATCGGTATTATGGCCCACATTGATGCGGGAAAAACAACAACAACAGAAAGAATTTTATTCCACACAGGTAAAATTCACAAAATCGGTGAAACACACGATGGTGCTTCACAAATGGACTGAATGGCACAAGAACAAGAACGTGGTATCACAATTACTTCTGCTGCTACAACAGCTTTCTGAAAAGGAAAAAGAATTAACATCATCGATACTCCAGGACACGTTGACTTCACAGTTGAGGTAGAACGTTCATTACGTGTACTTGATGGTGCTGTTGCGGTTCTTGATGCTCAATCAGGAGTTGAACCTCAAACAGAAACAGTTTGAAGACAAGCTACAAACTACAAAGTTCCACGTATCGTTTACGTTAACAAAATGGATAAAGCAGGAGCTGACTTTGCTGCTTCTGTTGCATCTGTTAAACAACGTTTAGGTGGAAACGCTGTTGCTATTCAATGACCAATTGGAGCTGAATCAGACTTCAAAGGAATCATTGACTTAGTTACAAGACAAGCAGTTACATACAACGGTGAAGCTATGGAAGAAGAATTTCCTACAGAAATTCCAGCTGACTTAGTAGAAACAGTTGAAATTAAACGTCAAGAATTATTAGAAGCTGTTGCAAACTTCGATGAAGAATTAATGATGGTTGTTTTAGAAGGTGGAGATATCGATGAAGAAACATTTAAAGCAGCAATTAGAAAAGCTACTTTAACATCAGAATTTTTCCCAGTAGTTTGTGGTACATCATTCAAAAACAAAGGTGTTAAGAAAATGATCGACGCTGTTGTTGATTACTTACCATCACCAGTTGATGTTCCAGCTATTAAAGCATACGACGGAGAAAACGAAGTTTCAGTTGAAGCTACAGATGATGGTGCATTCGCTGCATTAGCATTCAAAGTTATGACTGACCCATTCGTTGGATCACTTACATTCTTCCGTGTGTACCGTGGAGTATTAGAAAAAGGTTCATACGTAATTAACTCAACAAAAGATCAAAAAGAACGTATTGGACGTATCTTACAAATGCACGCAAACAGCCGTGTAGAAATCGACGAATGTCGTGCTGGAGATATCGCTGCTGCTGTTGGACTTAAATTCACAACAACAGGTGATACATTAGTTGCTGAAAAAACAGCTCCAATCGTATTAGAAAAAATGGTATTCCCAGAACCAGTTATTTCTCAAGCACTTGAACCAGAATCAAAAGCTGCTACAGAAAAATTATCATTAGGACTTCAAAAATTAGCTGCTGAAGACCCTACATTTAGAACATACACAGACGAAGAAACAGGACAAACAATCATCGCTGGTATGGGTGAATTATACCTTGATATCATCGTTGACCGTCTTAAACGTGAATTCGGTGTGCAAGCTAAAGTTGGTGCACCTCAAGTTTCATACCGTGAAACAATTACAAAAACAGCAGATGTTGAAGGAAAACACATCAAACAATCTGGTGGTAAAGGACAATACGGACACGTATGAATTAAATTCGAACCAAACCCAGATGGTGGATTTGAATTCGTTGATAAAATCGTTGGTGGTAAAATTCCTAAAGAATACATTAAATCAATCCAAAAAGGACTTGAAGAAAAAATGGCTGCTGGTATTTTAGCAGGTTACCCAATGATTGATATGAGAGCTACATTATTTGATGGATCATACCACGATGTCGACTCTTCAGAAATGGCTTACAAAATTGCTGCTTCTAAAGCACTTACAAAAGCTAAAGACCTTATTGGAACAGTATTATTAGAACCAATTATGGATGTTTCAGTAGTTGTTCCTTCAGATCACATGGGGGATGTAATCGGTGACTTATCACGTCGTAGAGGACTTGTAAACGATCAAGAACAAAGAAACGATGGTGCTGTTATCGTTAGAGCTCACGTTCCACTTGCTGAAATGTTCGGTTACTCAACAGAACTTAGATCTATGACAAGTGGTCGTGGAACATACCAAATGCAATTTGATCACTACGAAAAATGTCCAAAAAACATTTCTGATGAAATCATCAAACGTAGAAACATTCAAGCAAAAGAAGAAGAATAATAATTTTCTAAAAAACACTAGTACAACTAGTGTTTTTTCGTATTTTTATAACTAAAATTTATATAATTTACAAATAAAGGAGAGAAATGCAAAAAGATTTATTAAAAAATGATTTTTATGAATATGTAAACAAAAAATGAATCTCAAAAAGTAAAATTCCTGCTTTTTTAGGTTCACTTAGCTCATATTCAGAATTATATTTACACATCGAAAAAGAATTAAGAAAATTAGTTGCAGACTGAGCAAGTGGAAAACAAGAAATTCCAGCTGATCCACAAATTTATCAAATGGTGCAACTATATAAAATGTTTAAAAATACAAAAATGCAAGAAAAACAAGGTTGAAAACCAGTTTTAAATCAATTAGAATTAATTGAAGAGTTAACATCATTTAAAGAACTAGATTCAAGATACTTAGAATTTAATGAATTTGCATCATTTTTACCTTATAGTTTTGAAGTTGGTGAGGATTTCATTAATAACAAAGTATACACACTTTGATTTAATGGTTTAGGTTCATTATTGCCTTCTAAAGAATATTATTCAAATGCTAAAGGGAAAAAGATTTTAGCAGTATTAAAAAAAGTCGCTCTCAAATATTATGTTGATTTAGGAAAAACTAAGGCAGAAGCAAAAAGGATGATTGATTCTGCTGTAGAATACGATAACTATTTATCACAATTCTTATTATCTAGTGTTGAAAAAAATCAAATTGAAAAGCTTTATAACCCATATTCAGCTAAAGACTTACAATCATTTAGCCACAGATTTGGATTCGTTAAACATGCAGAAGCATTAGTAAAACAAGAAATTGAACAAATTATCGTTCCAAATAAGAAATTCCTTGAAAATATTGAAGAAATATTATCAGAAGAACATTTTAAAGGGTTTAAAAACTTAATGTACTTACACGAAGTTTTAAGTGCAGGTTCATATTTATCACCTTCAACTCGTAAAGAATATTTTGAATTAAATAAAGTACTTTCAGGTGCAACAAAACAATCACCAATTAGTAGATGAGCTTATAATCAAACATTAGGTTACTTTTCTGAACCATTTAGTTTATATTACGGAAAATCACATTTTAGCGATGAAGCTAGAAAAGACGTACTTAGAATGATTCAAAAAATCATTAACATCTATAAAGAACGTTTAACTGTAAATGAGTGGTTATCTAAAGACACAATTAAAAAAGCAATTATTAAATTAGAAAAAATCGTTCCTATGGTTGGATATCCAGACTATATTTATCCATACTATGCCAAATTTATTGTTACACCTTATAAAGATGGTGGTTCATTAACTTCTAATATGAATCATTTTGATAAAATTTCCGAAGAATTCAGTTTTTCTTTATACAAAAAAGAAGTTGATCCAAATATTTGAGGAATGTCTTCATACGAAGTTAATGCTTACTTTAACCCATTAGCTAATAGAATTGTTTTCCCAGCAGGGTACTTACAAGCTCCATTTTACTCATTAGATCAAAATTCAAGTGCAAATTATGGTGGATTAGGAATGACAATTGCTCATGAAATTTCACACGCATTTGATAATAATGGTGCACAATTTGATGAATTTGGAAGCTTTAACAACTGATGAACAGAAGATGATTACAAAGCATTTAAAGAAAAAACACAATTAATGATTGACTGATTTGATGGGTTTGAAACACAATTTGGAAAAATTAATGGTTCATTAACTGTGTCAGAAAATATTGCTGATCAAGGAGGAATTTTAGTTGCTCTGGAAGCTGCTAAAACAGAACCGGATTACAATCCTGAAGCATTCTTTGAAAATTATGCATATTGTGAAAGAGAAAAATCACGTGAAGAAGTTGCATTACGTAGATTGCTTACAGATCCACACTCACCAGCGAAAGAACGTGTTAACTTACAATTAAAAATTTGTAAAGAGTTCCAAGAACACTACAAATTAGAACCAAAAGATAAAATGTTTGCAGAAGCAGAAAAAATCTTTAAAATTTGATAATCAAAGCAATAATAAAAAAATGGATATTCCTATTTTTAAGGAGCATCCATTTTTTATATAATGTTAAATCATTTAATAACTTCAGGAAAATCTGCTGGAAAGTGATTGATGTAATATGAAAATATTGATAAACCAATAATAACAATAACTACCACTAATCCAGTAAAGAAATCAGTTCATCCAGGTTTTAATAAACGATATTTAGTTCTTTTTTGATATGGATCATATCCACGAGTTTCCATTGAGTTAGATAAATCTTCTGCTTTAGCAAAGCTTGATACGAATAAAGGAATGATTAAAGTGGTTAAAGCCACAATTTTATCCTTAAAGCTTCCGTGTTTAAATGAAACACCACGAGATGTTTGAGCTTTCATAATTCTGTTTGCTTCATCTAATAATGTCGGAATAAATCTAAGTGCGATAGAAATAATCATCGCAACAATATGAACAGGAAGTTTAAGTAATTTAAATGGTCATAAGATGTCTTCAATAGATTTAGTTAATAAGATTGGTCTAGTACTATTTGTTAGAACAGACATTGCGAGAATCATTATATAAATTCTTACGAATAAAGACACAGTACGGTTCAATGCAGCTAATGATAAACCGTAGTAATTAGTTCATTCATAAATATCTTTACCATTTTCTTGGACTTGTTGAAAAGCATTTTTAATATCTAAAGCATTGTAAATTTGTAAAATTTTATCCTGTTCTTTTACAAAATTATCTAATGCATCAGGATTAAGTGGCACATCATAAATATATTTATCACTTTTAGCAAATAACACAACAAATTGTTTAGGTAAGTAATCTAGCTTAATAACACTTTGTAAGTCTAAAGTATAAATATTTACTATAAAAAGTACAATCGCAATAAATAATGGAATTTTCATCATTCTAAATGTACTTCTAGGACGATTTGTGACATGCATATGTGCAATCATTAAAGGAATTAATAGAACAATTAAACCAAAGAAATTGGGTACGAAGAAAACTAAAATAATGTAAGCAATTGTGATTAATAATTTTAATCTGGGATCTAAATTGTATAAAAAACCTTTTCCAGGAATATAACGACCAAAAATACTATTCATTAGATTCCTTTCTTGTGTTTAAAAATTCTGCTAATTCTTCAAGTGAGTGTACCTCAGGTACATCAATTCCAATTTCACGTAATTCATCAACAAAGTCTAATAATTGTGGTGGTTGTAAATTATTATCTCTAAGTAGCTTAACGTTATTTAAAACAGCATAAGGTGTATCATCAGCAATTAATTGCCCTTCTTTTAATAGAAGTACTCTATTTGCTCTTTCTAAGATGTTATCTAAATCATGCGATACATTAATGATTGTTTTACCTTGTTTATTTAAATCGCTTAAAATATCAAGTATTTCAACCACACCCTTTGGGTCTAATCCAGCAGTAGGCTCATCAACTACTAAGTAATCTGGTTCCATAGCTAAAATACCTGCTAGAGCAACCCTTCTTTTTTGTCCACCAGAAAGCTCGAAAGGACTTCGTTCAAGATATTCTTCAGGCATTCCTACTTGTAATAAACATTCCCTAGCTTTTTCGTAAGCTTGTTCTTTGTTCATACCAAATGCGATAGGTCCAAAAGCAATATCTTCTTGAATTGTCCCTTTAAATAATTGATATTCAGCAAATTGGAATGCAACACCTACTTTGCTGCGAATTCTTTTAAACTTCTTTTTACTAATAAAACTTTTTCAAGCAGTTTTCCCAGTTGTAAAGTTAGCTTCACCTTCTTGATAACTTTTTAATTGATAAATTTTATGGATAATAGGTGAGTTTTTAAGGTAATCTTGTGAGAACTTTTCTTTTAAAAGAAGTCAATCGCTTTTAGTTAGTTTTTGATTATGTTCTTTTTTATAATTGCTTTTATATATTTTTAAAGCCTTGTTTAATGCTTTATCTAATTGTTTACCCAACTTTTTTAAAGCTTTACGTTTAGTATTTTCAATTTTGCTTAAAGCACGTTTATTGTCAAGAGCTTTTTCATCAACAAAAGTTCAATCAATATAACCAGATGTAGGTTCTAAAAGATTATTTAGATGTTCAATTAAAGTTGTTTTTCCGCTTCCTGTTGAACCGATTACTCCAATGTACTCTCCTTGATTGATTTCTAAAGATACATTATTTAAAGCTTGGAATTCTCAAGGAGTATTTTTGTTAAATATATGTGAGATATTATTTATTTTAATTTGCATATTTCTTTAACCAACTCCTCTCGATTGTATGTAGGGTCAATACCATCAATTAATGAACTAAGTTTATAAATAAAAGGTGAGTCAATTTTAGCAATATCAATAATTTCTTTGTTATTTAAAATTTCTTTTGGTGAACCTTGAGCAATTAATTTACCTTGAGCAAAGACTAAACATCGATCAGCAAGAATAGCTTCATCCATATTGTGAGTAATTGAGATTAATGTTTTATCTTTATTTGCCTTAATTTCGCGAATGATTTTTAATACTTCATCTTTTCCCTTTGGGTCAAGCATAGAAGTTACTTCGTCAAAAATAATTACATCAGGATCTAAAGCTAAAACACTTGCAATCGCGACACGTTGTTTTTGACCACCTGATAAGGTTTGTGGTTCACGATCAAGATATTTTTGCATATCAACACGGTTAGCAAAAACCTTTACTCTTTCTTGCATTTCATCGTGTGACATTAATTTGTTTTCTAAACCAAAAGCAATGTCGTCTTCAACGCTAGAACCAATAAATTGGTTATCTGGATTTTGGAAGACAATACCAATTTTGTTTCTGATGTATTGCAAAGTTTTTTTGCTATATAAAACTCCATTGATTGAGATGTTACCTTCTTGTGGCTTAAGCAGTGCTACAAGTATTTTTGATAATGTACTTTTACCACTACCGTTGTGACCTAAAATAGCAACATATTCACCTTTATTTATTTCGAATGAAACGTTATTTAAAACGTTTTTAGTACTCTTTAAATCGTACTTAAATGAGATGTTATTGACTTTAATCATATTTAAATTTTATTAAATTCTTTATTTTAGAAAAATTTTATTTTTGTTATGTTTTTAATAAAAAATCATCACATTTTACCTCTAGACAATAATGGTTATATGTGATAGAGAATGTGATGATTATTCAAAATAGTTTTAAGAGAAATAGATATCGGTATTATTAAGTCTGATTAATTCTTTACGTGCATATACAAGTCATAAACTTGACATGAAGTTAAATGAAAAAGTATAAATTCCACCAATAATAAAGATAATATAAATTAAATACGTTGGTTTATAAAGTGATGCGTCAACAATATCTGTAAAAGGGTTATACAATATCAAAATTACAATAAATAATAGATTTAATAAGTCTTTACAAATTGATTCGATATTTTCTTGTAAACCTAAAGTTTTTAAATATTGATTGTAAGACTTATTGTCTAAATCAGGGAATTTAATTTTCATATTCATTCAGAAAGTATAAACATCTCTTTTAAAAGGGTTTCTAATAAATTTTGCGTCTTTGTATTTAAATATTTTTTGCATAAATGATTTTCAATATTTATAATCAATTATTACAGATACGCCTATTAAAAATAATGAGTAAAGACAAGAAATGATTATACTGATAATATCTCAAGCACTATATTTTACTGGTCTAGGAGTTCAGTTTTGCATATTTGAGAATATTGCAATAGCTCTTGGATTAGTTTTTATAATGTATGAAGTTGCAATAATGGTACCAATTAAAAACAAAATAGCTAATATATTAATTCACACAAAAATAGCTCTATATCAAGATTTCATTGGGATATTTTCAATTGCTTGAAAATTTAAATTATTATATTTTTTAAGTAATTCGTATTTATCAGTTTCAGCAGATGCAGTATCTCAAAATGTACTATATTGTCTAATTCTTATGTAAATATTATTATAAACATAGACAAAAATGCATATTCCTGTTCCGATAATCATTAATGGAACTCAATCTTTTTGTTGTATTTCTAGAATGCTTGTTAATGAACGTAATCCAGGAATAATAAAGAATCAAATTAACACATAAATGAAAAATGTATACATTATTCTTTTGAATGTGAAAGTTTTAAAAAGTTGATTTTCAGTTTTAAAAGCAAACTCTAAATTTGAGTTAAAATATATAGCTTTATTTAAAATTTTGTATAGATAAAATACTTTATAAGCCTTATATTTTAGTCTAAAAAGATTTTTGTTAATTAAATATAAACCTATTCGATAATATAATCAAAATAAGATAGTAATCAAAAGTGCAAGAGAATAAATGATTAAAATTACTAAACTATAATTTGAATTCTGAATGAAATAATCTTTATAAATAAATTTATAGATTGAAATAATGAAAACAGGAAATAACCCTGTAATAAATATTATTAAGTTAGATAGTAAATTATTTATAAACGACAGTTTATTAATTGATTTTTGTAATGCTATAGTCATAATTGTATTTAATATTAGATAAGACATCCTTGTAAAGTAAATTAAGAATTATTTATACCTAATATTTTCTCCAATCTTATATAAAGTATGTTAAAGCTATGTGTAAGTAATTTATTTTTTTTAATTTATAAAATATATTAGCGATATTAATCAAATAACTACCACACTTTAATTATATTCTTTTAGAGTTCACTATGTCATATTTATATGATTAGGTTTTTTATTTTCATAAATGAGAAAATTTTATGAAAAAAGATTAATGAGATGCTTATTTTGTCTAATTCAACATTAAATAAAATATAATATAAAACAATAAAGAATAATAGAGGTAAGTCAATGAGTTACAAGGCATTATATAGAAAATATAGACCAACTACTTTTGAACAAGTAGTTGGACAAGATCACATTATTACCACTTTAAATAATGTTGTTAATTCTCGAAAAATATCTCACGCTTATTTATTTAGTGGACCAAAAGGAACTGGTAAAACTTCTGTTGCTAAAATTTTTGCAAATGTATTAAACTGTATGCATAATGAGAATTTAGCAAAAGCATGCCCTAAATGTTTAGAAAAAATTAATTCATCTGTAGATGTGATTGAATTAGATGCAGCTTCAAATAATGGTGTTGATGAAATTCGTGATTTAAAAGAAAAAATTGAGCAAACACCACTAGAGTCTAGATATAAAGTTTATATTATTGACGAGGTTCATATGTTAACTAAAAATGCATTTAATGCATTATTAAAAACATTGGAAGAACCACCAAAACACGCTATTTTCATTTTAGCTACTACTGATGCACATAAAATTCCAGTTACTATTTTATCTAGAGTTCAAAGATTCAATTTTAGAAGAATGACTGAAAAAGAAATTGTGCAGCATTTAGCGTGAATTTTAAAACAAGAAAAAGTTACCTATGAAGTAGAAGCGTTAAAATCAATTGCTCGTTTATCATCTGGTGGTATGCGTGATGCTTTATCAATTGTTGAACAAGCAAGTGTATTTCAAAATGGAAACATTACAAATGAAGCGATTTTAAAGAATTTTGGAATTGTAAGTTATGATGAAATTATTGAATTAGTTAATAAATTAATCCAAAAAGATGCTGGTTTTGTAATTCAAGAAATTACCAAACTTAAAGAAGAGGGTATCGATCCAAATCAGTTAATTATTAATTTAGTAACTGTAATTAAAGAATGAATTTTAGTATATCAATCAAACGATTCTAAATTAGCAGATTCGCTGACAGTTAGTCAATTAAAAGCATTAAAAATAGGTTCGCTTAAACAAGCATTAAAGTGCAGTGATGCATTTTATGATATATTAACTACCATTCAAAAAACAGAAATGCCTTTTAGTTTAATAGAGTTAGGTTTAATGAAGCTAATGAGTAATCTTGATGATAAAAATGTTAATTCTAAACCTGAATACAAAATTCAAGAAATTAATAAGCCAATTAGTCCAGTCTTAAAAGAACCAGCACAGCAAAAAGTTGAAATTGTTAAAGAAGTGGAAAAACCTAAACCACAATATCAATCTGAAGTACCACAAGAAAAGCAAACTCAACCGACAATGCGTGAACTTAATTTTAAATTATCACCTAAAGAAGTTGTTGAAAAAGAACAAACTGAGACTATTGAGATTACTAAACCAGAACCTAAACCTGTGATTAAAGAGAAATTTACAACACAAAGCAGCACAATAGAAATTCCTTTACAAACTAAGAAAACTCCAGATGTAAATGAATTAAAAACAATCACAACAACAATAGATACGACAAAAGAAATTAATCCAATTGAACGTAAAATAAGTTTAGATCGTGTACATCATAAAATGACTTCTGATGACTATTTAAACTTAAGCGATACAAATCCAATTTTTAATGATGAAAAAACTGTCTCTCATTCTGATTTTGACCAAAAAATGGAAAATACTAATGAATTTATTCTATTTGATAATGAGCAAGAAGGTGATAGAACAGACATTGATGCTGATTTATCAAACGATAGTGTTGAGTACGAAACCGATAATTTAATCAATACTAAAGAAATTGATTTAGGATTTGTCTCAGCTATTGAAAACGAAAAAGATACTGAGTACCTTGCGAAGTTATTTGCTAAATTATTCTTTGATGCACAAGCTTGATCAAGAAACAAGCTTTGATTATATGAATTAAAAACAGTATTGCGTAATTTACAAATTTCTCCTAACCCAGAATATAAAACTGTTTTAAAATTATTAAACGGTTGTGAAATTTTAGGTGTTAATATTAACTATATTTTAATAGTTGCTGACGAAGAAAAAGTTGGACAACTTAACAAAAATAAAACAAATATAGCGCTTCAAAAATTCTTTAAAGAAGTATTCGGAAATTATTTAAATGTATTTCCAATTACAAGAGAAGAAAAAGAAATTATTGCAAACTATATAATTAAGTGAAAATCAAATGGTCCACAAATTATTGAAAACTTTAGAGGCCCAGAAAAATTAGAGCTAAAAAATAGTGATTTAGATCCAAAAATTCAACAAGCTTATGAGATTTTTGGTAAAGATATAACAATTAAGAAAAAGGGGTAAGATATGAATCCAGAAATGATTAAAAGATTAAAAAGAATGCAAGAAGAATTAGTTGCAAAACAAAACGAATTAGAAAGAACAGAATTTACTGTTGAAAAACAAGGAATTAAAGTTGTTGTGCTTGGTGATCACACAGTAAAATCAGTGGAAATTGATGAATTATTAATCGATCCAGAAGATAAAGAAATGATTGAAGATTTAATTGTAATTGCAATTAATGAAGCACAAGAAATGATTAAAGTAGAAAAAGAAAAATTAATGCCACAAATGCCTGGTGGATTAGGATTTTAGTGTTTAACTCTCCTACAATTGAAGAGTTTATTCAAAAAGTTAGAAAAATTCCAGGTATCAGCAAAAAACAAGCTGAAAAAATCGTGCTTTGAATTTTAAATAATTCAGAGCAAGATGTTTTTTTACTGGCTAATGATTTTAAAAGAGTTAAAGAAAATATTCAATTTTGTGAAATCTGCGGAAATGCAAAAGAAAAAAATCAAGAGTGTGATATTTGCAGTGAAACAGATAGAGATAATATTTTATTAGTTGTTGAAAACGTTGGTATTATCGAAAAAATTGAAAAAGCAAAATTCTATTATGGTAAATATTTTGTTTTTAAAAATCTAATTAAAAAAGAAGAAGATTTACCTAAAATTCAAGAAGACATTCAAAGATTAATAGAACACGCAAAGGATTTTGATGAAGTTATTTTAGCTATTTCACCAACATTAGATGGTGAAATAACAAACGCTATTTTAAAAAAGAAATTAAGAGATAGAAATATTAAAGTTAGTCAATTAGCAATTGGTTTACCACTAGGCTCATCAGTTGATTATATTGATGAAAATACTTTAAGATTATCAATTACTAACCGAAGTAAATAATGGAGGTTCTATGTTTATTACTTTTGAAGGTTTGGATGGTTCAGGAAAAACCACAATTATTTCTAAGCTACATCATCAATTAGTGAAAGATTATCCATTTCTAGAAATGGTATTTACACGTGAACCTGGTGGTGAAAATGTGCCTGAAGCTGAAAAATTAAGAGAAATTATTTTAAATAATGAAACAAAATTATCACACGTTTCTGAAGCACTGCTTTATTCAGCTAGTCGAAGAATGCACTTAGAGAGGGTGGTTTGGCCAGCACTAAAAAGTAATAAATTAGTTATTTGCGATCGTTATATCGATAGCTTTTATGCATATCAAGGATTTGCGAGAGGACTTGGTTATGATTATGCAAAGTCATTAACAGAATTAGTGATAGAAAAAACATATCCAGATATTACTTTTTTCTTTGATATTTCACCTGAAGAATCGAGAAAAAGACGTGAAGCAAATAGATTAGTAATTGATCGGTTAGAAAATGAAAAGCAAGCTTTTCACGAAAAAGTTTATAACGGTTATCAAACATTAATTAATGAAGAGCCAAATCGTTTTATGATTGTTGATGCAACAAAAACACCTGACGAAGTTTTTTATGATGTTTATAATCAATTAATTAACTCACACCAATTTAAAGAATACATTAAAAACTATGCTAAATAAAAATCAACTCACTAAAATTGAAGAGTCGGTTCAAAACAAGAAAAACCATCATTTATATTTGATTGCTGGTAAACCTAATTTCAATATCGAAAATGATTTGCTAGAATTTACTAATTTATTTTTAAATGAAAAAGTCGAGTCATTTAATGCTGAAATATTACCAAGCAATCTTTTTTTATTAGGTTTTGATGATGATTCTTCAAAAAGTAATTTAGAAATTACTTTCGCAAGAGCTATGATGAAAAATGAAGGTGATGAGTTTAAAGTAGTAGTTATTAATCAATTAGAAAAGTTTTCAATTCAAGCATTAAATGCATGCTTAAAGTTTATTGAAGAACCTAGTGATAATGTAGTTATTATTGCTAGCACAAACAATTTAAATGCAATAATTCCAACAATTCGCTCCAGAGCGCAAATAATTCATTCTCAATCTGAAAATCCAATAGCGATATATTCTCAATTTATTGCTAACGGAATAATGGAACCATTTGGTTTAATTGCGTCATATTTATCAAACGATATTCAACAAGCAAAAAAATATATCAGTGATGAATATATAGCTATTTTTGATAAATTATGTGCTGCATATATTGAAATGTTAAAACGTGATAATAAATTTTATTTATATGCGTTTTTAACAGAAAACTTAAACAAAGAAACACCAAATGAAAATGTGTTTATTTTAAATTCTATGTTATTGATTACAAAAGCACACTTATTGTTTCATAAACATAACTGAACGAACAATAAATACTTAGATAGAATAATTACTATTAGCAAAAAATTAAATGGAAAAGTTGATGCTTTTACACTGATTCAAATTATTGATGAATTTACAAATGCATTAAAAGGGAATGGAAACTTTTTATTGCAAAAAGAAAAATTTTTAATTGATTTATTGGAGTTATATGAATGGTAAGTTATATGTAGTTGGTACACCAATAGGTAATTTAGAAGATATTACTTTACGTGCTTTAAGAATTTTAAAAGAAGTTAATTATATTGCTTGTGAAGATACTAGAGTTACACAAAAATTACTGTTACACTATGATTTAGGTCACAAAAAGCTAATGACCTATAATAATTTCACAGAAAAAAAATCAACAAAGGGACTTTTAGAATTACTTAATAGTGGCGAAAATGTTGCGTTAGTTTCTGATGCTGGAATGCCAGTGGTGAGCGATCCTGGATTTGAAGTGATTAAACAAGCACGCGAAAATGGGTTTGAAATTGAAATTATACCTGGTGTAAATGCAGCTGTTACAGCATTTGTTGGTTCATCGTTTAGCAATAATTTTAGTTTCGTAGGTTTTATGAAAGATAAAACCCAACAAAGAATTAACTTTTTAGAAACCTTAGAAATCGGTACTTATATCTTTTATGTTTCACCACATAAACTAGAAGCGACATTAGATGATATTTATACTGTTTTTGAATCTAATGCACAAATTTGTTTAGCTAGAGAATTAACCAAAATGCACGAAAGCTGATATTTTGGAAATGCTTTAGAAGTAAAAGAAAAATTATTAGAAAATAATGAAGTTCGTGGTGAATTCACTTTAGTTTTAAATCTACCAAAAATTAAAAGAGAAAAAGTTTCTAAATATGTTAAAGACAAAAAATAAGATGATGATCTTGAGTTATTACTTAAGGAGTCATCTTATTTTTTATATTTTGTTTTCAAGTTATTTATCTTTTAAAACTTTCATGACTATAATATAGACATATTTGTTTTTAAGTGCTTTTAACGAATTGAACCGTTATTAAGAGTGTTTATTTTTTTGATTTATATAAACTGTGAAATAAAAGTGAGGTAATAAAAAATCTCCACATAGGAGATATAAATTAATTACTTTCTGAGCTTGCTAATAACATAAAGTCATCTTCATTTGTGAAATCAACATTAGCATCAATTCATTCACGACGTACAGCAACATTATCACCCATAAGGGTACTTACACGTCTTTCCGCTAAAGAAGCATCTTCAATCGTAGCTTGAATTAATGTTCTAGTTTTAGGGTCCATTGTTGTTTCTCAGAGTTGATCTGCGTTCATTTCACCAAGTCCTTTATATCTTTGAAGCTCAGTTTGACCTTTTTCGGATGCTAAAATATCTTTTAATTCATCATCATCTCAAGCGTATTGAACTGTTTTTTTAGTTTTATTTGTAATTTTATAAAGCGGTGGTAATGCAATATAAACTCTACCAGCTTGCACTAATGGTTTCATAAAACGATAGAAAAATGTTAATAAAAGAATTTGAATGTGTGCTCCATCGGTGTCAGCGTCAGTCATAATAATAATCTTATTATATTGAGCTTTGGATAAATCGAAATCCTTACCAAATCCAGCACCGATTGTATTGATGATTGTACCTATTTCGGTATTTTTTAGAATATCAACTAGCTTAGATTTCTCACTATTAATAACTTTTCCACGTAAAGGAAGAATTGCTTGATATCTACGATCTCTACCACTTTTTGCACTTCCACCAGCAGAATCTCCTTCGACTAGGAACAATTCTTTTTCCTCAACTTTTTTAGATGTTGCAGGAGTTAACTTATCACTTAAAATAGTTTTTTCTTTTAAAGCTTTTTTAGATTTACGTACTTCCTCACGTCTTTTGCGTTCTTCTTGTCTTAATTCATAAGCGCGTTTGATTTTTTCTAGTACTTTCTTAGCTGTTTGTTTATTTTCTGCTATTCAAGTTTCTAAATATTTAGTCACTATTTCTTCAACAACTATTTTTGCATCAGGTGTACCTAATTTATCTTTGGTTTGACCTACAAATTCAAGCAAGTTTTCAGGGACTTTTAGAGAAAGGACGCATGTTAATCCTTCACGAATATCATCACCATCAAATAAATTTTTACTTTTTAAAATATTTTCTTTTTGAGCAAATTCATTAAATGTTTTGGTGATTGCGGTTTTTAGTCCAACTTCGTGAGTACCACCATCTTTGGTTTTAACATTGTTAACAAAACTTAAAATTAAATCATTATATGAGTCTGTTCATTGGAAGGCACAAGATACTTCGATATCTCTTTTAGTGTCGGTAAATGAATATGGAACAGTAATTTGTGTTTTTGAATCGTTTAAGAAGTTTAAAAAAGCAATAAAACCATCTTGGTGTTCGTAAACTTCGATTGTATCAGTCGCTTCATCTTTAAGAACTATTTTTAGATTTGGAATTAAAAATGAACTTTCTTTTAAACGTTCAGCAATTTTATCAAAACTAAGAGCAGCTTTTTTAAAGAAATTATAATCAGGTCAGAATTGTACCTGAGTACCAGTTTCTTTAGTTGTTCCAATAATATGCGTTCTTTCGATTATTTTATCTTGTTCAAATACAGTTAAATAAATATTGTTATTACGATAAACGGTAGCTTCTAAACGGTGTGACAGTGCGTTTACAACACTTGATCCAACACCGTGGAGTCCACCTGATGATTTATAGACATTACCATTAAATTTACCACCTGCATGTAGCTCAGTGAAAACGAGTTCTACCGCAGTTTTAGATTGACCTTTAGCTTTTTCGACTGGTATTCCACGACCATTATCTAAAACTATTACTGATCCATCTTCTTTAAGGGTTACTTCGATTTTAGTTGCAAACCCAGCTAATGCTTCATCGATTGCATTATCAACAATTTCTCATACTAAATGGTGTAGCCCATGGACGTCTGTACCACCAATATACATACCTGGTCTTTTGCGAACCGCTTCAAGTCCTTTTAATTGGGTAATATCTTCTGCTGTATATTTATTTTCCATAGTAATTCAATTATAACAATAAAAAAAGTCTAAAATATAGACTTCTTTTTATTATTTAGCAGAATTTACAATATTTACAAAATCTTCATTAGTTGTATCGTGAACTTTTTCGAGGGTTTCTTTAATTAGTTTTGTATCAGATCTACTTAATTCTGGTGCAATAACTTGTATTTTGAAGTATAAATCACCAACTTTTGATGCAGTTTTTACACCTTTACCTTTAATCATTACAAATTGACCGTTTTGATAGCTTTTCTTTAATCTGATTTTTTCATTTCCGTATGGAGTTGGAATTGTAATTGTGTTTTCTAACATTAAATCAATAAATGAAACTGGAATTGTAATTAAGATATTATTACCTTCACGAGTAAAGAATTTGTGTGGTTTAACTTGAATTTTAATGTAAAGATCACCAGAAGGTCCGCCGTTATGTCCTATACCACCAAATCCAGCAAGTTTTAATTTTGTTGAGTTTGATGAACCAGCAGGTATTGTAACCTTAGTCATTTTCTTAACTTTGATATATTTTTGTCCGTTACATTGAGAACATTTTTTCTCAATCATTTTTCCAGTACCTGAACATGCACGACATTCACTCACTGACACATGTTGACCAAAAAGACCGTTTTTGACTTCTTCTTGCATTCCTCTTCCGTGACATACATTACATGTTTTTAAGTCGTTTTTGCTTTCAGCACCTGTTCCACCACAATGTAAACATAATTCATATTTAGTAAATTCTTTTTCGAATGTAGTTCCATGAATTGCATCCATAAATGAAATTTCATAAATCATTTGGTAGTCATCACCATGTTGTGGACCTTTATTTCTATTTTGTGGTCCAAAGCCTTCAAAACCACCAAAACCACCAAATATGTTTTCAAAGATGTCTCCGAATCCACTAAAACCACTAGCACCACCAAATCCAGCTTGTCCGTTTACACCGTCCATTCCAAATTGGTCGTATTGTTTTCTTTTTTCTTCATCAGAAAGCACACTATAAGCTTCGTTAAGATCTTTCATTTTTTGGTCGCTAGTTCCATCTTTTAAAACATCAGGGTGATATTTTTTGGCTAATTTACGATATGCAGTTTTAATTTCTTGTTGAGTAGCATTTTTATCTACTCCTAAAATTGAATATAAATCTTTGTTGTTATTCATAGTATTATGATTTTAGCACAATTATGGTTAATTTGCTAAATAAAAACATAATAAGTGTGCTTTGATATAAGCATCAATAATTTAAGATTAATGGTCTTTTTAAAAAATAAGGTTATTTACATAAAATTTCGTGAACAAATAAGGGTGTTTTTCCCAAAATTGTTTTACTTTTACAAAATTTGAAAAAGCACTATTAGAAATGCTAAAATATTATTGTAAAAAGTGGTTTTAGAAAAGTATTCTATAACTAAAAAATATCGCTTTCTCAGATTACCAGGTTGTAAAACCTGGTTTTCTTCTTTTTTTTCTTATATGTAAATAAATTTAATATTTTTAAATACTTCATAAAATATAAAATATTTAAATACTATATTTTAAGATAAGGGTTTTAACTAAATATAATTTTAGTGTAAAACAAATTTATAAAAGGAGAATATGAAACTCAAAAAACTCTTATATTTATCTTCTGTAATTTCACCAATTATGCTTGCTCCACTATTTACATCATGTGTTCAAAGTGAAGAAAAGCAAAAAGAAGATAAACTCAAAAATGAGTTTTTACAAGCTTATAAGAAATATGTTTTAGAACACTATAAAAGTCAAACTGCTAATTTTGAAAAGTGATCTAATTCAGAAGTACAAGCTTATAAAAAAGCTCATCAATATGAAGTGAAAGATTTTGTTGGTTTTAATAATCAAAAACGTTATTTGATTACCAATTCAGGTTCTCAAGAAATGATTAATAAAATTAACGAAGCTAAAAAAACTGATAAATATAGTTCATTAAAGACTACTGCTGAAAAAGTTACATTCATTTCAAGTCAATTTATGAATCAACCGTATTATGCAAATCGTATGTTTGGTTCAAAAGACTTACAAGAAGAATTTGTGGTCTTACTTAATGAATTAGATTGTTTTACATACTTAGATTATATAAATGCGTTCTTACTCGATCAAACCAATACAACCGAAGGGTTCTATCAATCATTAATCCAAACACGATACAATCATTCATCAATTAATTATGTAAACCGTAAGCACTTCTTTACTGATTGAGCCTACGGACAAAAACCAAGTGATGGACAATTAGGAACGATTAAAATCGTTACAGATTTAGTTAAACCTAGTGATAGCTTACCTGTAAAGGATATTATCACAGTTGAATTTGTAAAAAATGGACAAATTCAATATGAAATGAAAGACAAATTAGATGATAAAGGTAACGTGGTTAAAAATGATAAAGGTGAACCTGTTAAAGTTAAAACAGATAAAAAATTAACTGATGGAAACGGCAATGTATTGCGTAAAGATGTCCTACCTGGTGTAGCACAAGAACCACGGAGTGTGTCATACATTCGGTGAGATGCTGTTACAGACGAATTAATGAAACAGTTTAAAACTGGAGATTTAATTATGCTAGCAGCATCTGGTTCTATCAATGATTGATTAGATGTTACACACTGTGGACTATTAATTAATGGTGAAGACGGAAAAGCATATTATAGAAATGCATCTTCACAATCAACTAATATGAAAGTAGTGGATAGTAATCTAGTTGAATATCTCAAATATAGAAACACAGATAAAGAAGGAAAACTAAAAGCAAAACCATCTGTGCCTGGAATTTTGGTATATAGAATTGATGATCCTAACCAACAAGAAGATTCGGCAAAGTAATTTATGTTTAAAAATCTTTTAATTTTAGAAACTGAACAGCGAAATACTCTTACATCTGAATTATCAAACTTAAGCACTGAAGAAATCATTAGATCAATTAATTACCAAGATAGTTTAGTGGCTGATGCTGTTGCAAAAGCCACTAAAGATATTGAAAAAGCAGTTTATCTAGCGATCAAATCTATAGGTGAATTAAAAGGTAGAGTTATTTACTTTGGAGCTGGTACTTCTGGTCGAATTGGTATTTTAGATGCATCTGAAATTTATCCAACATATGGAGTTAAAGGAAAATTTATAGGTATTATTGCTGGTGGTAAAAAAGCATTACATACGCCTTTAGAAGGTTCTGAAGATAATACTGAACAAGCTGTTTTAGATTTGAAGAAGATTAATTTTTCAAATAAAGATTTATTAATTGGAATTACAGCTTCAGGACGCACACCATATGTAATTGCTGGACTTAAATATGCAAATGAAATAGGAGCTGGTTCGGTGCTTATTACAAATAATAAAAATACCGAAGGTTCAAAAATAGCTCAAATTACTATTGAAGCTCTGACTGGTTCTGAAGTAATCACAGGTTCAACTAGAATGAAAGCTGGTACTGCTCAGAAATTAATTTGCAATACAATTTCAACAACCACAATGGTTAAGTTAGGTTATGTAGAAAGTAATTATATGATTAACGTTGTACCGACAAATCAAAAATTAGAACAACGTTGCAAAAATATGATTAAAGAAATTACACACGCAAGTGATGAATTAATCGAAAGAGTATTTAATCAAACTAAAAATGTTTGAATTTCTCTTTTAATGATTCAAAACAACTGAGACTATCCCAAAGCTAAAAAGGAGTACTTGAAAAAATTAATTTAATATGGACAACAAACTTGAACAATCTTGCTTTGAAATAATTTCCTATGCTGGTGGTTCAAAAGCGTTATTTTTAGAAGCTGCTGATTTAGCACTAGAATTTCGCTTTGATGAAGCACTAGCGAAAGTTAAGGAAGGAAAAGAACTTTTAAAGCAAGCCCATAAAATACACGCAGAATTAATCACAATGGATGTCCGTGGTGAATTACCTAAAATTCCGTTGCTTTTAATTCATGCTGAAGATCAATTTATGTCTAGCGAAGATTCGCAGACATTAGCTCAAAAAACTATCAAAATTATGAAAGTAATTGAGCAGAAATTAAAATAGAAAGGAATTGTATGACTAAATATAAGCTTACAAAAATTGTTAGTCTAACAATCTTGACAGCGATCTTTTCTATTGTTGCTACCTTATCGTTCATTCCAACTATTAAACAAACTTCACAAACACAACAAGTGGTAGAACACTTAAATTATTCAAACATTAATTTTATTGTTACAGTAACGATCACTGCAATTTGTACTTTTGCTGCTTTAGTTAGTTTTATTAAGAAAATTTATACAGCAAAAAAAGAAGATGCCTTTAGCAAGAAAGATAGATTACTAAATAGATATTTAATTTTTGGTGGTACATTTGTGGTTCTTGCGGTTATTATTACTTTATTTGGTGCAATAGGTTATAAAGTATTTTTAAATGATATTCAAATTCCTGTACTTCCAGATGGTGTTAATACACAAGAACAACCAATTTTTAACCAAATTAATGGTGAATTTGCCGCTACAAATAACTACATTAAACAAATTCTATTAAGTTTTGTATACATCTATTCAATTGCTTTATTTATATTCATTGTTTACAAAATTGTGATTGCTGTACAAAATAAAAAACAAAATCAAAATGAACCCAAGGAGGTATTAGTTTAATGAAAGCGCTACTAATTTGTTCTGGTGGAATGAGTACACAAATTTTAATTGCTCAATTAGAAAAAGAAGCTCTTAAAGCTGGAATGCAAATTTTTTCAGCAAATGCTATTGGTGCTAATGAGATGGATGATTATGAAGATGGCTTTGATATCATTCTCGTTGCACCACAAATTAAATATAAATTCGATGAAATAAGCGAATTTGCGAATAAAAAAGGTGTAAAAGTTTACCAAATTGACTTAACTGAATACAATCCAGTCGGTGCTGGTAAACTCATTAAAAACCTACAAAAATTTATGGAGGAATAATGACAAAAGCTAAACCCAACGTTAAAAGCAAACTAAAAAATATGTTTAGTACTTTTGAACGTGTGCTAATGCCGTTTATGGGTAAGCTTGGAGAAAATCGTTATATTAATGCAATCCGTAATGGAATGGTAGCTATTATTCCGATTCTATTAATTGGTTCGACATTTTTAATTATTTTCTTCTTTCCAACTGGTAAGAGTTCAACATTTGGAGTTGATTACTTACTTAAAGTATCACCTAAATGAGCATATTTCTTAATGCTTCCTTACCGTATAACTTACCCTATGCTAGGGTTCTTTGCAGTAATTGGTATTACTCGAAGTCTAGCAAAAAGTTATAAATTAGACGATCAGCAAGCAATCTTTATGTCAATCGTTGTATATTTGATTTCAATTGTAGGTCCAACATATAAAAGTATTGGAAACCCTTCATTTACAACTGGACAATTAGGCGCTGCTACCGTATTTGGTGGAATTTTAATTTCTATTTTTACAGTTGAAATATTTAGATTATGTCTAAAATATAAAATCACAATTAGACTTCCAAAATCAGTTCCACCAGTTATTGCTAAACCATTTAATGCTCTTATTCCAATGTTATTAGTTATTCTTCCTTCTGTATTCTTATTCAACTTTTTAGAATTTGATATTCATAAATATGTAAGTTATTTATTATCACCAATTCAATCAGTTGTTGCAGGAAATAACTATTTTGGATTTATTGTTGTTGTAGTGTTCTTTATGGTGCTTTGAATTGCTGGTATTCACGGTGCTGCTATTGTTGGTGCACTTGCAAGACCATTTTGATTAATTGCTCTTGCACAAAACACCGCATTACTTAATCAATTAGAAATTAACCAAATTTTCGTAAAAGATGGTGCTAACATTTTAGTAGAACCATTCTTCCAATGATTCGTATGAATCGGAGGAGCAGGAGCAACATTAGGGCTTATTATCGTAATGTTACTAATCGCTAAGTCTAAATACATTAGAGCAATTACATATCCTTCAATTCTACCTGGTATCTTTAATATTAATGAACCAATTATTTTTGGATATCCACTTGTTTTAAATCCTTATTTAGCGTTACCATCAATCCTAGCACCGATTGCAATGGGAACAGTAACATTTATTCTAATGAAACTCAATTTAGTTCCAGTTCCTGTGCAATTAGTTGGTTGAACCTTACCTTCACCAGTTGGTGCGGTGCTTTCTACAGGCTTAAGCTGACAAGCAGGATTACTTGCTTTTGCAAATATTGCAATTAGTGCATTAATTTGATGACCGTTTGCGAAAGCTTATGACAAAAAATTAGTTCGTGAAGAAATCGAACAAGAATACCTTGAAAGAAGTGAATCATTTAAAAAACAAGGTATAGAATTTAATCACGAAGAACTTAGACAAGAAATTGCTAAAGAAATTAATTCACGTAGTATTTTTAAACTTAAAAAACATAAAAAATAATTAAAAGAGGGAATATGCTTTTACTAGAAAAAGAAGAAGCTGTAGTAGCACCAGAATTTAATACGGATGCTTGATTATTTATTACTTGAGCATTAGTTTTAGTTGTTGGTTACTTTATTGCGTTTTCACTATATCGAAAAACTAATTTCTTTAAGAAAATCAAAACTTGAATTATTTTAGTTTTACCCTTTGCGTTATGCTTAATTATTGCTCTACCAATGGTAATTTCAGATATTAATTTAAACATAACTACTTATGCAGCGTCATATCCAACAGTATTTTTCTTTGGTGTCGCTTGTGCTGTGTTTCTCGAACGTTGAAATGAATGACGAGAAAAGAAAACAGCAGCAGCTAAAAAAGCACATCCTTCTTATTTTGAAAAACAAGAAAGCTATAAAAATAATAAAAAGAACAAATAGGTATTAATATGTTAGGTATTTCAATTTATCCAGAAAAACAAAAGAAACAAGATATTTTAGATTACTTGTCTATGTGTGCAAAATATGGAGTTAAAAGAGTGTTTTCCTGTCTGCTAAGTGCAGAAGGGAACAAAGAAGATATTATTCAAGAATTTCAAGAAATAAATAATTATGCAACTAGGCTAGGAATGGTAGTTATTTTAGATGTAAATCCAAGAGTTTTTGATAAATTAGGTGTTTCATATAATGATTTATCTTTATTTAAAGAATTAGGTGCTAGTGGTATTCGTTTAGATATGGGCTTTGATGGTAAAAAAGAAGCTGATATGACGTATAATCCTGAAAATTTAATGATAGAAATTAATATTTCAAACGACAATAAATATTTAGACAACATTCTTTCATATCATCCTAAAATCTCAAATTTAATCTCATCACATAATTTTTATCCACAAAAATATACAGGACTATCATTTGAATTTTTTAAACGAATTACACAGAAATTTAAGGATAACAGTATTATAACAGCTGCGTTTGTAACTTCAAAAAATGCTACTGTTGGTCCTTGACCTTTATCGCACGGATTATGTTCTCTTGAATTACTAAGAGATAAATCACTTAAAGCTCAGACTAAGTTCTTATATGCTACAAATCTGATTGATGATGTAATTATTGGTGATGCTTTTGCAAGTGAAAGAGAAATTCAAGAATTTACAGAAGCATCAAAAGACTATATTACTTTTACATTAACCACTGAATCACTTTCAAGCAATTCCTTAATCGAAAATAAAATTTTATTTGAAGAAAATCACTTTAGACGTGGTGACACTAATGACTTTATGGTTCGTTCAACTCAATCACGTGTTAAATATAAGCAAGAATCATTTAAACCAAATAATACTCCTAAAATTTTAAAACGTGGTGATGTAGTCATTTGCAATAATAATTATGGTCAATATAAAGGTGAATTACAAATTATTTTACAAGAGCAAGAAAACATCGAATTAGGTCGAAATAAAGTTGGTCAAATAATTGATGAAGAACTTGTGCTATTAGACTTCTTAGAACCTTTAGAAAGATTTAAATTTGAAAAATAAATATTATATTATTGGTTTAATGAGTGGCACAAGTGTCGATGGACTTGATGTTGCATATATAGAGCTTGACATTCCTAATATTAATGAACCGTTAAATATATCTACTAAATTATTAAATTTTGATATTTTTGACTTTCCACAAGAGTTGAAAGAAAAAATATTTCGCTCATTTAATCATGCTATAGATTCTCGCTTTCTGTGTTCATTAAATTTTGAACTCGCAGAATTTTACGCACAATCTATTAATTCGTTTATTAAAAAATATAATCTTGATTCTAAAAAGATTGATTTTATTGCTTCACACGGACAAACTATTTATCACTTAATTGATCCCAACTATCAAGAAGTAAAGTCGACTTTACAAATTGGAGACATCTCGGTTTTAGCACAATTAACTAATATTAATGTTATCGGAAACTTTCGAACTGCTGATGTTGCAGTTGGTGGTCAAGGGGCACCGCTTGTACCTAAAACAGACTGATTATTATTTCATAAACCTAACACTATGCGTTTAATGCAAAATATTGGTGGAATGGGAAATGTTACAGTAGTCACAGAACGTTTCAACGACACATTTGCGTATGACACGGGTCCTGGGAATGTTTTAATTGATTTAGCTATGCAAAAGTTTTATAACAAACCATATGACCAAAATGCAGAGGTTGCTTTTTCTGGAAAAATTAATCAAGAGTTATTTGAGTTTATTCTCAGAAATGATAAATACCTTGATATAAAACCACCAAAGAGCACTGGAAGAGAATATTATTCAATAGAATTTTTAAATAATTTAATCACACATTTTCCTAATATTAAAAAGCAAGACTTTATTACCGCACTCACATATTACACTGCATATTCAATTTATGATTCATATCATAAATTTGTATTAAAGCCAGATTTACCGACAGAAATTTACGTTTCTGGTGGCGGTGCAAATAATAGTTTTATAGTGCAATCACTAGAACAATTATTTAAAAAAGACAATATTCCTGTTTATAAAAGTGATGTGTTAGGTATAGATAAAGATGCAAAAGAAGCGATTGCTTTTGGAATATTAGGTTATTTAACTTGAAATCATTTACCAAGTAATGTTCCGAGTGCAACAGGTGCAAAAAAAGAAGTTATTCTTGGACAAATAGCTTTTGTTAAGTAGCGAGAAATCGCTATTTTTCTTTTCTTAAGAATCTAATGGACTAAAATTAAATTATGAAAATAAATAAAAATTTATCACAAGAAAGTGAATATGTTTCAAAATTAATTTCTTGTACAAATGAAAATAATGATGTTTATAGTTTTATTGCAAAAGAGCTCTTAAATAATGTTAATTCAAAAATTCAAATCAAACATGCTAAGGATTTTTGTGAAACAATTGGTGTTTCACCAGCAGCTTTTTCTTATTTTAGTAAAAGAATTGGATTTGAAAATGTTAAAGAATTAGTATTTATTCATAACCAAATAATAAAAGTTAATACAAATGTTAAAAAAGAAATAGTAGATCAAACAGTTCAAGAAGCTGCAAGATTGATTGATTTAGCACATAAAATACTTTTTATTGGTGTTTCAGGTGCTGCTGGACTAAATTTAGACTTGCAGTTATCACTCCTTAGAATGGATAAAAATGCCATTTTGGTATATAACAAATATGAACAAATTGGCTTATCACGATTATTGAAGAGTAATGATGTAATGATTGTTAACTCAATTTCATTACAACATAAATGAATGATAAATATAATAAAACAAACTGAAGCTAAAGTGATTTTAATCAGTTCTTGAATACCAAAAGAGATCCAAAATAAAGTAAATGTTTATTTTCAAGTGGAAACAGATGAAAGAACTGATGGCTTAAGACTTTTTACCAGCAAGGGTCGAGAAAAAACTTTAGTGTTTTATAAAGATATTTTTAAAGAATTGCGTAATAATAAATCTAACTTTGAAAATCTGCAAAAATCTTCGTATCAAAATATCAAAAATAGTAAATAGTTGTAAATATCAATACATACTTTTTGTTAGTTTAGAGTGTATAGAAATACACTCTTTTTTGTTATTAATTTCTGGATATTAACATTTAAATAAAAGTCTCCAAATTAATAAAAATATGACATTTATTATAATTTTGTTCCAGTTTATTTGCACTTTTTTGTTAGTTTGCAACGATAATTTAATAACTTTTAACCCTAAAAAATAGAATAATTCAGTTTTCGGGCTCTCTAAGCATATAAAATGCAATTTTTAATAAAAATTTGATATATATATATTAAAAGTAAAAGTATACATATATTAATTTAAAGCAAAAGTAATTAAGTTATTACTTAATAAAAATTGGCTATAAGGAGATATATATGAAAAATAATAAACATACTAAAGCCTTGTTACTTACATCAGCAGCAGTAACAATGGGTTCTATTGTTCCTTTTACAATGTCGGCTGCAACAGATGAACAGGCTGCAAATATTCCTGCATCAAGTGCTAATTTTGTTAATTGAATAAAGGACCGTGAGACACAATATTATAGCTATTTAGACAACAATGGTGCTTTTTATCTTAACTATGATAATGGTGGTGTTTTCAATAATGATAATGTTATGTTAACTGTAAGAGAAGACTCACCAAGCCCGTTTCCAGGGTTAGCACCACTAAATGCTGCAGAAGAACAATCTTGAACAATCATCTTTAATCAAGGTTTCCCATGGGGTTATGCAAATTACACAAGTAATTTCAGATTTGGTATCTTTATTTCTAGTGATTTAGATTTTGTTCCTAACAGTTTTTGAATTAAAGCTTACGAAAGAAAAAGCTCTAAGGTTTTATTAGATAAACCAATTTCAGAATTAAGTAATCAATATCCTAATGCATTCACCACATATTCATATGTGTTTAATACAGAAAAAGGTTCTGATCCAAAAAAATACATTTTTGCTCCAAACGGTGGATATATTTCTAATATTACTACTTCGAATATTGCTCCAGGTTCTGGTGCTGATCCGTGAAATTTCTTATTATCACAAACATTGTTATTCCCTAATACTTCACAACCATACATTAACGCAAAAAATGACTTTAATGCTTTAGGACACGTAATTGGATTTTTCACTAAATTCCCATATATGTCTGGTCCTGATGCTCCTGCAGTAGAAGTTGCGTTTAAAACAAGAAAAAGAGTTTCTAAACAAAATTCCGCTTCTGTATTAAATAACAAAAATAATGTTGCTGCAAGTGGAATGCCTAACGGTGATGAATTGTATGCAAAATATGATTTAAACCCTAAACCTAACCAAACATTCGTTGCAGGATATTGAGGTGATCAACCTAATAACAATGGTTATAAAAATGGATATTATAAACGTGTTCAATCAATTTTCTACAACAGAACACAATATCAAACAGCATATGTTAATGCTAAATTAAATATTTCTGAAGTTAATGGACAAGAATTGCCTGAAATCGCTAAAACACCTAAAGCTAAATATAGTTTTTATTACAATGATTTATCAAACCAAGTGGGTGCTTTAAACTTTACTGAAGCAGATTTTCCAGCTGATGGAGTTACTAAAAAAGCTGTCTTTACTTATGATGGTTCAATCATTCCAGCTTACGATCAAAACTCAGATAAAATCAAACGTGAAGTTACTTTCTATGATGAGTTAATTGGTGAAAACTACTTTGTGGAAGGTCAATTAGCTTATGATTGAAATGTCTTTACTTATACAGATAATCAAACTTTATGATTTAACAATGATTGATATCAAGAAAAAGTTAAACTTTTAGACAAAATTAAGCAAGATGCAGTTGCAAACGGTTGAAGTCAAAACAGAGTTAATAATGCAATTAAAGAAATGAGACAAGCTGGTGAACTTAAATTAAAATCTAAGAACGAAACAGCAGAACAACTTAAATCACAACCAACAATTCAAGATGTTCAAAAAAGAATTGAATATACAAAACTAATTTTTGATAAAGTTCTTAACCCATTCCAAAGCGATGTAAATGGTGAAACTGCTATTTCAAAAACTGATAACTACATTTATGCATCACCAGACATTAAGTCTGAACTTGATAAGTTAATTAATAAATTTAAAACTTATTACAAAGATGGACCTGATGGTAAGAAAATCGAACAAGTTAATGATGATGCTACATTAAATGGTGAACAAATGGAAGATGATTATGATCGAGCTATCGAATTAATCGAACAACTTGATGGTGAACTTCGTAAACAACAACAGGAAGCTGCTCAAGCACTTGAAGATCTTGAAAACTTAACTGATAATCAAAAAGAACAATTTGTTGACCAAATGGCAGGTGCTACTACTCCAGAGCAAATGGCTAAAATCATTGAAAATGCTCAAAAATTAAATGAAGTAATGGGTGAGCTTAAAGATAAGATTGATACAGCTAATGAAGTAAAAGATGATCAAACCTATGAACAATCATCACCAGAAAGCAAAGGTGTATTTGATAAAGCTTTAGAAAACGCTAATAATCTTATAAATGATGAAAATGAACCAACTTCAATTAATCCAAGCGATATTCAAGGACTAATTGATAAATTAAATAATGCAATTGATAACCTTGATGGTGGTGTTAAATTAGAAGATGCTAAAAAAGAAACTCAAAAAGATATTGATGAGTTACCTTACTTAAACCTCAATCAAAAAGATGCACTTAAAAAAGCAGTAAAAGCTGCTAATAGCTTAGCTGAAGTAAATAATATTTGAGATGATACAGCACTTCCGTTAAATAAAGCAATGGGTGATTTACTAACTAAAGTAAATAACTTAACTGCTTTAAAACCTGAAACTAAATATAAAGATGCAACAAATAAAACTGATTTTGATAATGCACTAAAAGAAGCTAATGATTTATTAAATAAAATTTCTGGTCCAAATCAAAATACACAAGTAGTTACTAGTCTTTCTGATAAATTACAAGAAGTCTGAGATAAATTAAATGGTGAACAAGAGTTTAACACAGCAAAAGAAAACGCTCTTAATCAACTTGATTCAAATAATGTTGATGGATTAAAATATTTAACTCAAGCACAAAAAGAAAATATTACTAAGCAACTTAATGCGGCTAAATCAATTGAAGAATTAACACCAATTATGAATGCTGCAAAAGCATTAAATGGAGCAATGGAAAAAGTTGCTGCTATTCAAGAAGAAGCAGAAGCGGTTAAACAAACACCAAATTATATTGCTGCATCTAAAACTTCACAAAATGCATTTAACGTAGCTGAAAAAGATGCTGTCAATGCAGTTGCTCCAACTGCTGCACCAACATTAGAACAAGCACAAGCAATTGTGAAATCTTATGAAGATGCTAAAAATAATTTAAATGGTGATCAAGTTCTTAAAAATGCTAAAGATGCTGCTAAACAATACATTGATAGTTTATCTAACTTAAATGACGCTCAAAAACAAGCACTTAAAGATCAGGTAGATGCTCAAGAAACAGCTGATGCTATTTCTACTGTGCAAACAGATGCTAAAGCATTAGATGATGCTATGAGTGAATTAAAACAAGAATTAGCAAAAGCTAAAGCTGCTCAAAATACTCCAAATTATACTAACGCAGATAACCAAGCTGCTGTGACTGATGCAATTACTGCTGCTGATGCAGTTGCACCAAAAACAGGTAATAATGCTGATACCGATGCAGTTAAGAAATTAACAGAAGCTCTTAAAAAATCTGTTTCCGAACTTAATGGAGATGAAAAATTAGATGCTGCTAAAAAAGCTGCAGAAGATGCAATTGATGGAATGCAAGATTTAACACCAGAACAAAAAGCTGCACTTAAAAAAGAAGTTAATGTCAAAAATAACGTTGCTGATGTGACAGGTGTTCAAACTAAAGCTGATAATTTAAATAATGCAATGAATGCATTAAATGATGCTATTACAAAAGCAAATACAGCTAAAGAAACACCAAACTATACTCAAGCTACAAATCAAGCACCATTTAACGATGCATTAAGTAATGCAAATGATGCTAAAAATAATAGTGGTTCAAACTTAGATCCTGAAAGCATTCAAACACTTGCAAAATCATTAAATGATGCTACTACTGATTTAAATGGAAATAAATTATTAGATGAAGCTAAAGCAAAAGCTAATGCAAATATAGAAGGTCTTCCAAACTTAAACGATGCTCAAAAACAAGCACTAAAAGATAAAGTAGCAGCTGCTACAACAATTGCAGATGTTAATACCGCAAACACTGATGCAAACAGTTTAAATGATAAAATGGGTGATTTAAAGGCAGCGGTTGCAAAAGCAAAAGAATATAAGAATGATCAAAATTATGTAGATGCATCAACAGATACACAAACTGCATTTAATGATGCAATTACAGCTGGAGATACAGCTACTACAGCAACTCCAGGAGATAACTTAACTAGCGATCAAATTGACTCATTAATTAAGAATATTAATGATGCAAAAGCTGGTTTAAATGGTGAAGAAGAATTACAAAAAGCAAAACAAGCTGCTGAACAAAAAATTGATCAATTACCTAACTTAACAAATTCACAAAAACAACAACTTAAAGATTTAGCAAATAGTAAAACTAATAAAGCTGATTTAGCTAATGTAGTTGATCAAGCTGATAAATTAGATGCAGCTATGAATAAATTACAAACAGCTAAAAATAATGCTGAAGCTGCTGAAAAAACTCCGGATTATACAGATGCTGATGCTGATAAGCAAGCAACTGTAAATCAAGAGGCAGAAACAGCCGCAAATACATTAAAAGATACTCCAAATCAAAGTATTGATCCAAAAGAAATTGAAGCACAAGCAAACAGCTTAAATGATGCTGTTTCTGCACTTAATGGTGATGAAAAAATTCAAGCTGAAAAAGATAAATTAAATAAAGAGCTTCAAAACTTACCATACTTAAACGATGCGCAAAAGCAAGCATTAAAAACAAAAATTGATGCTGCTACTTCACTTGAACAATTAGGAACACTTCAAACTGAAGGAACAAACCTTAATGAGGCTATGAAAGAACTTACAGCTGAAGTAAATAAAGATAAAGCTGTAACAACAAAAACTAAATATGTAGATGCTGAACAACCTTTAAAAACAGCGTTTGATAATAAATTAACTGAAGCTGAAAACGCTTTAGGACAAGCCGGTACTGCTTTAACTAAAGAACAAGTAGAGCAACTTAAAAACGACTTAAATCAAGCTTATGGTGCTCTAAATGGTGATAAGCAATTACAAGCCGCCATCGAAAAAGCAAAACAAGATATTCAAGATTTAACACACTTAAATGATGCTCAAAAACAAGCTTTAATTACAGAACTTGAAAGTCCAGATACAGATACAATTCAAGCTGTTAATGATGTAGTATCTAAAGCAACGACATTAGATACAGCAATGGAAAATCTTGGAAATGCTTTAAACAAAATTAATGAAGCAAACTATCAAAAAGAACTTAATTACACAGATGCAACTCAAGTACTTAAAAATGCATTCGATCAAGCTCACAAGGATGCAACTAACTTATTAAATAAAGCTACTGGTGCAAAAATGCTTAACCCTAAAGATGTTGCTAATATGACTGATACATTAAACAATACATATGATGCACTTGATGGAATTAAGGTGTTTGAAAAAGCAAAACAAGATGCTACTGATACAATCGACAATAAACTTAATAACCTTAACGCAGCTCAAAAAGATGCGTTAAAACAAGTTGTAAATAATACTAAAAATAAAGCAGAGGTTGCACAAGAATTAAGTAAGGCAATTGGGCTAAATAATTCAATGGGTGATTTAAAAACTCTGGTTGATTCATTCCAAAAACCAAACGTATTAGATACTCCTAACTATTTAAATGCAGATCCAGAATTACAAAAAGCTTATAAAGATGTTTTAGATCAAGCAACAAGCTTAACAAATACAACAAATGCTGATACTACAGCAAACTTAGATAAAGAAGCTGTTGATGCATTAAAAGAAAAATTACAAGCTGCTAAAGATGCTTTAAATGGACAAACAAAACTAGACAACGCAAAACAAAATGCATTAACTGAATTAGAAAAATTAACTAACTTAAACGATGCACAAAAACAAGGAGTGCAAGAAGCTTTTGATAATGCTAAAACTGATGCAGATATTGCTACTGCGTTAAATAACGCAAAAACATTAAATGATAAAATGGGTGAACTCAACCAAGCAATTACAAACGCTAATGCAGTTAAGAAAACACCAAAATATACCGAAGCTACAAATGCAGATCCATTTACAACTGCGTTAAATAACGCTACAAAAGAAGCTACTCCAGCAACAGGAACAAATTTAAATGAGCAAGCTGTGCAAGCTTTAATTGATGCATTAAATACTGCAAGTAATAATTTAGATGGATTAAAAGAATTACAAGCAGCAAAAAACACAGCTAATAGTGAAATAGATAAGTTATCTAATTTAACAGATGCTCAAAAAGCAGCTCTTAAAAAACAAGTAGCAGATGCAAATACAATTGACGCTGTTAATGGAATTGATCAACAAGTAAAACCACTTGATGATGCAATGAAAGCACTTAAAGATGCTCAAACTCAAGCTAATGATGCAAAAGAAACAAATGACTATACTGATGCAGATCCTGATAAACAACAAGCATTAAACGATGCTAATGCAGAAGCTACAAACGCACTTAAAGCTGATGCAAATTTAGGATTAGCAGATATTGCAAAATTAACAGATAACTTAATCAAAGCTACAGACTCACTTAATGGTGATGAAAAAGTTGCTGCTAAAAAAGCAGAATTACAAAAAGCAATTAGAGATGCCAAATACCTTAATGAAGCTCAAAAAGATGCATTAAACCAAGAAATTACTAATTCTAATAATCTTGAACAATTAAGTGGTGTAGAAAGTAAAATTGCTCCACTTGATAATGCGATGAAAACACTTAAAGATCAAGTAGATTCATTGGCTAATGTTCAAAATACAAGCAAATACGAAAATGCTACTCAGGATACTCAAAAACCATTTGATGATGCACTTAAAGCCGGAAAAACAGCAGTAGATTACACAAATGGTGCTAACTTAGATTTAACTGCTGTTAATGAATTAAATAAGCAATTAACAGATACATACAATGCTTTAAATGGTGATAAAGAATTAGAAGATAAAAAAGCAGAAGTTGCAAAAGCAATCGATGGATTAGCAAACTTAACAGATGCACAAAAACAAGCACTTAAAGATAAACTTAATAGCCCTGCAACTTCAAATATTCAAGCTGCTAATAATGTACTTAGCGATGCTGAATTCTTAAATAATAAGATGGGAAAATTAGCAGATGCAATTAAAAATGCAAACGAACAAGTAATTCCAAGCCAAAATTATATTGATGCTACACCAGACAAACAAAAAGCATTACAAGATGCTATAGATGAAGCAAATAAATTTAATAACAAACAAACAGGTACTAACTCATTAACTGATGCAGATATTCAAGCACAAATTGATGCGATAAATAATGCAATCAACGGTTTAAATGGTGAACAAGAATTACAAAACGCTAAAGATCAAACTAAAGCAAGTTTAGCAACTGATTACCCACACTTAAATAAAGCTCAATTAACAAGTCTTGCAAACCAAATTGATAACGCTGCAAGTAAAGCAGATTTAAACACTATTGCAAATTCAGCTAAAACATTAGATGATAAGATGAAAGAATTAGCTGATGCTCTTAAAGTAATTAATGATAACAATGTGCTTAACGAAACTAACTATACAAATGCAAACGAGCCATTTAAATCATTATTTAAAGATGCATATGATGAAGCTACAAAAGTAACAAATACAAGCTTAGCTGATAATGATAATCTAGATACTGATGCTGTTACAAAATTAATTGAAAAATTAAAAGAAACAGAAAATAATTTAGATGGTGATAAAGAACTTAAAGATGCTAAAAATGCAGCAAAAGCTACAATTGATGCGTTACCAAACTTAACGGATGCTCAAAAAGCAGCTCTTAAATCTCAAGTTGATAATGCTAAAACAGTAAATGATACAGTTGCACCTGTTGAAGTGGCTCAAGACTTAAATAATAAAATGAGTGAACTTAAACAAGCAATTGCAGATGCAAATGCTGTAAAAGATACACCAAATTATTTAGAAGCAAATAACAAGGATGAATTAGACACACCACTTACAGCTGCTACAGATGCTGCTGATCCAAAAACAGGTGGAAACCTTGATAATACAGAAATTCAAAAATTAATTGACAATTTAACTGCTGGTACAGCTAAATTAAATGGTGATCAATTATTAAATCAAGCAAAACAAGACGCTGCTAACACAATTGATGGATTACCAAACTTAACAGATGCTCAAAAACAAGTACACAAAGATAAAATTAATGATCCAAGTGTAAATTCAATTGCAAAAGTAAATGAACTTGTAAAACAAGCTCAAGATCTTAATGATGCAATGCAAGCACTCAAAGATGCTAAAGCTAATGCTGATGCAGCAATGAATACATCAAATTATCGTGATGCTGATTTAGGAAAACAACAATCAGTAAGCTCACAAGATCAAAATGCTGCGGATACACTTGCAAATACTGATATTACTGATCCAAAAGCAATTACACAACAAGCAAATAATTTAACTGATGCTGTGAAAGCACTTAATGGTGATGATAATTTTGATAAGCTTAAACAAGCAATCGAAAAAGAATTAGCAGCAGCTCCTGATTTTGAAAATTCAAAAATCTTTACTAATGCTCCACTTGCTAAACAACAAGCTTATAAAGATGCAATCAAAGCTGCTCAAGACTTAAAAGAACAAAACAAATTAAATAATAACGATCTAACAGCAGAACAACTTCAAAACTTATTAAATGATATTTTAGGTGCTAAAGATGCAATTAAAGCAATTAATAAGAAAGCAGAAGATGCAATTAATAATCTTCCAAACTTAACACCAACACAAAAAGAAGATTATATTAATCAATTACGCAATAATCCAGATAGTGCAGATAATATTGTTAATAATGCTACAGGATTAAACGATCAAAAACAACAAGCAATTGATAAGGTTAATAGTTTAACAGACATTCCTGAAACAGACAAAAACAACTTTATTAATCAAATTAAAAACGAAAATTCTCAAGATTCATCAATCTTTAATGCACCAGCACAAGCTGCTGCAGATTTAAATGATAAATTTAAAGCAATTATTGATCAACTTAAAGAATTAGATAAAAATTATTCAGATGCTAAGGCTGATGAAATTCAAAAACAAATTAACGCATTAAAAGAACAAACTTCAAGTGCAAATGAATTACAAAATGCTTTAGAACAAATTACTAATAATGCTAAATTAGAAAATTTAGTTAAAGATTTAGTTGGTTCAAGTGTCCTTGATAATAATAATGTTCAAGATTTAATTAATAAGATTAACAATAATAAAGAAATAAGTGGTGTTACAACAATTCCTGGCCTAAAAGACTTAGTTGAAGAAAACAACAAAGAAAATAAAGACTTAAAAGATCAAGCAGATGCTGTGCAAGAAATTGTTAATGGAATTATGAATAATGATATTGCACAAGTTAATAAAGGAAATAGTGAATTAAACAGCATTAACATCACAAATAACAATAAATTTGTTGGTGATATCTTTACTCAAAATGCACTTAACATCTTCAAGAAAGATATTAAAGATGTTACACCAGAAGATATTAAAACACTTAAAGGAATTAGATTTGGTAAGGTTGATCACTTAATTAAATCAGCTTACGAAGAAAAATTAAATAATCTATTAAAAGATTACTTAAAAGCACATCCACACGAAAAATTAGGATGACCATGATGAGTTGCATTAGCTGCATTTATTGCTGGTGCTGCTGGTACAATTTATGGATTATTTAAAAAGAACAAAAAACAAAAATAGTTAATTTATAAGAAGCATTCTAGTTTATCTAGTTTGCTTTTTTGATTCTGACTTAATAAGTGAATAAAATTTCACTTTAGTAGATTAAAAGTGAAATTTAAAATATATATTATAAAAAGGAATACAATTATTATGAGGTTAAAGGTTAGATTATGAAACAATTTAATTTACCATTAAAAATATTTAATGTATTTTTATTTATTTGATTTTTAGTCTGATATATCGTTCTATTAGTGTATCTTGGAATCTTTATAAGTGGATTTTTTATTTGATAATAAAAAAGGAGTAATATTATGTGAATTTATGCAAGTCTAGTATTTATAGGTATGTCGGGAATACCGCTTGCTGTAGTGTGATTAACACAAATGATAATTTTATTAGTAAAAGGATATGACTGAAAGGTTGCGATTTTTCCAATCGCTGGAGTTTTTCAAAAAAACAAAAAACGTCAAAAACAAAAAAATAACAGTGAAAAATAAAAAAAAGATTTGTCAAATTAATGGCAAATCTTTTTTCGTATCTGAAGCAATTATAATAATGTAACAATATTGTCGACAACTTTAACTTTATTTTCACCTACTAAATAAGCTAAAGCTTCAGCAATGAGTTTTTTCATATTTGCAGATACTGTTTTATATGCACAATATTCACTGAATTGTTTTTCTAGTGCATCAATTGTTGTGCTTTGCACTAAAGTAAGAATTTGGTAAATTCCACTTGCTATTTCGAATTTAGAAATATTAGTTAGTTTACGTTTATTATTATCATCTGTTGCTAATCTAAACTTAATGTCACTCATAGTTGTTGGTTCGAAGATGAAATCATCTTGAATATAGACTAGTTGCATACTTTCAATAGTTTTTAAGAATTGGGTAAATTGTTCTTTCATATCTTTAGTAAGCACTTGTTTATCATATAAGGCAGGAATGAATTTTTTAAGGTCATCAAAAGCAATTGGTGAACCAGCAGAAATGATAGCTTTAAGGAATGATAAACGATCTGGGTAATCTTCTGATTTAATTTTTGAAAGGTCAGGATATGGTTCGAACAATTCAATTAAGTTTTCTGTACGTTTAACATGTTCCACGGGTACTTGTTTTTCTTTTTCTACCGTTTCTTCTTTTTCTTGTTTTTTAGTTGTTTTTTTATCTTTTGTTACTTCTTTTGTTTCTGGTTCGTTTTCTTTTATGATATTTTCCATTTTCTTAGAGTTTGCAACTTGATTTTTAAGCTCTTTATTTTGTTTTAAAGTTTTTTGTTTGCTTTCTTCAATTGCTTTTTTAATAAATTTGTCTAATTGAATGATTTGTTGTTCTTTGTTTTTGAATCAATCAGTAGATCAAATACGGTAAACTTTTCATCCACGTGCTTCAAGAACTTCTTCTCTAAGACGATCACGATCACGTGCAGATTTAGATGATTTATAAGTTGTTCCATCACATTCGATACCTACAACGAATTTTGTAGCATCATTTGGATCTACAATAGCTAAATCGATTTTGTAGCCTGAGTTACCAACGTTAGTTTGTACTTCATAACCAAGGTTTTGAAGCTCTTTAAAGACAGATTTTTCAAATCCTGACTCAAAGAATTTTTGAGTTTTTTCATTGCTTGACATAATTTTCTTACCTTCACCATATTCAGCGAATAATAAGTATTGTTTTAAGAATCTAACTCCACGAGCTTCTGTTTTATTTAAGTCAATATCATCTTGAGTAATAGATGAAACTAAAATAGTACATTCTTTAGCACGTGTTGCAGCAACATTAAGACGTTTATAACCTTGTTGCTGGTTAATTGGTCCAAAACGCATTGCAAAATGCCCTTTTTCATTAGGACCATAACAAATACTCATAATAATAATATCTCTTTCGTCCCCTTGAACTGTTTCGATGTTTTTAACAAAGAAAGGATCTTTAAGTTCACGACTAAAGAATGGTTCTAATGAAGAATCTTTACGTCTAAGTTTGTTAATTTTTTGTTCAATTAACATTTGTTGTTTCTTGTTGAATGAAACAACTCCGACGCTCTTTGTTGTTCCGAATTTTTCGTAAATAGTTTTAATGAGCTCAATAACTGTGTCAGCTTCAACTTCGTTTTGATTGTTGATAAATTTACCATCAACTTTAACGAATTGAACCCCTTCAAAACTACCAGGTTTTCTAAGTGAAGGGAATGTGATTAAGTTATCGTTATAAATTTCAGCGTTAGATGGTTGAATTAATTCTTCAAATTTACTACGGTAGTGTCATTTTAAACTGATAGTAGGTAAGAAACCTTTAACAGCGTTAAGAATTGATTCATAATCATCTGTTTCACCACGTTCATCATCAGAAAGTACATCATCTGAATCGGCATTAAAGAAGTTTGTAGGTGGTAATTGGTGTTCGTCCCCTACGATAATTCTTTGGTTTGCTCTAAATAATGCACCAACTGCATTTTCTGGAAAGACTTGAGAAGCCTCGTCAAAAATTACTGTATCAAATGTAATGTCGCTAGTTTTTAAGAATGAGCTTACAGTGAGTGGAGACATCATTAAACAAGGCTTAATCATTAAAATAAGTTCAGGAATTCTTTCAAAAAGCATTCTGAATGGCATTACACGCTTATCTTTAGTTGCTTCTTTAGCAAGAATTTTAATACTTGCATTAAGTCCTTCGATTGAATTAATGTTTGGTAATGCTTCGTAAAGTTTTTGAGCAACTTTAAGTTCAGCAATTTTCTGAATTTCTTTTTCAACTTCTCCGAATTCTTCTTTCATAACTTGGATTGCTTCACCGTTGAAACCAAAGTTTAAGTTAGCTTCTTCTAAGTAATGTTCAATAAGAAGTGTGTAGAAACGCTTCATAAAGATTTCGTAGTAGTTTGATGTGATTTTGTTTTCAATTAATAAATCAGCAAAATCTTTTAAATCACTTTTACATAATTCTAAATATGCAGTAATAAATTCTGTATATGCATTTAAGTAATTGATATTAGAAATATATGTAGAAATGTTTAATTTTAAAGCCTTAAGTGGTAATGTACTAAAGTCTACACGAGATTTATCAAAGAATGATTGTAATTCATCAAATTGTTCCAATAGTTTTACTGATTGTTCTAAACTGCTATCAATGATAGGGAATACGTTATCTTTGTTAAATAATCAACTAATTGCTAAGGCAATTTTGTCATTATCATAGAAAAGTACATCTTTTGAAAGATTTAAGAATTTTTGATATCACTTTAAGTCATAAAGTGCATTTTCAATATCTTGTTGTGTTGTTGTATTTTTAGTGTAAATAGTTCTGTTAGTTAATAACTCAATATTTGCAAGTTTCTTTTGAATTTTTGCGATTAATTGAACTTCAAGAACTAACTCTTCATAATTTGGTTTATTGTTTAATCTATAAAGAATTAAGTCTGATTTAACTTTACGGTATTCTGGACTAAATGCACGTTTAGCACCGTTTTGAAGTTTATCTAAAATTAGATTGTATTTTTCGCCAGGTACATTGTTTAAAACTTCTAATTTATAGTTTTGTGCTAGTTGAACTTTGAGAGCAGAAACAACTTTGAACTCTGAAAGAATGTCTTCGAATAAATTGATTTCTTGTGGAAGCTCGTAAATTCTTTTAATTCTTTCATCAATAGTTCTTGCTGCTTTAATGTGTTCTAATAAAGCAACAAGGTTTTTAAGTGTATCTAAGAAAGGAGCGTTGTCTTTAAAATAAATATGTAATTTATTTTTAAGGTTAGCTTCTAAATATTGTTCTAATGATTTGAGCCCTTTTTGGTTAGTTGTTAATAAGTTTTTGAAAAATTCTTTTTCACGTGTTGAATAAATTTCTTTATTAAATCCATATCATGGGTTTGAAGAAATGTCTAAATCAATATTGTTAGCTTTATTTTCAAGTGTTTCAATTTTCTTTTGAATATCAAATAATCTATCTTGATCGATTTCACCAACATTTGGAATATCAAAGAATAAATCTTGAACTTTTGCTTTTTGTTCATATAAACCATAAAGTTCGTAAAGACTGTGATTTAATGGTTTTCTAATTTTAGTAATTTTTTCGTAGTAATCATTTAAATCACTCTTAGTGTTTTTGTATCTATGAATTTTATCTTGTGCATAAAATTGAGGCACAGTAGGAATGTCTTCTATTCCTTTTTGTAAAGTTGTGTATAAATCTTTAATTACGCCTTTTTTATCAAAATCACTATCGTGGATTGGTAAGGCAAATTCTCCTAATCCGATTTTGTTTAAGTTTCTTCAAACAACGTCAAGAGCAGCTTTCTTTTCAGCAACGAAAAGAACTTTTTTACCACGAGCAATTAACTCAGTAATAATATTAGTAATTGTTTGTGACTTACCTGTACCAGGAGGACCTTCAAGCACGAAACTTTTTCCAAGAATAGCAGATTGAATTGCAGCTTCTTGTGAAGAGTCGGCATCAAGTTTGTGGTAGTAGGCTTGTGGATCAATATATTTATCAACTTCTGATTCCTTAACAAGATCAGCATCAATCATGCTTTGCTTGCTTGATGTTAATTTTTGGTAGAAGTCACTATTTAAAATTTTCTTTTCGTTATCTTCTAAGTCTTTAACTAAATTGATTTTAGTAAAGCTAAATGAAGCTAATTCAATATTGTCTAAAATTTCTCAACGTTTATCTGAGAACTTAGCAAGTTGTTGAGCAATTTTTTCTTTATATGCTTCATAGATTTCGTAGTTAGATAAATCATCTGATCAATCTTTAAATTCAAAATCTAAATCGTAATCCACTTTCATTTTACGAATCATTGAGTGGTTAACTAAAAGTTCATCATCAACAATTTTTACTTCAAATGTTGAATCAAATGTAGTTTGACTTAATTCAGCATTTAAAAACATAAGTGGTGCATAATGAGCTTTTTTATCGTTTGGTTCATATCATTTTAAGAAACCTAATGCGAAGAATAAAACATCGACAGCGTTTTCTTCTTTAAAGAATTGGGCTGTTTTCATTAAGTTTCTTAATACTTGGGTTTGTTTAGAACCACTAGCATTAGTGAATAATTCATTTTTATTTTTATTACCACGTTTGTTTTTATAAATGTCAATTAATGGTAATAGTTCAGAAGCATCATAGTAATCCTTTTTAGGTAAAACTTGTCCTAAAACTTTTACTTCTTCTCTAGATGCTCTTTTTGTTTTTGTATCATCATCTAAATCATCTTCATTCTGGTCGAATAAACGAGCAAAATTAACTGAACGACTAGGTACAACTTTTTCAAAGAAATCTTTGATGTTTGGAGCAATAATTGAAATTGTTCCAGATTTATTTTCTTTGTGATTTAAGGCTTTATTGTTTAAAGATAAATCTAATAATTTTTCTTTTCAACGATTTAAGGTAGTTGCATTTTTAGCCATAAAAAACCTTTCTAAATTTCTTTATTTATTTTTAATAAATAAATTATATAAGTTTAATTAAGGAAACATTTAAAAAGCACTTTTTTAACATATATTTTTTGCAAAAATAGAAAAGTTTTTCAGTTATTAATCATTTTGTGGAATAAAAATAACAATCAATGCAGAAGTGAGCTTTTGTTGTGCGTTGATTGTTAATAATAGTAACTTCTTTTTCTAAATGTTTATCATAATTTCTAACTAGTACATTTGATAATTATGCTATTTTTAATCAATTGCTATTCTTCTCTTCTTTAGTATAAATTGTGTCAAAAATATTTTGCTCGTTTTTTTAAGATTAAAAAAATCCAAAGCAATATAGAAATTACTTAGGATTGTATTATATATTAAGAATTTAAGGCATTTATAATGTCTGTAATTTTTTTAGCAGCAATTGAGCCATCACTTGCAGCAGTTACAATTTGTCTAATATCTTTTGTACGAATGTCACCAGCAGCGAATAAACCTTTAATATTTGTTTCCATAGTTTCATCGGTTAAAATAAAACCATTTTTATCAAAAATATCTAAGTGTTTTGCAAAATCTGCCTTTGGTTCCATTCCGATATATGGGAAAAATGAAGCGATACTTAAAGTTTGTTCATTACCATTTTGATCAACAATAACTGCAGTTTCAAGTTGCTCTTCACCATTTAATTCTTTGATTTGTGAATTACGGTAAACGTGGACATTATGTAATTTTAATAAGTCATCAACAAGGTGTTTTTCTGCAGTAAATTCAGAATCTTTAATGACAATATGAACTTCTGAAGCGATACTTGATAAATATACGGATTCTTCAACTGCTGAATTACCTGCTCCTAAAACTAATGTAGGAAATCCTTTATAAAGCGGACCATCACAAATCGCACAAAATGAAACACCTCTATTTAGGAATTGTTCTACATTTTTAATAAAGTAAGGAACACGGTTAATCATACCTGTAGCAATTAATACTGTTTTAGTGTAAAGTTTTTCGCCTGAAGCTAACTCTACTTCAAAGTTATATTCTCCTAAATGATTAATTTTAACTACTTCACCATACTTATATTGAGCACCATATAATTTTGCGTGTTCAAAGAAGTTGGTAGCTAATTTTCAACCTTCAATCATTTCGGTTCCGATTCAATTTTCAACTTTATTAGTTGTGGTTAATTTACCACCAGGAGCTCCTTTTTCAACAAAAGTAACGCTAATATTTGCACGAGAAGCATATAAAGCAGCGTTTAATCCTGCTGGTCCACCGCCAATTATTAATAAATCAATTTGATTGTTCATATTATTTTCTTTCTAATGTTTTTAATTTTAATCAATTGTATTTTCAAGATGTAACAGCAACGTGTGCTTGGTAAAATTCAGGATTTGCATATTCATATCTACGTGTTCAAGGTTTTTTAGGTGTACTTGTTAACACATATTTTACTTTTCCTAGGAATTGGTAGTAAGCAATTACTAACATTCCGACGATTGTGAATAATACAGCTACGTATTTATACACATCATAACTTTCTTCTCTTAATGGTTCCATGCTTAAACGTAAAATACCATATCAAGCAAAGTATAGTCCAGCAGCGACACCTGGTTTTGTAAGGTTAAGATAATTAATAACTCAAACAATTAAGATATATCCAATAAAGTTAGCAATTCCTTCGTATAAGAATAATGGATAACGGTATGCTCCAGCAAGTCCTAAACGAGTTGATACTTCGTCTGAAATATACATTTGGTTAGCAAAAGTATGTCCAAAAATGATGCTTGATTGTCCTGATCAATCTATTTTTCCATAAACTTCGTGGTTTGAGAAGTTTCCTCAACGTCCGACAACTTGTCCGATTAAAACAGCAGGAATAATTAAACTTGCTGCTTTACGAATGTCGATAACACGACGTTTAGTGTAAGCATAAAGTAAATCACAAATAGCGGCAAGAATAACCCCATATTGGATACTTAATCCACCTTCTCATATGGCTCACCATCTGGTTAACTGATTACCTGCGATTGCTTGTTCAATAATGAAACCTAAACGAGCTCCAATCATTGAACTAGGTACTGTAATAATGATTAATGTTAAAAGAATTTCCATTGGGTATTTTTCACGTCTTCAAAAATACACGATAGTTAAGATTGAACACACAAATCCAAGAAGCATACATAATGAATAAACATTCATTGTTCAGCTTCCGATGTGGAATAATACAGTTTGTGTTCCAGCTTGAATTGGATGTTCTGGAATATAACTTGGAGTATTAATCGTCATTGTCTTCCTCACTTTCTGCGTTTCTACGCTGTTCGATTAAATCTAAAATGTTAACATTATCCCTTCAAGCAAGATAAGCACTAACAGCCGCTTCGATTAAGCTGGCTGCTGAACCACCTTCTTTGATTGGCACTTTAATCTTACGAATATATCTTCCAAAGATATGATATTTTAAAATTTGTGTTCCTAAACGGTCTAAATCATTTTGTTGTTCTTGACGTACAAGTTCCACAACTAAATCAATCATGGCTGATTTTGCAATTGCTTTAATTCCGTATGTATATTTAATGTCAATTAAACCAATTCCACGTACTTCAAGTAAGTTTTGAGTTAGTTTAGGTGCTCGACCAACAAATATGCTTCCGCTATCCTTTATTAAAACAGCATCATCAGCAATTAATTGGTGTCCTTTTTGCACAAGCTCTAATGCAGCTTCGGATTTACCAACTCCACTAGCTCCAGTGATTAAAACTCCAGTACCACCAACAAGTACTAAAGTTCCATGCACCTGTGTTTCTTCAGCGAAGAAATCATTAAGGTAATTACCAATAGCGGTTGAAATTACTGATGAACTAGTAGTTGTTAAAGCAACAGGAATATTGTATTTATTAGCAACTTGAAGTATTCAACTTAATGCAGGTTTAGAAACCCCTTTAGATAGAATAACTAATGGTGGTTTTTGTTGAAAAACATATTCTAAGGCTTCTAAAGCACGAACTTTACCAATTTGAAAAAATCACATTGATTCACTAGTACCTCAAGAAATAACATTTAAATTAATTCTATCTGCACGAATTTTTTCACTTAATTCAAGTCCAACACGCTTAATTGCTGGTTCATAAATGTTATTAAATTGAAGTTCAGGATTATCTGCGTTAATAATGTTTAAATCAAAAAACTTAATAACTTTTTTGACATTAATTTCTTTATGACTTTTATTAGACATTTTACTCCTTATTATAATTTAGTCTAATTATATATATTTATTAGAGATATATCGTGCTTATAATACCTTTTTAAGGTATTCTGCTGTATATCCTTTTCCAAGGCTTGCGACTTCTTCTGGTGTTCCTTTTGCAACAACTTGTCCACCATTTATTCCACCATCAGGTCCTAAGTCAATAATATAGTCTGCTGATTTAATAATATCTAAGTTATGTTCGATTACTAATACGGTGTCTCCATTATCTACGATACGGTTTAAAATGTTTAATAATTTTTGAACATCATGAACGTGTAAACCAGTGGTTGGCTCATCTAAAACATAAATAGTCTTACCAGTTGCTTTCTTTTGTAAGTAAGTTGCTAATTTAACACGTTGAGCTTCACCACCACTTAAGGTTGTAGACATTTGGCCCAGTTGAATATATCCTAAACCAACATCGTTTAAAATTTGCAATTTTTCGACAATTTTAGATTTATTTTCGAAAAATTGTAAAGCTTCTTCAACAGTCATTTCAAGTACATCTGCGATTGACTTTTTATGATATTTAATTTCTAGCGTTTCACGATTATATCTTTTTCCTTCACATTCATCACATGGTACGAATACATCGGGTAAAAAGTGCATTTCAACTTTTAAATATCCATCACCTGAACATTTTTCGCATCTACCACTAGGGACATTAAAACTAAAGCGACTTTTTGTATATCCTCGAGCACGGGCTTCGTAAATGTTTGCAAAAATATCACGAATATCATCAAATACTCCAGTATATGTTGCTGGGTTGCTTCTTGGTGTACGACCAATTGGACTTTGACTAACTGGAATTACCTTGTCTATTTCATTTAATCCTTGAATTGAATGGAAATTAGCTCTTTTACGTTCTAATCCTTCAGTAATTCCAAGCATTTGTTGAATACCTGAAACGAGAATATCGTTAACTAAGGTGCTTTTTCCGCTTCCTGATACACCAGTGACTGCAACGAATTTACCTAAAGGAATTTCAACATTAATGTTTTTTAAATTATTTTCTTTTGCGCCTTTAATTAAGATGTTAACACCCTTACCTGCTCTTCGTGTTGTAGGAACTGGTATTTTTCATTCACCACTTAAATATTTACCTGTAATTGATTTAGGTTCTTTTGCGATATCATCAACCGTACCAGCAGCAACAACTTCACCACCATGCACTCCTGCAAGAGGCCCGATGTCTACGATATAGTCGGCAGCAAACATTGTATCCTCATCATGTTCTACGACGATTAAAGTATTACCCAAATCAACCATTTTCTTTAATGTTTCGATTAATCGAGTGTTATCTTTTTGGTGTAATCCAATAGAAGGTTCATCTAAAACATAAAGTACACCTGATAAATTAGAACCTATTTGCGTTGCTAAACGGATTCTTTGTGCTTCACCACCACTTAATGTTTCTGCATTTCTATCTAATGATAAATAATCTAATCCAACATTTTTTAAGAAAGTAAGTCGATCAATAATTTCCTTTGTAATTAAATTAGAAATTTGTTTTTCGTTTTCAGTGAAATTTTGAACTAAATTTTGAGTAATTGTTAATGATTCGCCAATAGACTTTTGAATGTATTCGTAAATATTCATTCCTGCTATTTTAACCGCTAATGCTTCAGGTTTTAATCGTGAACCTTTACATACTGAACAAGCTGTAGAACCTATATATTTTTTATAATACTCTCTACGCATTTCACTAGTTGTTTCATAATACAAACGTTCGATTTTACTTACAATACCTTCGATTTCAGATGTTTTACGTGATTTTACACCGTTATCTGAAATTAAAACGTGATCAATTGGTTCATCCGAACCATATTTTAAGATTTCAATTTGTTTTTTGGTTAAGTCTTCAATTGGTGTATTAATATCAATATTATAGTGATTTAAAAGAGCTGCAAATTTTTGTCATTCTAAATTAGTTGTATTAACTGTATTCTCAAAATACTTAATAGCACCATCGGCAATTGAGCGTCATTTTTCAGGTACGATTAAGTCAAAATCTGCGTGGTTTTCTATTCCTAATCCCTTACATTGTGGACACATTCCTTGTGGAGAGTTAAAAGAGAATAATCTTGTCTCAATTTTAGGTAAATTAAAATCCTTATAAATACATGAATGATTTTTTGAAAATTGTTTGACTTCACTTGTTTCTAAGTTTTCAATATTTACTAATCCATCTGATAATTCACTAGCTATATCAATAGCTTGAACAATTCTAGTAGTGTTTTCTTCTTTTACAACTACACGATCGACAACTAAATCAATATTGTGACGTACATTTTTATCTAATGTAATTTCATCATCTAAACTGTAGATAGTTCCGTCAATTCTTGCACGAATATATCCTTCACTTTTGATTTTTTCTAATAAATTACCGTGTGTTCCTTTTTGATTTTCAATTAAAGGTGCATAAATAGTTAATTTAGTTCCTTCAGGACATTCAAAAATACTTCTTAAAATATCATTAGTTGTTTGAGATGTAATTTCGATATTGTGGTTTGGACAATAAGCTTTTCCTAAACGTGCATATAGTAATCTAAAATAATCATATAGTTCAGTAACTGTTCCGACTGTTGAACGTGGGTTGTTGTGTACTGTCTTTTGTTCAATACTAATCGCTGGACTTAATCCATCAATTTTGTCAACATTTGGCTTTTTTGTACCACCTAGAAACATTCTGGCATATGAGCTCAATGAATCTACATATCGTCTACGCCCTTCTTCGTAGATGGTGTTAAAAGCTAAAGAACTTTTACCGCTTCCACTAAGACCTGTAAAAACAATTAATTTATTTTTAGGAATAGTTAATGAAATGTTTTTTAGGTTATTTTCTCTAGCTCCTTGAATTGTTAAAAATTCACTATTTTTAGACATAATTCTCCTATTCTGGCAGATCACATCCACTAACTGGTTCAAAGTTAAAACTAGTTTTTAATACTTTTGTTTTATTAGCATCGCTAAATAAATCTCAAGTAGTAACAAGATTCTCTATATCTTGTGCTTTACCTTTTAATTTTAAGAAAGTGAAAATTTCTTTCATTTCAGAAATTACTTGTTCTTCATTGTTGTTTGTTAAATATTTTTTAACATTATTGAATTTTTCTGTAATTTCATTTTCTCTTCAAATATCAATGTTAAAAAGAGCTTTTGCTAAATATAAAGCAAATTTATCTAAAACTTTTGAATATGTTCTATTTGTTTCGAAGTGATTAATTAAAAGTTCATTTCTAAGTTCTTCAGTTCATTCGATACGATCAGATAATTTTAGTAATTTAATAAATGCTTGATGAATTGAATATACATCAATAGTAAATGATTTAATATCATCTTGATTTTTAATAATTTCTTCTGTTGTGTAAAACATTATTGCTCCTTTTGTAATTCTAATAATAAGTCACGAAGTTCGATTGCTCTTTCATAATCGAGTTCTTTGGCTGCTTGATTCATTTGCTCTTTAAGCTCTTTAATTAGAATTTCTTTTGATTTTTTAGTTTCTTTTTTCTGAATGTTTTTACCTGATTGTGATTTATCAAGTAATAATTGGACCGCATTCATAATATCGTGACCATGAATTGGTTCGCTAATAGGTTTGATAATTGTCTTTGGTGTAATATTATGTTTTTTATTATATGCTATTTGTAATTTACGTTTTTTAGCATTGTCTTCAATACATTCTTGCATACTTTTTGTAATTTTATCTGCGTATAAAATTGCTTGTCCGTTTGCATTACGAGCCGCACGTCCGACAATCTGAATTAAACTGCGTGAATTACGCATAAAACTTTCTTTGTCAGCATCTAAAACAATTACTTTAGATACTTCAGGTAAATCAATACCTTCACGAAGTAAGTTAATACCTACAACTACTTCGTACGTTCCTAAACGCAATTTACGTAAAATTTCATTTCTCACAAAGGTATTATGTTCAGAGTGAATATAAGCTGCTTTAATTCCTTTTTCAATTAGATAAGTAGAAAGCTCTTCAGCCATTCTTTTAGTTACTGTTAAAATGATTGTTCTTTCATTATTTTCTCTTTGTTTGATTAAAGTATCATAAATATCTTCGACTTGGTTTTTAGTTGGTTTAATAATAATTTCAGGATCAATTAAACCTGTTGGTCTGACATATAATGGAATAATTTCTGGAGTTCGTTCTAGCTCATAATCACCAGGTGTTGCTGAAATGTAAACCTTTTTAAATTTAAATTCTGTTTCTCACTCATTAAATTGTAAAGGTCTATTTTCCAAGGCACTAGGTAATCTAAAACCGTAATTTACTAATGATTCTTTTCGCGAACGATCACCTTTATACATTCCATTTAATTGTGGTACAAACATATGAGATTCATCAATAAACATTAACGAGTCTTTTGGAAAGAAATCTAAAATTGTGAAAGGGCGTTCTCCAAAAGTACGACGATCAAGGTACATTGAATAATTCTCAATCCCTTTACATTGGCCAAATTCTAGCATATCGTCAATATCATTTTTAACACGTTGATTAAGCCTTGTAGCTTCAAGTATCTTTCCTTCTTTTGTAAAATAAGAAACCTGTTTATCTAATTCATCAAGAATTAAAGGTGTAATTTCTTGATAAATACTTGTGCTTGTAGCGTATTCGGAACCAGGCGATAAAACATATATATTGACTTTTTCTAAAACGTTTTTAGTTAATGGATCAATAATTGCAATTTCCTCAATTTCATCTCCAAAAAAACTAATACGAACAGCTTTATCTTCACTATCAGCAGGTTGGACAATAACTAAATCACCTTTTACGGTAAAAGTACCAGGTTTTAATTCCATATCATTTCTAACATATTGAATATTTAATAATTCATAAGTAAACTTACTAATCGAAATAGGTTGCCCAATAAAAAAGCGATAAAAAGCATCTTTATATATTTCAGGATTTAGTGCACCATAAATAGCACTAACTGAAGCTACAACAATAACATCCTTACGATTAATAAGTGAGTTTAATGCACTTAAACGTAAAATTTCAATTTGCTCATTTGTTTTTGAATCTTTTTCAATATATGTATCTGTGTTAGGCAAATAAGCTTCTGGTCTAAAATAATCAAAATAACTTATAAAATATTCAACAGCATTTTCTGGGAAAAACGATTTTAATTCGCTATAGAGTTGACTTGCTAGGGTTTTATTATGTGATAGTACAATAGTTGGCCTATTAAATTCTTTAATTACGTTAGCAATTGTGAATGTTTTACCGCTACCAGTAACACCTAAAAGAACTTGTTCGTCAATTCCATCTTCGATATTTTTAACCATTTTAGCAATTGCTTCTGGCTGATCACCAGTTGGTTGGTAATCAGCTTTTAACTTAAATAAACCCATTATTTTACCTCGCTTAAAATGTTAAAACGTAAATTATGAATGTTTTCTGCTTTTATAATGTTTTGTATAAAATCTAAAACATTAAAATAAAAAAATTCAATGTTGTATTGTCATTTTGTAAATTGGCACATATAAATTGCATCTTGATGAATTTGTGGTGCAACGAAAAAAGCGTACTTTTCTGTAATGCTGTTTTTATTTATTTCTGCTAAGTGTCTAGTTATAGAAGGAATTTCATAAATTGCTTGGCTTTTATTTTTGATTAAAGTTACTTCCGTCAAGATTAATGAACTTGAATCGAATATTTCAATATCAGATTGATTACCACTTGCGTGATTGATTGGAATTCCTTGGTCATCGATAATATAATTAGGATTTACTTCTAATGTAGGAAATTTCTTTTTAAGTATTATTGCAATTAAAAATTCAAACCTTACTGGTCCATTAATCATTTTTAAAATTTCATCTTTAGAAGGTTTATTAAGTATTAGATTGTTTATTTCATCAATTATTTTTGAATATGGATATATATTTGCAAAATTTAACAAAGAAATTTGTTTAATATTTTGAATATTTATAGATTCTGAAATTTCTAAATTGCGAGTTTTCACAATGTTTTTATCTACTTCAGACATATAACAGATGTAATCGGATTCATCTTTAAATTTTTTTATTTGGGAATAATTTTTTATAACATATTCAATATCGTTTTTTCTTAGTGAGTTTAAATTAATATATCTTCCGTTACCACGCAATGTAAATAGTCCTGTAATTCTTAATTTTCTAATTAAATCATCAACGCCTTCTTTTAATAATTGAGATAATTTAAATCGTTTTTCATTTTTACTATTTAAAAAATTTAAACACAATTCATATAATATTTCATCTGTTGGTGTGTTGGAATATTGCTTTCTTAAATCTAAAATGAAATTTCCAAATTCCTCATAATTATCGTTTTGTCAGCATAAAATGAGACTAATTTCTTTTTTAGAAAGACCTGCAAATTCGTTTATTTTTTGTTCTAAATATTTTAGGACTTGAACAGTAAAAATAAGTGGCTTATAATTTTGTGAAGTAACTCGAAATGGGTTTTGTGTTTGATACTTCATTAATGCGTTTAGATAAATATCGTTATCATTGATTTTGTTTTCTAAATTAGTGGATGAAAGTAGAAGTCATCCTGTAGGAGTGATTTCTAGCTTTCGATTCATTTCATAATTTATAAAACCAAATTCTTTAATTAATTTATATCAAGTATCAAACCTACTTGGCCAACCTTTCTCGAAACATTTTTCTTTATGATTTTGTGGACTATTTGTAATTATTTCATTTAGTTGTTCATTAGTAAAAGTTTTGTTTTCGTCTTTTAAAACGTTAAATAATTCGGTATTTTCTAATATATATTTCGTTTTGTATACTTTGTTTTTTATTACTTCCTTTACTATTTGAACAATAGTTTCATTATTCAAGAAAAGACCATTAAATGGTTGCAAACACTTTAAAAAATCGATAATTCGTTCTGGATTTCTTAATGTTGTTGAAAAGGATAATGCTTTAACTTTATTTTTCATAATTTGTTATATAAACCTCACGTAAATTTGGCTTTAGCTTATTATTGAATCTGCTAATGTAATTGCTTTTAATTTCGTAAACATTATATTTAGTCATTCAATTCAGTAAAATTTGATTTTCTTTTCCTTTATGATGTGTAATGTTAGAAATACCGAATTTTACTCCTACTGAATTTAAGTAATCTAAATATTTGTATAATTCTCGTTCTTTGTTTTCATTTCATAATTTGTTATATTCACTAAATGAAATCAAATATGGAGGATCTAAATAAATAAAATCATTATTATTGAATTTTTGATTTTTTAAGAATTTTAAGTAATCTTTGTTTTCAAACGTAACATTGTGTGCACTCATAAATTTAATATATTCATCCAATGCCTGATACACATTCTTATTAAAATCTACATTTCCGACAGGTAAATTAAATTGTTGTGAGTTGTTGAAACGAATCATATGATTAAAACCAAAGATTAATAATAAATAAAGCAATTCAATCTTGTTTTGATTTTTATTAAAATCAGTTCTTAATTTCAGGTATGCTTCTTTGTTATATTTTGCAAAATAAGTTTTAGGAAATTGTTTTTTCAATTCTCATGGAATTTCTGTGTTAAGTAAAAATGATGAACTTAATTTATAATGAATTATTAATTTTTCTATCTGCTTAATCAGTTTTGAAAAATCATCTTTATAACTTGATAAAAACTTATGTAATTTAATAATGTTTGTGTCAATATCGTTAACTATGTATTTTTTTGCATTAACATTTAAAAAACTACTTCCGCCACCGACAAACGGTTCATAGTAATTATTTATTTCTTTTGGAAAAAGTTCAACTAATTGACTCATTAATTTATATTTATCACCAACGTAAAATAAAGGAGATCTTTTAATTTTCATTATTATTAACCTTTGTTATAAATAAAAATTCACGGTGGTTTGAAAAATCAGTTTTTCCTGAATTAAAAAATGAGTGTTCTTTTTCTAAATACTTAGTTTCGCCAATAGAATTCAATGAATTGAGAATTTGCTCAAAGGAAATTTTATTTTTTGATGTCTTACTTTTTGGATTGTAAGTGTTGTTATATGTTACGACTATATATTTACAATTTAGCGATTTAACTAAATTATCAAACACTTGAGGAGCTTTTGCACGAGAATAATCGCTCATTTTTTCAGGTTTCGGTTTTTTAGCTGTTCCGAATAATTCTGGTTTTTTTCACTCAACTAAATTATCCAAAACGTGATAGAAACGAGAATATTGTCTGGAGTTGTAAGGTGGATCGAGAAAGACAATATCTACTGCAACTTCTTTTGCTAACTCATTAGCATCTTCTTGTGTAATTTTTATTTTTGCTGGAAAATCTTTAATAGGATTAATCAACAAAAAGTTGAACTGGTTATCTTTTAAATCTTTTTTGTGGTAAGACTCGTAGTGACCTACGGTGTTTGCGATCCGATCTGCTGAATAAATTAATGAAGATAATAAAATAGATTTTTCTTTTTTGTTAATTTTATGTTCTATAAATAATTGCTCAATTCTTTCACGTATTTCACCGATTTTCTTTGCGTCGTTATTTCCAAAATACGAGTTAGCAAAATTTAAATTAAAATAATTATCTTTAAGTTGTTTTGGCTGTAATTTACTAAATTCTATTGCTAATTCATAAATTAAATTTTGGTTGTATGGTTCTTGAGAAAGAAAACCATTATAAATTACGTTGTTTGAGCTTAAGAAGTCATTAATATGAACTTCTTTATAATAATTAGATGCTCTTCTAGCGACTACCCCTGTACCAGCAAATAAATCTAAAAATGTTTCACCTTCTGTATTGGATTGAATTTCTTCAAAAATTCAATCTAATAACTTGTTTTTATTACCTATATATCTTCTGTTTTCTAAATTAAATTTATTCATAGTTACTCACAATCACTTGTAATGCATTCGATAATATCGGATAAATCACATTCAAGTGCTTTACATATACGTAATAATATATCGGTGGTTACATTTTTGTTATTAACAAGTTTATATAAGGTGGTTTTTGAGATTTTGGCTTTTTCCATAAATTCTTTTTTGCTCATATCTTTATCAATTAATAGTTTTCAAAGTGGTTTGTAACTAAAATTCATTTTTAACTCCTATAAGAATTATAAAGTTTTTGTTAAGATGTTAAAAGTTTTTTATCGCAAACTAAAAAAACAATAAAAAATGCACGAGAACCGTGCAGAAAATTTATTACGCAGCAGCTTTTTCAGCTCTTCTTTGATCTCTTGCTTGTTCTTTAGCAAGTTTTTTAGCTCTTTTTTCTGCACGTAATTTGTTTTTAAGTCTAACTACTTTACGCATATAAGTTCCTCTTCTATTTTTATGATTTTTAAAATAATTAAAATTAACTATCTTTGTTATTTTTTAATTTTACTATAAATTTAATTTTCAAACATAGATAAAAATAAAAAGTTTTTTATAAGTTTTGTGATTTTCAAAGTCGTTTAAATGTTATTGAATATGGTTTTAGTGTATAAAAGTATTTAATTAATTCTGTCAAAATTGTCGCATGATATGGTATTTAGAAAAGTTATATAATATGTTCGTATCAATTAATATATATATATATATATTAACAAATGAACTTATATTTATTATTTTTTAATTAAATGTAAGTTTTAAAGGAGAACATCTTATGAAAAATAGTAAAAAAGCAAGAGCAATTTTATTGACTTCTGCCACTTTAACAGTTAGTGGACTAGTACCGCTCTCTTTAGGTGTTTCTAGTTCAACTACAGAAGCTGCAGTTGGATTACCTCAGCCAACTGATAACGTTCTGAATTGAATAAAAGAAGGTGAAGAGCAATACTCACCATTTGTCAAAGACTGAGGGGAATCATACTTTAATTACGATAACAATGGAGTTAATTGAAATAACCCAGAAGTTTTATATATCAAGCAAATAGATAACAAACCTCTATTTGGAAGTGATATTGCAAATAATGAAGAATGAGAATTTGAAGCAACATTTAATAATTCTGCTCCATTCAATGGAGTTAGATATTTTCCGAGTTGAATGAAAGACTTTACTTTTGGACTAAACCTTTCAAGTGATTTTCAATTTGTTCCTAATAGTTTTTATATTGAGTCTTATGCAAGCGAAGAAGATAAGACACCAATTATGAGCAAACAAATTACAGAATTGGGCGATTCTAATCCAGCTGCGTGAGATAATTTTGCTTATCCTCTGCACGACACAAACAATAAAACTTATACATTTTCAAAAAATGGTGGATATATTTATAACATTACTACTACAAATATACCTGAGAAAATAACTGATGAAAAAGCACAAAAAGCCGATCCTTTTGGTTATATGATGACTCAAGTTTTTCGTTTTAATGATGCTTATCGTTCACCTATTTATAACTTTATGGATAACTTTACTGCGTTAGGACATGCTGTAGCATTTTGAACATTATATACACCAGATAATAATGTTCCTACACCTATTATCAAGCTTAAATTCAAGATAAGAAAAAGTGCTTTAAGTCCATTGAAAAATGAGCAAGGTAACTTAAGACCAAGTCAAGATTATCCAATTGAGTTCGTTCCAAGAGATTACAACAATTTACAAATTTCATACCGTTCATTTATTAGTGCGTTTTGAGTAGATCGCCATGATGGCTCAGAAAATCCATACTATAGACGGATTAAATCTATCTTTTTAGACAGAAGCAAATTCCAAAATGCATATTTTAAAGCTGATGCAAAAGTCTCAGAAGTAAATAATGAACCTTTATCTTCTGAAGCAGTTACACCAAACTTTAGAACTGATTTTTACTACAACGATTTAAATAATCCGCTTGGTACAATGCAATTTACTGAAAAATCTTTTGCTGGCAAAGGTGTATCTAAAACAGCTATTTTTAGTTACGATGGGTCTAAAGTTCCAGCTTATCCAGCAAACTCAGATAAAGTAAAAAGTGCAGTGACTTATTATGATGAAAAAAGTTTAGAGAATTATTTTGTAGAAGAATCTTTTGAGTATAACAAAGAAACATTCACATATACTGATAATAAAATATTCTGATTTAATAACAAATGATACGAAGCAAAAAAAGAGTTAATTAAACAAATTAAAAATGCAGTAAATCAAGGATGAAGTGGAAATAGAATCCAAGCTGCACTTAAGAAAATTATTGATGCTGGGGAGTTTAAACTTAAATCTAAAGATGAAACTAAGGAACAACTCTTAGCTTTACCAAATATTGCGGATGTTCTCAAACAAATTAAATATTCACAACTTATTTTCCAAAACGTTATTACCCCATATCAAACTACATGACAACAAAAAGATAATCATACTTATTCAAAAGCATCTCCTTCAATTAAAAATCCGTTAGATACATTAATTGAAAAATTTAAATCTTACTACATATATTCACCAAATGGATTAACAGGTGGAACTGTTAATGATACTGCTAAATTAGACGGTGCACAAATGGAAGCTGATTACAATCAAGCTATGAAACTAATTAGTGAACTTGATGGTGAATTAGTTTGAGAAAAAAATGTCGCAAAAGCTAAATTGAATACTGCAGAATATATTATTAGACCACCACAATCAGATTGATTTATAAAAAGAATTGATAAATGTACGACTGTAGCTGAGGTTAAAGCTATTTATAATGAAATTGATCCGTTCAACTATGCGATGAGATCGCTAAAACTAGCACTTAAAGCAGCTGACAGGGTTAAACCAACAATTAAATATACCAATGCATCTGCAAACGTTAAAAAAGCCTTTGATGATGCATATGAACCTGCTTATAAAACTTTTCATTATTCAAATTCACAACTTCCTACTACAGACATTAATTTAATCAATAAATTAACAAATGATTTAACAATTGCCACGAATAATCTAGATGGTCAAGCAATATTTGATTCAGAAATAACTAAAGCTAAAGAAGAAATTAACAAACTTAATTACTTAAATAATGCACAAAAACAAAGTGCTTTAGACAAATTAAAAAATCCAACTAGTTCATCAGTTGTTCAAACTGCAGTTACTGATGCAACTACTTTAAATACATCAATGCAGGCTTTATCTGAAAAAGTGACTGAACTTGAAGGTAAAAAAACCAATCCTAAATATATTAATGCTACAAATCAAGAAGACTTTAATACTGAACTAAATAAAGCAAAAGAATTACTTAATAAAGAAACAGGTTCTAATGAGAATAATTCAGCAGTTACAACTCAAACAACAACTTTACAAAATAAATGAGATGCGTTAAACGGAGATGCAAAGCTTCAAGAAGCTAAAAATACTGCACTAGACAAATTCACTGCAAATAATTATCAATATTTAACCCAAGCTCAAGCTGATGACTATAAAACTAAAATTAATGCTGCTACTACAATTTCAGCAGTCACCCAACTTGATTCAAGTGCATCAAGTTTAAATGATGCGATGAAAAAGGTTAGAGATATTCAAACGGATGCAACATCAACTAAGAAAACCACAAATTACTTAGATGCTTCACAAGAAAATCAAACAGCATTTAATAATGCAGTAACAAATGCTGAAAATAATACAGTAGCAACTGCTAAACCTACTTTAGAACAAGCTGAAGCACTTGTAAAACAATACAATTCTGCAAAAGAAGAGTTAAATGGTAATGCTAATTTAGCAAATGCTAAAACCACTGCAAAACAATATATTAATGGTTTAACAAACCTTAATCCAGCACAAGCAAAAAGCTTAAAAGATGAAATTGATAATCAAACTTCGGTTGCTGGTATTACTCCAATTAAAACAACAGCTAAAACTTTGGATACTTCAATGCAAAGTTTAGCTGATGAAGTTAAAAAAGCAAAAACAGTTCAAACAACATCAAATTATATTAACGCAGATAATCAATCAACATTAAATAATGCTATTGGTGATTCTAATACCTTGCTGGGTGCTCAAGGTGCAAATAAAAATAATACTGAAGTACAAGCACAAATTAAAGCTTTACAAGATGCTGTGACAGCTTTAAATGGTAATACAAGATTACAAGCAGCAAAAAACACAGCTAATAGTGAAATAGATAAGTTATCTAATTTAACAGATGCTCAAAAGAATGCTTTAAAAGCTGAAGTTAATAAACAAACCACAATTGCTAATGTAAATACAGCAAAATCAAATGCTGATGCAGTTAATACTGCAATGGGTGATTTAAAAACTGCAGTAAGTAATGCCGAAACCAAAAAAGCTACACCAGCATACACTCAAGCAACAAACCAACAACCATTTAATGAAGCTTTAACTACTGCAAATACTGCAATTAAGTCAAGTGGTTTAATAAATCCAGCAAAAATTAATGAAATCAAACAAACATTAGACACAGCATCAAGTAAGCTTAATGGTGATACACAACTTAAAAACGCTAAGGATGCTGCTAATGCTGCAATTGAGTTACTTCCAAATTTAAACGATGCTCAAAAGAATGCTTTAAAAGCTGAAGTTAATAAACAAACCACAATTGCTGACGTAAATAAAGCAAAAACAAATGCAGACACAGTTAATGCTGCTATGAAAAAACTTACTGATGCAATTACAGAAAATACAGCTTATAAAACTAATCCAAATTACACAGAAGCAACTTCTGAAACACAAAAACCTTTTAACACAGCAATTACAAACGCAAGTAATGAAGCTAATAGTGGTAAAAATTTAACCATTAGTGATATCAATTCATTAATTAAAACAATGAGTGATGCAAAAGAAAAACTTAATGGAAACGCACAAGTTCAAGAAACAAAAACCACAGCTGAAAGTACGATTAACGGTTTAACTCATTTAACACCAAATCAAAAACAACAACTTAAGACTTTGGTAAATAATAAAATAACCAAATCTGATATTGATAAAGTTGTTACTCAAGCTCAAAACCTTGATAGTGCAATGGAAAAATTAAGTGAAGCAAAAACTCAAGCTGAAAAAGAAAAAGCTACACCAAATTACACAGAAGCAGACAAGGACAAGCAAACAGCACTTACAACTGCAATTAATAATGCAACAACCGCACTTACTGATGCTCAAGCTCAAACAATAGATCCTACGGTAGTTGAAGGTGATACAACCGCACTTACAACTGCAATTAGTGAGCTTAATGGTAATACAAAACTACAAGATGCTAAAGATACCTTTACAAAAGCACTTCAAGGATTAACTTACTTAAATAATGCACAAGTTGCAAAATTAAATCAAGAATTAACATCTGCTAATACAATTCAAGCAGTCACTGCACTACAAACAACAGCAACAGAACTTAATGCTGCTATGCAACAATTATCATCAGCAGTTACAACAGATAAAACTGTTAAATCTACTACTAATTATTTAGAAGCAACGCCTTCACTTAAAACAACATTTGATGGCGAATTAAGTAAAGCTGAAGCTGTAATTGCTAAAACAGGTTCAGCAATGGATAAAACCGAAGTAGTGGCATTAAATAAATCATTAAATAAAGCTTATATAGCATTAAATGGTGATACTAACTTAGTAAACGCTAAAACAGAAGCAGAAAAAGCTATTAAAGCTCTGACACATTTAAATAATGCTCAACAAACAGCTTTAGTTAATAAAGTTAAAACAGATACAACAAATACTGTTGAGTCTGTTAATAGCATAGTTACAAGCGCAACTGCTGTAGATAAAGAGATGGAAAATCTTGCAAACGAAGTTGCTGCAGTAAATAAAACAAATTATCAAACAAACGCAAAATATATTGATGCAGATCCAAACCTTAAAACAGCTTTCGAAACTGCATATAACAATGTAAATTCATTAGTAAATAAAACTACTGGTACTGCTAATTTAGATATAGCAAAGATTAAACAATTGGGTACTACACTTAAAGATGCTTATACAGCTTTAAATGGTGATACTAACTTAGCAAATGCTAAAAATAAAGCAATACAACAAATTAATGGTTTACCACATTTAAACCAAGCACAAAAAAATGCATTAAATAACAACATCGATTCTGCAGATACTAACACAATGTCTGCTGTGTCAGGAATTGTAATAACTGCAATACAATTAGATAACTCAATGAATGAACTGCAACAATTGGTAAATAGTTATACTAACCCAGATCTTGAAAAAACATCTGATTACTTAAATGCACCTGCTATTTCACAAGTTCTTTATAAACAACTTTTAACTCAATCACAAAATGTTTTAAAACATAATAATTCAGATAGTTCAGTTAACTTAAATAAAGATGCTGTTAGTTCATTAAAAGAACAGTTAGAAAATGCTCGTAATTCTTTATTAGGAACCTTTATTCTTAACCAAGCACAAGCTAAAGCTAATGCAACCTTAGACACACTAACTAATTTAAATAACGCTCAATTACAAGCCGCAAAAAGAGCGGTAGCAAACGCACTTGTTAATGCGGATGTAGATACAGCGGTAGCAAACGCAACTGCGTTAAATACAAAAATGGGTAATTTAAACCAAGCAATCACAGATGCTAACGGTGTAAAGAAAACAGCAAACTATACTCAAGCAACTGCTACACCTAAATCAGCATTTGATACAGTACTAACCAACGCAACAAATCAAAATAACAAAACTACTGGAACTAACATTGATAGTGCAGAAGTTCAAAAATTAATTAAAGCTTTAAATGAAGCTACAACTGCTCTCGATGGTAACATAGAAGTTTCAAATGCTAAAAAAGCAGCAGAAAAATTAATTACTGATGCTAAAAACTTAACAACTGCTCAAAAGAACGCTTTAACTACTGAATTAAATAATGCTACAACAGTAGCAGAAGCACAAGCGGTCGGAAATAAAGTTACACCACTTGATACTGCGATGAAAGCATTAAAAGATGCTGCAACAGAAGCAAATAAAGTTAAACCAACAGTAAACTACACTGATGCAGACGCTAACAAGAAAACGACATTTGATAACAAACTTACTGAAGCACAAAACGCTTTAAAAGATAATCAAAACACAACACTTGCTGATGCACAACGTTTAGCTCAAGAATTAACATCAGCTACTACAACCTTAAATGGTGATACTAATTTATCAAATGCTAAACAACAAGCTGAAACAGCAATTAAAGCACTTACACACTTAAATGATGCTCAAAAAACAGCGTTAATAAATCAAGTTAAAGATGCTAAAGTGACAACGGTTGCTCAAGTTAATACAATCACAACTACTGCGAATGCTTTAGACACTTCAATGAATAACTTAGAAAAAGCATTAAAAACAATTGATGACTCTAAATATTCAACACAAACTAAATATGTTGATGCCGATGCAAAACTTAAACAAGAATTTGATAATCAACATACAGCAGTAACCAACCTTACAAATAAGAAAACAGGTACTGCGAACCTAGATTCAGCAAATATTGATTCATTAACTACAAACTTAAATAATGCATATAACGCACTTAATGGTGATAAAGCCTTTGGTGATGCACAAGCGGAAGGAATTAAGCAAATTAATGAAACTTTAAATAATCTTAACCAAGCACAAAAAACTGGATTAGTTAAGGCAATTAATAAAGCAACAACAAAAGAAGGTGTTTCTACTGAACTTGCAAAAGCTGTGGCATTAAATACTTCAATGGGCGAACTTAAGAACTTAGTGGATGAGTATAATAAAGCAAAAGTAACAGAAAGTGCAGATTATTTAAACTCTGATCAAACTAAACAACAAGCATATACTAATGCAATAAATAGTGCTACATCACTTACTAATGTAAATAATGCTGCAGAAGATGCAAATAAAGACAAAGCTGCAGTTGATAAATTAAAAGACCAACTTCAAAAAGCTAAACAATCATTAGATGGTCAAAATAAATTAGAACAAGCTCAAAATACTGCTAATACAACCTTAGATACATTAACCAACTTAAATAACGCTCAATTACAAGCTGCAAAAACAGCGGTAGCAAATGCCAAAACTAACGCAGAAGTAACAACGGCTGTTAATACAGCAACTGCGTTAAATACAAAAATGGGTGCTTTAAACCAAACAATTATTAAAGCTAATAAAGAAAAAGAAAAACCTGCATATACTCAAGCAACTGCTACACCTAAAAAAGCATTTGATACAGCACTAACCAACGCAACAAATGCATATGATAAAGAAAAAGGAACCAACATTGATGCAGATGCAGTTCAAGACTTAATTAGAGCTTTAAATAATACTGCAAGTGCTCTAGACGGAAACATAGAAGTTTCTAAAGCAAAAACAGCAGCTCAACAAGCAATTACTAATGCTAAGAATTTAACAACTGCACAAAAAGCAGCTTTAACTAATGAATTAAATAACGCTACAACAGTAGCAGATGCTAAAGCAATTCAAGATAAAGTTAAACCACTTGATGATGCTATGAAAACACTTAAAGATGCTATTAAAGATGCTAAAGCTGCTCAAAAAACTCAAAACTACACTGCTGCAGATTCTGATAAACAAACTACAGTTAATACAGCACTTACAAATGCTGAAGCTGCTGTAAATGATAATGCTAATACTTCATTATCATCAGCTCAGTCATTAACAAAAGCATTAACAGACGCAACTGGTGCATTAAATGGTGATTCAAAACTTACAACTAAAAAAGCTGAAGTTCAAAAAGCAATTACAGATGCTCAATACCTTAATAAAGCTCAAAAAGATGCACTCACACAGTCAGTTACAAACGCAACTAATTTAACAGACTTAAATAATATTGATGCAAAAATATCTCCACTTAATAATGCTATGAAAGCATTACGTGAACAAATCGAGTCAGTTACAAATACTGCTAACACACCAAAATACAAAAATTCTAACGCAACAAAACAAGCTGAGTTCAACCAAGCATTAACAAATGCTAATAATGAAATTAATGATAAAACAGCAACCAACATTGATGTTACAAAAGCAAATCAATTGACAAAAACATTAAATGATGCATATACAGCTTTAGATGGTGATATAGAACTTGATGCTAAAAAACAAGAAGTTATTGGTAAGATAGATAAATTAACTCACTTAACACATAATCAAAAAGAAGCTTTAAAAGCAAAAATTAATAATGCTAATGTAAATACTATTCAAGCTGTTGAAGATATTTATGATGATGCTGATGCGTTAGATAAAAAAATGAATAGTTTAGCAACGGAAATTCAAGATGCTAAAACAAAGACTCTTCCAACACAAGCTTATGCTGATGCTACACCTGAAACAAAAGATGCACTTGATACTGCGATAACTACAGCCGAAACATTTAGTAAATTATCAGATGGCACAAGTTCATTAAACTTACAAGATGTACAAGCTAAAATTGATGCAATTGCAACAGCAATTAGTGACTTAAATGGTGAAAGTCAACTTACACAAGCTAAAAACAATGCAATTACAAATCTTACTAAAGATTATCCGCACTTAAATACAGCACAAATTAATTCATTAACAACTCAAATTAATAACGCTACTTCAAAAGCAAAATTAGAAACTACTTTAACTAATGCTAAAACATTAGATCAAGCAATGGAACAATTAGCTAATGCAGTTAAATCTATTCAAGATAATAATGTTTTAACAAATGCAAATTATTTAAATGCTTCTGAACCAAACAAAACACAATTTAAAGATACTTACGATGAAGCGGATAAATTAACTAATACAACTATTACTCCAAATAGAGATTTAGATGCTACACAAGTAAATACTCTTAAGGAAAAATTAACTACATTACAAAGTAAACTTGATGGAAATAACCAACTTAATAGTGCTAAAGATCAAGCTAAATTAAAAATAGATGCTTTAAATAATTTAAATGACGCTCAAAAAGACGCACTTAAAACAGCAGTAGATAATGCTACAACATCAAATGGTATTTCAGATACATTAACTACAGCAGAAAACTTAGATAAGAAGATGCAAGAGCTTAAAAACAAAGTTGACGCAATTACTAAAGGAACTAATACTCCAAAATACACTGAAGCTTCAAACAAACAAGCACTTGAAGATGCTCTAAAAGCTGCAAATGATGCATTAAATAAAGAAAAAGGTAAAAACTTAAATGATCAAGCAGTTCAAAACCTAATTAATAATTTAGATAATGCAAATAATGCTTTAGATGGTGATAAACAATTAGCTGATGCTAAAACTAAAGCAAAACAAGATATTGATGCACTTTCAAACTTAACACCAAGTCAAAAACAAGCACTTAAAGATAAGGTGGATGATAGTAAAACTAATACAGTTGCTAAAGTAGGTGATGTTGTAAAACAAGCTAAAGACCTTGATACAGCAATGAATAATCTTAAAGAAGCTAAAAAACAAGCTGAAGCTGCTAAAACAACACCAAATTATCGTGATGCTGATAATGACAAACAAACTACATTAGATAACCAAATTAATTCAGCTACTGAGACACTAAAAAATTCAAATGTAACTGATCCAACTCAAATCAATAATCAAATTCAAAACCTTACAAACGCAACTGATAATCTTAATGGTGATCAAAAATTCAATGATTTAAAAGATAAATTAGAAAAAGAAATTGCAGATAGTAAAGAGTTTGAAAATTCAAAAGTATTTAATGATGCAAATAAAGACCAACAACAAGCTTATAAAGATGCAATTAAAGCTGCAGAAGATCTAAAAGATAGTAATAAATTAAATAATCAAGATCAAACTGCGGAACAACTTCAAAACTTACTTGATAATATTGATAAAACAAAAAAAGATATTACATCTACAATCAATAGTTCTGAAGAACAAATTAAGAATCTTCCAAACTTAACTGATAAACAAAAAGATGATTATATTAAAGAGCTACATAACAACCCTGATAAAGCTAGTGATATAGTTAAACAAGCAGTTCAAGTTGATAAAGATAAACAAGATGCTATTAACGAAATTAATAAGCTTCCAAATCTTTCAGATAGCGATAAACAAAAATTTGTCGATCAAATTAAGAATGATGATTCAACCAAAAAAGAAGACTATGATAAAGTTGTAAAACAAGCTATTGATTTAAATAACCAAATTCAAGACGTAATTAATGGCTTAAACGATTTAACAAAAGATTATTCAGATGATAAAGCAAATGATTTACAAAATAAAATCAACAACCTTAAAGACAAAACATCTGAAAGTGACAAATTACAAAATATCTTAGATCAAATTAAGAATAATCAAAAAGTTAAGGAATTACTCAATGATTTAAGAAACTCAGATATTAATAATCCAAAATTACCTGAAATTATTAATCAACTTAATGATGCTACAAATAAACCTAATATTACGAACACAAACCCTGATTTAAATAATACAGTTGATAAAATTAATGATGAAGCTAACAAAAATAAAGCTCAATTTGATGCTATAAAAGAAATGCTTGACGCAATTAAGGAAAATGACTGAAATAAAGTAAATCAAGGTAATAATAAACTTAATGAATTAGGAATTAAGAATAATGATAAGTTTGTTAACTACTTAGGAATTAAAAAAGCATTAGAAATCCTAAACAAAGATATTAAAGATATTACACCAGCAGATATTCAAGCAATTCAATCTGTCAAAGAAGGTAATGCTGACAATATTCTTAAAACAGCTTACGAAGATAAAGTTCAACAATTACTTAAAGATTACGATCAAAATGGTAATAAAGAAAACTTAAGATGACCATGATGAGTGGGACTTGCTGCGATTATCACAGGAATTTCAGGAACAATCTATGGATTATTCAAAAAGAATAAAAAACAAAAATAATTATGGAAGTGAACTAGCTTAAGCTAGTTTGCTTTTTTAATTAACTTTTATCGTTCAATTTTATATAAGTTTTAACCAATTATGTTATGTAGCAATTAATAAATATAAAACGCACTTCCAATTAATATGTCTATAAAATAGGAACAAAAAATTGTATGAAGGTCGAATTTAGAAACTAATAAATTGATAATCAAAAAAGTATTAAGAGAAAAATAGATTTCAAGCATTCCGTTTTTGACAAATTCTTTTTAAAAAAATCAAAAAGTTTATTTTATTATCAAATATAATTAAAAAAATAGCTTTTTGATAAATCTATTTAATTTAAACGAAAATTACTATATGGAGGTATTATAGTATGAAAAATAAAAAAACATGATTATTAGTTTCTTCAACAGTAGTAGGTGTAATTCCTTCTCTAGTTGCGTTATCTAGCATTACGGAAGATTCACAGAAAAATGATGCTAATAATGAGTTAAAAAAACTAGAACATTTAAATAATAAGCAGAAGAACTTTTTTGCTGAAAAAATTGAGCTTGCAATTACTGAAGCAGAAGTACAGAGTGTAATTGCTACAGCTAAGATGTTAGATGCTAAAATGGAAGCTTTAAATAGTGCTGTGCAAAATGGTAATGCAATTAAACAAACTCAAAATTATAAAGCAGCAGAAGATGATTATAAACAGGATTTCGATACAGTTTTATCAAATGCAACAAATGCATATGATAAAACTAATGGACAAAATATTGATGCAAAAGGAATTGAAGATTTAATTAAAAAATTAAAGGTTGCAAATAACAATCTTGATGGTGATGAGTTTATAGCAGAAGAAAAGGAACGAATACAACCTATTATTAGTTATTCAAAAAACTTAACAGAAGCACAAAAAAGCAACTTAAAAAATGAACTTGAAGAAGCGCAAACATTAAATCAAGTGGAAGAAATAGAAAAACTTAACAGCAGATTAGATGAACTTATGTTAAGCATTAAAAATTTAGTAGAAAAATTTAATTCTAATGTAGAAACATTAAATTACAAAGAAGCTAATAAGGAAGCACAAAAACAATTTGATGAAGTTTTAGCAGAGAGCAAATCTATGCTGCAATCAACTAATATAATTAATTTTGATAATTTGGATAGTTATTATAGAAATTTATTAGATGCAAACGCTCAACTTGATGGTGAATCTAGAGTTAGATTTAAGAAAATTTCTTTAAAATCTACAATAAATAAAGGACCTTTAAATAATTCTCAAAGGAATTTCTTTTTAGATATTTTAGAACCAACTAATACAATAGCTGAGTTAGATAAACTTGATTCTCAAGTAGAAAAACTATCAGAAGCGATGAATCAATTAGATACTGATGAAAAAAATTTTTCACCAGTAAGAAGTGAAAATAAATATAAATTTGCTATAAAAGATCTTAAAGAAGCGTTTGATGAAGCGGATACAAACGCAACTAATGTTTTAAATATTAATTCAGAAGCAAATCTAGATGTAAATGCTGTTAAAGAGTTAAATAAGAAACTAAAAGAAGCGTACGAGGCTTTAGATGGTGGAAGAAGACAAGAAAATGCAAATAATGAACTTGATACTCTAACACACTTAAATAAAGCTCAAAGAAAAGCTATCAAACAAGCAATTCAAGATGCTACAAGCGACCAAGAAATTACTGCAGCAATTAATGATGCTAAAACATTAAATGATAAAATGGATGATTTAAATAAAGCTATTACAACAGCAAATGAGGTAAAATCAACTCCAAAATATACTGAAGCTACCAATAAAGATATTTTTAATAATGCTTTAACAAACGCTGAAAGTGCAAAAGATAATGATCTTGGAACTAATGTTAATGCTAGCCAGGTTAATTCGTTAATTAATTTATTAAATGAAGCTAAAGATAATCTTGATGGAAATAATGAGTTACAAAACTCAAAACAGGATACTGACGCAAAAATTAATGATGCTAATAATTTAACAGAGAATCAAAAGAATAATTTAAAAGAGCTACTTAAAAATGCTAACACAGTTGCAGATGTAAACAATGTCGAACAACAAATTAACCCATTAAATGAAGCTATGCAATCATTAAAAGAAGCAATTTCTAAGGCTAATGAAGTTGCTACGACTCAAGATTACTTAGATGCTGATTTTGATAAACAAGAAACGTTTAATAATTCTAAAACTAATAGCGAAAACACAATTGTTCTAGGAACTAATCAAAACCCTAAAGAAATTGAAGCACTTATAAATGAGTTAAATACATCAACAGAACAATTAAATGGTGCAGAAAAACTAAATACAGAAAAAAATAACTTAGATAATGCAATAGTTCGTGCTGAATATTTAAATAATGCACAAAAAACAGCATTACAAAATGAAATTAAAACTGCTTCAAATCTAGAAGACTTAACACAAGTTGAAACTAAAATTAAACCATTAGATGATGCAATGAAATTGTTAAGTGAAAAAAGTGACGACTTATCAAGCCAAAAAAGTACAATTGAATATCAAAATGCTACATCAACACCAAAAGAAAGCTTTGATAATGCACTAACAAATGCTGAAAGTGCTATTAATTATGAAAATGGTAAAAATTTCGATATTGCACAAGTTATCGAATTAACAAATCAGCTAGAACAAAAGTATCATGCTTTAGATGGTAAAGAAAAAATAGATAATGCTGATAATGAAAAAGATTTGGTAGAACCACAAAAAGGCGAATCAACAGTTGAGTCTGTTGCTCAAGAAACACAATCAAATCCAGAAACTAAAGAAGATGAAACAAAATCTGATGAAGACCAAAAAGCAAAAACAGAAGACTCAACAAGCGAAGAAAAACAAATAGATCCTGAAAAAGCACAAAACAATGCACAACCCAAAGATAGTACACAACCAAAAGAAACTAATTCTAATATCGTAAGCAATATTGATAAAAATCATATAGAAGAAAATCAATCTATACAAAAAGCGATTCAAAAGGTTAATGATTTACTATATCTATCTGATGTTGATAAATCTAAAATAATTTCTGAAATTCAGAATAACATTAATAAAGATAAAGCTACTTACAATAAAATTGTGAATGATGCTATATCTTTAGATAAAGAAATTGAAGACATAGTTAAAACTCTGAACGATTTAATGAATGGCTATTTACAAGATAAATCTAAATCAGCTCAATCTGCTATTGATAAAATCAAAGATAAAAGTAGTCAAGTAGGGACCTTACAGCATACTCTAATATTAATAACTAATAAACCAAAAATTCAAGCATCACTTTATGACTTAACCTATTCAAACATTACCGATCCAAAATTACAAAATGTTATTGATTATTTACAAAACACAATATCAAAAAATGTTTTTGGAGCTAATATTTATAGTTTAAATAATGTAATATTTAAAACAAGTCAAAAGCAAAAACAACAATTTGATGGAATTCAAGAAATGCTTGATGGACTGAAAGAAAATAATTGAGATAAAGTAAATTTAGGAAATTATAAACTTAACAAAATAGAAATTAAAAATAATGATCTTTTCGTTACTGCTTTAAAACTACAAGATGCTTTTAATATTTTTAAAAAGAATGTCAAAGACATTACTTTAGAAGATATTTATAAAGTCAAAAATGTCAATTTTGAAAAAGCAGATAATGTACTTCGAACAGCATATCAAGAAAAGTTAGATCAATTGTTAAGTGAATACACTAAATTATACGGAACAGAGAAATTAAGATGACCTTGATGAGCTGCTTTATCAGCAATCATTGTAGGTATAGGTACTACAATATTTGGTTTAATAAAAACCAATAGAAGAGAAAAATAATTTTAAAGAGTAAACTAGATTCAAGCTGGTTTGCTTTTTTGTTTATTGCAATTTTTTAGGTATAAAAATATGAAAAGCAAAATTAAAAATTCACTTTTTAGCACTCTTATCTGCTAATTTAAATATAATTAAAATAATATTTATAAATAGAAAGGAATGGATGAGTAAACACAAAATTATTGACTTGTTTGCAGGTGCTGGTGGACTAACTTACGGTTTTTATCATAATGATTTTGAAATAGTTGAAACTGTAGAATTCTGACAACCTGCTGTGGACACTTACAACTTAAATTATGGTACAAAAGTTACAACAACTGATATTACACAAGAAGGCTTAGTTCAAGAAATTGCTAATAATTGAAAGGGTATTGCTGATGTTGTAATTGGCGGATTTCCTTGTCAAGGATATTCGATGGCTGGTCGTAGAGACCCACACGATGACAGAAATCAATTATATAAATACACAATTAATTTAATAGGTCTAACACAACCAAAAGTGTTTGTGTTAGAAAATGTTAAAGGAATTTTATCTTTTAAAGAACATGACGGTGTACTTGTTACTGAAAAAATCCTAAAAATGCTAGATGATTATGGTTATTATGCAAAATTTCAATTAGTTGATGCGTCTAAATTTGGTGTTCCACAAAAAAGAGAAAGAGTAATTTTTATTGGAGCTCCTAAAAAAGATTCCGATAAAGTGGACCAAGTTATAAATATGATTCAGAATTATCAAGTAAATGAACAAACTGTTTTTGCTTCTATTAGTGATTTAGAAGACAAACCAGAAAATTACTTACCTAATCATATTTTCACTAAGCACACGTCAGAAATGATTGAAAAATTAAAAAATACACCTTGTGGTAAAAGTCCAATGAAAAATTATTCCGATGCATTTAGAAGACTGTATTATGATAGACCTTCATATACCGTTAAAGAAAATCACGGAGGTGTCCACGTTCATCCAAAATTAAATAGAGTGCTTACTCCTAGAGAATTAGCGAGACTACAAAGTTTTCCAGATGATTTTGTATTTTGCTCGACCAAAAGTAATATTTTAAAACAAATAGGTAATGCAGTACCTCCACTCCTTTCAAAACGTATTGCAAAAATGGTTAAAAAAGTATTTTTTGAAGATAATAAATAATTTTAGATTTATCAAATAAAGAAATAAAGGTGAATTATGAAAAAAGAAGAAGTATTAGAAAAGTTAATTAACCAGTCATTGGAAAAAATTATGTCTGATCGTTTTGGTAAATACTCTAAATATATTATTCAACAAAGAGCCTTACCAGATGTTCGTGACGGTTTAAAACCTGTTCAAAGACGTATTTTATATTCAATGTTTGGATTGGGTCTTGAATATGACAAACAATACAAGAAATCTGCTCGTATTGTTGGTGATGTAATTGGTAAATATCACCCTCATGGTGATATTTCAGTATACGAAGCAATGGTTAATATGTCTCAATGATGAAAAATGAATATTCCACTTTTAGATATGCATGGTAATATCGGTTCAATTGATGATGATCCAGCTGCTGCAATGCGTTATACTGAAGTTAAAATGTCTAAAATAGCAAATTACATTTTAGGAGATATCAAGAAAAACACAGTTTCTTTTGTTCCTAACTTTGATGATTCTGAAACCGAACCAACTGTGCTTCCAAGTATTTTTCCTAATGTGCTAATTAATGGAGCTAAAGGGATAGCAATTGGTATGGCAACTGAAATGCCACCACATAATCTTGGTGAAATTTTAGATGCTACGATTTATAAAATTAAAAATCCTGCTGCATCACTAGAACAACTAATGCAATTTGTAAAAGGGCCAGATTTTCCAACTGGTGGAATTATCTACGGAACAAAAGGAATTTATGAAGCTTTCGAAACTGGACGGAATGAAAAAAATAAAATTAAGCTATTTTGTAAATATAACGTATTTACAAAAGGTAAAAACCAATTTATCCAAATCACTGAAATCCCTTACGGAATAGTTAAATCTAAATTAGTTTATGACATTGATGTTTTAATTAATAATCACGATATTGATGGTATTTTAGAAATCAAAGACCAAAGTGATCGTGATGGGTTAAATATTTTAATTACTTTAGATGAAGGTGCTAATATTAACAGTATTTTAAGCTATCTTTTCCAAAAAACCCAAATGCAAATCACTTATTCATACAACAATGTTGTTATTAAAAATAATTCACCTAGAACACTTAATTTAACGAAATTATTAAACGCTTATATTGAACATATCTCAGATGTAAAACAAAAAACTTTGGAATATGATTTACAAAAGAATTTATTACGTTTAGAACTTGTGGAAGGATTTATTAAGGTTGCTGAAATTACTGACCAAGTAATTAAAGTAATTAGAAAATCAGAAGGTTCAAAAGCAGGAGTTATTGCTGATTTAATTAAGCACTTTGGATTTAGTGAAAATCAAGCTCGTGCAATTGCGGAACTTAAACTTTATCGTTTAAGCAAAACAGATAAAGAAGCATATTTAAAAGAAAAAGAAGAACTTGAAAGTTTAATTGCAAAAATTAAACACTTATTAAGTGATAAAGATGCATTTAACGATTTCTTAATTGCACAACTACAAGAAATGAAAAATGAGTTTGCAGTTCCAAGAAAAACAATTATCAAGGATCGTGAATTTGACTTTAGTTATGATGAAACCGACTTAATTAAAGAAGAAGAAGTTAACATTGGAATTTCACGTCATGGTTATATTAAACGTATTTCACAAAGAGTGGCTGATAGTAATGATTTTGCAAACTATGTTTTAAAAGAAGAAGATTACTTAATTCACTATGAAAAAGCTAATACTTTAAATAATTTATTAATTTTTACAAGTATGGGTAATTATGCAATCATTCCAATTTATAAAATTAACGAATCAAAATGAAAAGAATTAGGAATGCATTTAACTGATTTTGTTGATATTCACCCTCAAGAAGAGATTGTTTCAATCATCGAAGTTAAGGATTGAGATTCATTAGTTTATGTTGCTTTAGGTACAAAAAACGGAATGTTTAAAAAAGTTTTACTAAAGGACTTTTTAGTGACTAGATTAAATAAAGTTTATACAGCAATTAAAATCGAAAATGATGACCAAGTGGTTAATGCTTGTTTAACAAATGGAAATCACGATATTATTATTCTTACTAAAAACGGTCTTTCAAGTAAATATTCAGAAAATGATTTAGGATTATATGGTCCAAAAGCAAAAGGAAATAAAGGAATTTATTTATCACTTAAAGATTCTGTTTCAAACTTTACAGCAGCTTTAAATGAAGATGTTATTACTTTCTTAACTGATGATGGTTACCTTAAGAAAATGAGATGTAAAAAAATTCCTGCTATTCCAAAGAATATTAAAGGAAAACCAATTTTTAAAGAAGAAACAAGCACCACGGACTTTAATGTTTCAGATATGTATCCAACACGTGAAGATGATCAATTATTAATTAAAAATACATTAGGTCAAACTTTCTTAGAACCAATTAAACAATATTCATTCTCAAAAGCTAATCCTCTATTAATTGAAATCAAGGTTCCGAATTTATATAAAGTTAGAATTAAAAAACATTATCGTGAATGAATGATGTTAGGCAATCAAAACTTATTTACTAAAGAAAAAATAGAAGAAGAACAAAAAACTTTCGAGGAAAGCAAAAAAACAATTGATGAAATTGATTTTGATGCAATCGATAAAAAACTTTCTGAATTTAGAGAAAAATACAAAAAATAATGTAATTGCAAAAACAATGAGCATAAGCTCATTTTTTTGATATTTTTGTGAAAAATAATAAAATTATATTAAAGAGAAAGAATGGAGTTTTTTATGAAAAAAAGATTATGAAAACTTGCTTCACTCACAGCCTTACCGATAATTCCTATTACATTAAGTGCTAGCGATTCAAGTGAAGAAATTTTATTTCCGAATTTACACAATCAATTAAATTTATCACTGTTAGATTTTGATAATAATAATGATGCGGCATTTCAACCATATGCTAAATATCGTTATAACGATTGAATGAAATATGTTAATGGTAATAAGACACTATTCCAAATGAGTATACCAGGAACACACGATTCTGCAGCATTTCAAGGGACCGGTTTTAATTGAGGAGTATTTTGAAAAAAAGCCCGTACACAAGCTATGAGTATAACTAGACAGCTTAATATGGGTATTAGAGCTTTTGATCTACGTGCTGATTATGATTTAAATATGCGTCACGGAATTACTTATTTATCTGATAATTTAGATAGTGTTATGTCTCAAATGAAACAATTTTTAGCAGAAAATCCTAGTGAGTTTGTTATTTTTAGAATTAAAGATGAAAGTATGGATGTTAACAATGAATGACAAGCTAAAACCGCAAGCCAAAATTATATGAATACTTTAGCAAAGTATAAAGATTATTTATATAATCCAAACGGATTACCACCAGATCAATTAAGCTGAAAACTTGATGATATGCGTGGAAAAATGGTTATTTTAAATATGTGGCACCATAAAGTAAATCTTTCATTAGTTGGAGGAACTTTATATTGAGCATTAGTTGGTAAAGATTCTACTCAACAAGACCAATATGAAAATGTTACAGTAGATCAAAAATTAAGATTAATTGAGTCAATGTGAGATAGATCAAATATGGAAAAATTTGATACCACTGCACTTTATGTTAATTTTATGAATATTGCTGGAAGTCTATCTGCCTCACCTATTTCTTATGCAAAAAGAGTTGATTTACCAGCAAATGAATATTTAAACCTCAATAATGATTTATATAAATTAGGTATGACGTATATGGATTTCCCTGGTCCTGCTTTAATTCAAAATGTTTTTAGACGTAATTTTTATTTAACTGATGCCCAACTTGATGCTGGATATTATAATGGTTGAAGTCATACAAACAGAATTAATATCGCAAATAATCTAGTAGTTGGTACAAATTTAATTCAGCTTGAAAGTGATAATTTGGCTGATTACACAATTGAAATTCAAGTTAATTCTGCAGATAATCCTAATGAATTTACAACTATTCAAACTGTTAAAATCCCAAATGAACGTGCTAATACTTGAAATATCAAGTTAAATAATTTCGCTTTTAAGGAAAATCAAAAAGTTAAATTGCTTGCATATCGTTGACTTCCTCAAAATGTATTTTATGAAGGAAGAAAATTCAATACATTCGAACAAGAAGCAAATACGGTTTTAAGTAAATATGTAATTGAATGAAGACAACTAAATAGCGACATCGATAATTACTTAACTAATTATCAAATTGATTCCGATTGAAAAAACTTTATTACACAAAATTTCGTTAATAAGCTAAATGACATTCAAGTAGAAAGTCAAAATAATTGGTTTATTTTGGACGATTTAAAAAGTGCTTTTAATGTTTTAACTAATAAGAGGGTTGAAATTAATAATAGTAAATCTCAAGTTGAAACTCAAGTACAAAATATTGGTGATTTAAAATTTATTAATCCAGATGTAATTAGCTCTATTAAGAATTTTCAAGAAAATTGACATAATTTCTTCAATGAAATTTTAAATAACAATTCAGAGACAGTTAATCAGAAATACGAATCATTAACTGTTTTCTTAAATAACTATCAAACATTAATTGAAAAACTAAATGAAGTAAATAATCAATTAGCAACTGCTAACACACAAGTTAATGATCTGAAAGATAGTTGAACTTTAAATGATTATGACTTTAGTTTTTGAATTAATAAAATTAATCAATTAGTTACTCAAAACTTTAAAGAATTTGCTAGTGATTTAGCTTCACAACTAGGTGGTGAAAATTTTGCGAACATAATTGATACTGTCACATCTAATGTAAATGCTTTTATGAAACAAGTTGAAGTGTTAGGTGATATGACTAACGAAGTAAAAAACACATTTACTAGTCCAACGCTAACTAAGAACTTTATGAATTTATTTACTGTAAACATTCAAGAAGTGTTAGATAAGCCAACCATTCGCAATCTGCAAATATTACAACAGAATGTTGCACAAGTTATAGATAATGTTGAACATATTCAATCAATCATTGAAGGCAATAATGACTTTGTAAATAATTACCAATTACAAAAATATAACTACGGTAGTTTATCTTCTGAAAATAAAAACTTCATTGAAGAATTAAATAATTCTTTAACAAAGCAATACTCAAATCTTGAAGAATTCTTAAATAACACAAACGAAATTGCTAATAATTTAAATCAAAATCAAAATACAATTACTGATATTTGAGACGCAAAAGAAAACTTACTTAACACTATTAATAATTCAAACGTATTATTTAACGAACAAAAAACAGCTTTAATTAATAAGCTAAATAATATTTTTGAAAATTACTCAACACAAAATAACTTTGATGATCTCAATAGTCAAGTCCAACAATTAATTAATATTAATCCTGTTGATAAATTTAATTCTTTAAAATGAGACGTTCTAAACACTGCTAGCTCACAATATTACGAAAATAAAATCAAGCCTGTGATTAATGTGACTGCATTTACAAACTGAATTACATATGTAACTCAATTAGTTAATTATGTTCAAGCTTTAAAAGATGCCTTTATAGAAATTAAAAAATTTGAGGATCCTCAACTTAAACAAGTGTTAACTAGTGAACAATTTAATCAGTTTACAGACTTTAAAAATGAAATTAATAGTTTATTAAACAGCGAATTAGAAAAACAAGATAATATTTTAAGAACAACAGAAGAACTTAAAAACTGAAAACAAATTATTCAACTGCAAATTTTAAGATATCAATACACTCAAAAGATTTCTGCAATTTTTAATGAATTCCAAACCAAAAAAGAATTTAAAGATAATACTGCAGAGATTCAAAAACAAATAACCAACAAAACAGCAGAATTTAAAAACACAATTTCTAATTCTGATAATGAGCAAACTATGATTGATGCGGTTAATGATTATCAAAAATATTTAGACTCTATTAAATTAATTCCTGCACCAGAGCCAACTCCTGAACCTGCACCAGAGCCAACTCCTGAACCTGCACCAGAGCCAACTCCTGAACCTGCACCAGAGCCAACTCCTGAACCTGCACCAGAGCCAACTCCTGAACCTGCACCAGAGCCAACTCCTGAACCTGCACCAGAGCCAACTCCTGAACCTGCACCAGAGCCAACTCCTGAACCTGCACCAGAGCCAACTCCTGAACCTGCACCAGAGCCAACTCCTGAACCTGCACCAGAGCCAACTCCTGAACCTGCACCAGAGCCAACTCCTGAACCTGCACCAGAGCCAACTCCTGAACCTGCACCAGAGCCAACTCCTGAACCTGCACCAGAGCCAACTCCTGAACCTGCACCAGAGCCAACTCCTGAACCTGCACCAGAGCCAACTCCTGAACCTGATAAAGAAATTCCTAATAACAACAATTTAAAATATATCCTAGGTGGTATTTTTGGTGGATTATCATTAATTTTCATTTCAATTGCTGCTTATTTTGGATATAAGAAGTTTCGTAAAAAGAAATAGCAATATATAATTTAAGATATGAAGAAACCTAAAATTATTTTTATCGATTTAGATGGTACTGCACTTGATGCTCCAGCAGAAAAGTGATTTCAAAAATTACCATCAGATTACACAATTAGTGTCGTAAATAAAGTTTCTAAAACAATTCCAGTAGTACCTTCAACAGGTAGAGGTGTAAATCCAACGACTTTTAAATTAATGGAAATGTTAGGTAAGAAAGACTTTATTGCATGAAATGGTGCTCAAATTGTAAGGGATAACCAAGTTGTTCATAAAGAAGTAATTAAACCAGAAGTTGTTAAAAAACTTTTTAATGAAATTGCTAGACATAATTGCTTTGTTGTATTTAATTCAAATGTAAAAGAACAAGCTTTTGTAAAAAATATGTTTTATAAAATGCTTATGCATTTTGGCAAAGCTACAGCAAGAACCTACGGACAATTCAAAAACGACTTTGAAGTAAATAAAGCTTTAGTTTGAACAGTTTCTAAAAGAAAAATTGCTAAATTAGCAGCAGAATGACAAGAAAAATTTAAGGGCGAACTAGAAGTTTCAATCAGTGGTGCTGGTAATAATATTTTAGAAATTACAGGATTTGATGTTTCTAAAGGTTCAGCTGAAGAAAAATACTGCAGAATGTTAAATATTGATCCAAAAGATGCAATTCACATTGGCGATTCATTAAACGATGCATCAACAAAAGGTAGAATCGGAAAACTTGTTGCAATGAAAAACTCTGTACCAGAATTAATTGCAGTGGCTGATCAAGTAACTGAATATTCATGTAATGATTCAGGATTAGCAAAATATTTAGAACAATTTATCGATTAATAAAAAATCAAGTGCTTAATTTACACTTGATTTTTTTGTGCTCATTTTGCTTTGACATTGATATCTTAATTCATCAATTAAAATAATTTTGTCTTTATCTTGCTTATAAAAGTAATTTCAACCATTTAAATTGATTTTACCATCGTATTTTGCACCCATTTTATGAATTGAAAGTATTTCTTCACCATCGGTCACTTTCCCATTTTCTAAAATTGTACAAATTGGTTCGAGTTTTTTATTAAATAGTGTTTCACCTACGTTTAAATACCCTTCTTGAATTAAAGTAGAAATAGATATACGTGGTGGTTTAATTTCTAATGCTAAATTATTAATTAAGCTTTCAGAACCAAAAGATTGTTCTAATCTTCTTTCTGAATATTTGATATATTTTAAATCTCTTTCTATACCGATATAGTCACGACCAAGTTTTTTAGCCACTACACCAGTTGTACCTGTTCCAAAAAACGGGTCAAGGACAATATCATTCGGTTTTGTAGTACTTAAAATCGCTTTATAAAGTAATGCTTCTGGTTTTTGAGTTGAGTGTAACTTTTCACCATTTTCATCTTTTAATCTTTCTTTACCGCTACAAATAGGTAGTTCTCAAACTGATTTTTCTTGCTTGTTATTATTTAAGAACTTCATTGTTTTATAGTTAAAGGTGAATTTAGCTTTTGGAGATTTAGAACACCATAAGATGGTTTCATGTGCATTACAAAAACGTTTACCAGCAAAATTTGGTACTGGATTTTTCTTATGTCAAATAATGTCGTTTAATATTCAAAATCCTAAATTTTGCATATGAAAACCTAAACGATAAATATTTTGGAAAGAACCCATAACCATAATAGTCCCAGTATCTTTTAAAATTCTTTTACATTCAGAGAGCCATTTAATTGAAAATTCATCATAATGAGCAAAATCGTCAAATTTATCTCATTCATCATGTGCACCATTAAATGTTTCACCGCTAAAACGCTTTAATTCTCCATGTGTTTGCATAAAGTAAGGAGGATCTGCAAAAATAAAATCAATTTGTTGGTCAGGGATTTTTGATAGTACTTCTAATGAATCTCCTTGAATTATCGTATTTTTAATTTTTGCTACATCATATATTTCTTTTGTTTCGTTCATTTTAATCGCTCCAATGTCTATTTATTAAATTTTACAAGTATTGCATAAAAATGGTTGAAAATACCTAATTATAGAACTTAAAAATTAAACAGAATCGTATAAAATTAAATTAATAAAAGGAGAAACATGGTTAAAGGTAAATTAGATTTTATAAACATTAAATTATTCCCTAAATGAACCATTCGTAAAATGGCTTTTGTTGCAATTTTAATTGCGATTTCAGTTGCTTTTACGGTTGTTTCAGCACAAATTATGCCTTTAATTACTCTCTCTTCATACAAATTTGCTTTTATTGGACTACCAGTAAAAATTTCAGGATTTATTTTTGGACCATTTGTTGGATTATTTGTTGGGATTGTTAGTGATTTATTATCGCTGTTATTTATTCCGCCAGCTGGATACTCACCAGTTTATACAGTCGCTGTAGCAATTAACGGAATTGTCTCTGGTATTTTTGGATACTACTTTATGCAATTTACAAACAGAGCATTTTCAAGTGAGTATCGTTTAGCTAAACTACAAATGAAAATTCATATGTATAGTTTAAAATATCAAACTGCTTTAGCATCACAAAATTATGTTGAAGCTGAAAAATTCGGTAAAAAAATAATTGATTGTTATAACAAACAAAAATTTATTACACCAGCTAGTTCTAATCGTCTACTTGCTAATATTTACTTAATTAACGGTGTGGTGTTTATTAGTATTGTATTAATTATCATTCTGACATACATTTCATTAGTAATTACTCCTTCAATGCTTGAAAGAAGCTTAATTCCAAATAAACAAGTATTAATGATTTTAATGACTGCTGGTTTATTCTCAATGATTATTTTCATTATTATTGGTCGTTTTACTTTAAAACTTGAACGTTATACAGTGCTTGTACCAATCATTGTATTCTCTGCATTTTTAGAGTTAATTAATTTACCAATTTTATCATACGGTGATGTTCTAACTCTTGGTGGTGGAGATATGAGTCAGTTCTTCTTCTGATTATCACAACATATTTTAAGTTCACCAATTAAGATTTGATTTAATATGTTTGTTATTTATTATGCATATTTAATTGTGTCAGGTTTAATTCACAAAAACGAGCATTTAAAATACTAACGAGGCAATATGAAAGAAAATAGAAGTATTTTAACAATACGTAATATCTTTAAAAAAGTTGAACAAGCAGATAAAACGGAATATATTAGTATTCCGTTTTTAAACTTCAATAGAAATGAAAAAACAGCACTTTACATTAACAACCAAAATGATTGTTTAACATTCGATCGGATTTGAGAAGCGTTACTACACGATCGCAATGTTACTTTAGCATATACCAAACAAAATACTAATAACCATAACATCGATACTCGTGTGGTAATAGACCGTGGTGAAATTTTAAAAAGAATCGCTGTGCTTGATATTTTGGAAATTGCAAAAGAAACTAGCGATGAGCTTCCGTTATTTGACCTCTGAGAAAGAACTAAAACGCTTCCTAATACTGAGAAACTTAATGAAGAAGTTAATTTATTAGTTAAAGATTTTGAAATTATTACTAAAAATACTTTATACAACATCATTTCTAAATATTCACAAAAAATTATTGATATTAACCAGGAAAATATTAAGCAAGCTAAAATGATTTCTACGAAACTTAAAAAAGGTAGCATTATTACAAATCGTGCTTTGTTTCACGACTATTTAGCTGCACTCGAGCAAATCGGTAGTGCATATCGTAATAACATCTTTGATGTCTATATGGATTTTTTCCAGACATTAAAAGAAAATCACCTGCAACTTCTTAAAAACTACCAATTAAGTAACACGATTGCTCAAAAGAAAATTGTTAAAGATGGACAACTTAAATTGCAGTATATGCATAAAATTGATAACACATCAATTAATAAAGTTGACAAAGATTTAAAAGTATATAAATTAAAAGTTGAAAGAGAGTTTTATTTAAATTACAAAAAGCAAATTAACGATAAAGCTCAATACTTAATTAGTTTTTTAGTGCGTTCACTTAAAAAAGAGCTGCGTATTTTATATCTTAAATTAGAACAACTAAACAAATCATCACCAGAATATTTTGAAGTTTATAAAGACATTATTTTAAAGAAGCGTGTTTTACATATGCTTTATAAAAATAAAAACAAATTACTTTACTTACAACCAAAGAGAATTTGAGAGCTTAATGATTCCCTTAATTCTGAAATTAAAGTCTTTGTTAATGAATCATTTAGATTTAAACAAAACGAAACATCAAGTAGAGTGCTTCATAAACTAAGAAGAATGATTAAATATGAATTTAGTTTTAAAATCGATTCATATTTAATTGAATCTAAAGAAACTGCAATAGATATTCAAGCTGAAATTAATAAAATTAATCGCGAAATAGCAGAACTAAATAGTTATGACTTTAAAAAAGTAGCAAACGCTAAAAATGAAGTTAAAATCGAGCAATTTGAGCAACAAATTAGATTAGCTAAAGCTGAACTAGAATGATCTAAATTTAGCGAAAACAAGTTATTTAATAGTCTTTTAAAGAGCAAGGAAATCAAAATCAGAAGATTAAATAACAGTTTACGTGATTTATACAATGAAGTTAATACTTTAAGATTGCAAATTCTAGATTTAAACAAAAACTATCAAAGTGCTTTTGAAAATGAAGAAGATGTGTTTGAAGTATTACGCGGACACTTTAATTTTATGCATAATTCAAGTTGAATGAATGAAATCATTGCACAACTTGGTAACTTTACAATTTCACGTTCTTCAACCAGTAAAAAGATCGTTAACACTTATAAAAACGTTATGAAATTTGTTGATATGGTTGAAAGTATTTCAATTTCTAAAAGTAATTACCTAATACCTTATAAAGATTTAAGAGTAGTTGATAATGCAAAAATCAAATTAATGCAGTTTGTGCTTTCAGAAACTAAAATTTTATTTATCAAGGACAATAACAAAGATATTCCGCTCGAAATTCGTCTTGAATTTTTACGTGTATTATTTAAAATTTCGCACAAATATAACTTTAATTTTGTGTTCGTTACACAGCACTTAGGTTTAATTAAAGGTAACTTTGATAAAGTGCATTTCTTTAATAATTATTCACTAGTTGAAGGTGGTACGGTTACTGATGTATTTAATGAACCAAAGCATCCAACTGTAGTATCGCTACTTAAAAGTAAAAAATACTTAATTCCTGATACACGTGAAACTGATTTATTTATTTATGATGATGTTTTTTATGTAGATAATACTCATTATGTTTATAGTTCTTTATATCAATTCCAAAAATGAACTGACTCAACATTCCGTCAAAGTGTTTTAGGAACTGATATGCTTAAAAACAATGAATATAGTCACAATGACTTTGTAATGAAGGAAGAAGAAAGTAACATATTATTCGAAAGTGTTTTTGAAGGTGCAGAATTTGATTTAACAGAAACACCTAAAGATGAGTACATTGATAAATATATTGATAAATGTGATTTTAAATTACTTAAGCAACTAGTTGTATTTGATAAAGAACATAGTCAAGATATAATCGATGAAAATATCGAATTAGCTTATTAAGAGGTTTAAGTAAAATATAAAACAGCAGATTTATTTGCAAGCTCGGTGGAATTAGAAGAGGTTTTGAACTTACTGGTCAATTTGAAAATGTTTTATCTGCACAGATTGACAAATATGTTTGTTTAGCTTATAAACTTTTTGGTAATTCTGTATATATTCCGATAATTCAATCTATGGCTGAATATATGCTAGATAGATTTAATGAATTTAAAAAGAATAAAAACAATTAATATATTTTTATATTTCGTATTTTGACAGACAAAATAGTAAAGTGGTATTAAACTGCTTTACTTTTTTTAATAAAAAAAGTATAATAGTGCTATGGATTTAACAAAAATATTTGAAATGCAAAAAGCACTTGATCAAAAAATTAATTTAAAAAGACTTAAAAATCACCCAGAATTATCTTCACAACAAGTTGAAGTGCAAAAAACGCTAGCTTTAATTATCGAAGCTGGCGAGTTTATTAACGAAGTGCAAAGCTTTAAATATTGAAAGATTCACCGTAATGTATCTGTTAATAATGTCACTGAAGAATTCGCGGATTTAATTCACTTTTTAGTTAATTTTGGATATGAATACCACGTAAATCCAGTAATTGAACCAGTCTTTGTTTCTGATGATATTAATAAACAATTTCAAGAATTATTTATTAGTATTACAGATATGATGAAAAACATTAATAAAGACACAATTTACCGTGTATTTCAAATTGCGATCGGTTCATTTATAATGCTTGGATATGATTATGGACAATTATTCCAAGCTTATTTCTATAAAAATCAAAAAAACTATAAACGTTATTATAGTGATTACTAATTTAATATAATTTATTTATTATGCCTCAGTGGTGAAATGGTAGACGCTGCGGACTCAAAATCCGCTGGAGAAATCCGTGCAGGTTCAAGTCCTGTCTGGGGCACCATATGTAAAATACACCAAAAGGAAGGAATATTATGGATAAAAAATACGAACACTTAGCTTCTAGATTAGATAAATATATGTCAATCGAAGCTATTTCAAGATTTGAAGAACCAGTTGTTGATGAATTAAAAGCTAACTTAAGTGATAAAGATTTTGAAATTTCAAGAGATAAATTAGGTTCAGTAATTTTCTTTAAAAAATCAAAAATGGCTAACGCACCTAAAGTTATGATTGCTGCTCACATGGATGAAGTTGGATACATGGTTAGAGAAGTTAAAGACAACGGTAATATTTTAGTTACAACAATCGGTGGAGTATGACCTACAGTAGTTGTTGGTACAAGAGCTGTTGTTGTAAATAAAGAAGGAAAAAGATTTGATGGTGTTTTTGGACACACATCAATTCACATTTTAGAAAGAGAAAAAGTTTCTAAAGCAATTATTGCTGATGACTTATTTGTTGATTTAGGATTTAAATCTAAAAAAGAAGTTGCAGAAGCAGGAATTGAAATTGGAGACAAAATCTTCATGACAGGTGAAACAATTCACTTTGCTAACAACATTATTGGTGGTAAATCAATGGATAACCGTGCTGGAGTTACAGCATTAGAAGCAATCGGTAAAAACATTGAAAACCTAGATTTACCATGTGACTTATATTTAGTTGGAACAGTGCAAGAAGAAGTTGGAACACGTGGTGCTAAAACTTCAGTTGCTATCTTAAATCCAGATGTTGCTTTTGCACTTGATACAGGTGCAGCTCACGATACAACAGGAGCTAAACCTGGTACACCAGTTTTAGGAAACGGTGTTAGTGTGCTTGTAAAAGACGGTGGTACATTACCAGATCCAAAATTAATTGATTACTTATTTGAAATTTCTAAAAATAAAGAAATTCCAGCATATAAATATGTAGCTGGTGGTGGTGGTACAGATGCTGCTGAATTACAATTCGCACCAGGTGGAGCAAGTGTTACAACAATCTCATTACCACAAAGATACCTTCACAGTCCAATTGGATTATGTTCATTAGTAGATATTCAAGCTGCTATTGATTTACTTACAGAATTTGTTAAATCATTTGATGAAAAAGCCTACGATTCAATTTCATACAAATAATTTAAGCTATTAAAAAACTTATAAGCCTATATTTTAAGCTTATAAGTTTTTTTACATTTCTTTTTTGATTTCTTTATAATCTGGACAGTATTGCTCTAATTTCTTGTAAAACTCTTCACCGTGACCTTTAGTATTAATGTGTGCTAATTCATGGCAAAGAATATATCTAATTACAGGAACACTTAAAAAGTATGCATTTTCATTCATAATAATTGAATGAGTTTTGCGTGAGTAACTAGCTCATGAGGTTTTTTTGCTTTTTCATTTTAATTCTGGTGGATTTTTAATTTTTAGTTCTTTCAGAAGCTCTAAATAAAGAATTTCGGTCATTGCTGCAAAATATTGTTTTACTTCATATTGTAAGTCATCTCGAATTCCATCTAAAATAGTAAAACCAAAATCCTCTAATTGTTCGTTTTTGTTAATTACATCTAGGATATCTTGCATATCGACATAATCAATATAGTGAATTAAACTCAAATTATAATTAATGTCTGGAAAGACCAAGAAACCAAATGCTATTTTATATTGATTGATTTGTTCGTTGTATTCTCCAATTTTTAATTGAACTGTTTCTCCTAAAAAACCAAAAGTATCCTTTGTTGCTGTAATCCTTCTGTCATATTCTTTTTTAAGATGTTTAAAGTGCTTTGTAACAAAATCTTTTTCGAATTTAGCAATCATTTCATCATCAAAAGTTTTTGAATTACCATTAATAGTTATTTCAATAGTAAAACCATAAATATAATCAACATTAATTTTCATTGACGTAGTGCGACTTTTTGGATTAAAGAAATATCTGACTTTGTAGATTATTTCTTCATTAGTAAGCTTGTGTGTTGCTCTATGTCAATCTTCGTTTAAGTCAACTAAAGGATTACCCTCTTCATCAAATTTATGCAGAATGCTTGTAATGTCAATAAATGAAATTTCTTTTTTAGTTAGTTTTCTTTTAACTTCCATATAGCAAATAAAAAAGTAGTTTATATTAATAAACTACTTTCCTCCTTGTTGTTTTCCCATTTCAGTAGCATAGTTATAAATAATTTCTGCTAGCTCTTGTTTAGACATTGATTGGTAACCGTAAATGTTTAACATTTTAGCGATTTCTTCAAGTTGTTCATTAGGTAAGCTAAGTAATCTCTTGATTTCTTTTTGTTTTTTAAGTTCTTCAGGAGATTTTTTATCATCAGCTTTTTCGTTATCTGTTGTTTCTGGATTTTTTTCTTCGTCTTTTTCTATTTCATCATCGTATTTTTGAGCAGTTTGTGAGAATTGATTAAAATCAAAATTAGCATTTGCGTTTGGATTGTTTTGTAAGTTTCCAAATCATTCCATAAAAGCTTTTTGAGCAGCTTCTGCTTGTCTTTTTTTGTGAATAAATAAGAATGCTCTTCTGATTTTAGCAACAGGCATTTCTAAGAAAATTCAAACTACAACAGTTGCGATAACAGTTGTAATGTTTAATGCTCAGTATACTTTAACTGTATTATCAGCTTGGAAGTTAACACCTACGTAGCTTCCACTAAATATCATGCTTAATAAAGTAATTAAGTTTCAGAACCCTAAAATCATAATTACGATTAAAGTTACGTTAGAAATTTGTGAAAAGTCTTTTGCTTTATATGATTTGTAAATACCAACACCATATCAAGCAGCTGCACCAATAATAGCACAACACATAAAGGCATTATTCATAATATAGTTATATAAAATCAATTGTTTTACAGCTGTTTCTGTGATGTTTAGGTTTCCTTGATTATTAGCCATTAAATAATCATAAGTTTCTTTTGCTAACTCATTAATTTTGACTGCTGGGTAAATAGTCATTGTAATAGTGAGACCTAAAATAATTAAAATACCAACACCTAATGAAATAATTCATGGTCTAAATGTATCTTTTTCATGAGCTCAAAGTTCAGCAATTGTGTTTTTTGAGCCATATTCACTTGGTTTAAGCATTTTTCTCCTTTTCTTTGAGTTTATCTAATTCCTGATCGTTTTTAATAAATTCATCAAAGTCAAAATTAGCAACAGAGAAATCTTCTGGTAATTTTGAATAAAGTGTAATTCTTTCTTTAGTTACAGGGTGAATAAAAGTAAGTTTATAAGCGTGTAACCTTTGTCCGTATTCGTCTACTGGTTTATTGTAAATTGGATCACCGTAAATTGGATTTTTAATATAAGCCAGGTGCACTCTAATTTGGTGAGTACGTCCTGTTTCTAATTCACATTGAACTAGAGATTTAGGTTTATTATCTAAATAAAAGGTTTTAAGTAGAGTTACATAGGTAATAGCGTGTTTAGAATTTTGATTAGTAACTGTCATTTTTTGACGATCTTTGGTACTACGACCAATCGGCAAGTCTAATTTTAATTTTTTATCTTGTAAGACACCATCACAAATTGCGATATATGAACGGTGCACATCGTGATTAAAGAACATATCTGCAAGCAGTTTATGTGCTTCATTTGTTTTAGCGACAATTAACAATCCACTAGTATCTTTATCAATTCGGTGCACAATTCCTGGTCTTAATAAACCATTTTCATTTGAAAGATTATTTTTAAAATGATATAAAAGTCCATTTACTAATGTTCCTTCATGGTGCCCAGGTGCAGGGTGGACGATTAAACCACTTGGTTTATCAATCACACATAAATAATCATCTTCATAAACAATTTTTAATTCCATTTCTTGTGGTTCAATATGAATTTCTTTATCAATTACTTTTTCAATAGTAATGATTTGACCTTCACGAACCTGAAATTTAGGTTTATTAACTATCATTCCATCTACTGAAACGACATTTTCATCAATTAATTGCTTAATGTCGTTACGTGAAATTTCTGTATTATTTGCGATATATTTATCAATTCTATCTTGATATTTTACTTCTAATTGAATCATAAGTTAATTATATAAAATATATTGGTTTTTTAGTATTTTAGTTCTTATCTATTTTAAAAGTATTTAATTTCTAAAAAGCTTATTTTGTTTTTTATAATCGTATTCTTTAACGGTTTCTTTTAGCATCTTAATACAGTGTTCATCACTAAATGGCATTACATCTTGTGCGTGCAATCATAAAATAGTTAAATAATAAACGAAAATCTTTTGTTGAACTAAGTATTCTTCTCAATATGAATCATATTCATCAAGGAAAATTTGTTCTTGTTCTTTAGTTAAAAATGAACCACAAATAAAGTACGCTAAATCAAAGTGTTTATCACCCATTGATGCGTATTCTCAGTCAATAAAATATACTTTATTATGCTTATCTAAAATAATATTACCCATATAAAGATCATTATGTAATGGACGGTTATTTTCTGAGTGTTTTAAGATTAAATTAATTCGTTTGTAATATTCATTTAAAACGTCAATCTTAACTCCTTTTTCTTGCAGTATTTTACGATATTCTTTTACTCTAGCTGCGTGATTGGTTTTAGGAAATTTAAGATTAGAATCGTGTAATGTTTTAAAATTACGAGCGATTTGTTTTAGTACATCTGGTGTAAATTCAAGTGGTTTGGTGTCAATAAGTTCATAAATTAGTTCTTGCTCATCATTTTTAATTAATTTGGGCACAAAATCTAATTTTGAAAGTTGTTGATAATCAATTTCATGATTGAATTTATTTTTAACTTTTTCTTGATAAAAAAACTTATCATCTTTATAAGAAATGTTTGTGTGTCCTTCTAAAATTCTTGTTTTCATTTCTCTCCTTATTCAATATAATTAAATTATATAAAACTAACAAATAAATTGTGAAAAAGTAGGTAATATGCAACAAAAAATCATAGTGTTAGATGTGGGTAATACCACTGTAGATTTAGGTATTTTTGATGCTCAACAAAACCTACATAGTGCAAAGAAATTTAACTATTCACAATTAGAAAATGAATTGCTTTATTTTTTAGCAACTGAGTTAGATTTTAATAGTATTTTAGTAATTGGATATGTTAATTTTTCAGCTTATAAAATTATAATGAACCATATCACTAAATTTTTCCAAAATATTTATGTGATTAATGACGTTCGTGATTGAGAATTTGGACTGAACCCTCAAATTAAGATTGACGAAGTAGGAATTGATATTCTTGCGAGCACAGAATATGCTGTATCGCAAGGATATTTTAATAGCATAATTTATTTATTAGGTAGTGCTAATGTTGCAATTAAAATTAAAAATTCAATTTTGCAAGGAGCAGTAATTACTCCTGGGTTACAAAATACTTTTAATGGTTTAATTGATAATATTTATAATTTACAGAATTTAAAATTCGATAGTGTTATGACTACTGATATTACTAATTTAATTTTTGGAACAAATACTAATCAAGCAATTAAAATCGGTTTAATTAGACAACTAAATTCTTTTGTTGCAGATTTTTATGATGATAATTCAAAAATTTTTATTACAGGCGGCAATGCAAAATTCTTAAATAAAGAATATACTGTATATCAAGATAGTTTTTTTGTTATTAAAGCTTATTTAAACACATTTTTAAAAAGAAAGGGGTAAAAATGGATAAATCTCGTTTATATACAAATGATGAAAGAAAAGAGTTATGAAAAGATCGAGTTATTCCTGCTGTTTTATTAGTAATTGGATTTTTAGCATTATTAGTCATTAGCAGAATTTCATTTTTTTATACAAATTACCAAACTAATTTAACTACCTTTTGAGTATTAAGAATAGTCTCATTAGTGCTTTGAACATTATTTGGTTTATGAGTTTTTTATGAGCTAAATAAAGCTTTTTTAGAAAATAAAATAGCAAGTCTTTTATTAAGCTTTATTTCGCTTGGAATGTTATTTTTAAGTCCAAATTGATTACTTAGTGTATTACTTAGCGATAGCTTTGCTGTATTTAGTGTAAATAACTTTGCAATTTTTAAAAATTATTTATTTATTGATTCGTATGGATTAAATTTAATTTTAATTTTTACAATTACTGTGTTTTATTCAATTTTTAGAATGATAGTTTTAAAAAATAACTACATTGTAAAAGAATTAATTATTAAAGCATGTTATTACTTTGTAGCTTTATTTGTGCTTAATTTCTTATTAAAAGGATTTATTTTATTATGTGCTTTTAATTATGGATTAGAACTAATTTGCTTAGTTATAGTGATCGCAATGTCAAGTGATATTGGAGGGTTTTTTGGTGGTAGATTTTTAGGACATAAATGATTTGATAAAAAATTAGCACCAAATATTAGTCCTAAAAAAACAATTGAAGGAGCAATAGTTGGTTACATAACAGCGATTTTAATGTCGCTTGCTCTTGTGTTTATTTGACAAGGTGTATGTATCGGACTTGGTTCACAAAATTATATCGGCAAATTATTTACTTCAATTAACTGAGGTAATGAAATCTTTATTTTCTGATTATTCATTATTCTAGCTCCATTTTTTGCAATTATTGGTGATTTATATTTTTCATTAATTAAAAGAAAAATAGGTATTAAAGATTATTCGCACATCCTAAGAGGTCATGGTGGAATTTTAGACCGTGTGGATAGTATTTCATTTATTTTTACATTTTTAGGGATTTGTTTAGCTTGTGTAGTTATTTAGAAAGGAACATATGAAATCAAAGTTTCAAGACGCTTGTTTTGGTAAATTAATGGATTTTCTAGGAATTAAACATCTAGATGGTTTTAATGATGCGTTTGTTAAAGATTCGTTAATTGAAATTGAATGTGATGATGATGGTAATCATTTTTATCAATGTCAAATTTGCATTCCTAATGTTCCTAATGCGAATGATTTATTAAAACTATATGACTGCATTAAAAATAATCAAATTGCAACAATTAAAGCTGACTTTAAGGTGCTAACAGGCAATGTTGAACAAAAAAGACTAATTGATTTTTATTTAGATTTAATTTACTCTTTATCAAAGCTTAAACCTTTACGTAGTCTAGTGCGTGGTATTGCTACCCTAGAATTTAATTACAAAAATGGTGAATGATTTTTTAATTATGATGAATTAAAGCCAAATATTCATTTAGATGAATTATTGCATTATTCAGAACAAGTTATGCATACTTTAGGGTTTAAAGATTTTAAAGTTGTTCCACGCTATATTGGTTCTGAAAATCTTGAGGATGATAAAAACAACCTAATTAAAAAGCTCGAAAAAGATATTGAAGACCAAGAAAGAAATAGTTTTAGCTTAAAAAATACAGACGATTCGTTTAATAAGAGTAAAGAAAAAGCTTTTAAAAATGCTTATTATTCAAATCAAGCACGTAATACTAATTACCGTCAAATGACTATTACTGAAGTGGTTGAGCTACCTGATGAAGCTTTTAATGTAAAAGCAAATCTTGAGGGCATGATTTATAAAACTGAAGTAAGTAATTATGGAGAAAATTACTACTATCATTTTTATATCACTGACTTAAGTGAAGCAATGAAAGTCTCTTGTCGTAGTAATGGAAGTAATGATATTTTAGATGGATTAAAAATTAATGATTGAATTAATGTTTCTGGTGAAGTTAAAATTAATACTTTTGATAAATCTAAATCATTGCAAATTCCTTCACCAAAACAAGTTGTTAAAATTGCGTCAAAATTAACTGAACGTATTGATGATGCTGAACAAAAAAGATGTGAGATTTCAGCACGTAGCAAAATGAATACAATGGATGGACTGCTTTCAGCTAAAGAATTAGTTTCAATCGCAAAGAAATTTGGACATAAATCAGTTGCTATCTTAGATAGTAATAGTGTTCAAGCTTTTCCTGAATTTGTAGCAGCAGCGAAATCAGCAGAAATTAAGCCAATTTACGGTGTTTCGTTTGACGTAATCTATGAAAATAACCAAGCAATCTTAACAGAAAAATTTACAAATGTCGATTTACATAGTGCTGAAGTTGTTTCATTTGACATTGAGACAACACATCTTTCTCCAAAAATTGGAGATGTAATTGAATTTGGTGGTTCACTCATTTCAAATGGATTTATTAAAGAAAACTACCAATTTTTCTTAAAAGCACGTAAACCATTAAGTACCTTTACTATTAATTTAACAAACATTACTGATGCGATGCTCCAAAAAGATGGTTTAGAGCAAAAAGAAGGAATTCAAAAAATTCGTGACTTACTTCATAATAAAATCGCTTTAGCTCACAATGCTAACTTCGATATGCATTTTATTATGCAAAAATTCCTTGACTATGGAATTGAATTACCTAATACTGTATTTATTGATTCGCTAGTAATTTCAAGAATGGTGTTTAAAGATAAAAGTAAACACACCTTAGGAGAATTCTGTAAAAATTTAGGTGTTAATTATGATGCTGAAGTGGCTCACCGTGCTGATTATGATGCTGAAGTGCTTGCTAAAGCTTGAATTAATGTTTTAGCTCACTTATCACATATGGGAATTGTTGATCTGCAAACTTTATATGACTACAAACAAGAAGAATTAAGAAATAAAACTCGTTCAAGTCAAATTAGTATTATTGCTAAAAATCAACATGGACTAAAACAGTTATTTCAATTAGTTTCTAAATCATTAACTGAGAGATTTTATAAATCACCTAAACTATTTTGAGAAGATATTCCTAATCCACACGATGATTTATTATTAGGTTCTGGTGGATTAAAAAGTGAATTAATTGATGCGGTATTTTATTCAAGTGATTTAAAAGTTAATAAATTAATTTCTAAATTTGATTACATCGAAGTGCCTCACCCTAGTGCTTTTAAGCATTTAATTGATACAAATGATTTTACTTACCAAGATATTTGCTATTTACTTAAAGATTTTATTTTAAAAGCAAAATCACAAAATAAAATCGTAGTTGCAACAGGTGATGTCCGTTATGAAAATAAAGATGATCAAATCTTTTATAAATCTTTAGTATATTCAAAAGGAATTGGTAACGTAGCTCATTTTTTATTTAACTACAGTAAAGCTAAAGCTGGAAATCTACCTATTCCTGATTTATATTTCCTAACTACAAAGGAAATGTTAGAAGAATTTAAATTTTTAGATAATTTAGATTTAATTAAGGAAATTGTTATTGAAAATAGTAATAAGATTGCTGACTTAGTTGATGATAATATTATTGTTATTCGTGACAAGTTATATACACCTATTTTTGATGATTCGCAGACTAAATTAAAAGAACTAGTTTATAAGACTGCACACGAAAAATACGGTGAGCAATTACCTCAAATTATTGAAGAAAGACTTGAAAAAGAAATTACACCGATTTTAAAATACGGTTTTGATGTTATCTACTGAATTTCGCATAAACTTGTTAAAAAATCAAATGATAGTGGATATCTAGTAGGTAGTCGTGGTTCGGTTGGTTCTTCGCTTGTTGCTACTATGTCAGGAATTACTGAGGTTAACCCTTTACCACCTCATTATGTTTGTGAAAAATGTAAGCATTTTGAATTAGCAAACGTAGAAGGAATTACTTCTGGTTTTGATTTAGATGATAAAGAATGTCCAAATTGTCAAATTACAATGATAAAAGATGGACAAACCATTCCGTTTGAAACATTCCTAGGATTTAATGCCGATAAGGTTCCAGATATTGATTTAAACTTCTCTGGAGACTTCCAAGGGCAAGTTCATAATGAAATTAAAAGATTATTTGGTGATTCGCACACATTTAGAGCTGGGACTATATCAACAATTAAAGATAAAACAGCGTTTGGATATATTAAAAAAACTTGTGAAGAATATGGATTTAATTATTCAAAAGCTTTTATTGACTATTTAGCTACTAAAATGATTGGTGTAAAAAGAACTACAGGACAGCACCCTGGCGGTATTATCATTATTCCTAAAGAATATGACGTAGAGGATTTCACACCTTCAAACTACCCAGCTGATGATACATCGATAGATTGAAAAACAACACACTTTGATTTCCACGCAATTCACGATAACGTTTTAAAACTTGATATTTTAGGACACGTTGACCCAACCGCTATTAAAATGCTAGAAAGATTAACTGGATTAGATGTTAAAAAAGATGTGCCTAAGAAGGATTTAAAGGTTTTATCATTATTTAGTAGTACAAAAGAGTTAGGAATTAGCCCAGACTCAATTGGTGGTGAAATTACTGGAGCTTTAGGTTTACCTGAGTTTGGGACAAACTTTGTTCGTAGAATGCTTTATGAGGCTAAACCTGAAAGTTTCGCTGATTTAATTTCTTTATCAGGATTATCTCACGGTACTGATGTTTGAAGTAATAATGCACAAGAGTTGATCAATAATCAAGGAATGACTATTAAGGATGTTATTTCTTGTCGTGATGATATTATGGTTTATTTAATGAACAAAGGTGTTGAACCACTTAGTTCATTTAAAATTATGGAGCAAGTGCGTAAGGGTAAAAGTATTAATGATGAACAAGAAAAAATGTTAAAGGAAAATAATGTTCCTGATTGATACATTGATAGTATGAAAAAAATTAAATATATGTTCCCTAAAGCCCATGCTACTGCTTATGTATTAATGGCCTGACGTATTGCGTTCTTTAAATTATATTATCCACTTCCATATTATGCAACCTACTTAACCACACGTGTTGAAGAGTTTGACGTTGAAGTGCTTGCGGATGATTATGGATGTAAAAAAATTAATGCAAAATTAAAAGAAATGGAAGCGATCAAGGATAAAAAAGTTAAGGATAACGAATTAATTCAAACCTTAGAAATTGCACGTGAATTATATGCTCGTGGTTTTGGTATATCTGGAATTAACCTTTTTAAGTCGTTAGAAAAAGAATGAGTTATTGATTATGAAGCTAAGAGCTTAATACCTCCTTTTAGTGCACTAAAAGGATTAGGTTTAGCGGCTGCAGAAAAAATAGTTCAAGCCAGAAACGAAGGTGAATTCCGTTCAAAAGAAGACTTTAAAAAACGTTCATCTATAAACAATACGTTATTTAATTTAATGGATGAAATGGGAATTTTAAAAGATTTAACAGATACTGACCAAATGACATTATTTTAATGGATTTGACTAGCGTAAGCTGGTCATTTTTTGAATAAAACTTTCAAATAATATATTTTGAATTGAAAAAAATTTAAAAATATCAAATATTAATTAAAATATTTTTAGTTATTATAAATTCATAAAAAAGGATATTTATGTTTGGCGTTAAATATAAAAAATGAAGCAAAAATACAAACAAGTTATTGATACTTTTAACGGTTTTACCTATATTATGATTCATTCTTTGCTTAGGATCGATAACGATATCATATTTTGTAGTAAATAGAATGGATATGAGAAACAAAAACTTCACTACTTACTTATTTTCTTGATTGTCTATTAGCTATGATTGTATATTTATTATCCGCACATTAATTTCTAATTTAATACATTATCCTTCTGCACGAATAGTTATTTCGACATTATTGATGCTTTTTTCTTATCAAAATCACTTAATTACAAAATCATATAAAGAAAAGACAAAAATAAATGAATAAATTACATCTTAGTAATAATTTAAATATTTAATTATTAAAAAAGTATAAAAGTTTAAAATATTTATATACATTTATTAATAGAAAGGAACTATAATGAAAATTACACACATCGACGACACTAGAAATGATTCTATGTTAGTTAAAGCTGTTTTCAAAGGACAAGAATATCCTGAAACAGTAATAGAAAAAAATAATGTTGTAACAGAATACTTTGACAAAAACGAAGCATTAGCATATTTAGGTGATGAAGATAAATTTGACTTTGATGCACTTACAGCTTTTGCTAAATCATTATTTGCAAATCAAACTAGAGACTTACAAATTTACATTGATACATTTGCAAGAGGAGGGCTTTTCGTTCGTGAAGTTGTTAAAGCTTTCGTTCATGCATATAACTATGTAAATGCCGATCTTTATTCAGCAAAAACAAATAAAAAAGAAAATAAATTTAAAGTTAGCTTATTTTCAAAAGTAGAACAAGACCACTTCCAAGCTGCATTAAATGAAGCTGTTATTCTTAGTGATGCTGTAAACTTTGCAAGAAACTTACAAGTTACACCTCCAAACATTTGTAATTCAGAATGATTAGCTGATCAAGTAGTTGCTGACTTAGCAAAATACGATAACTTAAAAGTTACTGTACTTGATAAAAAAGCTATCGAAGAACAAAAAATGGGACTTTTACTTTCAGTTAACCGTGGAAGTATGTACGAACCACGTGTTGTAGTTATTGAATACAACGGAAATCCAGAATCAGAAGAAAAAACTGTTTATGTAGGTAAAGGTATCACATTCGATTCAGGTGGTTACAGCTTAAAACCAGGTAGAAGTATGCTTGGAATGAAATACGATATGTCTGGATCAGTATTTGTAGCAAGTGCTTTAAAAGCTATTGCACAACTTAAACCAAAAGCAAACGTAGCTGCTATTATGTGTATTACAGATAACCGTGTAAATGGTGATGCATCATTACCAGATTCAGTTTGAACATCAATGAATGGAAAAACTGTTGAAATTAACAACACAGATGCTGAAGGTCGTTTAGTTATGGCTGATGGTCTTACATACGGTGTAAGAAACTTAAAAGCAACACGTTTAGTTGATGTTGCTACATTAACAGGTGCTATTTTAGTGGCTTTAGGTTCAACATATACAGGTGTTTGAGCTACAACAGAAAAAGCATGAAAAGATTTAAAATCAGCAGCTGATACACAACACGAAGCTGTTTGAAGAATGCCTTTAGATGAAGCTTTTGCTACAGAAATTAGAAATTCAGTAGTTGCTGATTTAAAAAATACAGATCTTTCAGGTGCTGGTGGTGGAAGTTCATCTGCTGCTATGTTCTTAACAGAATTTACAGAAGGTGTTGAATACATTCACTTAGATGTAGCTGGTACAGCTGATATTGCATCAAAACCAACAGGTGTTATGGTTAAAACACTTGTTCAATTAGCTTTAAACGAAAATAAATAATTTTATTTATCGTATATAAAAAAAGTACTAAGTCAATTTTGTTGGCTAAACTAGGATAAACATAGTGAACACAATTAATGTGTTCGCTATTTTTGTTTACTTTAATTTCAAAGTTATAAGTTGAAATTGTGTATATATTGACACCTAATAATTATTTAAAAATTTTACGTGGCTACTGCATTGCGAGGGATATTAAAAATCAGTATAGATATACATATTGATGTCTATACTGATTTTTTTCTAGTTCTATTTGATTTTATTAATGGTTGACTTTGCTGTGAAGATAATTTGTTTTATTATTTTGTCATTATCATAATTATCTTTGACATAAATTAAATTAGATATCTTTGATAAAAACTTATAATAGACTCATCTGAATTTTTGATAAGAATTTGAGTAATTACTGTCAGATCAAAATTTATCAATTCAAATTAATGGTACATCATACTCATTTTTAATATAATCTGATTCATCATATCTATTTTCGATATTAAATTCATAATAAACATTTTTATAAGAAATATTAATCAAAAAAGGGAAATAAATTTTAAATTTATTTAAATAAAGATTATTAAAAGAAACTTTTTTATTAGTTATTGGATTCTTTGAATAATTAGCAGCACCTTCACTGGATGAATTTTCTTGAATTTCTGCTTGAACTATGCCTAAAACTAAATCGAGTTGAGCATTTATAAAATAAAAATAATTATTAATTAAATTTGCATTAATTCAATTCATTCTTATTGAATTTGTGTCTCATAATTTTAATTCATTTAAAAAATGAAAAGAATTGCAAGTTTGAGCGAGTTCTTTCGTTAAACCTAGAATCTTATTGAAATTTGGATTTTCTTTTGAGATTCATCAATCATATGAATTTTCGCCTATACTTTCAAAGTATTCGTAAATTCTGTGTAATATAATACCGAAAATTTGAACATCATAAATTTGTGATATATTTAAATTTAATTTCGGGATTCATTCTTTTTTTGTCCAATGCAATCTTTTATTCAAATGTTCAATTTGTTTATTAGTTCATATTATATTATTTTCGTGTTTTTGTTGCTCTAATTGATAATATTCAGAGTTTAGTGACTGAAAATATGTTGACTTTTTCTCTTTAAAAGCTTCTTTGCTTGTTCCAAAACAAGATGTAGAAACAATAGGTAAGGTTATAAAGCCAGTTACCAAACCAATTGATAATATTTTTGTATTTTTCATAATAATTACCATTTATTCAATAATTTCATAAACTAAATAAATATTTTGAGTTTTATCTATAAAATCTTTGTAATTATTAATAAGAATAGCTTTAAATGAGTTAATAGTTTCTAGTTGTTTTATAGAATTGCTACCAAAAAGAGTTTTCTTGTTTTCAAATAATTTATTTAATTGATCTGTTATAAATGATAGTTGCTTTAAAATGAGTTTCACAGAGAAACCAAATTTTTCTGATTTATTATTTTTATGGATAGTTTTTTCAACTGGAGAATAATATGAAATACTACTTTTTGTTCTTTCAGATGTATAAAATTTATCTATTGAATATTCAATTTTAGAAAATAAGTCTAAAAAGTTATTTTTATGAATTGAATTAGAATTTTTGCATTGTTTGATCAATTCAGATAAAATATTTTTGTAACGAGATAAATTATTTTGACTATTCACATAATCAAAAAACTTATTAATATTTAAATTGTTGAATGTTGTAGTAATTTTAACCCATCGAATATTGTTTTTTTGATTTAAATTAACAGGTATAGAAACAGTGTGATCCCCATCCATTTTTTGCGACAATTTGGAATTTTTATCATTTAAATTTATAATACGATAACCATCGGTATTATTGTATATTTTTCTCATTTTAAAATATTTAGGAATTCCATAACCAGTTTTACTTTTTGCGTGATTATTTTTTCATCATTCGATATTATTCGAGTTTTCTAAATCGTCTATTTTATTATGAACTACTTTTGTATTACCATAAGTTGCCGATGCAACCAATAATGCTTTTGCTTCATTTATTGTTAATTCATGCTTAAATTCAGTTTGAAATAAAGAAAGCAAACCAGAAACCATAGGAGCAGCCATACTCGTGCCGTTAAAATGTATTACATAATTAAGTAATTCTAATGTTTGTCGATTATAATCTGTTTTTTGCAAAGAATTATTTCAAAACTCATAAGCCTTATCACGTGCAAATTTGCGAGTATATTCATATCCTTTTTTACTTTCGATTAATTGGTCATCAATTTTTAATCCCTCTCCATAAGCAGATACTAGCGGATTTAAATCGTGCTCATCATCGTAAGCTGTAAATGATGTAGGTTTATTGTCGTAATTTACTGCTCCGACATAAATTGCTTTTTCTGATCTTTTTTCATTAAATGTTTTTCTGATATTTCTAATTAAAGTATTTATACTTTCATCGATTGTAGATGAATCACCATATGCAAATAATTGATTAATTTTTTTAAAGTTATCATCTGTTAATTTACTAAGAATTTGTAAAAAAACATTATTTTTTGTTCAATGAATATAATTAGGGTGTAAATATATTCTCGATATTGATGCGTATTCTGAGAAATTATTTTTTATATTTTTTAAAAATTCTTTTAGTTGTAAATAAGTGTCGAAATTGTTGTTTGCACTAACTACAAAAATCATATTATTTTTTTCACAAAATTCATCAATAGCATTTGTTAATTCAACATCTCATAGAGTATCTTCGGTCTTTCTATTTTCTAGTTTTTCTGTTAATTTTATAAACCAAATGATTTCAAATAACTTATTTAAATCTTTGTCATTCATAATTTTTCTTAGTTCATCTCAATTAAAGCTATTTTTTCATTTGTTTAAAAAACTAAAATTTTGACCTAAGCTGATATTTACTATATTCACACCATTAGATTTAAATTGAGAAAATATATTTAATAAATTTTGTTTTTTATTTGGAGCTTTTGCATAATAAATATTCGCATTTCTGTTAATACCAAGATCAGTTCCGATTATTGAAGAAACCGCTATAGGATGATTAGGAGAATCGCTTTCCATAGAATGGATGTCTTTTTCAGTGATTTTTTCTTTATTTATATCAGTTGAATTTAAATAGTTAATTTTAAATGTTTGATTTGAGGAATATAAATATTCATCAAATTTTTTGTTTGAGAGCTCTAGAATACCAACTTTATTAAAATTTGTATTAAAGCTTGTAATTTGGTTTTTTCTATCTGTTATATTAATTCCGAGTTTTTGATAATATACTTGAAAAGTATTTTTTAATTCTTGAAGAACGAAATTACGATAATTATTAGTACTACTTGACGCAGATACTATTATTATAGGTATAGATAAAGGAGCGAGAAAAGCAACTATTTTTAAGATTTTGTATAATTTCATGATTGTCTCAATTCCTTGTTAATTATTTATATAACAATAATTTGTTTAATATAAGGAAGTTTTTTCTTCCTCTTATAATTATATTTTTTTAATAATAACCATTTTAATTTTTAGTTAATTCATACTTAATAACTGAAAATTATAAAATTTTGTTTCATATAAAAAACCGTCCGCAGAGCAGACGATTTAAAATTAACGTTTCGATTTGTCGTATGGTATACCGGCAGCGGCAGGTCCAACTGATTTCTTACTTGTAGCAATCATAATGATAAGAGTAATGATGTATGGTAACATTGAGAATAAGTCTCTGTATGCTTGGAATCCTGTTCCGAATAATGTCACTCCATAGAATGATAATGAAAGTAAGAATGAGAAGAATACTGATGTAATAATAGATAAACTAACTTTTCATCTAGATGTAATCATAATTGCAAGTGCGATAAATCCTAATCCTTGTACATCTTTAGTAATACTAAATGCACTAATGTTTGATTGTGCGTAAATTGCACCAGCAATTCCTGCGATAAATCCTGCAAGAAGTACACCTTGTCATTTTGCTTTATTAACATTAACTCCAGCTACGTCAGCAGCTTGTGGGTTTTCACCAATTGCTCTAAAACGAAGTCCTCAACGAGTTTTTCTTAATGCAAATCAAGAAGCAATAACAATGATGATTGTAATAACTAATTTAAATGAAATTAAGTTTTTTCATGATGTTTCTGGAGCAAGTGCTAATTCTTGTCTACCAGGGAATGAAAGGTTAATTCCTGAGTCAGTTACTTTTAAGAATACAAGAATTAATACAGCTGTAATACCACCACTAAGAATGTTAATAGCGAAACCAGAAATTGTTTGATCTGATTTTAATTTAATAGTTGCAAATCCAAATAATAATGCAAATACAGCAGTAAGCAGAGCGGCAACTATTGTTAGTCAAATTTGGTTTCATGAATTACCATAAGTACCTGATGTTTTAAACATTAAGATACTAATTGCAGTATACATTAAAGCACCAAATACCATAAATCCGTTAATTGCAATGTTAACAATACCTACACGTTCAGAGAAAATACCAGAAATTGTACCTAAAATTAATAAACAGAAGAAAAATCCTGTATAAGAAATAACTAATTCCATTATTTATCTCCTTCTAATTTATGTAATTCTGGGTTTAATGCATCAAATTTACTTGAAACAACTTTTGCAACTCATGCAGCAAATAATTGTTCTTTTAAAGCATTAAATGTAACTTTACGTGAGTAAACTTGGTTTTGGTATTTGTTTCTAGCATCTTTGTACTTGTTAAGTCCGAAGCTTTCTTTACGTTTAAGGAACGCAAATTTTTCTTCAGCAATCACGTTGTAAATTTTTAAAATTTGCGATTGAATATTTTTTCTTTCTTGTTCGTTGTGAATATTTTTAAGTTTTTTATCTAATTCATTTATTTCTAATAAATGTTTAGCAATTTTTGTTTCATATTCTTTAGTTTCTTTTTTAAATGAATGATTTAATTTTTTATTTTCAAAATATAATTTGAAAATTTCTTGACGTTCTTTTCTTAAGTATTTTTTACCACTAGCATGTAGTAGTTTTTTGTTCATTCAATATTCTTTGTTAAATAATAAGTAGAAGAATTTGAATGTGCCTCGAATTGGCTTGAAGTTATAGAAGATAACAGCAAGAGCAGCAAGGAAGATAATAATTCCGTTGATGATTGGGAAAAAGTCTGGTCCAACCATCATAGCTCCATCTAATAATTGGAAGGCATCTTTACCACTGTAAATTACACTGTAAAGAAGTCCTGAGAAAATAACTCCAATTGGACTATTTAAGGCAATAAGAGCAACAGCGATTGATTCAAATCCAATAGGATCTGGTGTATCTGTTGCAGGGTAGTTATGTAAAATAACAACAGTGTAGAAGTATCCAGCAAGTCCTGAGAATGCTCCAGCAATACCCATAATAGAAATTGTTGTTAATTTTTCGTTAATACCAACATATTTTGAGTTAGTTTTATTTAAACCAACCATTTTTATTTTGTACCCAAGAGTTGTTCTTTGATAAATATATCACATGCTAATTGCAGCTACAATCAAAATAACTACACCAGCAATTAATAATGACATAGCAGTACTATTTTCTAAAAGGATACCTTGTGTACCAGCAATTTCGAGAAGGTAATCATACCCATTAGCAAAAACGTTGTTTGTTCTTGTGAATAATCAAACTCCTAAATAAGTAATAATTCAGTTTAAGAAAATAGTTGAAATAACTTCGTGTACGTTAAAGAAGGCTTTTAGGAATCCTGAAATTGCACCAACAGCCATTCCGATAATAACGAAAACGAAAATCATTCCGATTAAGTAACCCATAGAAATGTGGTTTAAATCAAGGTTGTTTGTAATAATAATTACAAAGAAAATAATAGCAGGTAATTGCATTTGCCCAGCAATACCAATATTGAATAATCCGGATTTAAATCCGATTGCTACTCCAATACCTGCAAAAGCAAATACTAAAAAGTAACTTAAGAATTTTTGTTGTGAAAGTTCATCAGGTGCTAATGCGTTTTTGAATAGAATAACTAAAAATGTAAATGGATTGACAGTATCTCCTTCACCTCCAGAGATTACCATAATGAAGTAAATTACAGATGCGGCTAATAATCCGATAGCTACAGCTCATAATGAAGCGTATGATTTACGACGTGTTTTTACACGATCATCGAACATTAAGAACTTACGTGTGTTATATAATTCGTTTTTAATAGCGTTCATAAATTCCTTTCTATACTGTAGCTGGTGCTACATCCTCTTTTACTTCACCACGATCCAATGGATCGATTACATTTTTATTTTTATGAGCCATATACATACCAATTTCTGTTCTTGTTAAGTCTTTAGCATCTTTAACAACTAAAATTTCACCACTGTTAATTACGGCGATTTTATCAGCAAGAGCTAAAACCTCATCAAGTTCATAAGAAATTAATAAGATAGCTTTTCCATTAGCTTTTTCATCTAAGATTTGTTTATGGATGTTTTTGATAGCACCAACGTCTAATCCACGTGTTGGTTGCATAATTAAGATGAAATCGTGTGGTGCGTTCATTTCGCGACCAACGATGAATTTTTGTTGGTTACCACCAGAAAGTGAACGAGCCATTGAAAGACCTCTACGTGCTCCACGTACGTCGTATTTTTCAATAATTTCATCATTTTCTTTTTTAACATTTTTGTTTTTGAAGAAACCGAATTTTTCAAAGTTAGAATCTCAAAGTCTTCTTAATACAGTATTAGATTTGATATTATAATCTAACACTAAACCGTGTTTGTGACGGTCTGATGGAATAAATGAAAATCCAAGTTTTGAAATATCGTAAACAGATTCATCTGCAATGTTAATAAATTCTTCTTTTTGGTATGTTTCTTCTTTAAAGTAAGTAAATGATAAGAATAATGCTTTACCAATAACCACTAAGAATAACATAATTACAGCAAATACTACATTTGCGATTTTTAATCCTGAAATATCTTTAGTAATAGTTGTACCACTTAAGAAAATCACAGCTAATGTTGACAAGTAGTAAATTACTTCATAAGCGATTAATTCGTTTTTATGTGCTTTAGTTTCAATAAAAATAGTTTTTTTCTTGATAAAGAAGAATGATTTTAATACAAGAGATAATCCTAATGAAACTAATGTTGTGACAAGTGCGATAATAGATGTTGTTCTTGTAATGTCTGAACTTAAACTTAAAAGTACTGTAATTGTAGATATAACTGCAAAAACGATTGTAGCGATATTATCAATTTTTAATAATAAGTTAGTACGTTTAGCAAAATGCTCTTGGTAAACTTTTTTACCACCGAGAGCTTTTTGGAAAATGTTTGAAAATCCTGTGATCTTATTAATGAATAATAAATATAATACAGCACTTATGAATAAGGTAAATCCACCAAAGATACGAAGAATTGCACTAATATCATCTTGCTCAATTTTTACACACATTAAAATAATTCCAATAATAGTTGCTAAAATTGCGGTACCTAATTGAATTCATAGTGATTCTTTTTGACTTTTAGCTAAGTGTGTGTATCTTTCATTTACTAATTTTGTTTTACGATAAAGAATTTGACCAGCAGTAGGCTTAATCATTCCGCTAAGTACGTATTCTAAATCGGTTTGTCCATTACCTTCAACTCCAGCAATAGCAACGATTTCTCCAGCACGAATATCAAGTGAAACGTCTTTTAATGGTTTTTCACTAGCTGTTGAAACATTTTGTAAGCTCATTATAATTTCATTTTTGTTTGTGTCAGTATATTCGTTGTGTACGACTTCAACATCACTACCAACCATTCTACGAGCCATTTCTTCAATTGAAACATCAGCAACTGCGAAATTACCCATAACTTTACCGTGACGGATAACTGTCGCGTTATCAGCAACTTCTTTAACTTCTCCAAGTTTGTGAGAAATAAATAAAATTGTTTTTCCTTGTTCTCTAAATAATTTGAAAGTATTTAATAATCCCTTAATTTCTTGATCTGTTAAAACAGCAGTTGGTTCGTCAAAAATTAAAATCTCTGAGTCACGGTATAACATTTTCATAATTTCAACTTTTTGTTGTGTTGCTACTGTTTCGGTACCTGTGATTTTATTTAAATCAAAGTGTAAATCAAAAGCTTCTTGGATTGTTTTGATTTTTTGAATAGCTGGTTTTTTATCAATAACATGAGTATTTTTATCATAAGGTTCATCACCTAAAATGATATTTTCTAAATTGGTATAAACATCAACTAACTTAAAGTGTTGGTGTACCATTCCGATACCAAGTGCATTGGCATCGTTAGGACCTTTAATCAACACTTCTTTGTCGTTTACTTTGATAATTCCTTTATCTGGTTGATAAAGACCAAAAAGAATTGACATTAAAGTACTTTTTCCGGCTCCGTTTTCTCCAATCAGAGCGTGTACTGTTCCTTTTTTAACTTGGAAACTAATGTCTTGGTTGGCTTTTATCTCACCAAAATATTTGGAAATCTCTATAAACTCAATTGCGTTTGATTTTTCCATATTTTTCCTTTTTTTGTAGTGAATAAAATAAATAATAGTACGAGACTATTATTTATTATTAGTTTGTTAATTTTAAAATTAAGCGTTAATTAATTTTGCTAATGCGTTTAAAGCTTCTTGAATACCTTTTTCTGTTTGTCCATTAACTGTTAATGATGTTAAATCGTTAACTTGTTCTGGTGTTAATTTATCAAAGTCAGCTTTAGCTTCAGCTAAGTTTTTATCCATATTTGCTTTAAGTGTTTCATCTTTAACGTAAGCGTTTGTGTAACCTACTCAACCTTCGGCCATACCTTCACTAAGGTTTAAGCTTCCTTGTACACCTTTTAATAATCCTTTAGGGTCAAGGTTAAAGATTCTAGCTAAAATAATATCGTATGTAGCTTGAGCAATGTTTTTTGTAATGCTTGATAAGAATCTTTCTCTAGCTGAACTACCTGCACTGAATGTTAATGCTTGGTCAACGTCTACCCCAATGATTTTTACATCTTTATATTTTGAATCTTTATCTAATTCTTCGATTGTAATTTGTGTAGCTGGACCAGCAACTGGTAATGTTACAGCAGGGTTTTGAGCAATAATTGAGTTAATTACTTGTTTCATTTTGTCATTTGGTTCGAATCCTGAGTCGATTGGAACTAAATTATTTGTATTTGTTTTTACTTTAGCTTCAGCGTTTGCTGTGTTGTAAGCTAAGATTCCTCTTAAGAATCCGATGTTAAAGTCTGTAACTCCAGGGAATGATCCACCACCGAAGCTGTTGATAATTCTTTTTTCTGGGTTTTCTTTGAATTCTTCAGCGATTGTTTTAGATACAGCTTTACCTACAACGTACGCAGATTGTTGAACTTTAAATCCAAGTCCGTAGAATCTGTCGTATTGAACTGCATCTTTTCCTTCAAATGGTAACACGAAGTCAACACCAATAATGATGATTCCTTTTTTGTCCATTTGTGCTTTGTTAGCTGCGATAAATTTAGTAATTGGGTCTTGGTGTTTAAATCCTGAAAGAATTCAAACTTTTGTACCTTTTGTTAATAATTGTGAGTAAATAGCAGCGTAGTTTGTTCCTTGAGGTTTAAGTTGTTTTACTTTAACTAATCCTTCTGTTTGGTCTCAGATTTGGTTAAGAGCTTCTCAAGATGATTGGTTGAATGATTTATCATCAACGTTACCAGCATCTGTTACAAGAGCAATTTCAAATTTTTGGTTTTTAAAATTATCTTGTACATAAGCTTTATTAAATTGTGTATCAGGTGTAAGAACTGCAAGTCTGTTTTTTGGTTCTATGTATTTATTTGGTTTTGTTCCTTCTGATTCGCTTGGGTCAACACATGAAACTGCAACCATTGGTAATGCAGCCATTGCTGTTACGCTAGAAAGTGCAAAAAATAAATTTTTAATTTTCTTCATAAATAATAAATACTCCTATTTATATAAGGTTATAAACAACTTTATTTGTTTATGCATATCCATAATTTAAATGCATATATATTATAATTTTTTCTAAATTAAATGATTTTAAAAATAGCAAGCGATAAGTTACAATAAAAGAAAAAAATATTCATTATTGTGCTTTTTTAGCTATTTTTCTTGCATTTACTAATGTTTTTTATACTTTTTCGCTTAAAAATCGAAAAAATAACATTTAGAGCTTTAAAAGAAAATTTTGTGGAAATTTACCACATTTTAGGATTTATGACCTTAAAGGTTTTTGTTTTTAAATTATGTTATTTTTTAATTTTTTTAAATTTTTCTAAAAATTAAAAAATAACGTTTTACCCAAAAAGTAAGAATTTAACCTATATTTAGGGCGTAAGTTCTTTTTTTTTTTTTTGAATCGAGTTTTTTCGTATACAATGTATAGGAATTTATTTTATAGCATTTTTTTGATAATTTTAGGGTCAATGAATGTCTCAAATGATTGCTATATCTATATATTGATTAATGTAATATGTTAATTTAATGCAAAGGAGAAACAATGAACAAAAGAAATAAATTCTTAATTTTAGGAAGCACATCAGCAATTATTGGTGTTATAACACCAACATTAATTGGTGCTTCGACAGAAGCGGATAATTTCCAAAGCACTGAATTTCCAAAGCACTGAATTTCCAAAGCAACCAACAGAAACACATGATTATCGTAAACAAAATAATAGTTATGAATTTACTAATCCACAAAAGGTTGAAGAGCAAAAACACGTAGAAGGTCAACCAGTTACAATTCGGATGATTAATCAAGATGGTTGAAATAGTGATGAACAAACTTGAGAAATTGTGTTCAACAGAGGATACGTTCGTTCAGGTGGTACACTTGGAGCTAAGAAATGGGATAACGATATTGTTTATAAAACATGAGAAGTTATTCCTGCTTCTGTATCATCTTCAAAACAAGATGAAGTTCAATACTGAACTACTAACCCTCAATTTGGTATCGCTCTTTCTAAATCACTTGAAATTGTGCCAGGTTCATATGAATTAGATATTTATAATCGTAGAAAAACAATTGCGTGAGCTTTAGATAACGCTAAAGATAAAAATAACCCTTGATCTGAAGTGCAACCAAAATACGTATATAAAGATGTTTTTAAATATGATTATGAAAACATCCAATTAAGAGAAGAAACAGACTACTTAACTAATATTCAAACTGAAGATCAAAATATAATTAATTCAGAAAAAGATGCCGGAGCATCTAAAAAAGAATTTGATCTTAACTTTGTACACTTTTCATCATTCGGTTTAGCAAAAACTGATAAAACCGGAAATGATGATTTCTACCGTAAAAAATTAGCAGAGATGCAAAATAAAGAATATAACCTTAAAAACGCACAAGAAACATTAGAGATCTACGGTAAAGATGCTAAAGAACAAGAAAAATTACTTCTTTATAATGGACAAAATAATTTCACACCATCAAAAGATTTCCAAAAGAAATTATATAGATGAGAAAGCCAGTTTAATATGCCGCTTTCTCCAGTTCGCTATACAGAATTAGAAGAAAAACCTGAAATATTAGAAAATGTTGGTGAAATAATGGCCTACAGATATTTCAACTCTATATTTTTAGGAACAGTAAGCAATACTCCAGCTGATTATGGTAACCAACATATTTTTAGAATTACATTCAAAACAAGAAAAAATAATTACTTATTAAAGACTGATTCTGATGATATGTATAACAATTTTGGTGACAATGCCTACGTATTAGCTACCTATACTTCTTATGATAATTCAACTTGATATAGACAACTTAAAATGGAAAAGGCTGATTTTAATCACTTATTAAATTATCGTGTTGATATTAAAGGGAAAAAAGAAGCTACAGCAGAAGCGTCAAAATACCAATTACCTGGTGTTAAATTTAGTTTATCATTGCAAAATCCTTCAGGTTCAACACCAATTACTAATGAACCTTTAGAAATAACTGATTTAGAAGGAAAAGAATCATTCTATGGTAGAGGTATTTTTGGTGTATCAGATAAAAATAAAAATAAACAAGTTTATAACGCATTACAAGCTGATGATTTTTATGCTAAATCTGAAACTGAATTAACTGAAAACGGACAAACTAACCCAGATAAATTAAAACTTGAATATGAAATTCAACCAACTGGTGATGATGTTTGAGATTTAAATATTAAAAAAGTTGGTTTTGATCCACATTCAACAACCGTTAATTATGAAGTTGAGTATACTTTAAACCCTGATAAAGTTCGTATGCATACAACTTTAAAAAATATCGACTCAAAAGAACACTTGACAGCTGCTCAAAAAGCACACTATAAAGCAGAAGCTTTAAAATTACCTAATGAAGTTGCAGACATAACTAAATTTAATGCAATGATTAATCAATTAGATACATTCCAAGATAGATTAGAAAAAGCCGAAGAAAAATTAAAAGGTAATAATTACGATTTTAGTAGTGATAAGCCTAAACAAGCTTTTAATGCTGCAGTGCAAAAAGCTACTTCTTGAACAAAAGCTAAAAATCCTGAATTACATACTTTTGACGAAGTTAAACAATTAATTATTGATACAACTATCGCTGAAAGAGCTTTAGATGGAGAGCGATATTTAAAAGATTTAGGTGGTATTATTAAGGAAGCTGTTGATACATTACCAAAACCAAACTTTACAACTTCAGAAGAATCAGCTACTAAGTTAGCCGAACAAAAAGGTGGAGGTAGCGTTTCAACACCTTCACTTAATGACTTTAATAATCATTCAGAACATATTAACGATCAAACTCAAAAACTTTCACCTAGAGAGCATGCAAAAGATTATACAGAATGAATGTTACGCCGTGTTGCTGTAGCAAATGAACTTGCTAAAGCTTTAGAAAATTCTAAAATTGTGTCTAACATTAAAGACTATGCAGAATTAACTAAAGATACAAATGGTTTAGATAATGCTCAAGCAAACTTTAGTGATAAATTTGCTAATGCAGATCAAACTAAACAAAATGCATTTACAACTGCATTAAAAGATGTTTTAGAAGCTCAAAAGCAATTATCAACACTTGATTTAACTAAAGCTCCTTTAGATGATGTTCAAGCTATTTATAATAAAATAAATAAATTAAAAGAAGTTCGAAAAGAAATTGATAATCGTTCAGTAGAACAATGATGTGAAGATAACATTAATTCATTCCATGATGAGTTACTTCAAGATACTAATGAAGTAACTAAAAAACAATTAATTACTAAATCTAAAGAAACTACACCAACAGAAAATGCGTTTGCTGATAAAGTAGAAAAAACTCTTACAAAAGAATTAGCAGACAAGTTTAGAAATAATGGTAATTTAGATTATGCTAAAGCTGCAACTTTATATGAACAAGCATTTAATGCTGCTAAAGAAAAAGCTACTAGTTTAATTAACGCACTTCCAAATGCAACTACTAAAGAAAAGCAAGCTGCAATTACTGAACTTAATAAGGAACAAGAATGACCAATTCATAATGATTCAAAACTTTGAAAAGCTTATTCAGATTTAAAAGAAGCAACAGATAAACGTCCAGATTACCTTGCCGAAATAGATAAATTACAAAACTTATCAAATGAGCAAAAAACTGCTTTAAAAAATGATTTAAAAACAGTGATTGCAAATACTGAAGATTCAAATCAATTAGATACTAAAGCACAAGCAAAAATTACTGATGCTAAAGCTTTAGATAGCAAGATGTCTGAATTAAAAACAAAACTTGCAGATAAAGACAATTGAGGTCAAAACCTTAAACAAAACCACATTGATAAGCTTACTAAAGATATGAATAGCAAAACAACAATTGCTGATTTAAATACTTTAGAAACTAACGCACAACAATTAAATGATGCAATGAAAGTTGCTAAAGATAATGCAGATTCAAATGCAAACCTTAATGAAACATTAAAATATGGCTTAGCTGATGCTGATAAACAAAATGCAGCTACACAAGCAAAAAATAATTTAAATAATTATTTAACAAGCAACGAATCATTAGACAATGTTTCTTACGAACAAGAACTTAAAAACATTAAAACTCCTAGTGAAACATTAACTACAAAAGTTAATGAATTAAACGGAAGCAAAGAAAAAGCTCAAGCTAAGTTTGATAACTTTGATTTATTAGATGATAAAACTCAAGAATTTAAAAACAAATTTAACGATCAAAGTACAATGGTTGATTTAAATAACTTAATAGATCAAGCGTTTAATCAAGCAAAAACAAATGCAAAAGCTAAACTTGAAAACTTAACAGATTTACCAGCTGATAAAAAAGCAGAATTTACTAAACAACTTGAAGCTGCTCAAATTACAAAAAATGATACAGATAAATTTGATAAAGCTTTAAGTGATATTCTTACTCAAGCTAGTGCAGAAGACAGCAAGAACAAAACATCTAAAGCTGATGCTTTAAAAGAACTTGAAAAATTAGCAAATCTTAATGATGCTCAAAAAGCACAACATAAAACATTAATTAACAATGCAACACCAAGTGAAGTAAGTAGTAAACTTGAAGCTGCTAAAACTTTAGATGCTAAAATGGGTGAAGCAAAAGCAGTTTTAACTAATTTAGATGAAAAACTTAAAGCAAACCCTATTACAGATGTTCGTTATACTAAAGCATCTCAAGACACTTTAAAAACAAACTTTGATACTGCTAAAACAAATCTTACAAATGTAACTGATCAAGCTAATGGTGAAGCTAAATCACTTGCAGAAGTAGAACAATTAATTAAAGCTTTAAAAGATGCTGAAAATCAACTTGATGGTGATAAAGTTGAACTTAAAGAGCAAATTGATAATTTATTACTTCCAAACACAGAACAAAAAGAAACTCTTAAAGGACAAATTCCAACTGATAAACCTTTAGATGAAGCTACAAAAGCAAAAGTTGAACAAGCAATTAAAGATGTAGTTAATGGTGAAACTACAAAGGCTATTGATAACTTTAAAGGATTAACAGATCAAGATAAAAAAGAGTTAAAAGATAAATTAGCAAATACCAACTTAGATAAAACACAAACAAATTTTGATAAGCCATTTAAAGATTTAATTGATGAAGCAAAACGTAAAGATGTAAATAATCAAATTGATGCAAATGAAAATCTTGATAAACCACGTAAAGTTGCTTTAAAAGAACAAGCTAAAGCTGCTGAGCTAAATGATTTAGATAAATTTGTTAAATCAGCTAAAGAGCTTGATAATGCTGTTAAAAACCTTAAAGATTTAGTTAATAATGATGCTAAGTTAAAAGGTTCTGATGCATATACTAAGAGTGATGCTGCAAAACAACAAGCTTATGATCAAACAATTACTGATGCTCAAAATACTTTAAATAATCTTGCTAACCCATATGATGCAGTAAAAGATAAAGAAGCATTAGAAAATGCTAAGAAAGCAATTAATAATGCAATTAGCAATCTTGAGGGTGATGCAGCATTAAATGAAGCTAAAACACAAGTAAAAGCAGATATTGATGCGTTACCATATTTAAATGATGCTCAAAAAGATGCTCTTAAAAATAAAGTTAATACTCAAACAGATGCAAGTAAAATCCCTGCAATTGTTGAAGATGCTAAGAAATTAAACGAAGCAATGTTAGACTTAATTAATGCTGTTGATGATGCTCTTGGTCGTGAAGCTAACGAAGAGAAAAAATTAGCTAAAATCGATCCAAAAGACGCTATATTAAACAACACAAATTACCTTGAAGCAGATCAAGATAAAAAAGACGCTTACAAAGGCTTAATTGATACTAACCACGAGTTAGCTAAATCTGATTCAACAAATGCTCAGTTAGATCCAAAAGAAATCGCAAAACAAACTAAAGCAATTAATGATGCAAAAGCTAAATTAAATGGTGTAACTAATTTAGCAACTGCTAAAGAAAAACTTAATAAGAGAATTGATGATACTAAGGATTTAACTCACTTAACAGATAAAATTAAAAATGCTGCTAAAGATGCAATTACAAAAGCTGATTCAGTAGCTAAAATTAATGAACTAGAAAACAAATTAAATAATTTAGATTCTCAACTTGAAAAATTAGCTGAACTTGCAAATGATGATTATGACAATAAACAACATAACAATGCTTCAAAAGATGCTAAAGATGCTTTTGATCAAGCAAAAACAAATGCTGATCAATATTTAAATTCAACAAATCCACAAGAAACAGTTGATTTTGCTAAAGAAGCTGACAAAGTTAAAGATTTAACAGATCAACTAGAATCAGCTAAAAATAATTTAGATGGAAATAAAAACGATCTTAAGAATACTCTTGATAAATTTGATAACTTATCAGAACAAGATAAAGAAGCATTAAAAGGTAAGGTTGATCAATTACCAAATAACTTTACTAAAGAACAAGGTAATGCAATTTTAGAAGAAGCATTTAACAAAGCAAAAGAAAACGCTAAAGCAGAAATTGCTAAACTTGATCACTTAGCTGATGCTCAAAAACAAGAGTTTAATAACAAGATAGATGAAGCTAAATTACCTACAACTACATCTAAAGAAGCTACAGATTGAAACTTATCTAATATTGTTAAAGATGCAACAAAACAAGATACAATTAACCAAATTAATAGTAACAATTCACTTAATCCAAAACAAAAAGAAGATTTAATTAAAGAACTTGAAAACAAAACTAAAGCTGAAGTACTTAAAGCTGCTGAAGATTTAGCTAAGAAAATGGATGAATTAAAAGATAAATATAATTCATTACCAGAATTAATTAAGAATAAAACAGATAGCGATTATGCAAACGCTATTGCAGATAGTAAAAAAGCTGTTGATCAATTACTTGATGATGTAACTAAGACACTTGATCAAAAATCAGGTAAGAATACTTCTAAAGATCAAATTGATGAGCTTATTCAAGGATTAAATAAAATTAACGAAACTTTAAATGGTGATGAAACAACTAAAGCTAAACTTGATGAACTTAAAAAAGAAATTAAGAAAGCTCAAGATGCAAGTAAAACAGATGCATACAATAATGCTGATCCAAATCACCAATCTGATTTAAATGAGGCAATTAAAAATGCTGAAGAGTTAGCTAAAAAAGATGTTAAAGATTTAACTCCAGGTAAAATCGATCAAGCAATTGAAGATTTAAAAACTGCAGTTAATAATCTTGATAAAGCAAAACCAAATAAAGATAAAGAATTAATTAAAAATCTTCCAAATCTTTCTCAAGCAGAAAAAGATCAATTAATTGATGAATATGATAAAGCGAAAACAGCTGAAGAAAAACAAAAAGTAGTTGAAAAAGCAAAAGAACTTAATGATCAAAAAGCTAAATTAATTGATGAAATTAAGAAACAAAACAATCTTTCAAAAGAAGAAAAAGATAAAGCAATTAACACAATTAAAGAAGGAAACTACTTAAATAACAAAGAACAATTAGATAAAGTTGTGTCTGATGCAAAACAAGCTAACAAACAAAAACAAGATGCAATTAAAGAAGTTACTCAACTTGATAATTTATCTCAAAAAGATAAAGACAATTTTACTGAACAAATCAAGAATACTAATGTTTCAAAAGAACCAAAACATCTTAATGAAATTGTTAATAATGCTAAAGTAGCAAATGATAAAGCTAAAGATGTAGTTGAGAAATTAAATGACTTAGTAAATAATCATGCTCAAGATAAATTGAAGGATATTAATGAATTAATTAAAGATTTAGATAATTTAGGTGTTCAAACAGATGATTTTAAAAATCTTGTTAATAATGTAACTAACCTTAAAAACTTAAAAGATAAATTAGAACAATTTAAAAACTCTAGTGTAAAAGAAGAAAACTTTGCTAATGTTAAAGATAAATTAGTTAAAGCATTACAAAACTTACCAAAAGAATCTTTAGGTCAACATCCAGAATTAAAAGATGCTTTTGATAAAGTAACTAAATCAACACAAGATTTAGCTAATGAAGCAAAAGCTTTAATGGACTTAGTTGATGCATTACAAGATAAATCACTTGATAAGTTTGAAGATGTAATTACTAAGCAACATCAAAACAACAATACAGAGTTTGATGACTTACACTCACAATTAGTTGATAATGATTTCTTTGCTATTGCAAATAAAGATAAAACAGAATTAATTCAAAAAGATCATGATAAATTAGCAAAAATTGATTTATCAAAAGAATCAACAGTGCTTAAATCAGCAACTGAATTAGATGATTTACTTGGAATACAAGTTCAAAAAGATAAATTACCATGATGAGTATGACCAAGTCTTGGAACAATGATTGCTGCTGCATTTGGAATTATTGCTGGATTTATCATTAAAAGAAAGAAAAACTAATTGTTTATTAAAATAGAAAGTTACCAAAAATGGTAACTTTTTTTGTGCTTTAAATCACCTTAAAAATTTTTAAAAAAATAATTATTTTTTCTTGTTAATTTTGTTAATTATTAATTAATTTGTCCACCTGGATAGATACTAAAACTATAATTGTATTAGTGTCTTGAAAGGTGGTTTTCTTATGAAAATAGAAACTAGAACAGCGTATGAAGTACAAAGAATGCATAAATACGAAATGATAGGTAGATACTTTGAATTATCAAATCAAAAACTTGCAACAATGCTTAATGTTTCAACTAAAACAATACAAAGAATTAAAAAGGATATTTTAATCAAGAAAGAAACTAAAGAAATCTTTTATTCTTTTGTTCACGGAAATAGATTTAAGACAAAAGAAAATTGCGGAATAACCCAAGAAACTTATAACAACGCAGTCGACAAATATAACCAAATCAAGACTGCTATTTTTCCACATCAAAATTCTACTTTTTCAGATATTACAGTAAGTGATTTCGTAGACAGATTAAATTTAAGCGAAAGACAGTTCTATTCAAAATCTCATTTTAAAAAGCTTTTACGTAAAAATGGGTTTGCTAATTCTTTTTCTCATAAGAAAACTAAAAGATATGCAAAGAAATTACTTCAAAACAAATTAAAACAAGAAGTGTCAAAACTAACAAAAACAGAAATCAACAGATTAACCAAAATTATCGAGCACATAAATCAAACAGATGAAAAAATAGAAAAGAGACAATATTTAAATATTAAGGAAAATAGAAAATTTGGAGAATTTATTGAATTAGATGCTTGTATCGAAGTGTTTTGAAATAACGAAACTGTGTCTTTATTTCACGCAGTAGATTCTGCAACTGGTAAATTATTAGCTATTCATTGTGAAAAAACCGAAACTGCAATAGGATATCAAAGACTACTAGATAAAGTTTTTAAAAAATATGGTTTTCCACAAAATATTTCAACAGATAGAAGAAGAAATTTTTGAATCAATGGTGAAACAATGACAAATTTTGAAAAAGCTTTAAATAAAAGAGGTATTAAGTTATTAACTTCAAGCAATCCAACGTTCAAACCTAATGTTGAGCGTTCTTTTCTAACAGCACAAATGAACTATCCTTTATTTTTTTACGAAAATCAAATAAATTTTATTAAGTCATTAAATGATAATTGAGAATTTATTGTAGATTTTTACAATAATAAATTCAATAAAAACAACATATCAAAATCAAATGTTTTTGAAAAAGGAAAGTTATTTGATGATAATCCTGATTTTTTAATAGAAATTAAAAGAAAAATTACATCTGGTGTTTTTAAAATGAACGGTAATTATTACGCACCTTTTGATAAAGAAGGGAAAAGAATTTATATCAGAAGTAGTGTCGAAGCAACATTGGTTACTGATATAAATCAAAAAATTTGATTTTTAATAAAAGGTCAAAAGTTTGATGCAAGAATACCAAACGGAAAACAATTAAGTGAACAAGAATTATGATCACTAGCTAAAAATTTAGATATTAATATTCCTTTAGTTCATGTTCTTTCAAATGAAATTAAGAAAACGAGAGAGTTCCATAAATTTTTACATAAAGTTAAAGAACTGTTGCAAAAGAAAAGAGAACTCCCTGACGAAATTCTCTTTAAAATTCAAAGTGTTCTTGAAAGGTTCTCTAGTTCTCTTGATAACATAGAAAACCAAATTAAATTATGCTAGAAATATCTAGCATTAATATGATATTATTTTTTTAATAAAACAGGTGGACAAAATAAATAATAATTCATAAAAAAAATAATTATTTTTTCTTGTTAATTTTTAATTTATGTAGTACAATATTATCAGTGGTTATAGCAAAGAGGTTCACCTGATACCATTCCGAACTCAGTAGTTAAGCTCTTTAGTGCCGACGATAGCCGAAAGGTGAAAATAGGGAGCCGCTGTTTTTTTATTCAATTTTTATAATTTTGAATTTAATGCACCATTTACGGTGCATTTTTTAATAAAAAATCTCACTTATATTTGTATAAGTGAGAGTGGATAAATCAGCTTAAGCTCAATATTTCATAATTTCCATTAAGTCTAAGTCTTCGGTTGAATGATAAATTAAATCGGCATCTGAATAATCTTCTTTTGAACCGTTAGTAATAGCAACAGCACGCATATTTGCACTTTTAATTCCAAGCACACCTGCGATAGCATCTTCAAAAGCAACACATTCATCTACTGGTAGCCCTAAACCTTCAGCCGCTTTTAAGAAAATATCTGGTGCAGGTTTTCCTTTTTGAATATCTCCTGGATAAACGATGTAATCAAATAATTCTCTGATTCCAAGTTTTTCTAAAATCATTGGAGCATTATAACTGCTTGAAGCAATAGCTAATTTAATTCCTTCATCTTTAGCTTCCATTAATAATCTTTTAATTCCTGGTAATAATGACCCTTCATTAATTTCTTCTTGTAAGAGCTTGATGTACGCGTCATTTTTTTCGGTACATAATTTATTAATTTGTTCATCTGTTAAATGTAAATCAGGAGCTTTCATTGCTAGAATAGCTTCTAATGTTGCTCTACGTGGTAATCCACGAAGTTTTTCGTTTTCTTCAACTGAATAATCAATTCCTAATTCAGCAACTTTATTTTTTCAAGCTTTAAAGTGTAAGTTAGCTGTATCTGTAATTACACCGTCTAAGTCGAAAATAAAACCTTTAATCATTTTGAACCTCGAATTTTTGTAATTGTGAACCAATTACGTGTTTTTTACCTAAAATATAGATTTCTTTTTCTTTACTATTGTTAATTGTTTGAATAGTGAATTCTTCGTGATTTACATTTACTTCAAAATCACTACCTTGGTATTTAAATCTATATCTTAAATTATCTCAATCTTTTGGTAAAAGTGGATCTAAATATAATTTATCATTATGTCAATCTAATCCACCAAACCCAAAAATAATCATTTGATAAATTGCTGCTAGTGAACCTGCATGAATACCGGCATCAGAAGTATGCATAGCAGGACCAAGATCAATATTAATTCCGTATTTAAATAATTGATATGCTTTTTCAATTTTTTTAAGTCTTGCTGCTTCAATAGAATAAGTTGCAGGAGAAAGAGAAGAATCGTGAGTTGTTAATGGTTCATAGTAGTTGAAGTTTGCTTCTCTAATTTCTCTAGAAAATAGGTGTGGAAGGATATTTGTGAGCAATACTACATCTGCTTGCTTAACTAATTGTGAGCATAATCTTTTGTGTCCTTCTTGGGTGCTAAAAAGTTTTTTACCAGCATCACCTAACATTTGGAATGGAGTTACATCAACTTTTGGTAACCCTAAAAATTGATCGTTTTCAGCAATAACTAAATCTTTATTTGGTAATTGTTGTTTTAGGTTTTTAGACACGTCTTTCATTTTTGAAAGATTAAGTTTATATGGAATCTTTTTATAAATTTTTTCCAGTAATTCTGGTCTATTTTTCTTAAGGTCAGCAATGTATTTTAAGGCTAAATCAATATTTTGTTTAGCAAACATATTAATATAAGCATTATTATCAATGTTACCTTTGTATTCGTTAGGTCCCATAACATCTTTAATTTCATAACTACCATCTGATTGTTTTTCGGCACGATTTGTGAAGAAGTACGCAGTGTCGAAAATCATTTCATAACCCATTTTATCCATAAATTCTTGATCGTTAGTAATGTGATAGTATTGATTGATAGCGTAAGCTACATCTGCAGATACGTGAATTTCTTGTCTGCGTGAAGCAATCGGAACTTGTTTTCCAGTCACAACATCAGCTTGTCCTCAATAAGGACAAACTTCACCTTCAGTTGGTCAAGCCATTTCTCATGGGAATTGAGCACCTAACAGATTTGATTCTTCTGGTCTTTCTTTTTGTTCTAAGGCTTTCTTTCTAGCTCCAGCAATTCCTTTATATCTATATGTTAATAAGTTTCTAACTACTTTTGGATCGTTAAATAAGTAAATTGGGTTAATGAAAAATTCAGTATCTCAGTAGGTGTGTCCTTGATATCCTTCACCACTAAGTCCTTTTGCACCAACATTCATATTTGTTGATGTAGTAGGAACAAAGTTATTTAAATGGAAAATACCAAAATCAAGAGCTAAAGCATCATATTTAGCTGATTCATTCCCTTTAATTTGCACAAAGAAACGATTTCAGACTTTTTCTTGCATTGCTGCAATAGATTGTTCTTTTAATGCATCATAAGAAGCTGTTAATAATTCTTCTAATTTCTTATTAGCGTTTGCAAGAACTTTTTCATCTTTAAGTAAGTAGTTTTTATCATCAACTGCTGTGTGAATTGACATTAATTTTTCTAAAACTAAAGTATCACCAGGTTTTAAATTAGCAGTGATTTTAAAGTAGATTTTTCTACGTTTAATGTCAATTACATAATCGTCAGTTCCACCTTGAATTAATTTTCCATTAATAAATAAACGTGTAACCATATTATGTACTGCTAAACGTTTTGAAAGTGTAGTTTTTTGTTGCATTTGTAATGATTCGTTAGTTGGACGAGATTTAAGACCTTCAACAAAGTGTTGTGTTCCGCTGTTAGTTACTTGTCCGTTAATTCCTGCGTGTAATACAACTTTAGCACCTGCATCTTCAGTTTCGAGTACTTTAATTGTTATTTTTTGAGCATAAACATTTAAATCGCTTTGAGAAACAAAACGTTCGAATTTAAGTTCAAAAATACCATAATCACGGTCTGCGACAATATCTCTAGTTAAGTAACCTTCTTTAATGTGAAGTGTTTTTAAGTATGAATCTTTTTCGTGTAGCACAAAAGGACGACCATTTAAGAAAATTGGAGTAGTTAAGCAGTCTGCAAGGTTTGCAAGTTCGCTAACTTCATCTTCAGTATCTTTATTAAACATACCGTTAACAAAGAAGTCTTCTTTATTATATGATGTACGTTCTTCATCAGCACTTCTAATTCCTAAGTATCCATTTCCTAATGAAAAAATACTTTCAGTTTTAGCAGTCACGTTTTTATCGAATTTTACTTGTGAAACAGTTTTGTTTTCAACATCGTATTTTAAAAATTCCATAATACCTCTTAATTTTTAATTAAAACTGACTCATATGGTCTAAGTTTTTTACTTACGATTTTTGCATCTTCGTAAGTTGATAAAATTTGTTCTCCAAGTTCAACATCGACTGTTAATTCTTTATCGGTCATATTGATGTAAGCGCACATTCTTTCGTTGTTGAATGTTCTTTCTACAAAAATAGCTCCACCAGGTAAAACATCAATTTTTGAACTTCCTTTAACAAGTACATCGTGATAGTTTTCTTTTCTATATTTAATTAATTGTTTGTAGAAAGCTAAAATACTGTTTGGATCTTTTGTAGCTTCTTCAACATTGATTGTTTCTTTAAATCTACCATTTTTAATTCAAGGTGTAGCTCCACTATTAAATCCGCCATTAACGCTAGAATTTCATTGCATTAATGCACGGCCTGCATCACGTGAGTTAATGTTGCAATATAAAAGCATTTCACTTTCACTATAAATATGTTTTTCATCAACTAATTCTCTAAATCCATTGTAAATATCAACATCTTTAAATTCACTACGTTTATTAAAGATATTATTTAATAAACCGATTTCTTCACCGTAGTATAAACAAGGTACACCTTTAAGAGTAAACATTAATAATGCGTGAGTTTTAGCAGCTTGTTTTCTGAATAATGTTTCATTTCCTCAACGTGAGATGCTTCTTGAAGTATCGTGGTTTGAAAGGAAGTTTGTAAATGAACCAGCTGGGATTTTTTCATTTTCTTGGAATGGTTTTTGTTGATAAACAAAGTTTTTGTAGTCTCAATTAGCATCATAACCATTTCTACCTGTTTGTCTACCTCATCCAATTCATCATCATGAGAAGTTGTAGTAGTTATCAGCAACTTTGTCAGCACCTAATCCATATTTTTGAAGTTCATCAGCAGTAATGCCACTTGCTTCTCCAAATGTAAAAGCATCTGGTTTATTTTTAAATGCTAATTCATTAAACATTTTTAAGTATTCTACTGCACCATCGCATCAAGCAAATGCTGGATTACCTTCAGTATTATCAAATGTCTTAGCTACGTGTTTAATAGCATCAAGTCTAAATCCACGAACCCCTAAGTTATATCAAAAATCAATAACTTCAGCCATTGCTTTACATGTATCTGGGTGAGCTCAGTTTAAGTCGACTTGTTCTTTAGCAAATAAGTGGAAGTAATATCTATTTACGCTTGGAACAAATTCTCAAGCACTACCACCAAAAATACTCATTGCTTTTTGTTCGTTTGCATTAAGTTCATCTCTTCAAATGAAGTAATTGTGTTCTTTATTATCTCTGCTTTCGCAAGCTTTTTTAAATCATTCGTGTTCGTTTGAAACGTGGTTTAAAACGATGTCCATAATAATGTCTATCCCACGTTTTTTAGCTTCAGTAGCTAATTCTTTAAAATCTTCGATTGTTCCAAATTGTTTTCATACTGATTTGTAATCTAAAACATCATAACCAGCATCTACGAAGTTTGTATCGTAAATAGGACATAATCAAATACCATCAATTCCTAAATCTTTTAAGTAATCTAATTTCGCAGTAATCCCTTTTAAATCACCATCACCATCGTTGTTTGCATCATAAAATGAACGTGGAAAAATTTGGTATAAAACTTTATCTTCTAACTTTACAGTTTTCATTATTATCCTTTCATTAAAATTACAGAAGAATGTTTTGCGAGTTTTTTATTGTTAATTAATTTATTATCTAATTTTGTATTAAATAACACTTTGTATATATCTTTGAATTTAAAATCATAATCATTATCTCCAAAGTTATGTGCGACAATAATTTTGTCCGTTCCTTTTTGGATTGTAAAAATAATTATTCCTTTTTCAACATCAACTACTTTGAATTTAAATTTGTTTTCAAGTTTTTCTAAATTTTTTGCTTTAAAGAAAACGGTTTCATTTCTAAATTTGTTTAACTCTTTTACGAAGTTATAAACATATTTTTTAACATCTTTGTTTTTAAGATGTTCTCATTTTAATCCGTTAGTATAATCGGTTGTTTTATATGAGTTTGATTGGTATTCGTTATTATCTGGTAACTCATTAAAATCATCTTTGTAGTTTGACTTAAATCCACGATGTTCTTCCATACCTGAAATATCCATAGGTTTAGATTGTAATAATTCAGTACCAGCTAGCATAAATTGGCGTCCAAATGTTGCAACACTCATTAACACACCTTGACGATATCTTTCAAGACGTTCATGGAATGATAAGTCTGTACTAGAAGTATTAATGCGATCTCAAAGCGTCATACCGTCATGACAATGCGAGTAAGCTAAATTCATTCCAAAATCACTACTAAATAATTCATATGGAGTTTGCACGTGTGGTAGGTTTTTAAAATTAAAATCTTTACGGTTTCCGAGAATTGAAATTAAGTAATTATTAAAGTATTCTGGATTATTCTTAACAATTAATCCTTGATCGGTTCCTTCTTCACCACCTTTAATAGTGTTTCTAATTGTGTCATTAAAGTAAGCGAAATTAAGTTTATTATCAACTGTTCCTTTAATGTAAGACTTATTAAAATCTAAATCACTAAATGGTCAAGCTTCACCGTGAAGCACAATATTAGGATGAATTTTAATTAATTCTTTATGAACTTCATCGATTGTTTCTTTATGTAAGAAACAAGATAAATCAAATCTAAAACCATCAACTCCATATTCAGTAACTAAATGTTTAAGAGAATCAATTATTAATCTTCGAACCATTACACGTTCATCAGCTAATGGTGGTAAATTAACAGGTGTAACTTTAGCATTATCACGGTAGTAGTACCCATCTAAAATATTGTCAAAAATATTGTTAGTCATCATATGGTTATAAACTACATCGACAATTACTGCAATATTGTTTTTGTGAGCTTCATTTACAAAATTACGAAATTCTCTAATTCTAGCATATGGATCGCTTGGATTTGATGAATAAATACCATTAATAGTAAAGTAATTATGTGGGTCATAACCTCAGTTATAGTTTGTTAATCATTTTTGCCCTTCACCTTTGTGATAAATTTTAGTTTCAAATTCATTTACTGTATAAGTAGCTTGTAATGGTAACAGTTGTAAGTGTGTAATGTTTAAGTCGTTTAAGTGGTCAAAAATTTTAGCTTCAGTTAATGCATTAAATGTACCTAAGCGGCTTTGGAAATCATTAGGGTTTAATAAACTAGTAAAATCACGAACGTGTAACTCGTATACGTATGGATCCATAATGTTATTAGTTTTTGTAATTAAAACTTTAGGCTTCTCACCAGCAAGTGCTGAATCTAAATTAACAAAAGCAGCTTTACCTACTTTAGTTTCGTCACCTTCTCAATTAAAAGGTGCCATACTGTATGCGTATGGATCAAGAGCGTATGTTATTTCATCATTTAAATGGTGAATTTTAAATTGGTAGTAATAACCATCAAAATCATCGCTAATTTGAGTGGTTCAAATGTTGTTGTCTTTTGATAGTAAAATTTCATCAATTTTCTTATTTTGATCGTTTTTATCATAAATTACCAAACTAACTAATCTAGCTAGTGGTTGTCATAGGTTGACAAAAATTTGGCCTCCTTGATAAAAAATTCCTAATTTGTCTTTAATTTCGGAATATTCGTTATCAAAATCTTTAAAAAATTGATCTGTTTGATATTTTAAATTCATAGCTATATTATTATAATTTTTCTTACTTTTTAGTTGCTGAAACTTGTTATTTTCTTGATGCATCAATGTTGAATATTCATGTATAAACATCAAATAAGAGTACAAAAAAATCACTAAAAAATTAGTGATTAAAAATAAGCTATTTTATTATCCGATTAATGAGAATTCTTGGTGATAGAATTCGAAATATTCAGGGTCGATATAGAATTTTCCAGCGATGCAAATACTTTCAGTATCATATCCAAAAAATCTAATTGCAAGTGAAGGATTCATTCCGAATTTTTCAACTTTTTCAAAAACAAGTTGATAAACAACATTAGTTACTAAACTTTTAGAAATTAAAAAGTCAATAATTGGTTTATTCATATTAATTTCATCATCACACTCGATATCTTTGGTTGATAAAAAGATTTCACCTTCAGTAATTAATTTATCTCCATTAAAGTATTTTTTATCAAATACTCTGTATCCTGCTGGGAAAATGATGTGCTTTTCGTTCATTCATTGTGGTAATTCTGACACTGCTTTTTCTACACCTGTTTCACTTGTTGCCTTAAATAAAAATGAAATTGGTTTAATTAAGTTGTGAAAATTTTCAGCAACAAAGTGACCACGTTTAGAAATTGAGTATACAGCTCCTAATGCAGATAATCGTTGATAAGCTCCAACTACTATGTTTCTAGAACAATCAAATTTATGCATTAATTGGTGTTCGCTAGGCATAATTTTATTAACTGGAATTTTACCTGAGCGAATTAAGTCCATTAAATACTCGATAATTTGAGTAGTCTTATTTTTTTCTTTTTTTGTATCCATAACTTTATTATATTCCTTTAATGTATTTAAATTCATTTTATATTTTTATAATTATACAACTTAAACCATCAAGTTGTTAGACAAGAATTTAAAGAAAAATACCTAAATTTAGGTATTAAACTTCTTTAGAAAAACTAGGTTTTGCTGGTTTTTTAGATTTTTCACCACTTAATGCTGAACTATTGTGTGTAAGATATACGTATGAGAACATGCTGTCTTGCACTTCAATAGTTGTTGATGTGTTAAGTGTAATTTTTTCTGGTAATTCTCCATAAAGGTATTCGTAGATTTCGTCATTTAATAAACCTGTTTGAATTGCAAAGTCAATTGAGTTAATTAATCAAGTTACTGCTCTATATCATGCAGTTTGACCTAATTCTACCTTTGTTAAGTACACTTGTTTTCCATTAATTGGATCGGTGTTTAAAGTGAATAATGAAGAAATAACAGCGTTTCTTAAATCTTTAAATTTATTATATTGGTTTCAGTTTTCATTATTTTGGTAAGCAATTGGTAATTCAGGTGCAAGTGAACCTACGAAAGTAGGAGCTTTTTTCTTTGGATCGTTGTATGATAATCTATCGTTTTTATCATCAGGTAATTGCACAAGTACTTCACCTGGTCTTAAGTATGAGTTATGATCTTTTTTATTAATGTCTAATGTTACATATTTAGCACTAGCTTTATCACTTGAACCACGTCCAGCAAGTAGTGAAATAAAGTTGTAAGTATCTTGTTTAACTTCGTTAGCTTTTGCAATTAAGTTAAATAATTCTAAAATTTCTTCTGTTGAAGAGTTTTTATTTACTGTGCTTGCTTTTACTTGTTTAAGAAGGTTTGTGTATTTGTTGTATCATCCAAATTGATATCTTCAACCTTTTAAATCAAGAGTTGCGTTTAATTTAATATTATCAATTAAAGCAGGTAAGATGTTTGTTGAAGCTAATTCTAATAATTCATTCATATTTTTAAGAGCTGCTTGCATTTCTGCTTCAGAGTTTTTATATAAAATTTTAACTTTTGAATTTTTACCTAATTTACGTGTAGCGACTTGTTCTTTGAATTTATTCATAAATTCTGTAGCATCTGTAGCTGCTTGACCTGTTAATGATTTAGCAACAGGTTCTAAACGATTCATAATTAAGGTTAATTTATCTCTGTTACTAATTACATTAAGATATAAATTAAGTTTTGCTTCTGCTTCTTGATAAAGTTTTTTAGTTTCTAAAACAGATTTTAATGCACTGGCTGTTTGTGTTGTTGTGTCTCTTAATTGAATATCTGTATTTTTTAAAGTTTTGATAGCTTGTTCTTTAATAGGGTTACCAAATCAATGTGTTTTTAAATATCACTCTTGAATGTATTGAAGATTATCTTTTAAAGCTTGTAATAAAGCTCCTTTTCCGTATCTATTATTCATTTTTGCAATAAATACACGGAAGTTAGCAAGTTCTTGGTTTGCTTCTGCTTCTGATAAATTTCCTTGAGCTAATTTTGCACCAAATTCTGCCATTTTTTGACCTAATTCAGCCGCATCATTTGTAAATTCAACATCATTAAATTTAGCTACTAAATCAGCGGCTTTAGCTAATTCTTTTTGAGCGTCTTCGCTTAAATTTACTGATAATACTGGTTTTTCATCGTTTTTTGATTCATCTGTTTTTTCTTTTTGCTTTTCATCAACTTTTGTTACATCTTCTTTAGTTTCTGTGTTTGATTGTTTTTCTTCGTTTTTTGTTTCTTTTTCTGTTTGGTTTTTCTCTGTGTTATCGCATGATGCAGATAAACCGATAATAGGTGCTGCTACTGAAGTAAGAGAACCTAAAAGTAATAAATTAATTTTATTTCTGAATTTCATATTTCTCCTTGATTAATTGTTAAACATTTTGCTCTGATTGTAAAAGTCTTATTTTTAGTCGCAAAATGTGAAAATTATTGCTTAATTATAGCAAAAAATAAAAATTTTTATTTGCAGAATAGAAAAATTCAAAATAAGAAAAACCACTTTTTTAGTGGTTTTACGTTGTTTATTTGGACTTTTAGCTAAATTTAACTGTAATTCCAAGTGATTTAACTTTTAAATCTGAGAATGAGTTTTTAAGATATTCAGCTTGGTTAAGAATTGTTTGATATTTTTCTTTTTCAATTCTATTTCAAGCACTATGTGAGCTTGGGTCGCTAGTATCCTTAGTGCTGTTAATAAAATCATTAAATTGCTTTTTATTTAATCCGATAAATAAATCAACTTTGGTTTGTAATACTTGGTTCGAACTATCAAAAGCAATTTTTCCGTAATTATTTTGCACTAAATATTGGTCTCAATTGTTGATTGGTGAAATAAATTCATCTTTATATGCATAAGCTAAATTTAAAAACATTGTTTCGAAATTAGAATCAAATTGAGGTTCTTTTGCAAGTGTAATTGGGTTGATAGACGCTAAAACAAAAGGTTTTGGTAGATTTTTAATGCTTTGTAGTTTTGTTAAAACTGCATCGGTGTTTTTTAGTTGTGCTGAAATTAATGAGAATTTAATTAAAACATCATGTTGCTTTGCTAATGGACTTTTTGAAATACTGTTTGAATTAATGCTATTTTCAATAGTTTTAAATTGTTCGTTTTGCTTTTCATAAACAGTCATTAAAATGAATGGTAATCCGTATAAATTGGTTTTTACCACAATAGCTTGTTGAGGAACTAAATCGTTAATGAATTGATTTTGGTATTCAATATATCCACTATTTGTTAATGCTGTTTGCAATTGTTTTGCAGTTGTTTGTTTAAAGAAATCATTGTTTGGAAATAATGGAACAACTTCAAGTCCGTTGTAGGTGCTAAAACCAGTTTTTTGATTAAAATCAAAAATGCTTATTCCGAGTTCGTTTGACTTTTTATTTGAACTATTGCTTTGTAAGTAATTAGTTAAAACTAATTCATTGAATTTTGCGTCAAATTTTTGATATTGGCTAAATAAATCGCCATATAGTTTAAATGTGGTATTTAGGTTTTTAAAGTATGCAAAACCATTTGGTAGGGTATTATTTACTAATTTTAATTGTTTGATAACTTCATCTTTTAATTGTTGAATTAATTCTTGATCACCTGCTTGCATAGATGAATGCACTTGATCAAAAATTAGCAATTGTTTATTTAATAATAATTGAATTTTGAAAGTCTTTAAAATTGCTTTAAATGCATCAAACTGGTTTCAAGAGTTTGTTCTTTGTTGTTCGTTAGCACGAGAGTATTTTAATAACATTTCAACTTGTTTTTTAACACGTTCAATAATTTTTTCAGTATCTTGGAAAAGTAAAAATTCATCGTGTTGATTTTTAACTAATGTAGTGCTAATATTAGCTTTAATAAATTCATTTGCTTGAGCACCAGCAGTACTTTGTAATGCGTAGTTTTGTAGTTCATAATAGACTTTTGGGTTTTTGTGTTCTAATTCATCAAGCATTTGAATATCCACTTTATTGGTACTTTGAAATAATTCGAAAATTCCTTGAATTGCAAAGTCATTTAAGAGATTAGTAAATAATGTTTGTGAACCTTGTAAAATGTTTTGCACGATATGGTTAAGTTTTTCGTCTTTAATTTCAACTTTGTATAAACTTGCATTGATGTTTACTGAATGGTTAACTTGTGTAGTTTGTTGTCATGCACAACTGCTTGAAAGAGCAAGTCCACCAAGAAGTGGAAGGGTAAGTAATAATTGCGATTTCTTTTTCATATTTATATTGTATTAAATTCTAGTTTGCGTATCACAAGTTTATCAGCATTTTAAGTACTGTAAAAAAGTTAAAAAACCAAAAATTTGATTTTAATAATTTGAGATTTATACATTAGGAGTTGAATAAATAATTAAGCATACTTATGGTTTAACAAAATTTTATAAAAAACACTCCAATATTTCAATATCAGAGTGTTGTGCTAAATGCGGCTGATTAATTTTGATTAAAAGTCAATTTCATTTCAAGATTTTGAGGTTTGTTATTATTGATATTTTCGACTGCTTTTTGTGTTGCTTCGTAAGTTGTATCAAATTCAGTTTTTAAATCAGTTAATTTAACATTATCATCAGTTAATAATTTTTCTAATTGTTCAAGTTTAATATCAAGTTTTTCTTGCTTAATAAAGTCAATAAGTAATTTTGCACGTTCTTTTAATTCTTTGATTTTATCTTGTTCATTTGCTAAATCAGATAATTTTGTAGTTTGAACTCCGCTTGGAATAGAAAGGGTTAAATAGTTTGCTAATGTGTTATATTGACTTTCTGAAATTGCAAAAATTATTCCAATAGCAGGAAGCTCTTGTGAATTTAAAACAAATGCATTATTGTTTTGTAAAATAGCAATTAAATCACTTGGTAATGATTTTTTAGTTAATTCATTTTGATATGTAAGTTGTAAATTAATTGTTGTATTTTTATCTTTACTGTCTAATTTAATTTCTGTTGCTGCAAATTGATTGAATGCAAGCAATGCATAAAATTGGTCAAGATTATATGTGCTTAGAATTTCAAATGGAGTGTATTGACTAGGGTTAATTGCTGGCTGATTTTGGTTATTACTTGGCATAAATCAAGCAGATGGTAATTCAAAGTTAATTAGATATTTAGCAGAATTATCATTTTTAAATGTGTTTAAGATTTGTGTTTGTACACTTGGTTTTAAAGCTTTAAGACTTTCTTTGTCTGTATATTTAATTAAGTTAATTCCGCCACTTAAGTTTAAGTTAGATACAGTTACTGGAATATAGGTTGAACCAACAAAACTGCTTGGTAATAAGAAGTCATCATTTAAGTTAGTTGGATAAATTTCAGATGTATATTGCATTTGTTTTTCAAGGTTAGCAATTGCATTGCTGATTTGTTCAACTTTGTGTTTTTGCTCATCGCTTTCTTTTTCTGCTTGTGCTTTTTTAAGTTCATCTTTTAATTTACTTAATTGTGTATTTAATGCTTTAAATAAACCATCTTTATTAGTGATTTCTGAACTTTCAGCACTATTTGTATCTAAAACATAACTAAAGCCTGGAAGCAGTGATTCGCCAGGAGCTGCTTTTAAATATTCAGGAGTTAAAGCATCGTTTAATAATTTAATTTGTTTTGAAATGCTTTCAGTTAATTCTGGTGCTTGTGAATTAAATAATTGTTTAAATTCAGGTGCAAGTTGGTTAAATTTAGCAGCGTATTCACTAAATAAATTAGAATTTGATTTTGCGATATATTTTTCTAATAATGTTGTTGAACTACCAAAGAATTGTAATTCTTTAAGTGATTGAGCAACTTTTCCTATTTCACCAATTTGAGGAATGATTTCTTGAGCAATTTTTGAATCTTGTTCTAAGAAGAAGCTTAAATATTTAAAGAATTTTAATTGGTAATTTTTGAATAAGTTTTGTGAAAATTCTTGTAATTTTTCAAATGAATTAATTTCGGTTGAGTTAACTTCAGAAACAAAAGCATTTAAATCATTTTGGATTTTGTTTTGGTAAAACACTAAATAAGCTTGTAATGGATAATCGTTGTGTTTAGTTTTGTAATCTGTTAATCATTGAGCTATTGCTGGTAATACTTTTGTAGAAATTGCTTGGTTTAAATGTGTAGCAGCGTCATTTAATTTAGTTGTATATGTTTCATAAACATCATTAAATGTTGTAGATAGCTTAATTTTAATAGGTGTAGTTTCAAAGTTAATATTTTCTAAGTTTAATGTACCAAGACTTCTTTTAAGTTCTTGTGTTGTTTCGTTAGCTAATGCATAAAATTTATTATTTAAACTTAAATCAAATTTTCCTTCAGGGTTTACAACTTGTTCTTCTAAAGCTTTAAGTTTGGTAAGTTTTTTATTTAAATCGATGATTGCTGATTGATTTTTAAATGCGTCTCAAATTGTGTTAATTTCATCATTTAGGCTAAATGCTGTTTTAAGAGTATAAATGTTATTGTATCAGTTTAAATATTCAGGCATCATCGCTTTAACAGGTGCTAATTCTGAATCTTTTGCAGAGGCTCCAACATTTTGTAAAGTACCCATAATTGAATTTGCTAATTGTTGACCAAATGGGTAATTACTCATTTGATGTTGAACCATTTGCATATTGTTTTGAATAGAATTTCCGATAAATCCAGCTAGTGCACTAAAAATTAATGAATTTTTAGTTGGAACTTCTTTTAATAAATATTGGACATAAAGCATAAAAAGCTTTTGCACTTCTTGAACGTGTTCTTCAAGTTTATAATCTTCTTTTTTAAGATTGCCTTGCATTGTTGTGAGTAATTGATCTAAATCTGCGATGTTTGTCTTACTCATTTGTTCAATAGCATTTTTTGCAAACTGAGCGTCAAATTTAGGTGAATTAGGCATAAATCCTAAAACTGATTGTAAAATTCGATAATTAATATTTAAATAAATAATATTAAAGAATGTATTTCCCATTGCTTGATCGATTTCATCTGCCACATTAAATTCTGTTTCTTTTTGAAAATCTCCAAGTAACTTAATTGTATCTGCTAAAGTTGCTTCTAATTCTGGTTTTACTTTTACTTCTTGAATTAATTTATATTCTTGTAAAGTAACATCACGGTTTGGAAGCATTAATTGTTGTTGAGCAAAATCTACTTTAATAGTTTTGGTTTCATCATTACAACTAATTGCAAGAGCAGGTACGATACCAACAGTTAAAGTTGCTGGTAGTAATAAATATTTTCTTAATTTATATTTCATAATGTTTTTAATTATATTAAATTAATGCTTTTTGTATCGGGTAAATTGCTAGAAGCTGCGAAATCTCATAAAACTAACTTATTATTAAGATTAATTGAATATTAATCTATATATTTAATATAATTAATTTTATTAATAAAGAATATTTAGAAAGGAAAATAATGGAAGAAAGACAAATGAATCCAACTGTTGGTCTAACTTCTGGAGAAGCACAAAGACGTTTAGCTAAATATGGGCCAAACGAACTGAGAGCAGTCGAAAAAAGAAGTCTTTTAAAAATATATTTTAGTCAATTTAAAGACTTTATGATTATTCTACTTTTAATTGCTGCTTTTATTTCTTTAATGGTTGCAATTTATCAAGTAATCTCTTCACACGGAAATATTTCTAAAATAGAAGTAGCTGTAAGTTTCGTGGAACCACTTATTATTCTAATTGTGGTTGCGTTAAATAGTGCTCTTGGAGCTTATCAAGAAGTGAAGTCCGATCAAGCAGTCAAAGCTTTAGCAGAAACAAACGAATTAACTGCTAAAGTAATACGTGATGGACAATTAATTCAAATTCCAACACACGAAGTTGTAATTGGTGACTTATTAGTAGTAGAAGCTGGTGATGCTATTTGTGCAGATGCACGTTTAATTGAAGCTTTCTCATTAAAAGTTGTTGAATCAGCATTAACTGGAGAAAGTACACCAGTTGAAAAAGAAGTTAAAAATTTCAAAAATGAAGAAATTATTCCACTCGCCGAAAAAACAAATCAAATTTTTTCTGGTACTTATGTTGTAAATGGTAAAGCTTTAGCTGAAGTTGTTGCAACAGGAAAAGATACTGAAATTGGAAAAATTAATACTTTAATTCAAAACCAAACAGTTACCTTAACGCCATTACAAATTAAACTTAGAAAATTAAGTAAATTATTTGGTATTTTAGGGATTGTTTTATTAGTTGTCGCATTTGTATTACAAGTTGTATTAACAGGTGCTTTTGGTGCTGATAAAGATCAATGAGCTAACCCTTCAATGTACTCAGATGCATTAATTATTGGTATTTCTTTAGCAGTAGCTGCTATCCCTGAAGGTTTAATCACTTTCACTACAGTATTATTAGCTATTGGTGTAGCACAAATGACTAAAGAAAACGTAGTAGTTAAGTCATTTCCAGCAATTGAAACATTCGGTTCAACTAATGTAATTTGTTCTGATAAAACAGGAACTTTAACTCAAAACAAAATGACTGTAGTTAAGTTCTATGATGCTTTACAAAAAGAAGGTGATTTATCAACTTCTAAAGCACTTAGTGCTTTTGTAGCTTGCTGTGATGCAAGTGTAACAGTTAATGAAAATAATGAATTTGTTGAAGTTGGAGATCCAACCGAAACAGGAATTTTACGTTTCGGAATTAAAAATAATAATAGTGCTGAAGATTTCTTTAGTACAAATAAAAAAGTTTATTCATTACCTTTTGATAGTGATAGAAAAATGATGTCAATTTTAGTTGATAATGGTAATGGTAAGAAATTTATGATTACAAAAGGTGCACCTGATGTAATCTTAAGTCGTTCAAAAAACGCTTCACCTGAAGACTATGAAAGAATTAAAAGATGAAGTGAAAGTGCTTTAAGAGTAATTGCTGTTGCGTTTAAAAACGTACCAGAGTACAAAAAAGACATTGACATACATGATGAACGTGATTTAACATTTATTGGATTAGTAGGTATGATTGATCCACCACGTCCAGAAGTTAAACAAAGTATTTTAGAAGCAAAAGCAGCAGGAATTAAAACAGTTATGATTACTGGTGATCACTTAATTACTGCAAAAGCAATTGGTCGTGATTTAGGAATTTATCAAGAGGGCGACTTAATTGTTTCTGGTGAAGAACTTGCTCAAATGAGCGATGATGAATTACGTGATAAAGTTGAAGTAATTTCAATTTATGCACGTGTAAATCCGACTGATAAATTAAGAATAGTTAATGCATGACAATCGCATAATAAAGTGGTAGCAATGACTGGTGATGGTGTAAATGACGCCCCTGCCTTAAAAGCTGCTGACTTAGGTTGTGCAATGGGAATTACAGGAACAGATGTTTCAAAACAAGCTGCTGATGTAATTTTAACTGATGATAACTTTAGCACTATTGTTAAAGGTGTAAAAAACGGAAGAGAAACATTCGACAGAATTAAAACGGTTATTTTAAACTTATTAGTTTCATCATTAACTGAAATTATAGTAATGTTAATTGGTTTATTTGCGTTTAGATTTATTTTTAAAGAACAAATTGGTGCTGCAGAATTCTTTATTCTGTCTGCTGCTCAATTATTATGAATTAATTTATTAACTCATGGATTACCTGCTATAGCTCTTGGTATCACTCCACTTGATGAAGATGTTATGAATCGTTTACCATTTAGTAAACAAGAAAGTATTTTCTCTCGTGGTATGGGTAAAAAATTAATTATTCAAAGTTTATTGTTATCATTATTTGCTTTACTTTCATATTTAATTGTTGGATTTATTGCAAAAGCAAATGGTATTATTGGAGAACAATTTGTTTTACTTACAGCATTTGCATGTTTTACAACATTAGGAATTGGAGCAAGTATCAACTCTCTTAACTTAATGAGCAAATATAATATCTTCAAATGCAACCCAATTAAATATAAATGAGTATATCTTGCTACTTTATCTTCACTTGTTTTAGTGCTTGCAGTTGCGTTTATACCAGGCTTAAACTCTATGTTTACAATGGCAAATATTTATTCAATTTCTGCTGAACAATTTAATCATGGATATTGAATTGTTCCAATCTTATTTGGTTTCTTCTTGCTTGGTGTTGAAGAAATTAGAAAAGCCGCAATTAACTATAATTGAAAAGAAGTTTTAAGATACAAAAAATAATTAGATATGATCCTAGCGAATGCTAGGATTTTTTAATTAAGTATTTATTAGAAAGAAAAAAGTCCCAAATTGTTGGGACTTTCATTAAAACATTAATGACTTAACTAGTGCTGAAATAGCTTGAATTTTATTATAAGTATTATCTGATGCTAAACTAGATTCTACTTCTTGTAAAGCTGCATTAATACTGTCTTTAGCAGTTTGGTTTGTATCTGGTGTATTAACTTTTTGATCAGCAATTTGTTTAAGTGCAGGATAAACATTTACTATTATTTCTTCTTTAGTATCTAATAAATTTTGTTTGTAATAATTATATTTTTCTACTAAATCAAGTGTATTTGTAGAAAAGTCTTCCACTTGTGCAAGTGTTGAAATTTGTTTAATTAGGTTTTGATTGAAATAATTTTGTTCTAAACTTGGTAAAGAGTTTATTAAGTTATCTAGTTCGCGAATAGTGCTCAAGTAGTTATCAACATCAATTTTAAAGTTTTGATTAAATAATTCTGTTCGTTCTCTGAATAGATCACGGAATATGTAAGCAGCATTATAATGATCATCCACTTGCATTGAACTGAAAAGTCCTAAGGAATTTGCCATAAAATTAAATGAGAAAGTGAATATATGATTGTATAGTTCTTCGCTTGTTGGATAATAGTTTGTTGCACCATATCAAGGTGTTTTACTGTCTAAAAAACGTTTAAAATATTCTTTATTTGTTAAAAAATTATCTAACATAACCTTTGAACTATATGGTGTATTTAGATCTGGTTTTATTGAGTCGTTGTTAATTCATGTGGTTATATCATTAAATTGTTGTGCACCTCAAATATATGGGAAAATGCTATATAGCATAATACCATCATTAAAACGGTAAACTCAGGAATCTGTGTCTCATAAACCTCATCAATTACCATTTGAACGATACTCATAGCTATATTCTTTTTGATCAAAGTTAGGATCACTTTTGTTTACCATAAAGGCATATTCATCAGGCATAACAAAAAGATGATCATTTGGTTCGAATTTTTCAGTTTTTGTGTTAAAAAAATCGTTACTTTCTCATAATAAGTTGTCTGTGTTTGTATCCGCACCCAATCCATACAAGGTTGTTTTAACTAACATTTCTATATATTCTGCAGGAGTTAGATATTCTTTTGCGATTTGTAATCATTGTCATCACTCATTAAATGTTTTTAAAATTCATCCTCTAAGGAGTTTAGCGGATTCTCAGATAATTGATAAATATTTATCATCAACAGCTTGTTTATTTATACCAGGAATTTGAGGATCTGCAATATCATCTAAATATATTTTATATGCTCGGTCGACTGATTTGTTAAATTCATTATCATTGTTTGCATCTAAGGATTCCTGTTGTTTTTTATTTGTTAAATATTTTTCACTAATTGCTTTAAGTTCCTCTGTGATTGTTTTATTTCTTTCATCATTTCAACCAAGCAACGGAACTTGGACAAATGATGAAACCATTCTTCCGGCTGCGAATTTATCATCATAAAGTCTAAAGTTTTTAAATACATTATAAAAGTGAGAAGTTGTTGATGAAATTTTTTTATTAAAATTATCTGCGAATTCACGATCTTCAGAAAGTAATTCATCACTTGTTACTTTGATTTCATTGATTTTATTGTCTGGCTCATTTAATAAATCTTTTAATTTATCAAGTAATGGTTCTATTTTGTCTTTATTATCAACATCATATTTATCTAAGATAATTTCAGTTGCTTTAATTATGTTTTTTGTTCTAGTAATTACAGGGTGTTCTTGTGGCTCTTCTGGCTTTGGTGCAGGTTTGTTATCTACATTATCATCTTTTGGTCGCTCATGGTCATTTGATGGTTTTGTTTCTTCTCCAGTTTGATTATCACCTGTAGAATCTGTGTTTTCGTTAGGTTTAGTTTCTTCTTTGGGTTGTGAAACAACTATTTTATAGTTTTTAATGTTTTCAATATCTTTTAATAAATCTTCATTTGATTCGTAGTCATCAAAAGCAGGTTTAGCCACATTGTCTAAATTATTATAGTTTTGAACAATTTGCTCGAAAGTAATTTGTGGATAATTAGCTATTTCTGCTTCTTTATCTTTTTTAGCCTTGCGAGCTTGTTGAATAAGATCTGCATTTGTAATTGCATCACTTAGTTTAATTTTGTATTCATCTATTGCTTGTTTTATCTCTTCAAGTGATGATTCTTTGTTGTTTATTACAGTCTCAACATTAGCTCGTGCTTGTTCCAATGCTTCTTGGTATCTTTTGTTCATACCGGTTGCAGTTTGTAATTGGAGCTCAGCTCATTCTTTTTCTAATTTAGTGCGTTCGTTTATAAAATCTACAGTGTTTTGATTTGCTAATTTCAATTCATTGTATTGTTTATTAATTTCATCAATTGTTAATGGTTTTTTAACAAGTGTATCATTACCATTTTTAATTTGAGTTTCTAATGGTGTAGAAATTGCAGAAGGTACTTTATTTGTAGGGGTTTTTCAGTTTCTGCAATTAAGTCTTCTAATTCTTGCTTTTGGATTCTTAAATCATTAATAGCATTTGTAACATCTTGTTTATTATCTGAATTAATTAAAGAGTTACCGTTTAAAATACTTTGTTTTAAAGTTTGAATATTTGCATAATTGTCAAGTTGCTCTTTATTATTGTTTAAAATATCATTAATTGAATTTAATAAGTCAACTAATTCTTGATTTACAACAACTTTTTTGTATTTTTATGTAAAACCAAAGTTCAAATAGTAGTAGCGGTTGCAACAGCTGTTGGAACACCAATTAATGTTGTTTTTTAATTTTTCGCTTAGTACTTCGTTTCATGATGGCTCACTCCCTTTACAATATATATATATATATATATATATATATATATATTGTATGAATTTTCATACAATACCTTAATTTCGTATTTTTTTCTCAGTTTTTTTGTTGGTACATAAATATCAAAATTACTTTGATAAATATTTTTTTATATTTCTGTTTTTCTTAATTTCATTCTTAATGTTTAATTGGTTTAATTTCAAAATTTCCTATTTTCTTTATTATACAGATATTTTATCTGCATATTTAGCTTGAATTAGGAAGTTTTTAAATGTAAAAAAACCTCTAATTTTTATCAAATTAGAGGTCAAAAATTAATATTTTACTTAGAAATTAATACGTTAAATAATTTTTCGTGTTGAGCAGTTTTGTCAGATTTTGTAAGTTCTAATAATTTTTGTACAGCTAAGAATTGTGAAACTAACATAAATACTCTTTGTTCAGATTCTTTTCCTTGTGGTACTAAGTGAGATTTTCTAACTTTTTCAAGTAATTCTGGTGTAGGTTGAATGTCTAATTGTGATAATACTCATTGAGTTGCGAAATCTTTTGTTAATTGAGCTTCTGCTTGTTTTTTGAATTGTTCTTTTAATTCTTCTTCGCTTGATTTAACAATTTGTAAGTATTCAGATTTTTTAATTTTGTAAGCTTTTAATTGTTCTACTAATTGAGCTTCAAGTTTTGCAGCTTCATTGCTGTAAGCACGTTCATGTAATGGTTGTTTGATTGCGGTGGCAACTTCATCAATTACTTCACCTAAGAATTTAGCTTCAACTTCGAAGAAGTGGTTTTCTACTTCTCTATTATCAAATCATTCTCTAAATTGAGCAACTGTTTCGATGTTTGGAATTCCAAATTGAGCAACAATTGTGTCTGTTAAATCCATAGCTTCAGTTCTTTTAACTGAGTTAACTTTAATTTCAAATTTAGCATCTTTTCCTTGGTATTCTTTTGAGAAGTAATCAGCTGGGAAAGTAACGTTAATATCACCTTCTCATCCTTTTGATTTACCAACTAATTGTTCTTCAAATCCAGGAATGAATGATTTTGAACCTAATGTAAGGTCGTATCCTTCAGCTTCTCCACCTTCGAATGGTTCGTTATTGATGAAACCTTTGAAGTTGATGTTTACAACATCACCTTCTTTAGCTTCTGTTTCAACTTCTACTGGTACTGAGAATTGTTTTAAGAATTTAGCAAATGCTTCATCTTTAACTTCTTGAGTTGTGTCTAATGAATCCATTTTTGTTTTTAAATCTTCTAATTTAATTGTGAATTCAGGTTTAAGAACAAAAATGTATTTTAATGTAAGTGACCCATCTTCGTTTACGTTAAGGTCTTCATAAAAACTAACAGCACCTAATTTGTTTTCTTCTTTCATGAAGCATTCTGTTGCTTCGTTTACGTGTTGTTCAAAGAAGAATTGTGTAACTTGTGAGTTAATTGTTTGATAATCTACTCTAGCTAATCTTTTTTCTTTTGGTGCTTTTCCAGGACGGTATCCAGGAACTTTAACGTTTTTAGCAGCAGCTTCTACTCTTTTGTCGAATTCTTTTTGAACTTCATCTTTTGAAATTTCAAAAGAAACAACAAATTCGCTTTTTGCTTCTAATAATTCGTGTTTCATTATTTCTCCTATTTGCATGTTTTATATTATTTTTATATTTTACCTTATTTATAGCAATATTAATTTTACTTATTTGAGAAAATCTAAAATTTTGAACGGACTTTTATTGTGAAAAAGTACATTAATAATATTTTCTAGTAATGGAACAGTAATATCTTTTTTGCGTAATATTTTTTCAAGTGTTTTTGCGGTTTGATATCCTTCAACTGTTTTAGCGTTTTTTTCAAGAGCTTCTTTTACTCCAAATTCAGCAATTTCGCGTCCAAAAGAATAGTTACGGCTTTTAAAACTTGAACAAGTTAAGAAAGTATCTCCAGCACCTGCAAAATCTATTGAAATTCGAGTGTCATTGTCATTTGGACACATTCTTTGGTAAACTTTAGTGATTTCACGTAATCCTAAAGATAAAATGGCTGCATGTGTATTATTTGAGTCATCTTGATATGAAATAATACCCATTCCAATTGCTAACACATTTTTAAGTGCTGCAAAAACTTCAGCACCCTTAATGTTATAGTTAGGGAAAATTCTAAATTTATCATTGTTAAAACAATGACATAACATTTCGATGTAATCAGCATTATCTCCAACAGCATTAATCATTGTCATTTTTTCGTTAAATACTTCTACAGCAAAAGATGGACCAATAAATGTAGCTAGATTTTTTAAATTACGTCTAAATTTTCTCTTAATAAAATCAGAGAAAAACATCTCAGTTGTAGGTTCAAAACCTTTTGAAAGATTGATTAAATCAATTCTTTTATATTTTAAAATACCTTGTATTTGTTTTAAAACAACTTTTACTAAGTGTGAAGGTACTCCTAAAACAATCACATTAGCGAAATCTAACACTTCTTTTAGATTATCTGTTGCTTTAATGTTTTGTGGATTGTCAAATGCTCTACCATTAAAGTACTTTGTGTTGTATCCACGGTTGATATCGTCGATTTCATTGTGATCAACACCATAAAGCATAACTTCGTAACCATTGTGTGATAATACATTTGCAAGTGCAGATGATCAAGCACCAGTTCCGATAAATCCAAATTTACGTTTCTTTTTCATAGTGAGTAAATTATATAAAATAATCAAGTTTTAGACTGGTTTTAATAAAAAGTAAATAAATTTACCTTTAAAAATATTTAACTCATATAATTTTTATATGAATGATTTGGATAGAATTGTGAATCTACTTTGTAAAAACGATAATAGATTGGTTGTTCAAGGAAGTTATGCACTTTATAAATTTGGTTGATTAGATAGAAAACCAAACGATATAGATCTCTTACTTTTGATAGAAGAAGATAATTTAAAACTTAGAAATAAAGAATTTGAAAAAATAATTAAAGAAAAAATCAACAATACTTCTATAAACGGACATGAGTATTTTAAACATTTTGAAATATATAATGGAGAAAAATTAACAAATATCGAATGTATGGTTTTTAAGAAGATTAAAAAAGATTGAGTTATTCTCGAAAATTCTGTTCAATATATAAAACCATATATTTGTATAATTTTTAAATTTTGTCAGATTATTACTAATTACTACTTTTATAAATTTCAAGGAATAAATGAAAAACTTCAAAAAATCATTAGAACATTTTCTGATATAGAATTATTTTTAATATCTAACGAAATAGATTTTGATGAATTAAAAAGAATTTTTAAAGAAGTTTCGATCACTAATATACAATTTGATATTCTGTCTTACGCAGAATCTCCCTATTATTTCTTATTTCAATCAATTGATGAAATATCAAAAGATATTAAATATAAATTAGATCAATTCCCTTATACATCTAAACTATTTTTAAAATTATTTTATGACGGCGAAATATCTCAATTTATTGCGAATACAGAGTTTATTTGGGATATTAAGAAGATTTTTTTAAGCACATTGCAATATTGAGATGATAACAAATTACAAAAAATAAAAAACTTTGGAGCAAACTTTGAATTTTCGAATATAAGAACTTTCGTTTTCTTTTATGTCTTATTTTTAAATAATCTTAGAATAAAAGGTATCAATTTTGAAATTCAAAAATTAAATAAAAATATATTATTTCTTGAGAACGGCAACGTTATTTTTAATTTTTATGAATGGTTTTTATCTTATCTAAATAGTTAAAAATGTGAAAAAGGTGTATTTTTGTACATTTTTCTCAATTGTACTTTACAATACTACACCCTTTTATTAATGAAACAATAGTGAGCAGTCCGAATCGTGTGTGTTCTATCTTTATCGAATGCGTTTCTCGTTGCAACTCTAAATTTAAATTTTTAATCTCTAGTTTATAAAAAACTCGGATGTTTACTAAACTAGGTAAACCAAGACTCTTTCAGTGGATGGTTTATAAACATGAATGAACATCACAACATTGTTGAGGTGTTTTTCAATTTAAATTTGATTGTAATCTTTCGTTGTTATATCATTCTATGAAATTAGAAATCGATTCTTTGAGTTCTTTAAATGTTAAATCTTTAATATTGATGTTATATAAATCTTCCGCTTTCAATATTGAAAAGAAATATTGGATTTCTCTGTTATCTAATGAATTGCCAACTCTACATATTGATATAATTTCATTATTTTTGTTAATAGTTTTGATGTAATCTTTTGATGAATATTGGAAACCGTGATCGGAGTGAATAATGCATTTTCTATAGGTTTAATTTCTTTAATGTGTTCTAAAACTAAATTTATATCGTTTCTATTAGATAAATTTCAATTTATTATTTTCTTGGTTTTGTGATCGATGCAAGCTGAAAAATACACAAAATTATTTTGTATATTTTTTGGTGAAGGTATATATGATACATCAGTTGCTATTGCAATCTCATTATTTGTACCATTATAATCTCTGTTGACTAAATTATTAAATTTAACATCTACATTTTTAATCTCTCTAGATTTACACTTCTTTCTAATATTAAATTTTAAGCTTAATTTATTTATTATTCTACCTAGAGCTCTGTAATTTATGTTTATTTGATATTTATTTTTGATGAAAATAGATAATCTTTCTCTACCGTAAATCTTTTTTATTTCATTAAAAGCTTTTAGTATCACAATATACAATTCATCTAATTTATTAGGTTTGTATTTAGTGTTCTTGTGATTTAACCTTTTATACAATAAACTTTTTGAAATGTTTAGAAACTTACCTCATACTCTTTTAGATATATGAGAGTTAGTCAATCTGTAATGTTTTTGTTAAGTCTATTTACAGTAGAAGTGTTTTTAACGATATCACGTAAATATTCGATAATTTCGATCAAATCATCACTTGATAATTTATTATATTTTTCTTTTGTAATTTCTCGTTTCTTTCTAGCCCTGGTACTGCCTTTACCTTTTTTAGGACTTGTACCAGTCATCGAAATTAAATCTGTCATACCATTATTATAAAATGCATATTTCTTTCTTACGGTTTTTCTAAAGTATTGATTGTTTTAATTTCTAGAAAATTTATTAATTAATTCGATCTGAAATTCATTTTCTGTAATTTTACAATTCAGAAAATCATCATATATAATTAACAATTCTAATCATTCTATTTGCTTTAATTGTTTCATATAATCTCCTAATACAAAAATAGCGAACACATTAATTGTGCCCACTATGTTTGTCCTAGTTTTTTAATAAAAATTGTATAAAAAACAGAGAGCACACGCTCTCTGCTGAACTTGTCTTGGTTTGTGTGTCTTTTAAAAATAATAATTGTGTCGTAAAAGCACCGTTCGAGACAAGACAAACCCAACTAAAAGTTGGAACACAATTAGCTCTTTCAAGCAAAAATATTATACATTATTTTTTGTTTTTAAAAGAATATTGAATATTGACTTTTTGACATTTCTGTTTTAATATTCTATCTTGATAATCATTTTCATTTCCTGACTTAATAGAACGTAAAAATAATTGAATGTAACAGCAATTATAAATTGAATAAGGATAGATAATTGGTGGTTTATCTTGATCTAAAACACATTCAAAACTAAATCATTCATTATTATTTCTGTGCACAAATACAAATTTTGTATGAAAAGTTGGAATATCTATAATGTTATTGCTTTTGTCTTTCATGAAATATAATTCGGTGAAAAAAGAATGAAGTGAACTATTTTTAAAATTCTCTTTTTCTAAATTATCGAAGAATTTTTTTCAAGTGTGAATTTTGTGTTTAATATCTTTAATATTCTTTTGTTGTTCACTGTTAGCAAGATCTTTGTGTATTTGAAGTGTTTTTCTTAATAATATTCCCTTTAGACTTTCGCTATCTGTTCTGCTATATCTTTTAAATTTTCTAATACCTAATGCATGAAAAATAAATCTTTCATCTAAATTTATAAAAATTTTATTTTTATTAAATTCACCATCGTGGTATATACAGCTCTTTTCTGTATAAAAAGAAAAGGATTTATATTCAGCAAAAAGTCAACAAATTTTACTGTATATTTCGTAAATATCATCTGTAAGTTCTTTTGCTTCTTTATCTATATCTATTTCATTTTTAATTAAATTGCTCATAGTAAAAATTATTATATTAGATTTATTTAAAAATTTTTTATGTTTGAAAACCGGATAGATATAAAATGGTTTTAATGTTAATGTATTTTATGTTTATTATATAAATATAAAATTATCGAGTGCAATTCTCATTGTAACTCTAAATTGATATTTTTAATCTCTAGTTTATAAAAAACTCATATATTGAACAAACATCCGAGGAACTTTTTAGAATTATTTATAGAATTTATTTCTACTTTTATTTTTGAATTTTTCGTTATTCCTAAGTATAAACGTTAGTCTAATGGTATAATCTTTCACGGTTCTTTGAAATCGTTTCAGGTCATAAACAACTCGCTTGCTAAATATCAACCTAATATTTCTCTAGGCATCAAATTTATTCTATTTTGGACATACAATAAATAATTATCTGAAACTTTTCCGAAATCGGTACCCTTAGGAAAATATCTCCTAATTAAACCATTTGTATTTTCATTTGTTCCTTTTTGGAATGATGCATACGGATCTGTTTTATAAATTGTTATTCCAGTTCTATAACTTAAATAAAATAATTTATTAAATTCAAAACCATTATCACAAGTGATTGATTTTACATTTAATTTATATTTTTTGATTAAATCTCAAATTTTTAAATTTATTAATCAACCATTTTTTCCATTTATTCTGACAATGAAAAGATGTCTTGTCTTACGCTCTACAAAAGTTATTAAATGATCACGTTGTTTTTCTTTTCTCCCTATAATTAAGTCGATTTCATAATAACCGAAATCACTTCTGTCGTTTATATAATAAGTCTAGCTCAAAAAGGTTTGATTAATCTTGCTCCAACTAATTGAGTTATTGCATTACCACCACGTTTTCTACCTCTTGTATATTTACTTCTTAATTTTTCTTTTTCTGTAATTTCTCATATACCAGAATTAATTCAATTAAATACAGTTCTGATTAATGGGATAGGAAATGAATAAGTGTTTTGAATTAGTTTATAAGTTGTTTTTATTCCAAAACTTCTCTTATCATAATGTTCAAGAAATTTATTTTTAAATTTTTTATAGTGTTCTAATTCTTGAACTAAAATATGTTGATTTTTTCACCTATTTCTTTTATTGTGTTTTTTCTTGTGCTATTTCTGCACTATATTCACCATCACAAGAATTATTTTTAACTTCTCTATACACACTAGTTTTATTTAAACCATTTTTTAGCTATTTCTGGTATAGATAAATTTGATTTTTTTTAGAAAATATTCTATTTGAACCCTTATCTTATAACTGATTCTATTATAATTTATAAGGCACTCTCTTTCCGTTTTTAAAAGGGTGCTTTTTCTTGTCAAAAAACTCCCTATTAAATTTAACAATTTAAAGTGAGTTGCAATGAGGATTGCAATTGTTAAGTATGAAAAAAAGTGTATTTTTCCACATTTTGAATCTCTTTACGTGCCTTTTTGGTTTCATATATTGATTTTTTTTATAATTTAAGTGGATGATTACTCATCCAATTAAAATAAATTAATATAAATTTTAGGAGAATTTAAAAATGTTTAAAACAATTGATATGTCATTTTTATCTGGTATCACTGGAATTGTTGTCCCAGCTAATGCTACTGAGCAACAAGTTGATGAAATAATTGATAAACTTTCTGAAGTTGAGAAAATTATTTTATTACAAACTGTAGATATTTTTTCCAAATTAAATTTTCAAAAAGAATTAAATATTGATAAAGATATTTTTGAAAATAGTGTTCTTGAATTAAAAAATAAATTATTTTATGATGATTTAAAAAAATCATTAAAAACAGAAAGATATTATTGGTCTTCAAGAAGCCTAAATAATGATGATTATTATACACTAGAAGGTTTCTTACAATACATTGTATCTGCTCAAAATGTGCTTGAAAAACAAAAAGCAACAGATACTGAATATGAATTAACAGTATCAGGTGCGGCTTTAGCAGGTGTCGGTGCAGGCGTGACGTTAGTTCCTGTGGTTGGTTGAGTTGTAGGGCCAATCCTATCTATGGTAGGTAGTGAATTAGCAATAGGTGGAGCAGTAACAAACCACAATAATCAAAATATTCAACAAGAAATTTGAAAAATTGAAACTTTAAAAAATGAGTCTAATTTCATTTTGAGCAAGCTATTTACACTTATGACACGTAATACAAAAAATGATTTAATGTATGAAAATAAGTTGTTATTACAGCTATTAAGTAAACTTGACGAGTTTATATTGATAACAAAAAGAAACGGTTTAAATTCCTATAAAAATGTATTATCAGCAATCAAGACTGTTATCACTAATCAAATACGTGTAAATAAAAACAAGCTAAACAATTTCGATGACAATTCAAATAGCAACTATAATACAAGGTTAGAAAAACACTATGGTGGATACTAAAGAAATAAAGCCAAGAATCATTGACGTAGCACAAAGTTATTTTGTAAGAAAAAATTCTTTTGTGTGAGGTTGAACTATGTTGATGATGCTAATCGAAATGCCGAGTTTAGCGTTTAGTTTTATATACAAATACAATATTTTAGGTATTGTATTAGCAGTAATATTATCTTTGATTTTTATAGTAGGATTAATTTATATCTTTATAGTTAACCGAAAAAAATATAAAAAACTAACAGATGTATATACTGAAGAAGAATGGGTTGATTCTTTTATATATGTAAAAGGAATGTATCCACAAAATTTATATTTAACTCATTTAACTACGGAAGTTAGAGGGATTTCAAAGCATAGAGAGTGAAAAGCAAAAGCGCTAGTTAAGATACTTTCTTGCGAAGCTAAAAAGGATTAAATAACTTACATTAAAAAAAGTGAATGCAATTAATGCATTCACTTTTTTTCTTTACAATAAAAAATAATTTTTATTGACAATTTTTTGTTGATTTTAGTAAGCTTTCGCAAAAATAACGTAACGATTTGTTGTTTTTTTACATTGGTCAAAGATACATTTAACATCTTTAGCTGGTTTATCTAATGTTTTAGGAATACATCTTGTTGTAGCGCCTGTTTCTGCTTTAATTTGTTCTTCAGCAGAATCTAAACAACAAAATGGAGCTATAACAAATTTGTTTTCAGAAATGTATTTTTTGAATTCATCGTAGTTTGTAGCAAACACTGTGTTAGCTTTTAAACGTTCTTCAGCTTTTTCATATAAATTATTATGAATATCATCTAATAATTTACCTACTGTCTTTTTAACATCAGCAACTGGTACAGTAATTTTATTTTCAATATCATCTCTACGTACGATTGTAACTAATCCGTTTTCTAAATCCCTTGGCCCAACTTCAATTCTAAGTGGAACACCTTGAATTTCACTATTTGCAGCCTTATACCCAGGGTTTTTATCACTAGCATCTAAACGTACACGATATTTACGTCCTAATTCTGTGTAAAGTTTTTTAGCAGTTTTTGAAACGCTTGGATTTTTCTTAGCAAACAATTCTAAAATGTCTACTTGTACAGGAGCTACTCTAGGTGGAATGATAATTCCACGGTTATCACCGTGAGTCATAATTAATGCACCAATTAATCTAGTAGTAACACCTCAAGATGTTTGGTAAACATATTCTTCTTGGTTATCTTTATTTCTAAATGTAATGTTGTAAGGTTTTGAGAAGTTTTGAGCAAGATAGTGACTTGTTCCAGCTTGTAAAGCTTTACCATCTTTCATCATAGCTTCAATTGTGTAAGTTGAACATGCTCCAGCGAATTTTTCGTGTGGAGTTTTTTTACCAACGATTGTAGGAATTGCTAAATAGTTTTTTAAGAATTTAGCATATACACTAATCATAGTACGAGTTAATTTTCTAGCTTCAATAGGGTCAGCATGTGATGTGTGACCTTCTTGTCATAAAAATTCTCTAGTTCTTAAAAATGGGTTTGTTGTTTTTTCTCAACGTACAACGTTTGCTCATTGGTTGTAAATTAATGGTAAATCATTGTATGATGTGATTGAATTTTTAAAGAAGTCAGCAAAAAGAACTTCTGATGTTGGTCTAATAACTAATTTTTCATTAAGTGCACGATTTCCAACGTGTGTCACTGTAGCTAATTCAGGATTAAACCCTTCTACGTGTTCTTTTTCAACTTCAAATAATGATTGTGGGATAAGTAAAGGTAAATATACGTTTTGTACACCCTTTTCTTTAAAAATCGCATTAAGATTTTTTTGAATTAATTCTCAAATTCCATATGCGTTTGGTTTAAAAATTAATGTACCTTTTGCAGGTCCATAAGCAATTAAATCTCCGTTCTTGACAACGTCTGTATATCACTTGGCAAAATCTACTTCAAGTGGAGTAATTTTCTCTAATTCTTTCTTCATACCTTACATTTTACATATTTATAATAAAAAACAAGCAAAAACGCACTTTTTACATTTTTTTATTATTTTGCTGAAAAAATTAATTTTTATTTTGAGATAAATAAATTTATAGTATTAAAATTTTTTGTACTATGAATTTGAATAAAGAAAAATGAAATGATGTTCCGTTAGGGATTAATTCAGTTGCTTTAGGGACTATGGGGATTGCAACAGCTGGTACTTTTTTAAGCACTGAGCTTTACCATAGAATTACTGATAATCCGATGGTTTTAACTAGATTAAATTACTTTTTATGTGCACTAGAAATTTTCTGTATTGTCGTATGTTGCTTTTATTTATTTTTTGTTTTAACAAAATATTTTATCCTTAAATTTAAGCATCTTCCTTCAGAATTTCAGCGTCCATCAATGGTAGGTTCGGTTGGTGTTACAATGCTTTGTTTCTGTGTTATTAGCAACTCATTAGGATGAGTTATGACTAATATGATTTCAGATCAACAAACTAGATATTATGCTTTAATTTTTCCAAATATTTTAGCCTTTTGTGCTGTGTCGATGCAGCTATTTTATATGTTTTTCTTTTTTAAAAAATACATTTTTAAAAAAGGTGTAATTTACCAAAAAGCATACGCTTCTTGATTTGTTCCATTAGTAGGGGTTGGGATTTCAGCAGCTTATGCAGATAACCTTGGTGATTTATTACCAATTTGATATTGACAAGCAATTTGATTTTTAGCATTTGGCGTTTTTGTTATTACTTATCCAGTCTTTTTATACCGCTTTTTATTTAAACCACACACCGATGAAAAACATATTCCATCAATGGCAATTTATGCTTCACCTGCAAATATGTTAGGATTAGGTTTTTTAGTAGCTTTTAATCCAGATAGAAATCTTGCTGGTTTTACAGTTAATGCGTTAAATAATGTTTACTTTTATGAAGTTGTCTCAATTATCTTATTTAGTTGAGGAGTTGTTAGTGTAGTTATTTATGGAGCTGTATATATTAAGTCATTAAAATTGAAAGAACACTGATTAGCATATGGAGCTTTAACATTCCCTGCAGCGGTTTCTGCTAGTGGTACTGCTTTCTATGCACGTTATTTCTTCTTGCAAGATTTTGTTGCTGCCTACTGAACTTTATTTGTGGTTGCTGTTTTATTATTTTTAATGAGTTTTTATATTGTTGCATTATTAAATGTAAAATATTCGAAATTATTGTTTGAAATTTTCAAAAAAAGAGGAATGAACTAGTAAATAGTTCATTTTTTTCGCAATATTATACCCTAATTTCCTTATTTGCTATTTAAAAAAAGATAATAATTTATAATATAGAAAATATATAGTTGTTGTAATTAAGAGGAGTTTTATGAATAAAAGCTACAATCACAAAGAAGTTGAAGCTAATTTAGAACAAAAGTGACGTGATAAGAAATATTTTATGACCCACGATGTTTCTAAAAAACCATTTTCAATTTTATTACCACCACCAAATGTTACAGGTAAATTACACCTAGGACATGCCTTAGATGTTTATATTCCTGATACAATCATTCGTTATAAAAAACTACAAGGGTACGATGTACTTTGATTACCAGGAATGGATCATGCTGGAATAGCAACTCAAAGTAAGGTTGAGGATGTTTTATTTCAAACTACTGGTTTAAACCGTCATGATTTAGGTCGTGAAAAGTTCCTTGACAAAATTTGAGAGTGAAAAGATGAATATGCTGCCATGTTTAGAAAACAATGAGCAACATTAGGACTTGCACTTGATTATAATTTTGAACGTTTTACCTTAGATGAAAAAGCAAATGAAGCGGTTTTAAAGGTCTTTGTTGATTTATACAATAAAGGATTTATTTACCGTGGAGTTAGAGCGATTAATTGAGATATTAAATTACAAACTGCATTATCAAACATCGAAGTAAATAATGAACCTACTGAACAAAAAATGTATTACATTAAATATCCACTTAAGGATTCAAATGAATATTTAGTAATTGCTACAGTTCGTACAGAAACATTACTTAGTGACGTTGCGGTAGTATTTTCTCCAGGTGATGAACGTTATACAAAATATTTAAACAAAACAGTTATTCACCCAGTAACTAAGAAAGAATTACCAATTATTGCCGATTCATATGTTGAACCAGAATTTGGAACAGGTTTAATGAAACTTAGTGCTCACGCTGAAGCTGATATTAACATTATGCAAAAGTTAGGTTTTGAAATCATCGAAACCATTGATAAAAACGGATGCATTAATGCTCCAGGCAGTGAATTTGACAAAATGGAGCGTTTTGAAGCTCGTGAAGCAATTGGAAAATATCTTGAAGCAAATGGATACTTAGAAAAAGTCGAAATGACTACATCAAATGTAGGAATTAGTGATCGTTCAAAAACAGTTGTTGAGACATTAGTTTTACCACAATGATTTGTTAAAATGGATCATTTCAGAGATTTAATCCTAAATAACTTAAACTCAGATAAAAGTGTTGAATTTTATCCAAAACGTTTCCGTGCTACTCTTGAAAGATGAATGGAAAATGTTTATGACTGAACAATTTCTCGTCAACTTTGATGAGGACACAGAATTCCAGCTTGATACGATGCTCAAGGAAACATTAAAGTGCAAATTGATTCACCAGGTGAAGGATGAGTACAAGATCCTGATGTGCTTGATACTTGATTTAGTTCAGGGATCGCACCATTTACTTTCTTAAATTGACCTGAAGAAAATGCTGAATTAAAAAGATATTACCCATATTCATTACTTGTTACTGGTTATGATTTAATCTTCTTCTGAGTTGCTCGTATGTATTTCTTTGGTTTAGAATTTATGGACGAAATTCCATTTAATGATTTATTATTACACGGATTAATTCGTGATGCACAAGGACGTAAAATGTCTAAATCATTAAATAATGGAGTTGATCCAATGGATATGGTAGAACAATATGGTTCTGACTCACTTAGATGATTTTTACTAACAAATACATCTCCAGGAATGGATATTCGTTTTTCAACTGAAAAAGTTGAAGCGGCTTGAAGAGTAAATAATAAGTTATGAAATATTGCTAAATATATTTCAGATATGCCTAGTGATAATACAACTGAAACTACAGTAGCAGATCACTGAATTTTAAATAAATTAGAAAAATTAGCAGCACAAATTGATGCGAATATGAAAAACTATGAATTTGCGGTTATTGGTAGTGAAATTTACAAATATATTTTTAATGATTTAAGTGGGTGATACATTGAATTATTAAAAACAAACCCATCAAAAAATGGAGCATTAGATGTACTTAAAAAGTCATTAATTGTTTTACATCCATTTTTACCATTTATTACAGATCGAATTTACAATGAAATTTTTAATGCTGAATTACTTGAACAAGAATGACCAAAATTTGACAATAAAGTAAATACTGAGTATATTGATGATGTGATTGAAATCGTTACAGCAATTAGAAAATATCGTGAAGATAATCAAATTTCGAAAAAAGAAATTATTGAGTACGCAACAACAACCGAGCTTGATGAAAGAACTATTCAAACAATTAATAAATTAGGTTTTGCTGAATATCTTGATAACCAAGACTATTTAGTTAGATTAGAAAACAATGATTTATATATCAAACTTTCTGCTGAATTAAAAGAACAAAATAAAGCTATGTTACTTGAAAAAATTGCTTTTGTTAAAGCAGAAATCGAACGTGCTTCAAAAATGTTAAGCAACCAAAACTTCGTTGCTAAAGCACCAAAAGATAAGGTAGAAGCAGAACAAAATAAATTAAATAAATATCAAGCTGACCTCGAACAATATGAGGAGGAGTTAAAATGCAAATACTAAGTGGAAAAGAACTTGCTAAAGAAGAATTAGCAAAATTAAAACAAGATTTAATTGATTTAGATTTAATTAGACAGCCTCGTTTGGCTATCGTGCAAGTAGGTGATAATCCAGCTTCAACAAAATACGTTGAACAAAAACGTAAAAAATGTGAAGAAGTAGGAATTGAAGCTAAAGTTTATCATTTTAGAGAAAACATTTCTCAAGATAGATTACTTAAAAAATTAGATGATATTAATGAATACTCAGATGGTGTTATTATTCAACTTCCATTACCAAGACATATTCCAAAACAAGTTATTTTAGACGCTGTACCATACGATAAAGATGTTGATGGTTTAAGTACTAAAAACGAATTTAAGTTATATAACGATAATGATGAAAAACACTTTGTTCCAGCAACGGCTAGAGCTGTTTTAGAATTAATGGAACACTATAATATTGATGTAAAAGATAAAAAAGTATGCGTTGTAGGTCGTAGTCACCTTGTTGGAAAACCTTTAGCTCACATTATTAAAAGAATGGGTGCTAACGTTGCTACATACGACGAAAACACAGGAATTAAGGGTATTGAAAACGCTGATATTGTTATCGTTGCTATTGGTGTAGCAAAATACATTAAAGCTGAAAACGTAAAAGAAGGTGCAATTATTATTGATGTTGGAACTAACCTTGATGATAAAGTAACACAAGAACTTTGCGGTGATGTAGACTTTGAAGGTGTTAAAGATAAAGTTGCTGCTATCACACCAGTTCCTGGTGGAGTTGGTCCAATGACAGTAGTTTGTTTATTAAAAAACTTAATTGATATTTTTAGATAGAAAATAGTACAATTACACATTATAAGGAGAACAAATGAGAAAAATTGCTATTTTAACTTCTGGTGGTGATGCTCCAGGAATGAACAATGCTGTGCGTGCTGTTGTAAAAGAAGCACAAGCAAACAGATTAGAAGCTTTTGTTGTTTATGAAGGATACAAAGGTTTATACAACGATAACCTTGTTAATGCTAAAGATTTAGATGTTGATGCATATTTAAATCAAGGTGGTACTTTTATTTATTCAGCTCGTTTCCCAGAATTCAAACAAGCTGAAGTACGTGAAAAAGCAGCTCAAAACTTAAAAAATAGAGATATCGATGCTTTAGTAGTTATTGGTGGAGACGGTAGCTATCAAGGTGCACAATTATTACACGAATTAGGTGTTAAAACAATTGGATTACCTGGAACAATTGATAATGATATTGCTTCAAGTGATTACACAATTGGATACGATACAGCTTTAAACACAATTACAGATGCAATCGACAAAATTCGTGATACAGCAAAAAGTCACCAAAGAATTATGATTGTTGAAGTTATGGGAAACATGTGTGGTGATTTAGCACTTTACTCAGGACTTGCAACAGGTGCTGAAATTATTGCAACAAGTCAATATCGTTTAGATGAAGCTGAAATCGTTGCTAAAGCAGTAGAATTAACAAAACAACCAGGACGTAGAAGTGTGATTGTTGTTGTATCAGAAAAATGCTACAACGTGGTTGAACTTGCTAAACAAATTCAAGATGCTACAAAATGAGATACACGTAGTAACTCATTAAACCACATTCAACGTGGTGGAGTTCCAACAGCTCAAGAAAGAATTCTTGCTACATTAATGGGTATGAAAGCTGTTCAATACTTATTAGCAGGAAAAAGTGGACTTGCAATTGGAATTATTAACAACGATATTGTTGGAGTTCCAATCTTAGAAGCTTTAAGCATGGAAAACAAAGCAAAAGAAAAAGCTGTTGCTCGTGCAATTAAATTCAATAAATTAAACCAAGCTAAATAATTAATTCAATACATCAATGTTTAAGTACATTGATGTTTTTTATTGCCACTTTATTAAAGCAAGTGCAAGGCAAAATAAAAAGCAAGTTTTCACTTGCTTTAAATTCATAAACAATTATCTTGTTTATTAAGAAAAATGGGATAAATGGAATTATTTATTTCTTTTGATTTCTTTAAGACGAGCACTTTTACCTTTACGGTCTCTCATGTAGAATAATCTTTTTCTACGAACTTTGTTTGAACGAACAACATCGATGTGTGCGATTAATGGTGAGTGAAGTGCGAATGTTCTTTCAACACCAATACCGTATGAAATTTTTCTAACTGTAAATGATTCTCTTGTTCCTGATTCTTTTTTAGAAATTACTAAACCTTCGAAAATTTGGATACGTTCTTTTTCACCTTCACGAATACGTACGTGAACTCTAACGTTATCACCTGTTTGGAATTCAGGTAAATCTGAACGTAATTGTGATTTTTCAACTAACTCTAATAAATTATTTCTCATATTTAACTCCTTTTAATAATGTTAAGCTTGCTTTATCAAAACCTAACTTGTCAAGTTCTGCATCATCAATTAATTTTAAGTATGACTTTAATGAATTTAAATCATTCTTAATAATGTCTTCAATGATATCAGGACGTTTGTTTCAAGTTGTAATAAATTTAGCTTTATCCTTTCAATTTTGAATATCCTTATGATTACCACCAAAAAGAACTTCAGGAACTTGCATTCCTTGATAATCTCTTGGACGTGTATATTGTGGATAATCTAATAAACCTATTCCTTGGAATGAATCAAATTGATGTGATTCTTCTTTGATTACACCTGGGATTAATCTGATAATACTATCGGCCATTACCATAGAAGGTAATTCGCCACCAGTTAATACGTAATCTCCAATAGAAAGTTCTAAATCAACTAATTGACTTACTCTTTCATCAAATCCTTCGTAACGACCAGCGATAAAAGTTATTTCCTTTTCAGTAGATAACTTATTAGCTATGTCTTGTGTAAAAGGTTTTCCTTGTGGAGATACTAGAATTTTTAAACCACCTTTATTTGCAAGAGAATTAATTGCTTTATCAATTGGTTCAACTTGTAATAAAAGTCCATGTCCACCACCATAGATTTCATCATCTACTTTGTGATGTTTATCAGTACTAAATTTACGAAAATCTACTACTTCAAAACTGATTAAACCTTTGCTTTTAGCTTTATCGACAATACTTTCGTTAATAAAAGCATCGTAATAATTAGGGAATAAGGTTAGAAAGTTAATTTTCATTATTTTTTAAGTTCTTCTGTTAATTTGTTAGCTCTGAAAAGGTTAGCAACAGTAACTGTAGGTTGTGCACCTTCTTTTAATCATTTAGCTGTTTGTTCTTTGTTTAATACAAGTTCTTTTGTAGCAGGATTGTAGTGTCCTAATGCTTCGATGAATTTTCCGTCACGAGGTGCTCTAGCGTCAGCAGCAACAATTTTGTATACTGGTCTGAACTTGCTACCCATTCTTTTAAGTCTAATTTTAACCATTTGTCCTCCTTCTGCTGTCAAGCTAAAGTGCTTGACACCTTTTAGTGATAACATTATACATTAAATAAATTTTTTTGACAAAAAAATGTAGCTTAAGCTACAAATTTTTTTATGAATTATTATTTATTTTGTCCACCTGTTTTATTAAAAAAATAATATCATATTAATGCTAGATATTTCTAGCATAATTTAATTTGGTTTTCTATGTTATCAAGAGAACTAGAGAACCTTTCAAGAACACTTTGAATTTTAAAGAGAATTTCGTCAGGGAGTTCTCTTTTCTTTTGCAACAGTTCTTTAACTTTATGTAAAAATTTATGGAACTCTCTCGTTTTCTTAATTTCATTTGAAAGAACATGAACTAAAGGAATATTAATATCTAAATTTTTAGCTAGTGATCATAATTCTTGTTCACTTAATTGTTTTCCGTTTGGTATTCTTGCATCAAACTTTTGACCTTTTATTAAAAATCAAATTTTTTTATTTATATCAGTAACCAATGTTGCTTCGACACTACTTCTGATATAAATTCTTTTCCCTTCTTTATCAAAAGGTGCGTAATAATTACCGTTCATTTTAAAAACACCAGATGTAATTTTTCTTTTAATTTCTATTAAAAAATCAGGATTATCATCAAATAACTTTCCTTTTTCAAAAACATTTGATTTTGATATGTTGTTTTTATTGAATTTATTATTGTAAAAATCTACAATAAATTCTCAATTATCATTTAATGACTTAATAGAATTTATTTGATTTTCGTAAAAAAATAAAGGATAGTTCATTTGTGCTGTTAAAAAAGAACGCTCAACATTAGGTTTGAACGTTGGATTGCTTGAAGTTAATAACTTAATACCTCTTTTATTTAAAGCTTTTTCAAAATTTGTCATTGTTTCACCATTGATTTAAAAATTTCTTCTTCTATCTGTTGAAATATTTTGTGGAAAACCATATTTTTTAAAAACTTTATCTAGTAGTCTTTGATATCCTATTGCAGTTTCGGTTTTTTCACAATGAATAGCTAATAATTTACCAGTTGCAGAATCTACTGCGTGAAATAAAGACACAGTTTCGTTATTTCAAAACACTTCGATACAAGCATCTAATTCAATAAATTCTCCAAATTTTCTATTTTCCTTAATATTTAAATATTGTCTCTTTTCTATTTTTTCATCTGTTTGATTTATGTGCTCGATAATTTTGGTTAATCTGTTGATTTCTGTTTTTGTTAGTTTTGACACTTCTTGTTTTAATTTGTTTTGAAGTAATTTCTTTGCATATCTTTTAGTTTTCTTATGAGAAAAAGAATTAGCAAACCCATTTTTACGTAAAAGCTTTTTAAAATGAGATTTTGAATAGAACTGTCTTTCGCTTAAATTTAATCTGTCTACGAAATCACTTACTGTAATATCTGAAAAAGTAGAATTTTGATGCGGAAAAATAGCAGTCTTGATTTGGTTATATTTGTCGACTGCGTTGTTATAAATTTCTTGGGTTATTCCGCAATTTTCTTTTGTCTTAAATCTATTTCCGTGAACAAAAGAATAAAAGATTTCTTTAGTTTCTTTCTTGATTAAAATATCCTTTTTAATTCTTTGTATTGTTTTAGTTGAAACATTAAGCATTGTTGCAAGTTTTTGATTTGATAATTCAAAGTATCTACCTATCATTTCGTATTTATGCATTCTTTGTACTTCATACGCTGTTCTAGTTTCTATTTTCATAAGAAAACCACCTTTCAAGACACTAATACAATTATAATTTTAGTATCTATCCAGGTGGACAAATTAATTAATAATTAACATTTTTGACAAAAAAATGTAGCTTAAGCTACAAATTTTTTAAATTAATTTAATTCGATTTCAAATACTGGATTTTCTAATTCTAATTTATCGCCAGTTTTAATTTCATTTAAGTTTTTAAGTTTGTAATTTCCTGTTTCAGGTAATACTAATGTAATACATTCTGTACGGTAACCAGCGTTTTTTACTTTTTCTAAATCGATACGACCGATTTTATCTCCGTGTAGAACTTTTTGCCCTTCTTTTACAAAGATTTCAAATCCGTCACCTTGTAAATTAACTGTATCAATTCCAACGTGAAGTAAAATATTTGCACCTTTTTTAGTTGTGATACCTACAGCGTGTTTTGTAGGGAAAATTAAATTAATTTCACCATCAACTGGAGAATAGAATGTTCCGTCGTCAGCAACATCAAATTTAACTGCTAATCCGTCTCCAAGTGCTAAGTTTGAAAAAACTCCATCGTTTAAATCACTAAGTAAGATGTATTCACCTTTAGCAGCTGGATAAATAACATCGTTAGCTGATTTTTTAAATAATTTACTAAAAAAACCCATTTCACCACCTTTTTGATATTTAATATTATTTTTTAATATATAAATTGTATTCTTTTTTCTGGAGTTTAACAATAATTCGAAAAAATATGTGGAAATTATTTATGGTATGTTATGTTATTTTTAATTGTGAAGCCACGATAAATTTGTTCAACAAGCATTACTCTAAAAAGTTGGTGTGGAAAAGTCATTTTTGAGAAGTTAATTTTATTATTAAAATAGCTTTCATCAACTCCATTTGAACCACCAATTATAAAAGTAACATTGTCTGTATCAACAAATAAATCTTTAAAACTTTCAGAGTCATATTGTTTACCACGGAGTGATAAGTAATAAACAGCAGAGTTTTTTGGAATTTTTTCTAATATAAGTTCTGTTTCTTTTTTGATTTTTTGTTCAATATTGCTGATTTTTTGTTCTTTAATTTCGATTAAGTTTACTTTTGAAAAATAGTTTATTTTCTTAACATAATCATCATAAATGACTTGGTATTCTTTTGAAAGACTACCTACTGCAATAATATTTAATTTCATTATTTATTGTGTTTTGTTTCAATGTGAAACATTAGCATTTGGATGTCAGCTGGGTTAATACCGCTAATTCTTGATGCTTGCCCGATAGTTTTTGGATTTACAGCAATAAATTTTTGTTTAGCTTCTGTAGCAATGTTTGCAACTTGGTTGTAATCAATATCTTCAGGAATTTTAAAGTGGTCTAGACGAGACATTTTGTTTGCTTGTGTTTCTTGTTTTTTAATATATCCATCAAGTCTTACAGCTGTTACTAATTCGTTTTTGTATGGGAAATCACCAACAACATCAACAGCTTTTACTTCTGGACGTGCGATTACTTTAAGTAAAGAAACACCGTTTTCAATACCGTATTTTTTAGCTAAATCACTTTTACTTGATAAGTATTGCTCACTTAATTCTTTGATTTTATCTTCAATCATTTTATATTTTGTGACAACTTTTTGGTATTGTTCTTCACTTAGAAGTCCAACTTCATATCCAAAACGACTAAGACGTAAATCTGGATTATCATTTCTTAATAATAAACGATACTCTGCACGTGAAGTAAGCATACGATATGGTTCTTTTGTTCCTTTAGTAACTAAATCATCAACTAATACTCCAATGTAAGCATCTGAACGGTTTAGAATTAATGGCTCTTTATTTTCTAATTTTTGACCTGCGTTAATTCCTGCGATCAATCCTTGAGCAGCAGCTTCTTCGTAACCACTAGTTCCGTTAATTTGACCTGCTGTAAAGACATTCTTAATTACTTTTGATTCTAAACTTGGTGAAATTTGTAATGGATTTAGTGCATCGTATTCAATTGCATATCCTCATTTTTGAACTACACAGTTTTCTAAACCAGGAATTGTTCTAAGCATTTTATCTTGAACTTCAACAGGCATTGATGTAGACATTCCATTAACATAAATAATTGTTCCATCAGCTGTTTCAGGTTCGAAAAATACTTGATGACGTTTTTTGTCTCTAAAACGCATTACTTTATCCTCAACACTAGGACAGTATCTTGGTCCAACGCCTTCGATTAACCCTGAATACATTGCACTTTTATGAATGTTTTCCTCAATAATTCTGTGTGTTTCTTCGTTAGTGTATGTTAAATAACAAGAAATTTGCTCATTCAATTTAATTCCTGAACGTTCTGAGAAAGTTAAAGCACAATCTTCAAGATTTTCTTTTTCAACTTTTGAAAAATCAATCGAATCAGCAAAAACTCTAGCTGGTGTACCAGTTTTCAGTCTTTGCAATTCAAAACCTAATTCTTTTAGTGATAATGATAATTTTGGTGTAGTTTTTTGATTGTCTGGTCCACTGATTGTAATTTCATCACCACGTAAAATACGAGAGTTCATATATGTACCAGTTGTAATTACAAGCATTTCAGCGTTTAACACTAAGTTATCTTCTAGCTTTACAGCTCTAAAAGTTTTATTATCATCGACTAAAATGTCAGTTACAACACCTTGAATTAATGTAATGTTAGGATGCTTTTTGATTGATTCAAGAATTAATTTTGAATATTTTTCTTTATCAATTTGAGCACGTAAAGCTCTAACTGCTGGTCCTTTAGATTCGTTTAGCATTTTGATTTGAATCATAGCTAAATCACTAAAATATCCCTGTACACCACCGAGTGCATCAATTTCACGTGTAATAATTCCTTTTGCAGGTCCACCGATTGAAGGGTTACATGGCATCATAGCTACTTTTGTAGAATCAAAAGTAATTAATGCAACTTTGTGACCTTTGTTTGCTAAAGCAAAAGTTGCTTCAACTCCAGCGTGTCCACCACCAATTACAATTGCCTCTCATTGTTCTAATTTATTTCCACTAATAAATAGTGTTTCATTGGTTGTTTTTTCGTTATTATTGTTCATAGTATTTATATTTTAACCGATTAGAAAAATAATAAAAATAAATAAATTTGTATGTTTTTACCTAAAAAATCGATAAAAAAGAAGTTTTTATTTTTCTTGTTGTTATTAGCATTTAATTGCTTTTCTAAATATTTTGGTGTAATAAGAATATAATTTTTATATTAATTTTTAAAACAAAATAAGGATAAAAAATGACTAAGAATATTCTGAAACAATGGTTTTTAAAACATAATCCAAATTTAAGTGTTGATAAAAAAGATGATGTAACTAAACTCAACTTAATGATTTATATTGCTAATTTAATGTATTATTCAATTTATCATCAAGATTTAATGTCTGAAGCTTTATATAAAGATTTAAAAGACAGCAAACTAAATAATGAAAGCAAAAGTCTTGCTTTGAAGTTAAATGATCAACAATACGTAATTTTAAATATTGTTAATTGATTCTACGGAAATTTAAGTGCAAGTGAATTAAGTTCTTTAGTAGAAAAACACAGTGTATGAAACGAAACAAAAATAAATGGAGAACTAAAGTTTAATAATATCGATCAATATTTAAACACTATATTTAAAACGTTATTTGAGCTCTATAAAGATGCACCTTTTGAATATTGAAAAAGAATTATAGTCAACGATAATATTTTCTTATACGATCAAAGAAATCTTAAAATTAGTGATGAAGTTTTAAATGAATTAAAAACAATACCCAAACAAAAACATAGTGTATGAGTCGAATTAATTAATGGTGATTTGGTATATTCATAATGTTAAATAATATTTGAACTTGTATTATTCAATACCCTAATGATCCGACTCATAAGCGTATTCCACACCAGCATTATGTTGCGATTTATGACCACTATAGTTTGTATTTATTTTCGATTTCATCTTTATCAGGTAAGGTTCACATAATGCACGAACTAAATAAGCCAGATACTGAGATTTATCTTTTTTCAGATGAAGAAAATAAAGAATGTGAATTTTCGAAGCCATCTTTTATTAATTGTTCTGAGTGCTATAAAATCACAATTCCAGAAGATGTGGATGTTTTGGAAATTCAGAAATTACTTGATACCAGAAAAATGGATGACAAAGTAGTTAAATCGGTAAATTCAAAAATAAAAGCAATGGATGAACAAAATAGACTAGAAATATTTGAAGTTTCATTTTTAGACTTTATTAAATGAAATGATAAATTATAAAAAGAGAGCCATAATAGCTCTCTATTTTTATGATTTGGTTTTGTTAAAATAGTAAGTTGTTATTAAACTTTGTAATTGATCATCAATTGGTGCAATTCCTTTATGAATCACATCTTTTGAGTTTTCGATCCGATAGATTTTAACTGCTGTTTCATCAATTCCATAACCAGCAGTTGCAAAATAATTACGTAATACTAATTCATAATCAACATTTTGAGTTGGAACATAATTAATGTAATTAAAGTTATCTAGATCTAAGAATTTACTTAATGTATCTTCGTTTTCTAAATCTAAATATCCAACTAATTGAGAAACTAAATTAGCTCAACTTTCAAGATTATCTTCATTTTCTTCAAAATATTCAGGGTTTTCTTCAAGAAAATTATCAACTAAGGTTTTTAAAATAAGATATTCACTAGATGAGTCTAAATCATTAGTTTTGTTTCTAATGTGTTCGATTAGTTCTTTTCCTTGATTATTAAAATATTCAAATAATAATTCTTGGTTTGGGTTAATTATTTTAATTCTATTTTGATAATAATAATTTTTAAATTCTTGGTTTTGTGGATTATTTAAATTAAGAATATTTGCATATTTATTGATGAAATTTGTAATTTCGTTTTTAAAACTAGGTTCTTTTTGAATTTTGGTATCAAAAGCGCTAACCAGTTCGTTTTCTTTAAATTCTTTTCAATGATTTGTGATTTGTTCTTCGATTAAATTTTGTGAAACTTGAGTTAAAAATTCATCAGTTGTTTCACTAAATAAACTATCTTTAATAATTTGATATTCATTTTTGATGTTTGAATAAATAGATTCAGCAATGACCTGTAAATATTTATTATTTTTTTCATCTGTATTATTCGCACTAAAAACTAATCCATCAACTAATAGAACGTTGTGTTTTGGTTTAATAGAAGCAATTGAACCATCGATAGCTCAACCTGGTAAATTATCAGCACCATAGTATCCATCGATTGCATCACCGTTATACATAATTGCAGCAGTGACATCTGGACGAGTAAGGTTTACTAAATTGTTTAATAATTCTAGTCCATCACCTTTAAAAGAAATGTGGTTGCTATTTGTGACTGCGTAACCTGTTCCATCTTTAACTAAATCAACAAATGCATCGATTAATTCTTTATAAGTTTTAACTTCTACCTCACCAGTAAAATCGCTTGCAGTTCTAGTTCCGTCTGCTTTTTTTCAATAGCTTGAACCAAATAGCATATTATCACGGATTGCATCAGTGATAGTTCAATTTTGATAGTTGTGCTCTCTTAGTTTTAAAAGAATATTAACTAAATCTGTAGGTCCTTCAGTACCTGGATATAAGTCATTTTCAGTGCTAAAAAAGTCGATATTTTTAAGTGTTGCTACTTTATTTGCAATTTCAGGAAAATCTTCCAGTGAGTAATCTTCAAGAGTTTTTGAAGGTTTAGATAATGCTTTTAACACAGCGTTAGCGTTATTCATATCTTGTTTTAAAAGGTTAAATGACACAACAGAATCTTGTGAATAATAAGGAAGGAAGTATTGTCAAAATTCTACAGGTGTACCATCTTCATCTAAAATTCTTTCGTTGTTTGCATCAACAAGATATTTATTATAAGAATCTAAGTGTTCTCAAATTTCTTTTCTGATTAAAATCTGTAAGGCTTTTTTAGTGATTTGTTTTTGTTTCGAATAAGACAATTTATGTAAACTTGGATCGTTAAATAAAACTGAGTAATCGATTTTCTTAAGTAATCCCTTGCTAATTAAACTAGCTCCTAAAAAGTCTGAACCAATTCCACCAGCAGCTTTACGATTAATTAAAGCGTTGGTAAATTGATTGATTTCATCAAATGATTTATAGTTAAATTCTTTACGAAGAACTTGTTGGTTTAAATCTGACATATATGACTTATAGTTGTAAAAACTAGGTTTAAAAGGTTTTGATAATTTGACAGCAGTAATAGTAGCTGTAAGAGAAATAGATGCTGTAAGTCCTAATGCAACGTATAAAGCTGATTTAGAAATTTTTTTCAATTCTATTCACCTCTTTTACGAGCTTTAAAAATTGTGTAAATAATATTTCCAATGATTGTTGCAAATAGGACAATAGAACCAAGAACTAAACCTCAAGGCTCAAACGCACCTTCATAAAGTTTAGTTCCTAAGGTTGAAGCATTTGACACTGTACGAGCAATAATAAAGTCATCAAAACTAAGCACTGATGAAACAACTATAACCATCACAATACTTGGCAGCATGTAAACTAAATATGTTTTAAATCAAGAACGAATTTTTGAGTATCCTAGATCTTGAGATGCTTCATATAAGTTGTTATTAAACTTCTCACTACGAGGAAGCATTAACATAATTCCGTATGGTAAAGCCATAATTGTATGACCAGCAATTAATCTGAAGAATCCTTCAGTTTCGGTTGAAATTACTCCAATAAAAATACCAAAAACAAGAACTAAACCAATTGCTGTGATGTTGTCTGGGTTAATTAAAGGAATGTTTGAACTACCTTGAATAAATCTTTTAATTAATTTATTTTTTTGACGGTAAAGTGAATAAACAGTTAATAGACTAAGCACAACTACGATAGAACTTACAATAATTGCAAGTAAGATTGTGTTGACAAGTGCAAGTGAACGACCATTATCAAGTAGTGTTTGTCAGTTTTCTAAAGTTCCGTGTGTAAAGTATGGATTAAACTCACCTTTTGGAGATTTTTCATTGAAACTAAAAATAACTCCAAAAAACAAAGGAATGTACACTAAAAGTAAAATGATGTAAATATAAGATTTACGTAAGAAACCAGCGAACTTACTCATAGTGTGCTCCTTTCTTAAATTTAAAAATTATTTTAGGGATTAGAATAAATAAAGAATAAATTCCAATAAAGATAGCAGAAACTACAATAACAAGTGCACTACCAGCTTCAAGATCATATTTATTTCCAGGGTTAATTTTTGAGTTAATAATATCTCCAATTAATTGGAATTGAGATCCATCTGGTAATAATTTAGCACTAATAACAAAAGTTGTAGCACTAGCTAAGAAAATCATAGCAAGGCCACTTAAGATTGCTTTGGTTCCGTATGGAAGAATAACTTTAAAGATTGTTTGAAAGTTATTGTATCCAAGGTCATTAGAAGCTTCGACAATATTTTTAGGCATATCTTTAAAGACTGTGTAAAGTGGCATAACCATTAATGGTAAATTTAAGTATGTGAGCCCAAAGATAATGAATAATTCAGAGTTTAATGCGTTTGGATTAGTTGCAAAAATAGCTAAAAATAAACCTTTAATTGAATAAATTCTAGCAATAGTAAAAATTGCCATTGGTGAAATTATTAAACTAAGTGCATAAATTCTAAAAATCTTACTTTTAGATGTTGAAATAATATACGCATATGGAAATGCGATAATTAAGCACATTAAAGCAGAAATTAACCCTACATAAACACTTCTTCAAATAATTTTTCACGTATTTAAACTAGTTACTAATTGTCAACTTCCGAATTCCTTATCTGAAAAGCTAAAAGCACTAACGATAATTAAAATAATAGGAAGCAAAATAAGGAAAATTGCAACTAAAATGTATGGAATTGCTAAAGCAACTTTTTGATTTAGATTTAAAGCTTTTTTAATTTTGGAATGCATCGTTTGAATAATCTCACTTACTATCTTTTTTCATTAAGTGAATTGAATCGATTGTTCAAGATAAATAAACTTTTTCATCTAAATCAAATTTCTTAGCAGTTTCTACATAAATAATGTCTTCATCATCTGTTTCGACAGTTAAATAGTAGTAGCTTCCACGGTATTGAATTTCTTTAATTCAACCCTTAAGCTTACCTTTAACTGATTTTGGATCACTTAAAATATCAATATCTTCAGGTCTAATTAAGGCATCAACTTCATTTTCACCATTAAATTCTTCAAAATCGTGCACAGTTTTGAATTCTTTTCCAAGAAGTCTAACATTACCGTTTTTAAGTATTTTAGCGTTAAAAACGTTTGAATTTCCAATAAATTTAGCTACTCAAATATTAACAGGATAGTCATAAATATTTTTTGGTGTGTCATATTGTTCGATGATTCCGCCACGCATAATTGCGATACGATCTGAAAGTTCAAGTGCTTCATCTTGGTCGTGAGTAACAAAAATAAATGTAAGTCCAAGTTCTTGTTGAATTTGTCTAAGTAACACTTGCATTTTTTCACGAATTTTAGCATCAAGAGCACTTAGTGGTTCATCTAATAATAAAATTTCTGGTTCGATAACTAAACTACGTGCAAGTGCTACACGTTGTTTCATTCCGCCACTAAGTTGTGAAATGGCTTTCTTTTCATTTCCGGTAAGTCCTACTAATTCGATGATTTTAGCAATTTTTTCGTCCATTTCTTTTGCAGTCATCTTACGTTTAAAGTAATGATTTTCAAAAGCTTCGACTTTTTGATTTACGTAGTTTTCTCAATATGAGTATTGGAAGTCTGAATCATCAAGTCAGTCTTGACGCTTACGATATTGGTATGTACCTGGTTTTAATTTTTCAAGTTCAGCAGTATATTGTTCTTGAATTTTGTCAAGTTCGTCCATTTTAGCATCTGCTTTTTTAGTTCAGATTGCTTTTTTCTTTTCTAAGAGTTTAATGTGTTTTTCGTTAATCTCTTCTTTTTTAATTCTTTTTAATTTAAGTCCATAAGCAATATTTCCTTCAACATTTAAATGTGGAAATAATGCGTAGTCTTGGAAAATTGTTGAAACATTTCTTTTGTGAGGTGAAAGATCTTTAATATCAATTCCGTTAAACATAATTTCACCACGTGTAGCTCATTCGAAACCACCTAATAAACGTAAAATTGTGGTTTTACCACTTCCTGACGGTCCTAAAAGAGTCACAAACTCTCCGCGTTGAATTTTTAAATCAACGCTGTGAAGCACAACTTTGTCTTCAAATTCTTTAACAACTTCTTTAAGTTCTATGATTGGTTGATTAGTTTTTTTCTTTTTAGCAATAGCCATATTTCTCCTTTCTGTAATTTGTTAATTAAATTGCAGGGAGACCATGTCTGATTCTTTAATGACATAATTAACAAATTCAAATTCAAAAACTGGGTATTTACTTTCGTTAAATACCGCAAAAATATTTCTAACATTAATTTTTTGAATTAGAATCGCTTTATTTTTCATAATTAAATTAATTATAAGAAAAAAAGACTTTTTTAAAGAAAATTTTTACTTTTTTTCAATGTTCTTCATATCTTGAAACAATCTCGTTTATCTCTATGGTGTAGGTGTAGATTTAATTGATGCGTATTTTTTTATAAGCAAAAAATTTGCAAAGAAAAACGTGGAGGTTTTCCACGTTTCTAAATGTTATTTTTTGTCTTTTTTACGTCTAATAATCAATCCAGCAATAGCTCCATATAAAGCAGCGACAGCAGTACCAAGAGAAGGTCAAATTCATCATGGGAATTGGTCGTTAGCTTTTGGTTTGCTATTAATAAATTGATCTAAATCGACTGCAGATTTAACAACATTTGTTTCTTTAGATACATCGATATTTTGAACTTTTTGTTTATCTTCATCTGTAAGAGTATCTTTGTTTGCGATTGCAAAGAAGTCATTATTTGTTAATTCATTGTTTAAATTATCAAATTTATCAATTCCTTTTGTATGGGCATCATTAATTACTTTGTTAAATGATTCAGGATCTTTATTAATTAACGAATCAATAAGATCAACTGTTGTTCGAGCTTCATCTTTTACTTTTTGAGTATCTTTCTTAACTTTGTCATTTAATTCTTTGTGTTTTGAATTTTCTGGAAGTTCAGTAGGTTGATGTTTAATTAATTCATTAAGTTTATCTTTTTTATTATTAAAGTCATCATCTTTTACACTTGAATTATTAAAGTCTTCTAATGCTTTATCTAATTCATTTTGTTTAATGATGTTATCAATAATAGTTTGGATTTCAGATGTATCTACACCTACTTTATTAAGATCATCAATAATTTTCTTGATATCATCAAGTAATTTTTCATCTTTAGGATTATTTACTAATTCTTTAACTTTTTCTACTAAATCAGCAAGATCTTTATCTGCCTTCTTAGCTTTATCCACAATTTGTTTAACGATATCTTTATCTTTAACTGAATCGTATTTATTGATTTCATCAATGAATTTTTGTTTGTCTTTATCGCTTAAGTTAGGTAACTTGTTGATTTCATCGATAGCATCTTTTTTAGCTTTGTCTTTAGCTTTAGCATCTTTAACAATTTCGTCTACTTTTGATGGATTATCAATTGAGTTAGTGTCTTTAATTTGTTTTGTTAATTCATCTTTTTCATCTTGATTTGAGTTTGGTAATTTTTCAATTTCTTTAATTGCATCATCTTTTTTCTTATCAAGATCTTTTGCTTTTTCGACTACTTTAGCTTTATCTTCTGGTTTAGCTTGATCGTATTCATCTTTAAGCTTATCTTTTTCTTCTTGAGATAAGTTAGGTAATTGATCAATAACGTTCTTATCGTTATCGTGTTTGTTTTGTACTTCTTTTTCTAATTTATCAATTGCATCTTTTAAATCGTTAGTTGCTTTATTAATTTCTTCTGGTGTTAATTGTTCTTTTGGTTTATTAACAACAGTGTTTGCGTTATTAAGTTTGTCATCAAGATTATCTTTTGTTTCTTTAGATGCTTCTTGATATTTATCGCTATCTTTTGTTTCGTTAGCTTTCTTGATTTGTTCCTTAAGTTTGTTTAATACATCATCAACTGCTTTATTTGGATCAACGACTGGTTTTTTATCACCATCAAGGTTGCTGTATGCATCTTTAATGTCTTTAAGAAGTTTATCGACAGCATCTTTATCTTGGTTTGTTCCATTTGTTTTATCAACTAAGTCAATGCCTTCTTTAACTTTCTTATCAAATGCTGTTTGTTTATCAGAATCAGCATCATCATATTTTTGATCTGCTGTTTCGTGATTTACATTGTTTTTAATTTTATCTTTTGGAGTATCTTTACCTACTTGATATTTATCAACGTAATCTTTAACTTCTTTCATTGATTTATCAAGGTCATCGGCTTTTTTAGTAATTTCTTTTAAAGTATCTTCAAGAGATTTAGTTGGAGTTTTAGCAGCATTATCAACTTCAGTTTTTAACGCATCTTTTTGAGCGTTGTTAAGGTTTTGTTTACCTGCAATTTCATTTTTAGCTTTAGCTTTATCAACTAAATCTTTTGCTTTATTTGCAAGATCTTCTTTTGAGTCTGTGTTTGGAAGGTTGTCAATTTCTGTTTTAATCTTATCTTTTTCATCTTGAGATAAGTCTGTAAGTTTATCAACTTCTTTTTTAGCTTTTTCTTTAGTATTTTCTTTTGCGGCTGCATCTAAAATACTTGGAAGTTCATTGTCGTAAGGAACTTTCTTATTGTTTTCAACTTTAGCAAAGATTTTGTTATCTGTTCTAGATGCTTTAGTTAAGTTAGCATTATCAATTTGTGTTTCGTAAGCTGTAATTGATGTTGCTGGTAAGTCTGTAAGTTTAGCAATTTCAGCTTTAGCATTTACTTTTGTTTCGTTAAATGCAGCATTAATATCGCTATCTAAAGCTGATTTTGTTGTATCTTTAGTAACTTTAGCTTTGTGAGCTTGTTTTTGAGCTGGAGTTAAGTTATTAAAGTTATCAAATTCAGCTTGAGCATCAGCAACAGTTCCGTTTAAGTTTGTTTTAGCTGTACTTGCTTCTGTGTTAAGTTTATTAACTTTTGTAATTTCACTAGCTAAATCAGTAACTGGAGCAGTGTCAGCTTTAAAGGTTTCTAATGCTTCAATTTTGCTGTCGTATGTATTTTGGTTTGTAATAGTTGCGTAGTTATATGCAAGAGAATCTTGAATAGTTGCTTTATCTGTAATAGCTTGGTTTAAAGTACCCATTTTGCTATCAAGATCATTTCCAGTAGTTTCAAGAGTTGTAAGTTGTTCTAAGGTTGTCGCTGCAGCAATATCTGCAAGTAATTTAGCTTTTTGGTTTTCTTTAAGATTATTTCATGCGTGTTTTGCATTTTTATCTTTGTTTGCATTCTTAGTTAATTCATCTTTTTTATCATCTAATTTTGAAACACCATCAAGTTTGCTATATGCATCTTTAATGTCTTTAAGAAGTTTATCGACAGCATCTTTATCTTGGTTTGTTCCATTTGTTTTATCAACTAAGTCAATGCCTTCTTTAACTTTCTTATCAAATGCTGTTTGTTTATCAGAATCAGCATCATCATATTTTTGATTTGCTGTTTCGTGATTTACATTGTTTTTAATTTTATCTTTTGGAGTATCTTTACCTACTTGATATTTATCAACGTAATCTTTAACTTCTTTCATTGATTTATCAAGGTCATCAGCTTTTTTAGTAATTTCTTTTAAAGCATCTTCAAGAGATTTAGTTAAAGTTTTAGCAGCATTATCTATTTCAGTTTTAAGTGCATCTTTTTGAGCGTTGTTAAGGTTTTGTTTACCTGCAATTTCGTTTTTAGCTTTAGCTTTATCAACTAAATCTTTTGCTTTATTTGCAAGTTCTTCTTTTGAGTCTGTGTTTGGAAGGTTGTCAATTTCTTTTTTAATCTTAACTTTTTCATCTTTAGATAAGTCTGTAAGTTTATCAACTTCTTTTTTAGCTTTTTCTTTAGTATTTTCTTTTGCAGCTGCATCTAAAATACTTGGAAGTTCATTGTCGTAAGGAACTTTCTTACCGTTTTGAACTTTAGCAAAGATTTTGTTATCTGTTCTAGTAGTTTTAGTTAAGTTAGCGTTATCAATTTTTGTTTCGTAAGCTGTAATTGATGCTGCTGGTAAGTCTGTAAGTTTAGCAATTTCAGCTTTAGCATTTACTTTTGTTTCGTTAAATGCAGCATTAATATCATTATCTAAAGCTGATTTTGTTGTATCTTTAGTAACTTTAGCTTTGTGAGCTTGTTTTTGAGATGGAGTTAAGTTATTAAAGTTATCAAATTCATCTTGAGCATCAGCGATAGTTCCGTTTAAGTTTGCTTTAGCTGTACTTGCTTCTGTGTTAAGTTTATTAACTTTTGTAATTTCACTAGCTAAATCAGTAACTGGAGCAGTGTCAGCTTTAAAGTTTTCTAATGCTTCAACTTTGCCATTGTATGTATTTTGGTTTGTAATAGTTGCGTAGTTATATGCAAGAGAATCTTGAATAGTTGGTTTATCTGTGATAGCTTGGTTTAAAGTACCCATTTTGCTATCAAGATCATTTCCAGTAGTTTCAAGAGTTGTAAGTTGTTCTAAGGTTGTAGCTGCAGCAATATCTGCAAGTAATTTAGCTTTTTGGTTTTCTTTAAGATTATTTCATGCGTGTTTTGCATTTTTATCTTTGTTTGCATTCTTAGTTAATTCATCTTTTTTATCATCTAATTTTGAAACACCATCAAGTTTGTCGTATGCATCTTTAATGTCTTTAAGAAGTTTATCGACAGCATCTTTATCTCGGTTTGTTCCATTTGTTTTATCAACTAAGTCAATGCCTTCTTTAACTTTCTTATCAAATGCTGTTTGTTTATCAGAATCAGCATCATCATATTTTTGATCTGCTGTTTCGTGATTTACATTGTTTTTAATTTTATCTTTTGGAGTATCTTTACCTACTTGATATTTATCAACGTAATCTTTAACTTCTTTCATTGATTTATCAAGGTCATCGGCTTTTTTAGTAATTTCTTTTAAAGCATCTTCAAGAGATTTAGTTGGAGTTTTAGCAGCATTATCTACTTCAGTTTTAAGTGCATCTTTTTGAGCGTTGTTAAGGTTTTCTTTACCTGCAATTTCGTTTTTAGCTTTAGCTTTATCAACTAAATCTTTTGCTTTATTTGCAAGATCTTCTTGTGAGTCTGTATTTGGAAGGTTGTCAATTTCTGTTTTAATCTTATCTTTTTCATCTTGAGATAAGTCTGTAAGCTTGTCAACTTCTTTTTTAGCTTTTTCTTTAGTATTTTCTTTAGCGGCTGCATCTAAAATACTTGGAAGTTCATTGTCGTAAGGAACTTTCTTACCGTCTTCAACTTTAGCAAAGATTTTGTTATCTGTTCTAGAAGCTTTAGTTAAGTTAGCATTATCAATTTTTGTTTCATAAGCTGTAATTGATGTTGCTGGTAAGTCTGTGAGTTTAGCAATTTCAGCTTTAGCATTTACTTTTGTTTCGTTAAATGCAGCATTAATATCATTATCTAAAGCTGATTTTGTTGTATCTTTAGTAACTTTAGCTTTGTGAGCTTGTTTTTGAGTTGGAGTTAAGTTATTAAAGTTATCAAATTCATCTTGAGCATCAGCAATAGTTCCGTTTAAGTTTATTTTAGCTGTTGTTAATTCAACACCTAATTTATTAACTGCAGTAAGTTCGTTATTTAAATCAGTAATTACTGTTGTAGTATCTGCTTTAAATGTGTTTCCTTCTGATGTTTTATCATCATAAGCTTTTTGAGCTGTACTATCAGCGTAATTGTATTTAATACTATCTGACACAGTTGAAACTTCATTTAATGCAGTATTAATTGAACCCATTTTATCATCGAGGTTATTTCCTAATGTTTCAAGTTCATTTAATTTTTCAACTGTTTTAGCATTATTAATTTCAGTAACTAATTTAGCTTTTTGGTTAGCTTTAAGATTATTTCATGAGTGTTTTGCATCAGAATCTTTATTTACATTCTTAGTTAATTCGTCTTTTTTATCTTGAAGTTTTGAATTACCATTAAGTGCATCATAAGCGTCTTGAATTTCTTTAAGAAGTTTATCAACAGCAGCTTTATCTTTGTTTTCTCCTGCTATTTTATCTACTAAAGTAATTCCTTCTTTAGATTTATTATCAAATGCGGTTTGCTTATCAGTATCAGCTTCATCATATTTTTGATCTGCAACTGAGTGATTTACACCGTTTTTAACTTTTTCTTGTGGTGTGTTTTGTGCAACTTTATATTTATTAATATAGTTGTCAAGATTTTCCATTGATTGATCAAGATTATCAGCTTCAGCAACGATTTCATCTAATTTTTGTTGTAATGTTTTAGTTTGATCTTTTTCTGCTGAATCAACTTTTGATTTTAATGCATCTTTTTGTGAATTATTTAAATGTTGTTTTCCGCTAATTAAATCTTTAGCTTCAGCTTTTGCAACTAAATCATTAATTTTTTCTTCAATAACATCATTATTATCATCAAGGATGTTGATTTTATCTTTGAGGTCTTTTTTTTCTTTATCTGTTAAGTTAGTTAATGAATCGATAATTTTCTTAGCATTATCTTTAATTGCATTTTTAAGAATAATTGATAATTCTTTATCGTATGAAGCTACAATATTATTATTAACAAGTGCAAAGATTTTATCATCTGTACGAACTTGTTTTTGAATTTTTGCACTGGTAATTTGTTCTTTGTATTTAGTTTGTTCAGTAGCGTCTAACTTAGTAAGTGAAGCAAGTTTGTTATTTGCTCGAGTTCTTACTTGTTCAAAAGCATTAGTGATTTCTCTGTCTAATTCACTCTTGGTTGTGTTTTCTGCTATTTTATCTTTGTATGCTTTCTTATCAGCATTTGAAAGTTCATTAAAGTTATCAAATTCTGCTTGAGCTTTTGCAAGTGTTCCACTAAGTGCAGTTGCTTTTGTTTTAATATCGTTAACTTTAGTTGTTACTGTTTGTAATTCGATATTTAAATCAGTAACTGGTGTTGTTACATCATTTAAGAATGTATTAGCATTTGAAAATGCTGTATCTGCATTACTTTGCTCAGTAGAAGTTGCGTAGTTATATTTAAGTGAGTCTAATGTAGTAGCTTTAGAATTGTTTTGTTTTTTCAATTCTTTCATAGCTGCATTTAATTTATCACCTAATTCATTAAGCGTATTTAATTCTGCAACTGTATTTGCTTTTGTAATTTCTGATTTTAATTTTGCAATTTGGTTGGCTTTTAAATCAGATCAAGCATGCTCTTTAGCATCATTGTTAGGGAATTTATTATTTAGTTCATCTTTTTTGTTTTGAACTTTTGTATCACCATTTAATGCTTTATAAGCATCTTGAATGTCTTTAGTTAATTTATTTACATCTTCTGAAGATTTGTTTTCTCCAGTAAGTGTGGTTGTTAAATCAAGTCCTTCTTTAACTTTAGCATCAAAGTTATTTTTAAGTGCTGGGTCAGCTTCGTTATATTTAATATCTGTACCATCGTGTTTTACACCGTTAGTGATTTGACTAGCTGGTGTTTTTTCATCTGGACGATATTTATTAACTTCGTTTTCAAGTTGTTCCATTGCTTGATCGAGTGTATCAGCTGTTTGTTTAATTTTATTTAATTGAGCAGCAAGAGTTTCTTGATCGGTTGTATCAGCATTATTTACTTGTGTTTTTAACGCATCTTTTTGTGCTTTATTTAAGTGTGCTTTATTGTTGATATAAGCTAATGTTTCAGCTTTATTAATTAAGTCAGCGATTTTATCTGCAACAGCATCATTATCGTTGTTGTTTAAATCAGTTTTATCAATTTCTTTTTTAAGATTATCTTTTTCTTCATCTGTTAATCCAGGAATTGAATCGATTTTATTTTTAGCATCTTGTTTTGCGGCTTGATTGATAAGTTCCACAAGTTTTGAATCATATGGTGTTTTTACTGAATCAACTATTTTTGCAAAAATTCTATTTTTATCATTTTCGGCTTTTGTAATTTCAGCAGTAGTGATTTTGTTTAAGAATTCAGTTTTTTCGTTTGGTTTTAAGTTGTTTAATGATTCAACTTTTGTTTTTGCATTTTCTTTGATTTTGTTAAATGCACTTACAATATTTTGATCTAATACTGTTTTGGTTGTTTGATCTGTAACTTTTGCTTTAAATGTAGTTTGATCATTTGCTGGTAATAATTTGAAGTTAGCAAATTCATCTTTAGCTTGTTCGACAGTTCCGTTAAGTTGTGTTACAGCAGTTGTAATACCTTCGTTTAAATCAGTAACTGCTTTTGTTTCCGCATCTACATCAGAAATCACTGAAGTTTCATCATCTAAGAATGTATTAGCATTTTTAAATGCAGTATCGGCAGCTTTTGCTTTAGCTTGTTCTGAGTAATTGTATTTTAATGAGTCTTCAACAGTTGCTTTAGTTTTAGCCGCTGTTTTTAAGTTACCCATTGCTGTATTTAAAGCGTCACCTTTAGTATTTAAAGTTTCTAATGCTGAAAGGGTTGTAGCTTTAGTGATTAAATCTGTAAGTAATTTTGTTTGATTTTTCTTAAGGTTATTTCAAGTATGAGCTTTACCGTCGTTGTTAGGTAATTTATTAGTTAATTCATCTTTTTTATCTTGAAGTTTTGAATTACCATTTAAAGCATCATATGCATCTTTAATTTCTTTAAGAAGTTTATCAACAGCTTCTTTATCTTTGTTTTCTCCCGCCGTTTTATCCACTAAAGTAATTCCCTCTTTAGCTTTATTATCAAAAGCAGTTTGTTTATCAGCATCAGCATCATCGTATTTTTGATCTGCAACTGAGTGATTTACACCATTTTTAACTTTTTCTTGTGGAGTTGTTGGTGTAACTTTATATTTATTAATGTAGTCATTTAAATCTTTCATTGAATTATTAAGATCATCTGCTTCATTAATGATTTTTGTTAATTTTTGTTCTAAAGTTTCTTTTTCATCTTTAGCTGCTTGATCAACTTTAACTTTTAATGCATCTTTTGATTGTTATTTAAGTATGGTTTTCCTGCTATTTTGTCTTTTGCTTTAGCTTTAGCTAAAATATCGTTGACTTTATCTTGGACTGTTTGGTTATCTTCACCAGGTTTAATGCTATCAATTTCTTTTTTGATATTATTCTTTTCATCTTCAGTTAAGTTTGTTAAGTTGTCGATTTCAGTTTTAGCTGAATCTTTAGTTTTTTCGTTTTGAGCATCATTTAAGATTGAAGCTAATTGTGAATCGTATGGAATTTTATTATTTGATTCATCAAGTTTAGTGAAGATTTTTTGGTCTTGACGTTGTTGCTTAATGATTTCAGCAGTATTAAGTTGTTGTTTGTAACTTTCAAGAGAGTTTAGTTTTAATCCAAGACTTTCAATTTTTTCTGTTATAGCTTCTTTAACTTTATTAAATGCGTCAATAATTTTTGCATCTAAATCTGATTTAGAAGTTTGATGTGTAATTTCGTTTTGATATTTAGTTTTATCTGCATTTGCGAATTTAATAAAGTTATCAAATTCTGCTTTAGCTTGTTCAACAGTTCCGTTTAATTCAGTATTAGCTTTGCTAAATGAATTTTCTAATTTTGTAACTTTGGTTAACTCATCTGCAAGAACTGCAATTGGGTCATTATTTTCTTTAAATGTATGTGCTGATGAACTTTCTTGATCATAAGTAGTTTGTTTAGTTGTATCAGCATAGTTATATTTAAGTGATTTTTTAGTTGATGCATCATTTGTTAATAAATTGTTAATTACTAACATCTTATCATCTAGAGTTTGTCCAGTAGTTTCTAATTTATCAAGTTCAGCTAAGGTTTTTGCTTGATTAATATCAGCAATTAATTTATTTTTTTGATTTGTTTTTAAGTTATGTCATGCATGTGGTGCGTCATTTGTTGCATTTGCGTTTTTAATTAATTCAGCTTTTTTATTAGCAAGTTTTGTATCACCGTTAAGTTCGCTGTATTTAGTCTTGATTTGTTCAAGAAGTTTATCTACTTCTGTTTCGTTTTTGTTTTCACCATTTTCAAAATTGATTAAATCAAGACCTTCTTTAGCTTTATTATCAAATGCAGTTTGCTTATCAGAATCAGCATCATCATATTTTTGATCTGCAACAGAGTGATTTACACCGTTTTTAATTTTGTCTGCTGGGGTATTTTGATCAGATTTATATTTGTTTAAATATGTATTTAAACTACCCATTGAACTATTAAGTGAAATTGCATTATTTAGAATTTTATCTAAAGCTGCGTGCAATTCAATTTGTGTATCCTCATTAGTATCTTTAATTTGTTTAATAAAGTGATTTTGTTGTTTTTTGTTTAATGAAGATAATCCTTTAATTTGGTTGATGAAGTATGCTTTATCATACAATTTGTCAGCTTCATCAGATACATTAGGTACACTAGGATTGTTTTTGTCTAAATCATTAACTTTATCAGTAATTTCTTTTTTCTCATCTTTAGTTAAATTATTTAAATCATCAATTTGTTTAATTGCATTATCTTTAATAGCTTCAATAAGAAGGATCTTAACATTTTGATCGTAAGGAATTAAAGTTTTATCTGCATTTGCAAGAGCAAAGATTTGATCATCATTTCTGGTTTGTTTAATGATTTGAGTATCTTTAATTTTGTTTTTAAATTGTGTTTTTACATCATCAGTAAGAGCTGAGAGATTATCAACTTTTGCTTGAGCATCATTTTTAGTTTGTTCAAATGCTTCAGTAATAATAGGATCAAGGAATGATTTTTTGTGCTCTTCAGCTTTACTATTTATAACTTTATTAAGTAATTCTGTCTTCTTTGGATCTGATAATGTATCAAAATTATTAAATTCTGCTTTAGCATTTTCAATTGAACCATTTAAAGCATTAAAGTGAGTATCATAATCGCTTACGTATTTATTAACTTTTGCGTTTTCTTTTGCTAAGTCAGTAACTTCAGTAGTAGTATCATCTTTAAATTTAGTAATATCATTTAACACTGTGTCAAAAGTAGTTTGTTTATCAGCATCACTGTATGCATATTTATATAAATCGTGAATTGCCTTGCTATTTGTGTCTTTTGCTGATAATTTACTCATTGATTCATTGAGTGTATCACCAGTTGATACTAATGAAGTAATATTACTTATTTTAGTTGCTGAATCAATATCATTTAATAATTTAGCTTTTTGATTTGCTTTTAAATATTGTCATTCTTTATTGAATTTATCTTTAACGTCTTTTTTAGCTTTTTCGAGTTTAGCATCTCCGTTTAAGTCGTTATAAGCTTTCTTAATCTCGTTTAGTCTTTGTTCAACTTGTTCTTTATTTTCGTTAGTACTTAAGTTGATTGCTTGATCAACTAAATTATCAAATATTTTTTGGAGTTCTGAGTCGGCTTCATCATATTTACTATCAGCTTGACTGTGATTTACTTTATTTTTAATATCTTCTGGTTTAGTTTCTTTAGTTACTTTATATTTAGAAATATAGTCATCTAAATTTTTCATTGCTGTATCTAAATCGGTAGCTTTTTGTAAAATTTCAGCAACCTTATCAGCTTCAGCATTAATTAATTCATCTTTTAAAGCACCTTTTTGAGCTTTATTTAAATATTTCTTATCATAGATAGTTTTAATATTATCTACTTTAGAAATAAGTTTATTAATTTTATCTTCACGTAAATCTCTATCACCATCAATAATTTCATCAATTTGTGCATTTAAGACAGTTTTTTCTGGTTGAGTTAAATCTTTTGAGTTATTAACTTTATTTTTAGCATCTACCTTAACAGCTTTTTTTCAATAAACTTCATCTGCAAGACTGTCGTATTTAATATATTTATCAGGAGATGATTTATCAGGGTTTACAAGAGGGAAATTGTAATTTTGTTGCTTTTCATAATCCTTTTTAAGTGACATATTTTTAAGTATAGCAAGAGCTTCTGTTCTATCTTCTTCTGTTAAATTAGTTAATTGATTAATTTTTTCAGCAAGAATCACCCTTGATTGATTTAAAAAACATCTAGAACTATATCTGCAAGTGTTGGAACATCATCTTTAAAGTATGGTTCTTGTCCATCTTCCATTCCGTAATTAGAAATTTCTTTAAATTTTTCTGTTAAATCATTATGTCAGTAGAAATTTGAAATAACTTCACGTGAATCTAAATAACTACCTGTTAATGAATTTCTAGTTTGTTTGAATTTATCGGTAGTTTGTTTAACTAATGTTTTTTCAGCATTTACATCAGTAATTTCTTCTGTAGTGTTTGCTAAGAATTTTTCACTATTTTTATAAGCTTCAACATAATCTTTTTGTTGAGCATCTGTTGAGTATAAAACAGTAATTGACTTGTTGTAAAAATCATCTTTTTTAGCTTCTGCATTTAAGTCTCTTAAAAGATGCATTAAATCATTGGTTTCGTTACCTTTAATTTCTAAATCATTAAGTTCTTCCACTGTCACAGCAGCATCAATTTTGTCGCTTAAAGCATTTTTTTGATTTTCTTTTAAGTAAATTCATGCTGGAATTACATTTTCTCTTAATTCGTTTTTCTTAAGATTTTCAAGAGTAAATGGTTGCATTTTCTTAAGTAATTCATCTGCATCTGTATTTGTGACCTTAGTTTGCTCAACTGAATTAGTTTCAAAACTCATTAATGCTTTTACATCTTGAGAATCTTTTGAGTGTCAGATTTGGTAATCTCTTAAACCGTTTTTAAGTGCTTCAACAAAATCTTTTCGATCTGATTTACCACCACGATTGTATTGCTCTGAATATGTTTTGATTGCTTCATCGCTATAGTTGTCATCTAAACTTTCGTAATTATATGTTGATGAGTTTTTGTTTGTTAATTTTTCTGAGGTATCAAGTGCATATTTCATTTTTGAAATAGCATCAACATCTAATTGAATTTTTTTGATTTTAAATTCAACATGCTCACGTGGAGTCATATTTTCAAAAATTCTTATTTTTACAGGTTTAGTAACTTCGATAACTTTGTGTTCAGGGTCTTCTGGATCTGGTTCATAGAATGTCATATCTTCTATGTTATAATCACCATTTCAGACTTTACCACCTCTACTTTTTTCTAATCATTTTTCAAAAGCAGTTTCATTTTCTGATTTACTGTTACCTTTGTTTAAAGGCATAATAACTGTATCAATTTCAGCTTTTTTCTCAGCGATTCATTTATCACCATCAAGTTTGATTTCTTTATCTAATGATTTAATAAAGTTATTAACAGTTTCTAAATCATTATATGGTGAACGTCTGTTAGGGAATTGATCAAGATATAGTTGAGTTGTATCGATTCTATCGTTAAATTCATTTTTAGGTTCTTCACTAGCGAAAACAAAGTTATTAGTTTCTCTACTATAATCAGGATCTTTTTTAAGTTCTTCGTGTTTATTGTATAAAACTTCTTGTGCTTTATCTAATTTAGTAATGTCATCTCTTACTATGTTTTCTCATTGACTAACATTAAATCCTTCAGCAGTTACAATATCAGCAAAATGTTGTTTTTGAGCTAAAGTTAAGTATTTAGCATTATAAATAAATTCTAATGCAGCTTTTGGTAATAAACGTTTTTCATCGTATTTATATTCAACTTCGAATGTTAATTTTTGTGCAGCTTGATCGTATTTTTGGTTAACGATTTGAATATCTCAAAGGTAATCATGAACTCCAGAACGTGTAATTTTTAATTTAGCGTTTTGAAGTTTATTAGTTAAATCAATATCTCATGTTCCTGGTTTTGCATACATTACATTACGTGAGTAGAATGCATCTTTTTGGTCTAAATTATTAACTTGAATATTGTAATCATTAATAGGTTGATTATTTTCATCTAAAATGTCATAATGAATTGTTGGTAATAGTTCATCTGTATCGTCAGATCTTTTTCCTTTTAAATCAATTTCATAGTTAAGAATATGTGAAACGTCAGCTTGCATAATTTGACCATAGTTATATAAAGTACTAAAGTCATATGAAGAATATGAGGCTAATACGAATGCTGTGTCACCATAGTTAACTAATGTATCTGTTACGTATTTATCAACTTCATATTGATCAGGATTACGTCTGTTGTATTGAGATCCAAAAATTAAAGTGTTATTTCTTCTTGTTTTAAATTTAACTTTAAAATGGTGTTGGTTATTAATTAAGTCATCATTTGCAGAAGAACCTAATTGCTTTGTACGTTCAGATGTAAAGTATTGGAATGAAATAAAATTACCTACGTTTTTATAAATTTCTGGGTTTTCTTCAAGTTGTTTTAATCTAATTGGGTTATCAAACGAGTTGTTTCTACCTGAAATATTACTTCAATCTCAATCATAAACTTTTCACATATCTTTAAGTTTAGGATTGAAAACTGGTCCAGTCTTATATCCATCTGCTGGTACGTAAAGTCATTGTGGCATTGGCTTTGAAAAATCACCTTTTTCTCTTCAATCTGTATATTTTTTATATCATTGAGTATACGCTTTATCATATGCTTCTTGAACTCTAGTAGCTGATAGACCATATGATGAAGAATATGAAACTCCTAGGTTATAATCAGGATAGTTATATCCGAATTCATCATTACTTTCAGGTAAGTTCTTTCAGTGATTTTCAATTCACTTAGCATCTAAGTCATATCCACCACTTCACATTGGACGTTGACTTTTTGTATTGTCTGGATTGAAAATTGTTTCTCAATAAATAGACATTAATTTTTGATTGTAATCAGCTGATGTAAATAAATCTTTATAAACCGCAATTGGTTTATTATTATGGGTCTTTTGAGCTTGTAATCTACGATCATAAACTTCCAATGAGAAGCTATCTGGAACAATTTCTAATGATTTAGATAACGCGATACTAAATCTAGGGTTTCTAGTTCATTTTCCGAGTTGGTTATCGGTAGTTGTTTTTCAGTAATCAAAACCTTCTTCTTTGTTTTTCTTAATTTGATCTTCAGATAATTCACCATCAGAGAAAACGTAATCATTATTAAATGTTATTTCTCATTCTTGTTCAGCTTGTTGTCATTGTCCTTCGTCAACCATACGAAGTTGTACCGGACTACCTGTAGTTTTTCTTCTGGTGTCTCAAAACTTAGGATTGCTGAATGTGTATTGGTCTTCTTTAACCATTGAAGTGTGAATTTCTTGTGGTTCTACATAAAAACCGTTTTCTTTTCTGAATGGGTCGTTTGTGTTGTTAGTTGAATTGGAATCCCCCCCTGTTTCAACAGAAACAACCGCAGTTGCACTAAATAAAATAGTTGTGGTACTTCCTAAAATAAGTAGTGGCTTTTTGACTTTCATAACATCCTCCAAAAAAATTAATATATGTAATATATTAATTTAAATTTTATATCAATATTTTGCTTTATTTGCATTCCAAAAATACTTAAATTACAAAATATGATTAGAAATAATTTACATAAAATAAGCAAACATAGAGTTTTTAATGTAAATAAATACTAAAAACTAACTTTTTAATATATATTACTAAATAGGAATATATATTTATGTATTATCATCTTGACTATGCAAGAATTTTATTTTTTTCATTTTTTTATGTCTAAAGTTGAAAAAATTTTCGCTTCTAGAAATAAAAAATCTCACATTTTAATGTGAGATCTTATAGGTTAAATTAGTTGATATTATTTGTATGGAATAATGTGAATGTGTGTATGAAACACTACTTGTCCAGCTTCTTTTCCTGTGTTAACAACCATTTTAAAAGCAGGTGCATCTTGACGTTTCATTTCTTCAATTGCTAATTTTCTAGCAATATTAAAAGCATATGAAATTTCTTCTTCTGTATTTTCTAAAAGTGAACTTGCTTCACGTTTTGGAACAACTAAAAAGTGTCCTGGTTGTACTGGTTTAATATCATAAAAAGCAATAACTTTATCATCTTCATAAAGAATATTTGCTGGTAATTCACGATTAATTATTTGTGTAAAAATGCTCATAATTATTTTTTAATAAATCCTAAATTTTTAATTACTTCGTTTAAAACTTTAACATCTTTTAAACTTAATGTGTATCCTAATTTAACAAATGCATTTTGTGCATTTTGGTAAAGAGTTGAATCGTTAGCAAATAATAAAGTGGTTAATTCTAATAACTTACTTTCTGATGCATATGGTGTGTTATCAAATGATAAGACATTTATTGTCTCTACTTTGTCTGTTCCATCTTCATTTTTACCAGTTGTGGTTGAAATTTCTTTAGCAATAGGTGCTAATACATTAATGTAAGAAATTCCGATTGCTGTAGAATTTTTCGCTACGCTTATTGGTTCTGCTAAAACATAGTTATTATTTTGTTTTTCAACAGGAACAATTTTATTTGTAGCATAGTTATAGAAACCAACTAATGATTGATAATCTTTAATTGTACTTAAATTATCATATGTAAAAGCAAAATTAATACCTGAAGCAGCAGAATTGAATCCAAGATATCCACCCATATTTAATTGGTATGGAGCATCTTCATTAATTCAAAGAGCTTTATCGATTTTTACTGTTCCTACACTTTTATTTTGAATGAATTGATTGTATGAGTCGATTGAATCGATTGTTTTAAAAATTTCAGTAAAAATAGCATTTGAATCAGTTGCTGAATATCCTCAAGTTTGCATTAATTTCTTATTAAGTGTGTATGAAATTAAGTTGTAGTATTTTGAGTCATACTTGTTTTTTAATTTGCTGTATGTATTAACATCGATTTTTTGCAATGATGCTTCATCATTAATTAAGAAAAATTTATAGGTTAATAAAATTTTGTTTGTTTCATTAGCAACTTGAGATGCTTCATTATTATATAAAGCAATAAATTGTTCTAATGTTAATGAGTCTGTAACTGGAGAATTAATGAAACTTTCAAATAAAATAGGGCTATCTAATTTTCCTTCTGAAAGTAATTTGTTAATTCTTTGAGCTAAAAATCCAGGTTCTGTTAAGTTTTTATTACTTACATATGTTTTGTATACAGTGTAAGCATCTGCTGAAAATTGTGTACCACTCATTAATTTTTGATAGTTTTGAGCTAATGTTTGATTGTTTTCAAAAGTAATATTGTATAAAGTTGCTAAAGTATTACTTAATCAGATGTTTTCAACTAAAACATTAACTACTTCTTTATTAGAAAGTTCTTTATCTTGTTCAACTTTTTCAACTGAATTTTCTGTTCTACCACAAGAAACAGCAGCAATAGAAACCGGAGCTATTGATGAAACAGAAAGTAATGGTTTAAATCATTTTTTCATTATTTAGCTCCTTTTGAATAGTGTGTTAATTCGTTTTTAAAAATATTTGAAATTGCTTCAACAGCTTGATTATTTGATTCTAATAACTGATTATTTGAACTATATTCTGCTAAATAAACAGTTCCGTTTTTAATGTAAACATTGTATGAATTTTGTGACTGAACAGCTTGTTTAACTCATTTATCAATTGCTACAAGTGAGTTGATTGTTTCAGCGTTTTTATTTCCTGCAACAACTGAAATATTTGCATTTTTTAAATCATTAATATTAACATCTTTAAAATCATTGTTATTTGTTAATGATTCAATGAATTTAGCATTGTCTAAAGCAACCTCTAAAATTTTATTGTTTGATTGTGCTTTGTTTACAGCATCAATAATTGCATTATTTTGCTCTTGAGTATATGTTTGAAGGAAAGCTAGTAAATTAGCGTAGATTGTATTTGAATCAAGTGAATTTCTTCTAGCTCAAACAAATTTATTATCTTTTAATACTAAGAAGCCATCGTGATTTGATAATTTATAAGCAAATGATGTTTTTTGATTTGTTTGTCCGTAGTTCATTACAAATGCTGGGTAGAAGTTACTTTGTAAGTAAGAATTAAATTCAATATCACTCATATTTGTGATGTATTCTTCGATGAAAGCATTTAAGTTATTAATTTCATTTCCAAGTTCATTTGGATCGGTGACTGATGCAAGTTTTGAAACTTTTGTATTTACAGTGTTTGCTAAACCTTGAGGCATTCCAAATACTGATGCTAAATCAACGCTTGGTAATGAATTAGGGTTTTGAGTTAAATTAAATAGATTGTTTGATAAACTTGCTAAACCTAAATTAATATTTTTATTAAAGAAAGCACCAAATGAATTTACTTCAGCTGTATTTGTTTCTTTGTTTCCTAAAAATTCATTAAATAAATTAAATCTAGCTTGATTAATTGTAAGTCCGTTTTTAATAGCAAGAAAATCAGCTTGATTTTGGTTTAAAATACCATTTTGTTTGTTGAATGCTAAGTTAAAAATAGAATCAAATGTATATTGTTTATCTTTTTCGATTACTGAATATTTAAATCAATTTGCTAATTTTTGTTTATCTTCTTTAGAAAATTCAAATTGTGGATTAAGTGAATTTTTAAAAGTTCCAGGTAATTCAATTTCGGTTGAAATTCCTAAGTTATTATTAGCAAGGTATTGATTAAATAAAGGTACAAAAGACATTTGTTCAGGAATGAATGATTCAGTACTGATTGTTACAATTTGATTGCTAAATGGTAATTTGTAATAAAATACACCTTTAAAATCTGAATTTTGTAGATTATCAACTGTTGCTAAATCTTTAAAATAAGGGAAAATTGCTTCACCTTTTTTGATTGATACAGCTACATTACCATTTTGATCAGTAACTGCAGTTCCACCTTCGTTAATTTGTTTGTAATCTTTTGTTGCGACTTTTAATAAGTTTTCACTTTGTAATTGAACCTTAATTCTAAATCTACGTGTTGCTTCACGCTCAACAACTTTAAATGTTAAAAATTCAATTGCTTCTTCTTCAGTTTTGCTTTTTCCGTATGCATCGCTTAAAAGAAGTTCATTAAATTTTTGATGTCAGTTATCGTAACCATAAGTTTTTTGTAAGTTTAATTTTTGATCTGCAATTTTATTTTTTTGTTGAGTACGAATTTCGTCAAGACTTCTAAGAGCAATATTTGTTACCCGTGAGTCACCTTCGTTTAAAGTTGCGTTGTATCTAAATTGGTACGCAACAGATGCTGTTTGTTCTTCTTTATATCAGTAAAAAACAGCTTCACGGTAAAGTTTTTGTAAGTTTTCTGATGTTTGGTTTTTTGCAGAATTAATACCTTCCATTAATGAACCTAAGTTCTCAACAATTGGTTTATCACTTTTTGGATCGTTAAAAGAAAATACTGGTTCATTATCACCTACTGGTTGAACGTAATTTACTTTTGCTACGTTAAGTGCTAAAGGAACAGCAATAGTTGTAATTACTCCAACAGTTAATCCAGCAGCTACAGCGATAGTTACTGTATTTCTTTTTTTCTTGTTAGTAGTTTTTTTGTTAGTTTTATTATCGTATTGATCGTTTACTTCAGCAAGACGCTCAAAAAATGATTTCTTGTTTTTCGCCATAAAACTCCATTCTGTAATTAGGATTTATTTAAAATATTATTTTAAATAATTATAACAAAATAAAAAAATATACCTTAATTAACGAAAAAAGACTTTTATAAGTATATTTTCGCTTAAAAGGTATAAAAAAACAGCGGCTCCCTATTTTCACCTTTCGGCTATCGTCGGCACTAAAGAGCTTAACTACTGAGTTCGGAATGGTATCAGGTGAACCTCTTTGCTATAACCACTGATAAAATCATAACTCATTTTTTTAAAATACCAAGAAAAAAATGTTTTTTTCTGAATATTTTATGAATTATTATTTATTTTGTCCACCTGTTTTATTAAAAAAATAATATCATATTAATGCTAGATATTTCTAGCATAATTTAATTTGGTTTTCTATGTTATCAAGAGAACTAGAGAACCTTTCAAGAACACTTTGAATTTTAAAGAGAATTTCGTCAGGGAGTTCTCTTTTCTTTTGCAACAGTTCTTTAACTTTATGTAAAAATTTATGGAACTCTCTCGTTTTCTTAATTTCATTTGAAAGAACATGAACTAAAGGAATATTAATATCTAAATTTTTAGCTAGTGATCATAATTCTTGTTCACTTAATTGTTTTCCGTTTGGTATTCTTGCATCAAACTTTTGACCTTTTATTAAAAATCAAATTTTTTGATTTATATCAGTAACCAATGTTGCTTCGACACTACTTCTGATATAAATTCTTTTCCCTTCTTTATCAAAAGGTGCGTAATAATTACCGTTCATTTTAAAAACACCAGATGTAATTTTTCTTTTAATTTCTATTAAAAAATCAGGATTATCATCAAATAACTTTCCTTTTTCAAAAACATTTGATTTTGATATGTTGTTTTTATTGAATTTATTATTGTAAAAATCTACAATAAATTCTCAATTATCATTTAATGACTTAATAGAATTTATTTGATTTTCGTAAAAAAATAAAGGATAGTTCATTTGTGCTGTTAGAAAAGAACGCTCAACATTAGGTTTGAACGTTGGATTGCTTCAAGTTAATAACTTAATACCTCTTTTATTTAAAGCTTTTTCAAAATTTGTCATTGTTTCACCATTGATTCAAAAATTTCTTCTTCTATCTGTTGAAATATTTTGTGGAAAACCATATTTTTTAAAAACTTTATCTAGTAGTCTTTGATATCCTATTGCAGTTTCGGTTTTTTCACAATGAATAGCTAATAATTTACCAGTTGCAGAATCTACTGCGTGAAATAAAGACACAGTTTCGTTATTTCAAAACACTTCGATACAAGCATCTAATTCAATAAATTCTCCAAATTTTCTATTTTCCTTAATATTTAAATATTGTCTCTTTTCTATTTTTTCATCTGTTTGATTTATGTGCTCGATAATTTTGGTTAATCTGTTGATTTCTGTTTTTGTTAGTTTTGACACTTCTTGTTTTAATTTTTTTTGAAGTAATTTCTTTGCATATCTTTTAGTTTTCTTATGAGAAAAAGAATTAGCAAACCCATTTTTACGTAAAAGCTTTTTAAAATGAGATTTTGAATAGAACTGTCTTTCGCTTAAATTTAATCTGTCTACGAAATCACTTACTGTAATATCTGAAAAAGTAGAATTTTGATGTGGAAAAATAGCAGTCTTGATTTGGTTATATTTGTCGACTGCGTTGTTATAAATTTCTTGGGTTATTCCGCAATTTTCTTTTGTCTTAAATCTATTTCCGTGAACAAAAGAATAAAAGATTTCTTTAGTTTCTTTCTTGATTAAAATATCCTTTTTAATTCTTTGTATTGTTTTAGTTGAAACATTAAGCATTGTTGCAAGTTTTTGATTTGATAATTCAAAGTATCTACCTATCATTTCGTATTTATGCATTCTTTGTACTTCATACGCTGTTCTAGTTTCTATTTTCATAAGAAAACCACCTTTCAAGACACTAATACAATTATAGTTTTAGTATCTATCCAGGTGGACAAATTAATTAATAATTAACAAAATACCAAGAAAAAAATGTTTTTTTCTGAATATTTTTTATTAGAGTGATTGTAAATAATTTTATACTAATTATTATAACAACTCAATTCCATCTTTTGCAACTTGTTTACGATATTTTTCAGGTCAGTGACTTGCTTGCACTTCACCGATGTGTGCTTTTTCTAATAAATACATACTTACACGTGATTGACCGATACCACCACCAATTGTAAGTGGTAATTTTTTATTAACTACAGCTGCATGGTATGGTGAAAGTTTTTTTACTTCTTCTTTTGATAATCCACTTTGTTTAACGATTGATTTTTCATTTACTCTAATACCCATTGATGAAAGTTCGATTGCTTTATCAATTACTGGAGAATAAACAAGTAAATCACCATTTAAATCTCAATCATCATAGTCGAACGCTCTTTTTGAGTGAACTATTTGTGATTTTAATGGATATCCAATTTTATAAACAAATACTGCATCTTTTTCTTTAACGATTGCTCTTTCACGAGCTTCAACGCTTAAATCTGGATATAGGTTTTCTAAATCTTGACTTGAGATAAAGTAAACACTATCTGGTAGACGATCTGTTAAAGTTGGAAATAGTTTTCTTAACTTAATTTTTGTTTCTTTTAATGATTCATAAATTAAGTTAACTGTTTCTTTTAAGAAATCTAAATTACGATCTTTTTCTAAGATTACTTTTTCTCAATCTCATTGGTCAACATAATATGAGTGTAATTCATCTAATTCTTCTTCACGACGAATAGCGTTCATATCTGTATAAAGTCCTTCGTATGGAGCAAAGTGATATTGTTGTAATGCATATCTTTTTCATTTAGCAAGTGAGTGAACTACTTCTAAACGAGTTTTTGAGCTACGTGGATAGAATCAAACTGGTTCTTCTCCAGAAAGCCCATCGTTTAATCCTGTTTCTTGAGCAACAAATAAAGGAGCTGTTGCTCTAGTTAAATTAAGGTTCTTTTTAAGCTCTTCTTGGAAGATTTTCTTTAAATCTTGAATTGCTGATTGTGTTTGACGAATACTTAATTTTGGTATGTACATTTTTCATCCTTTCAATAAAATATGTATAAATTATATTTATTCTTTTGGAAATACATAAAAATATATATATTTATTAATGTTATGGAACAAGAAAAAACTTATACGAGAAGAAGAATTAAAAGTAGTATTTTAATTTTCGGATTTTTATATCGCATGCAAAAACCTTGACAAAGATTATTAGCAATTACTATAATTGGAATTTTTATGTCTTTTGCTGGGGTTTTATTACTGCAAAATACTGGACTATATGCTTTAGGGCTAGAGTCTGTTGGTCAAGGGCTTGGTAATTTAGCTTATTATTTAATAAAAAATAAAACAGTTGGTTATGCAGTTTTTAACATTTTATTCTGATTAACATATTTTATTTTAAATATACCTTTATTAGTCTTATCATACAAGAAGATATCTAAAAGATTTACTTGGTATACTTGCTACTATATTTTAATATTTACAATTTTTGGGATTTGCTTTGGATTTATTCCTGGAATTGAAAAAATTTATTTATTTAGTGATTTAGCATCTGAAACTCCAAAATTCTTTTCACAAGATGAAGTAAGAATTATTCTATGAGATTACACATCAGATGCAAGTAAGCATTTAGCTGTTTTCTTATATTCATTATGTTGAGGTATTTTACAAGGACTTGCTGCGGTATCAGTTATTATTTTAGCAGGAAGCACTGGTGGATTCGATATTTGAGGAATGTACATTGCTAAAGTTAAATTAAAAGAAATAGGCTCAGTATTTTTCATTCTTAATTTATTAACGCTAACATTTTCAAATTTAATCGGTACATATATACCAGCATCACTAGCATTACAAGAAAATTTAAGCACTGCACAAGAATTAAAAATAATTGCTCAACCTTGAAGCTTAAATATGTTCTTTAGTCCTAATTATATTTCTGGTTTATTTATGTTACTTGCAAATGCTTTTATTGTTAACTTCTTGTATCCAAAATATAAATTAGTTCAAACTCAAATTTATTGTTCTGAACCTTTTGATTTAATTAATAAAATTAATTTAGTATCTAACCGTCCATTTACTTTTTCAGTTCATAAAGTAATTGGTGGATATTCTAAAAAAGAACTCTATATGATTACTACAAACACTCAATATTTAGATGCAGCTTACCTATTTGATATTACTAAGAAAATTAATAACAATCTTTTAATTTCCTTAATTGATATTAAAAAAGGTGATGGATATATGTTTATTGAAGAATAGAACTGAGCTAAACTAGGACAAACATGGTGGACACAATTAATGTGTTCGCTATGTTTGTCCTAGTTTAATGAGGTTTAATTAGGTTTTTTATATTAATTTACTAAAAAAGATGAAGATTTTTGATATATTTTGCACTATTTTTCAGCTTATGGTCTTTTATATATGGATTTTTACTTCAAATATATTGACTTTTTAAGAGAAAAGTTATGTGATGATTTTAAACCGCTACCACAGCAAGACGCCAATAAAAACTAAAAATATAAAATAAGCTTCTATTTAAAAAATAAAATAGGAGTTTTTTTAATATCAAATTCTTTTTAATATAATTAAAAACATGAATAAAGATAAGATAAAAAACTTTTCAATTATAGCCCATATTGATCATGGAAAAAGTACTTTAGCAGACCGTATTTTAGAATATACAGGTACTGTTGCTAATCGTGATTTAAAAGATCAATTTTTAGATTCAATGGATTTAGAACAAGAACGTGGAATTACTATCAAATTAAATGCTGTGCAATTAAAATATAAAGATTATGTCTTTCATTTAATAGATACACCAGGACACGTCGACTTTACTTATGAAGTTTCTCGATCACTTGCAGCCAGCGAAGGTGCTTTATTATTAGTTGATGCAACACAAGGAATAGAAGCTCAAACACTTGCAAATGTATACTTAGCAATCGAAAATAATTTAGAGATTATTCCTGTTATTAATAAAATAGATCTTCCTAGTGCAAATGTTGAAGAAGTAAAAAGAGAAATCGAAGAAGTAATAGGTATTTCCGCTGAAAATGCTGTATTAGTTAGTGCTAAAACAGGTCAAGGAGTGCATGAACTATTTGATGCAATAGTTAAATACGTACCTAGTCCGAAAGATGCAGATGATAATAAACCACTTAAAGCTTTAATTTTTGACAGTTACTTCGATCCTTACCGTGGTGTAGTTATGTTGGTAAGAATTGTTGAAGGAACATTAAAACCAGGTGATAGATTTATTTTTATGTCTCGTAAAGCTGAAGAACAAGATTATCACGTTATTGATTTAGGGGTTAGAAATCCTTATGAAACTAAGAAAGAACAACTCGAAGCTGGTGAAGTTGGTTGAGTTTCTGCTGCGATTCGTGATGCAAAAGAAGTTCATGTTGGAGATACAATTACTCTTGCTGAAAACCCAACTAAAGAACCTCTTGCTGGTTATAAAAAAATGAAACCAGTTGTCTTTACAGGTTTTTATCCAATTGACACTAGAGATTACTCTTTACTTAAAGAAAGTTTAGAAAAAATTTCTTTAAGTGATTCATCAATTACCTGAGAGCAAGAAACTTCAAAAGCTTTAGGATTTGGTTTCCGTGTTGGATTTTTAGGTTTATTACATATGGAAATTCTTCAAGAGCGTTTAGATCGTGAGTATAAAGTTGGTATTATTGCGACTGCTCCTTCAGTTGAATATCTTGTACATATGACAAATGGAACAACTGAAAAAATATCTAACCCAACCTTGCTTCCTGATCGAACCTTTATTGATTTTATTGAAGAACCTTATGTTGAAGCAAGTATTTTCATACCAAATGAATATATTGGTAATGTGATGGAACTTTGTCAAAATAAACGTGGAATTTATAAAAATTTAGAAATGATTGATGAAAGACGTTCAAAAGTTGTTTATGAATTACCACTTGCTGAAACTATTTTTGATTTCTTCGATCGTTTAAAATCTACTACTAAAGGATACGCTTCATTTGAATATGAATGAATTGGATACCGCGAAAGCGATTTAGTTAAAGTTGATATTTTATTAAACGGTGATAAAGTAGATGCCTTTTCAGTGATTACACACCGTGATAAAGCTTATGAAAGCTCAAGAGAATTATGTAAAAAATTAAAAGATGCAATTCCTCGTCAAAACTTTGAAGTACCAGTCCAAGCTACAATTGGTGGTAAAGTTATTGCTCGTGAAACGATTAAAGCTTACCGTAAAGATGTTACTGCAAAACTTTATGGTGGAGACGTTACACGTAGACAAAAACTTCTTAAGAAACAAAAAGAAGGTAAGAAAAGAATGAAAAAATTAGGTACTATTGAAGTACCACAAGAAGCATTTTTATCAATTCTTAAAACAAATATCGATAATAAATAATATGAAACAAAATTTAATTTCAAGTCATTATGATACAAAAGAGGTTGTTGCGGATTATATTGAATATGCAAAATATGGCTTATGAAATTCAGAAAAAGTCATTTTAGAATCATTGCTTCAACAACTACCACAAAATCTTACAATTTTAGATATAGGTTGTGGTGCTGGTCGAACATCATTTGCACTTGCAAAATGATTACCGAATGCTAAAATTGATGCAATTGATATTTCTCCAGCAATGATTAATCAATGTGTTGCTCAGAATAAGTTTCAAAACCTTCATTTTGAAGTCGCTGATATAAGTAAATATCCATTAAAAAGTAAATATGATTTAATTTTCTTTAGTTTTAATGGGATTACAAATAATACCTATCAAGCAGAGCTTGAAGCGATTTTTACAAATGTTCACTGAATGTTAAAGGATCGAAATTCTATTTTTCTTTTTACTGTTCATGATATGTTTTCTAATCCAGAATTTGAACATTTTTGAAAGGAAATTAAGCAAGTAGATAAGTTGGAGCTTTTTAGTGATGAGAAAATATTAACCAATCAAAACCATTCAATTATTAAAAATCGTTTCTTTACTAAAAACGACATTTATCAAATAGCTAAATTATTTAATTTTAAAGTAATTCTAGAACGAAAAAGAGATGAAAATAGTGAGTTTGAATGAGTTAAAACTTTATCTACACCTGTAATATTTTATGCATTTAGTAAATTAGAATAAATTCACTTTATATAGTGAATCCTTAATTAACCTTTACAGTGCAACACTTAGGTTAAAAATAGAGCCGACATTAATTTGTCGGCTTTTTCACAACTTATTCAAGTTCTGCTAACTTTTCTAGCTCCTTATTTAATTTGTCTATTTCGTCTTTTAAAACTTGATTTGAGCATTTTCATCCAAGTGTTTTTCTTGGTAAATTGTTTATTTCTCAGACTGTTTTTTCTATTGCCTTATCACTAACTTTAGTAAAGTCAGTACCTTTTCTATACCTTCTACGAAATAAACCATTCGAGTTTTCGTTGCTACCACGTTGAAAAGAACAATATGGTTCTGCTTTGTAAATATTGAATTGAAATTTCTTAGCTACGAATTGTAGTTTATTAAATTCAAAACCGTTATCAGAAGTAATAGATAAAACCGGTATATGCAAATTTCACAAATCTGTAATTATTCTATTCAAAACCTTATTGATTTCTAAAGGGTTTTTAGAATGAACTCTTTTTGCTATAAAAAACCTTGATTTACGTTCGTTGAAAGTTAATATATTATCAGTGTTTGATCTTTTCAAACCGATAACTAAATCTATTTCTCAATGTCCAAATTCTATTCTACTTTCAATGTGTTTTGGACGTAAACCAATAGGAAAAACGTATTTATTTCGTGTTAATCTTTTAATTCCATAACTTCTTTTTGGAGTTAATGATTTATGTCTAATTTTTTTGTAATTTTTCCTTATTTCATTGTCTATCATTAACTCATTTATAAACAGTTTTAGTGCTAGGAATAGATATATTTGGTAATTGTGTTTGATGAATTCAATAGTAGGTTCAATTTTCATATATTGCTTTTTATAAAGTAAATTAAACAATTTTATGAATGTTTGATATTTAGGATCAGTAAACGGAAAAGACTTTTTTCAAGAATATCTTTTATATGCTTTTACATTAGCTTTTTGCGGTTCATATTCTCCGTTAATTTGATTTCTTTTAATCTCTCTAAAAATTGTCGATGGTGAACGTTGTAAAATTTTCGCAATGTTTCTAATGCTTTTATGTTCGATATTGTATAAAGTATCAATTATTTCTCTTTCCTTACGTTTTAAAGTTTTAAATTTTGGTTGCATAATTTATAATATTTAAGCATCCACTATTGTTTAAGCTGTGAAGTGGATGTTTTCTTATTCAAATTTTGCAGAATAAAAGCAACACCCTAATATTATTTTACTAATAAAAGGGTGTTGCACTGTAAAGTACAATTAGGAATTCACTATATATAGTGAATTTTTCTTTGTTTCTATAGCAAATTCATAATTAAATTTACAATAGAAACTTGAAATTTCTTTTCACATTAATTGAAATAAATTGAAAATTTTTTAATTTTTTAATTAATCAAAACTTTTTATTATTCTATTATCAAACAATATGGATATTTGATTTATAAAAGAGTAAAATAAAGAAAATCTTAAAAGGAGAAATTATGAGTAAAAAATTCAGAAACATTCTTTTAACTACTACTATAACATCTTCAGTGCTAACACCTTCAATTGTGATGGTTTCAGCCTCAAGTGATAATTCCAACGAATGAAACCCAACAACAATGGATGAAGCTCAAGATGATATTAAAAAAGTTCTTAATGAGTACGAAGAACAAGAGATTTTTAATTCTAGTACTATAATTAATTTAACTAATTATTTTAAAAAAATAACTGATTTAGATGAAATAAAAAGAGATTATCCACAATTGCTTAATTGAGCAAATAATTTAAAAAAATTAAAAGAAGCAAATAGAGAATTAACTACATTAGGAAATAATTGAAGTTTTGCACACGCTACTCTGGAGCAACGAAAACAATTGGAAGCATCATTGAATACAATGGGTGAAATTATTACTCACTATAAAAAAGATAACAATTGTTTTCCGGATCCATTAGAAGGTGAATCGTTTATAAGCTTTGTAAGCAAAGAGATTGAAAATATTACAAATGCAGTTGGTACGGCAAATGAAATTAGTGCATCTATGCCGAGACCTTATAGAGATTGAGCATTAGAGGCGTTAAAAACCAAATGAAAATTCCTTACCAATGAACAAAGAGAGAAATTTATATCTCTTTTAGAAAAATTACCTGAAAGTGCTTTAAGAGAACAAGTTGACGATATTATTCAACAAGCAATTAATGCTGCTGAAGAAAACTTAATCGAGCAAGTTAATAATTCTGAAACTATATTTGAAGTTAAAGATAAAAACCAAGATGGCAGCAGTGAACATATTACTAAGCACCTAAAAAATCCATTTTACGAACCGCAAAAAGAATTTCAAATAGAATGAATAAAAAAACAATTTGCAAATATCGCAATTAAAGAAGTATTTAATGCATATGATAGTAAAGATATAAAATTCATTTATGAAGAAACCGCTCTTAATGCTTCTGCATTTCAATTTAGAATCGATGTCATAATGAATGATAGTATAAATAATAAAGTTAATACATTAAATAATTATTTAACAAAAGAACAAAGAGAATATTATCTTGATCAAATAAAAAAAGTAGGTAATTTTGGTAACTATAGTTTAAATGATATGCTTGGTGTAAATAAAGAAATGAAAAAAGCTAAAAAGGCATATGAAAAGTACACCCAAGAATTAATTGATTCTGAAAAATACTTATATTCTACTAATAAAGCTGAGTTTGATAAAGCAGAACAAAAGCTAAACGAATTAATACACAAACCAGGTGTAACTCGGAAGGAAATTCAAGATGCAGTAAAAGAATTTGATAAACAATATCAAGAATTAAACGGAAAAAGCAAATTAGAATATCAAAAAGATAGTTCTAATTCAAAAATTGATAATTTAGAATATTTAAGCCTTACAGTTAAGAGTGATATTAAGAATCAAATTAATTCAGCAACAGATATAAACACTGTGACACGGATTGAATCACAAGCTACTAATTTAAACTATGCTGTTGGTGAATTAGTAGCACAATTACCTATTGCAAATAATGTAAAAAATACTGATGATTACAAATTTGCTACAACTGAAAATAAAAGAACATTTAATAATGCTCTGATTAGTGCAAATGGTATTTTAGCTCCTGAAAAAAACCAGTTATTAAATCTTGAAGATGATAATATAACAGGTACAACCGAAAAAGTTAAGAAAATTGTTAGTGATTTAAAAGTTTTAGATGGAATTGCTCAAAAACAAAAAATTCAGTCTTCAATTGAAAAATTAGATTTAACTAATGGACAAAAAGAATATTTTAAAACCGAACTTAATAATGCAGCTGATTTAACTGCAGCTGAGGGAGTTTTAAATAATGCTAAAACTTTAGTTGAACCAACAAAACAATTAAAATCAAAACTAAAAACATTAGAGGATGCTAAAAGCACACCTAATTATAAACTTGCAAATACAGAAAAACAAAAAGAATATGATCAAGCCTTAACTGATGCACAAGCAAAATTAGATAAAAGTCCAAGTGAGTTAGTATCAGTCACTATTATTAACCAATTAATTCAAGATTTAGATACAGCTAATACTAATTTAGATGGGCTTACTAATTTAAAAAATGCTCAAGATGAAATTAATAAACAAAGTAATTTAACTCAAAAAGGTAAAGATGCTTATCTTAAGAAACTTCAAAATAAAAATTCTAAGGCAGAATTAGATCAAGTTGTTGCAGAAGCACAACAAATAAATAAATGAATTCCAACTGCACAACAAAAATTAGACACAGCAAATGCTAATAAAAACAGCATTAACTATCAAAAAGCAACACCAGAAAATAAAACAGCATTAGATACTGCGCTAGATAATCAAACCAACTTTATTAATGAAATAAAAGATGGTGAAACATTTGCGCAAAAAGATGCTGCTCAAATATTAGAAAACACAGAAAATGCAATTAAAAATCTTGATGGATTTAAGAATGCATTAAATGATTTCATTAAGAATACTCTTTATTTATCAGATACAAGTAAGCTAAAACTTCTAAACAAGGTTTTAAAAGAAAAAGCGCTTAATCAAACTAAATATCAAAGTTTATTCGAAGAAATTTTTAACACAGCAAAAAGTGATTTTGAAGTTGCTTTAGATAAAAGAGAGTATTTAAACAATCAAAATAAAATAGACATTTTAAATTCAGTTAAAACTGCACAAGCAAACCAAACTAATCCTATCGATCAAGCTTTACAAACAATTCTTAATCAATATCAACCGCTTGAACAAGCAAGAAAAACTATTAAAACAGCATTAACACCAGTTGAGATGCCTACTGAAATTAAAGATAATATCTTTAAGACTGCAATGAATGATGATACTGTTACAGATGTACAAAAAATTAACGATATCATTCCAAAAATAGTAGATACTCTTAGTACATCAAAACAATTACAAGCACGTGCAGAAAAACTGCAAGCTAAAGATGAATATACTAAATATTTACCAGATGCTGATAAGCAAGCATTAGCTGATGCAATCAATGATGATAATACAGCTATAACTAGTTTAAAAAGCGATTCATTTAAAGAAAGTGCAGAATTAGAAAAAGCTAATACACCTTTAAGTGATAATAACACTACTTTAGAAACTAAATTAAATGAACTTGATCAAACAATTAAAAATATTACACAAGCTTTAAATCAAATAGATAACACAAAATATCTTACAAATGAACAAAAAGAAAATCTTAAGTCACAAATTAAAACAATTGATTTTAAAAAACCTAACTGATTAAAAAATTGACAAAATAAAATTCTAAGAGAATCATACAAAACTGTAGAATCAAAAATTAATGAAGCTAAATTAACAGATGAAATTAAAGCTGATTTAATTAAAGACGCACAAAAAGTTGTGGTTGTAAATGAAGAAGGTAAAGCAATTGACTCGGGATTTGATAATATTTTAAGTATTTTAAGCAAGTTAGAAGCAATTAGTAACTTAAAAAACCTTACTAATGCTCAAAAAATAGAATTTAAGAAACAAATTCAAGCTGAAACAAACCCAGCAAAACAAGATGCAATTATCGAACAAGCTAACACACTTGATTCAATAATGCAAAAATTAAATACAGAAATAAAAGATAAAGATAACGTTATTACTACAAGTGACTATAAACTAAGTGATACGGATAAACAAACAGCATATACTGATTCAGTTACAGCCGCACAAGCAAAAATTGATGATACACAAAAGGTATTATTAGAAACAGGTACAGCTCAAACTTTACTTGAAGAAATTATTAATGCTAAAAAGGCTTTAAATGGTAATGGATTAATTGAAGCAGCAAAAGCTGAAATTGATAAATTAACTAATATTTCAAATTCACAAAAAGATGCATTTAAAGGTGAATTAGACAAAGTTAAGTCAAAAGGCGAAATTAGTAGTATTGTTGATTCAGCTAAATCACTTGATGAAATTATTAAAAAAGCTAAAGACAAATTAGCTGAAGTTAATAAAGCAAAACAAGAAAATAATTACATTAATGCTGATTCAGATAAAAAAGATGCTTTAGATCAATCTGTTGCTCAATTACAAAATGCATTAAATGATTTACAAAACAAAAATGTTACTTCAAAACAAGTTGTTGGTATCATTAAAGATTTAACAGATAAGATTGATGACACTACAGAAAAACTCGCAGCACTTAATGGTGATTTAAAACTAATTAAAGATGCAATTGATGCTTCAAAATTATTATCAGATGCTCAAAAAGAAGCAGCAAAAGCTGATATTGATGCATTAAAACCATTTACATTAGAAGCTGCTATAGAGCTTTTAAATAATGATTTAGAAACTTCTAGAACAATCGCTACAGAAAAACTTAATAAATTACAAAACTTAACAAAAGAACAAAAAGATAAATTCTTACAACAAATTAAATCTGCTCTATTAACTTTAGAACACGGATCGGCTTTTGATAAAAAAATATCAGAAATTTTAGATAAAGCAATCGCACAAAATAAATCATCTGATGAATTAGTAAATGGTGTGGATAATCTTGGTAATTTAACTAACCCAGAAAAAGACCAAGTTAAAGATGATATTAAAGAATCGGAAACCAAAGATGAAGCAGTAAATAGCTTTAATAATGCTCAAAAGCTAAATGAATTAATTGATAAGTTAATTAAAGACATTCAAAACTATCTCGCAACAGAAAATAGAGTACAAGTTGAAAAAGATGTGGCTGAATTAACTCAATTAGCAATTAAATCAAAAGACAATGAAATCATTACACCAGTTCCAGAAGTCGACAATCTTGTTGATTTTGCTGATGTAATTTGAGCTATTAGACATAGTGGTAAATATTATTTAGGTTCAAATGTAAATAATGATGATTTTGAAACTAAACTTAATAATTTAAATAATTCACTAAGTAAAGGAACCAATTTATTAGCTACTCCAAAATCACCAAAATTAACACCTAAATTAAGTGATTTATATGATAAATTAAGTTCTGAATTACAAACAACTATTAATCTTCACCAAGAGTTTCCAAAATTAATTGATGCAATTAAAAACAAAAAATCATTAGAAACACAATTAACCTTAAAACAAATTAAATTTATTGATGATATCAACCAGTGAGCTCCAATATTAGAAGAATTTCTATATAGAAGTGATTACTTTAATAAAGTTTCAAGTTCAAGTACAACTTCTAGTGATTTTGCACAATTAAAAGAACAAATTAATCAAATGTCAGATTTACCTGAAGTTGTAAAAACTGCATTATTATACAATTGTGAACTAACTCATGACAAACTTAATGTATGATGATGAATTGTAATTGTACTAGCAACTCTAGGTACAGCTGGAATTATTTGAGGTTTCATCGCTGCAAAACGTAAAAAAGATAAAGAAAAAGATAAATAATCATTAATGGTTGCAAATAGATATTAGATGTCTATTTGTAACTATTTTTTTATGAAAATGTGAATAAAAAATATAGTTTTTTGCACACTAAAATACAAAATAAAATTTACAAAATTCAAAAACATTATTTTTGCACTATTTTTAAGCTAATATTTAAACACTAATCAGCTTGCTTAATTTACACACTAATAAAAATATATAATATTAAATATAACATATAGTGATAAGGGGAAGTTATGAAACGAAAATATAAATTCTTATTAACAAGTACATTAACAGTTGGGATTATGCCAGCTGTCGCTCTTGTTTCAGCAGAAAATACTAGTTCTGATGAATTTAATCCGCCAAGTGTAAAACAAGCTCTCAATGATATCCAACGTTTATTGCAAGCATATTACGAAACAAATATTTTTAATTTTGTCACAACAAATAACTTAAGTAACTACTTTGGTTCTTTAGACGACCTAGATGCAATTAAAAGAGATTGACCAATTTTACAACAATGAGCAAATTATCTAGTAGAGTTAAATACATACTCAAATAATGTAAACACATTAATTAGCTCGGTACGTTATCAAAAAGCTACTATCGCACAACAAAATAATGTTAAAGATGCAATTAAAAAAATTAATGAAATTATAGAAGGATATGCAGGTGAAACAGCTTATTTTCCAGTAACCTTATTTAATATTTCATTTAAAGAGTATGTAGATGCACAAATTGGAGAATTATTACCAGTTATTAATCAGTATCAAGCTGCAGTTAATGCATTGCCGAGAGTATATAAAGATGAGGGAATTGAAGCATTACAAAAATGGAAAGTATTAAATAATGCTGAAAAATCTAGTTATATTAATCAACTTGAACAATTACCTGATAATGCAACAAACGAACAGGTTTCTGCTATTTTACAAAATGCTTTAAATAGTGCAAAAGATGATTTTATAAGTAATTTAAATAATAATCAAGAATTTACTTTTAATAATCAAAAGATATTAAATAACTTAGGTGATAAAGCTAAAGCTTATTTTACAAATCAAATTAATAGTGCACAATATCAACTTGCTAGCAACTATTTAGATTCTAATTTAGCAAATGAATTATCATCAGTAATAAGTAAAGTAAATGTATTTAATAATTACGTATCTAAAATTAACAATTTAAGCAACCTTAATCAAGGACAAAAAGAATATCAAATTAATCTTTTAAAAAGCTTTGCTACTGAACCAGAATGAGAAAGCTAATATCAAACATCATCACAATTATCATCATATACAATACCAGAACAAAAAACAGTAGTTAAAAACGTTGAAACATCTTTAAAAGACAATATCAATTACACTGAAACAACTAATAAAAAAGAGCTAGATGAAGCACTTACAAATCTTAAAGAATGCATTAATGCTGCCGATACATCAGCCGACCTTTTAGCTGCGGCTGATAATGCATTAACTGCACAACTTAAGGCATTAGATGGTATTCAAAGAATTGAACAAGAAATCAATGATTTACAATTTTTAAGTTCGCAAATTAAAATTTTTGCAACTAATCAAATTGACGAAATTAATTCACCCAACAATTCAGATACAAGTGTATTGGAACAATCAGATCAAATTAGAGATATTTGAACCGAAAGTATTGAATTAAATAATAATGCTGAAAAATTAGCTCAAGCATTACAAAGCGGAATTGAAAAACAAAAATCAACAGAATATCAATTAGCAACACCAGAAACACAAAAAGCATTTGATGATTTAATTGAACAAGCTAAAAATCAGTTTGAAACAGCTAAATATCAAGTTTTAAAAGAATTAATAAATAACAATCTACAAAAAACTAATTTAGCACTTACAAAACTAATAAAAGAAATTCAAGATGCTGAATTAGATTGAACAAATGAAAAAGCAAAAATCATAGCAGAAATTAATAAATTAAAATTAACTAATGGACAAAAAGAACAATTATCAAATGATATTAATAGTGCTAAAACATACGAACAAGCTGAAAATATTTTAAACACAGCAAAAAGCATTGTTCCACTCACACAAAAATTAGAAGAGCAACTAGCAAATACTAAAAATTTCGAAAATGAAACCGCTTATCGTTTAGCGACACCACAAAATCAAATTGAATACAATGACACAGTTAGTGGTCTTAAAAAAGATTTAAATGCATCAACTAATAAACTAGTAACTGTTAAAGCCTTAGAAGGTGCAATCCAACAATTAAAAGATGCTGCTAACTCTTTAAATGGAAAAGATATATTAGATACAGCCAAAATAGTAATTAGTAAATTAAAATATTTATCAAATAAACAAAAGGATACTTTTAACAACGAATTAAATGATGCTCAATCAATTAAACAACTTAAAGATATTGTTGATTCAGCAACAAAATTAAATGACAAAATCGAAGAAGCAACTAAAGAGCTGGAACAACTTAAAAAAGATAAAGAAAGTACTAATTACAAACATTCTGATTCTGTACATCAAAATAATTTAAAAACAACAAGTGACACTTTAAATAATTCACTTGATGATATTAATAAAAATGCAGTTTCAACCAAACAAGCTAAGGAAAAAATCGAGCAATTAACAAATGAGCTAAATGATTTAAAAAATAAAAAATCCAGCTTAAATGGAAATAAAAAAATAACCACAGAAGCAATTGATAAATCTAAATTATTATCAAATGAGCAAAAAAATACTGCAAAAGAAAAACTTAATAAAATTAATCCATTAACAGAAGAAAAAGCAAGAGAATTATTAACAAATGAATTACCACTTTCAAAACAAATTGCACAAGATAAATTAAATAGTTTTAATAGTTTAACACCAGAAGAAAAAGAAAAGATAATTAAAGCTATCCAAAATGCAAACTTAACTTTTGAAGCAAATAAAGCATTTGATGAAAAAGTCTCAAATACTCTAGATACTAGTGGTGATTTAAAAACTACTATTAATAAATTATTAAATGAAGTTAATAACTTAACGAACCTTACCAAAAATGAGCAAAACCAAATAAAAGAAGAAATTACAAATTCTGTAACCACAACGCAGGCTCAAGATATTTTTGATAATGCAAATAAACTTAATAATTCAATTAATAAGTTTATTGATGATGTTAATAATTATTTAAATAGCAACGAACAAGCAACAGTAGAAAATGATTTAAAACAAATTAAAGAATTAGGAATTAAAACATTTGATAATTCTGAATTAACGCCAATTGATAGCATTAATAAAATTGTTACTCTAGCAAAAGAATTAAATAAATTAAATGCAGCTCTTAAAGAATATCTAAATTCTACTTATGGAACAGAAGCGTATCAATCAGGTTTAGAATCATTTAAAACAGTAATTATGAATGCAAGTAAAATGCTAAGCAACACAGATGCTATTAGTTTAACTCATAAATTATTTAATTTAGAACACGAAATTTATACTGACTTAAAAGATAAAGTAGCAAATAGCAATAAAATTATTCAATTAGTTAATTCGATTGCTAAGAAAAATAAATTAGAAACTCAAACGACGCTTGATAAGATAAACTTTATTAATCAATCTAATGAATGAACTAAGGAATTAAATAATTTCTTAAATAGTAGTAACTACTTTAATATTGTAAGTTCAAGCAGTAAATTAACTGAAGCAGAATTTAAGAAATTAATTGCAAAAATTCAAAAATTAACAAATTTACCAAATGTGATTAGTTCTACATTACAAAATAATTGCAAAATTGAAAGCCGAGCAAATAATCAACTTTGATGATTATTATTAATACCTTTAACACTTGGTGTAGGTGCAATAATTTGATGAAGCTTTTTTGCAAAACATAAGAAAAACAAATAAAATTAATGTGAAATTCCAGCTTTTAAAAAAGCTGGATTTTTTATTTTTTATGCTAAAATTTTTCAAGAATTTATTACGACATAGAAAATTCATTTAATAACCAAGGAGAGAAATGAAAAAAATGACATTCAAAAAGCCATTGCTTTCATTAACGCTTGCTAGTGGCTTAGGTACGTCTGCTCTATTTTTTGCGTCCGCAGTTGCACCAACAAACGACAATTTAGATGATTGAAAAAACTATGAAAATCAAAGACTTGATGAAATGCAAGGAGTTTTTAATGCATCAACAATTAACGCATGAAAAGAACACTTTGCAAAAATTAATGATGTAAATCAAATTGAAATTCAAGATACACTTTTAACTGATTTATATAATAGTGTGTCAAAACTTAAAAATGCCTTAATTGAAAATGTTGCTATACAAACAACTGATAGTTATTTAAAAGCAACAGATGTGCAAAAACAAGTTTACGATCGTGAAAAAGCACCAGCTGAAACACTTTTAAATAAAATTTTAAATGATGCATTAGTTCCTAGTGCAGACTTTAATACTGTAAGTTTACAAACTTTATTAAATGATACGGTTAATAAAACTTGACAACAAACTTTAATTAATCTAGAAAATGCAGTTAAAGCTTTACCACAAGTAGCTGATACATCACTTAAAGGAAAAGCTAAAACAGTTTTAGAGCAATGAACTACTTTAACAGGTGCAGAAAAAACTAGATATGTTAATAAGCTTGCTTTCTTACCTAGAAATGCCGAACAAGATGCTGTAAATAAAGTAGTTGATAATGCATTTAAAACAGCTAAAGCTGGGTTGCTAGAGTTGTGTTAAAACTTGAAAACCTAAATAATGTTCAAAAACAAGGTGTAATTCAAGACATCAAAGCTGCAGCACTTGCTGATTCATATTCTGATTCTAATTTAGCTAAGATTGAAGAAGTTGCTACTAAAGCAAATGATGAAATCGCTAAAATTATCCAAACAATTAATGCCTCAACAAACTTAACTGAAGCTCAAAAACAATACCAGCTTAAACAACTTAAATTACAACCAGTTAATAAAATTGATGAGTTTGCTAAAAATCTTGCTGAATTAGAAAGTGCGATGGAAGAAGCTCGTACAGCAATTGCTAAAAATAATGAAGAATTAAAACAAAGTACTAACTATCTTTTAGCTTCAAATCAAGCTGCTTATAATAAAGCTGCAACTACTTTGCAAAACTTAGTAGAAGGTAAATTTGGTAAGGATTTAACTGGAGCTCAAGTTAAAGATTTAGTAATTGACTTTAACCGTGCTTTTGAAGGTTTAGATGGTGATAAAAGACTGCAGACAGCTAAAGAAAATGCTGAAAAAGCTTTAAGTGATTTAAATAAATTATCTCCAGATTCAATTAATACTGCTAAAGCTAAAGTGCAAGCTGCCACAACATTAGAAGAAATTGAAGAAGTACTTAATAATGCGGTTGATACAAATACTAGAGCTAACAAATACTGAGATTTAATGGAAGAATACGAAAAAGTTAAAGAATCAGAAGTTTATAAAAATGCTGAGAAAAAATATCAAACAAACTTTGATAATGCTTTAAAAAATGCTAAGTCTATTTTTAGCCCTGAAACTCACTTATTAAATGTTGGATATGGTATTTTCGAAATGCAACAACTTGAACATAGAGTTATTATGGCTTATGAAATGTTGCTTACAGATTTTGAGCAATATAAAAAGAATTATGCAGATAAAATTAAAAACTTAGATTCTTTATCTGAAGGACAAAAACAAGCTTTAATCGATCAAATTAATGCTATTACTGTGGATTCATATGAAAACCGTGTAGCTGTAGCGAATGTTTATTCTCAAGCAGACTTTTTAAACACTGCAATGAAAGATATGAGAGCGCAACTTCCTAAAATGGTTGATAAAAATTCTATTCAATATAAAATTTCATCACCAGATGTTAAAAGTGCATATGACGAAGTTGCTGCTGATGTTGAAAAAGCTTTAGGAAATGATTCAAAAAATACAATTTTAGATCCTGCTAAAATTCAACAACTTACTAAAGATATTCCAACTAAATCTGCTGCTTTAAATGGTGAAGAAAATTACCAAAATAAAGTAATTAACCCAACTCAAGCACTTGAAAATATTTCTTCTGAAACAATGAATAACTTCCTTAAAAAAGCTGATGAACAAGCTGCTAAAAGTGATGCAACATTAGCAAAAATGGAAGAATTAGTTAGTCAATTTAAACAAGCTGATGCTGCAATTGGAAAGCTTAATCCATATCTTGACAAATGAGATGACTTACAAGATGATTTAAACTTTATCAACGCAAGTTCTGACCAAAAACAAGCTGTAACTGATGCAATTAACGCAATCAAAGCACAAATTGTAGCAGCTCAAAATTTACAAATTCCTAATGATGAATTAATTCAACAATTACAAGCTAATTATGATAAAGCAGTTGCTAATTTAGATGGATACCGTAATATGGCTAAAGAAGCGGTTGCTGAAGCTTTATATTTAGGCGAACAACAATCACAATTTGAATCTAAAGCTAACACAATGGACTCAACTGAAACAGCCTTTAATAACTTAATTAAAGAAATGTTTGCTCAATCACAAACTAACGTTAAAGCAATATTAGATACATCATTACTTAGTGATACTGAAAAAGAAGAATTTATTAAGGAAGTTGATGCTGCTCAACCAGCAGAAAGTAATCCAATTGATGAACCGCTTAGTGTCATTTATGATAAATATGCACAAATTGTTGAGGCACGTAAAAAATTAGCAGAAGCAATTCAAAACTCAAGTTTTTCCGATGCTACAAAAGAGCAATTAACTAATGAAGGTAAAACTTTAACTACACCAGCAGAAATTAATGAATTTGCTGATCGTATTTCTGATTTAAATATTGAAAAAATTAAAGCAGAAGAATTGCTTAAACAAGCTCAAGAAAATATTAAAGATCCTTTATTTAATTACTTTAATAAAGATGAAGCTACAAAATTACAAAATGGAGCAACTGATCTCGAACAAAAATTAAACGATCTAGAAAATGGGTTAACAGCTGCTAATATTAATCAAAAATTAAGTGATTTAACTACTTCAAGTACAACAGTTCAGACTCAAAATAACTTGTTTAACGCTCAAAAACAAAAGATTGCCGATGCATTACAAGTGGTAAATAATGCTTTATATTTAACTAATGAAGATAAAGAAACACTTAAAAATGACATTCCAAATATCGATTTTACAAAGGAAAATTGATTAACTGAATGACAAGATAAAGTATTTGCTCAGTCAGTTGCAAATGTAAATAGCTTAATTAATACATCTAAGTCACTTACACAAACAGAAAAAGATGAATTGTTAAATAAAGTAAAACAAGCTCAAGTGTCTCGTGACTTAGCTTTACCAGTTGATCAAAATTTAAAAGAAATAGTTGAATCAATTAAGCAAAAAGAACAAGCAAATGATGAATCATTAAAAGCTGGTCTTGGTAATTTACAAAATATTTCTCAAGCACAAAAAGATGCTTTCCAAGAGGAATTAGATCAAGCTCATACAATGGATGAAAAATTACAAATCATTCAGAATGCAAACAAGCTTGATGAAAAACTTGGACAAATCAATCAAGCTTTAAAAGATTTATCAGCTTTAGAAAAAGACATTAATTATACTAAAGCAGATCAAAACTTACAACAAGCAGTACAAGATGCTAAAAACGAACTTAATAATTTCATTGATAAATTAAATAAAACTCCAATTAAGAGTGCTGATGTCCAAGCTACAGTTGGTAATATTAATGGTTTAGAAACATCATTAAATAATGCTATTAGCAATTTAAATGGTTATAAAAACTTTACAACTCAATTAATTAATGCTTCAAATATTCTTTCTGATGAACAAAAGGCGAGTGCAACTAACTCATATCAAGAAAAATCACCATTTAGTAAATCAGAAATGATTGATGCTTTAAATAATGCAATGCAAGTTTCACGTGAAAATGTTTTAGCAGAACTTGATAAATTGACTAACCTTACTCCAACTCAAGTTGCTGAATATAAAGAACAAATTGTAAAAGCTACAATTTCAACAACCGATGGAGAAGCTTTTGATATCAATTTAGAAAATATTTTAGAAGCTGCTAAAACTACAAATGATGTAATTAACTCAGCTAAGGATCAAATTGATAAGTTACCTAACTTAACTGATTCCGAAAAAGAAACAATTAAAGATCAAATTAATAATGCTAACTCTAAAGAAGAAGTAGATAAGATTGTTGATAATGCAAATGGTTTAGATACTGCATTAGACAATTTAAACAAAGATTTAAATGATTATTTAAATACAGGTGATAAAACAAATGTTAATAAAGATTTAGAAGATATTAAAGATCATTTAATTAAAGATGAAAATGGTAATGTGGTAACTCCAATTGAAGATATTAATAATCTGGTATCAGCTGCTGATCAAGTACTTGATTTACAAAAAGCATTAGAAGAATACAAAGCTTCAAATCCTTCATTACCAAATTACAATCAAACTAAACAAAACTTAGTTGATGCTATCAATAAAGTCCAAACAGCAATTAATAATCTTAAAAATAATAACTTAGTTGGAAATCTTAAGGATACAGCTAATAAAATTATTGATAAACTTAATGATTTATCATCTGAAGGAAATAATCTTTTAGATTTAGTAAATAACATTCAAAACAAAAATGAATTAGGAACTAATTTAGCTTTAACTAATCAATCAGATTCATGAAGCACAGAACTTCAAGAATGATTAACAAAAAACAACTACTTTAACATTGTAAATAAAGTGGATTCAAAAATTACTAAAGCAGAAATTAAAGATTTAATCAATCAACTTAAAGGAATGAATACCCTTCCAAACGTAGTTAAAGAAGCTTTAATTAAAAACTTAGTTGACCTTGATTTAAGTCAAAAATTATGATGATTATTATCATTAATTCCTGTTGGATTATTAATTTTGGTAGGATTTTGATGATTAATTCTTGCAAAACGTAAGAAAAACGACGAAGAAGAACAAAAATAACAACTTTTTGAAAGTGAATAACTGCTAGTCAAGTTATTTGCTTTTTTTATTTATGCGGTTTTTAAAGTTATAAAATATATTTATATAAAAAACATTAAGGAATTTATAGGAGAAGTATGAAAACAAAATTTAAAAACTTGGTAATCGGTGCAGGATTAACAGTTGCTGCATTACCAGGGATGTCAGCCAGTGTAGGGTTGATGGCTACATCAGCACCAATTCATCCAGAAAATAGAATGGAATTACCAGAAGCATTCCAAAACAACTGAATTGGAAGCTCATTAGAAGAAATTGAACAAGAAGCTCAAGCAAAATTATTAGTATTAAAAGGAAATCCTTTTAACTCAGCTACTGTTACAAGTTTCTCAAATTACATTAATGGACTTAAAACTCCAGAAGAAGTTAAGAGTGTATTTAATTCGATTGTTAAATGAGCATGAATGGTAATGGAATTAAAAGAATATATATACGAAGAAGAAGAGTTTAAAGAAAATTCTAAATACTATAAAGAAGCTACAGAAGAACAAAAAGAAAAGTTTGATAAATCACTAGAAGAAGCTAAGAAATTTATTGCAGATAATTACTCAAATAACAACGAATCACAATATCCACCTGTTTTAGGTTCACAAACAATTGAAAACTTTATTTATACAGTGCACACTAAAAAAGTAGAAGATATTTATTTTGATTTATTAGGAGCTACAAATCCAATGCTACCTGAAGATCAAAGAGTTACTGCAAAAAATATTGCTATTAAAGCTTTAAATAAATGAACCACTTTATCAATGCAAGAAAAACAACCATTTATTCAAAAATTACAAGCACTTCAAGATACTGATACATTTGCTCAAACTACACCAATTTTAGAAGATGCATTCCAAAGTGCAATTCAAAGTGTAAAAAAACAAATTAATGGTTTAGCAAATTTAGGACAAACACAAAAAACTACATATGATACAAGTGCTGCACAAAAGAACTTAACTGAAGATTTCTTAGACACTAACTTAGCAGGTGTAATTCAAGATGCAATTACATTTAATGGTAAATTACAACCACTTAGAGACCTTGCACAAAATATCAATTTTAATGAAAAACAAAAACAAGGATTTAATGAAAAAATTGATGAACTTACACCAAGTTCAGATACTCAAGACCTTCAAAGCCAAATGCAAAATGTACAATTAAGTATGCAACAACTTCGTACTGCATTGCAAAATAATAATATTGATACTATTAAAGAATCTGCAGCATATAAATTAGCAACTAATAAAGCTGATTTTGATGCAGCGGCTACTAAGGTTCAAGGTATTGAAAATGGTACAGTTCAAAACTTTGATTTAATGAATTCTACAGATATTGATAATGCTGTTAAAGAATTTACAAACGCTATTGCAGCTTTAAATGGTAAATCAGTTTTTGAACAATATCAAAATGATAAAATTGCAGACGTTCAAAAATTAACTAATTTATCAACAGCTGCTCAACAAACATTCATTGATGCAATTAAAAAAGCTACTACTACAGCAGCAGTTGATGATCAAGTAACAAATGCTACTGCTTTAAATACTGAAGCTGGAAAATTAATTCAAGAATTAAAAAATTACACTACTCAAAAAGCTAACCAAAAATATACACACGCATCAGGTGCTTTAAAACAAGCATTCGATACACAGTATAACGATGCTGAAGCTGCATTAGGAAATACCGCTGAAAATCCTAATGTAAATAAATTAGTTGCTGGTAAAACAGTGGCTGATATTACAAAAATGTTAGATGATTTAAGTACAGCATTTAGCGCTTTAGATGGTGATACATTTGGACAAAAACAAACTGAAGCAACTCAAGCAATTAACAACTTAGGAAGTTTAAGTCCAGAAGCTAAGAAAAAATACTTAGATCAAATTAAAGATGCTACAAGTATTGATCAACTTGCTCAACCAGTTAAAGAAGCTACCGAATTAAATAAAGATGCTGAAAGTTTAATTAACAAAATTAATTCATACAATGAAGCATTAAAATCAGATGATTTTAAAAACGCTACTGAAGCTTCACAAAAAGCATTTACTGATGCAATTAAAGCTGCTCAAGACTTATTAAATAAAGATAATTTATTAAATCCAAATGTAACTTCAGACCAAATTATGCAAGCTATTGGTAATATGGCTAATGCAAAAGCTGGTTTAACAGGACAACCACTTGAAGATGTTCGCAAAGGTGCAAATACAACAATCGACGGATTAAAAGATTTAACTCCAGCTCAAAAAGAAGCTATTAAAGATAAAATTACAGCGAGTGAAAATGCTAAAGATATCGAAAAACTTGTAAATGATGCAAAAGCTTTAGATGTTGCAATGAACACATTAAATAATGCAATTAAAAAAGCAAATGCTGCTAAAAATTCACCAAGTTATACATATGCAACAAAAGATAATCAAGCAGCATTTGATAAAGCATTAACACCTGCTACTGCAATTGCAAATCAACCTAAAAAAGATGTTGTAGTTGATCCTGCTGCAATTACTACAATTACTAAAAACTTAATTGATGCTACAAACGCATTAAATGGAATGAAAAATAAATTAACTGAAACAGTTAACAATTCTCAAATTTTAACCAAAGAACAAAAACAAGAAGTGTTAAAAGGATTTAAAGATAAAGATCTTGTAACAAGTGAAGAAGCTAATACAATTCTTGATAACGCAATGAAACTTTCTAAAGAAGACGCAATTAAAAAATTAGCTGAATACAAAAATTTAACTAAAACACAAGTTGAGGATCTTACAAAGAAAATTAATGAAGCAAAATATGTTTTAACAAACAATAAAGAAGCTTTCGATCAAAATGTTAGTGATATTTTAAACACAGCTAATGTTTTAAATAATAATAAAGTAGATGTTAACCAAAAATTCCCTAACCTTTCAAATAAAGAAAAAACAGAAGTTATTAATCAACTTAATAATGCTAAAACACCTGAACAAGTAGACCAAATTATTAAAAACGCAGAAGCATTAAATGATGCTATTGATAGATTTAATAAAGACTTAAAAGATTACTTAACAACAGGTGATGCTACTAAGGTAGAAAAAGATTTAGCTGATATTAAAGCTCACGCAATTAAAGATAAAAATAATCAATATGTTACACCTGTAAACTCATACGAAAACCTTCTTGAAGCTGCTAAAGCGTTAGTAGCACTTAATAATGCCGGAACAGCTTATGCAAATGGTTCATTTACAGATAAAGATTATGCAACAAAATTAGAAGCACTTAAATCTGCTCTTAAAAATGCTAAAGATACAATTTATGGTGTTTCAGATTTAGGATTTGATAACGCTAATAAAGAAGCTGTTAGAACAGAATTACAAGAAAAAATGGACTACTATGATCAACTTGTTAATTTAGTAGGTGCAATTGCAGATACTAATAAATTATCAGCTCAAATTACATTTGATAAATTTGAACTTGTTTCAAAACAACCATGAATTAAATTATTAAAAACTACACTTGAAGATGATAAATATTTTGATTTAGTAAATAGTTCATCTGCTACAGCAAAACAAATTGCTAAAATTAAAACAGACATTGAAAAATTAGAAAATACACCAACTGTTGTAACTTCTGCATTATTAAGTAATGTTAAAGAAGTTGCACAATCTAAATCTAATTTATTATGATTATTACTTTTAATTCCAGGAGTAGCTCTCCTAGTTGCTGGTGGATATTTTGGATACAAAAAATTCGCTAAAAAAGATAAATAATTTTAGATATAAAAATAGCAAACTGTAAAAAGTTTGCTATTTTTTTCTATTTATTAACTTTAATTTTAATTTTTCCATCTTCGGATTTAATTTGCACTGTTTCATCTTCATCTTCAATTTCAATGTCTAAATTAAGATGTTTTAATGCTTCTAAATCTGAAATGACAGTATTATTACCTTTTAATTTTTTATATGTATAAATTTTCATAAATTCCTTTATTCACTTTCAAATGTGTAAAACTTTTTTATTAATAAAAAGCGAGTTATATAAATTGGATATTTTAATTTGCAAAAAAGTTGCAACAACAAAACTTCAATAAAAAAATATTAAGAAGTTTTGGTTATGTTCCGTTGCTTCTTAATATTTAAATTTTTTTAACTTGTTTTTAAATTACAAAATTTAATTAGAAACAACGCTCAACCTAAAAATTGAACGAATGATCATAAACTTATTCTTGTAATTCTTATTTCTGTTTAACATAACGTAAAAATTATAAGGAAAAATTATTTTAAACAACAAAAATGTATTTAATTTTCGAAATTTTTTTCTAAAAATGAAAATTTTATTCAAAAAACAAGCGAAGTTTTATTTTATATATACTAGTTTGAAAATTTTTGAACAAATTATTGCAAAAAAGTATTTTTACATTTTTTTATATTAAAATTATTTTGTAAGTTATCGAGTTATTAATACAGAAAGGAAAAATGAAATTACTGTGAAAAGTAGATAAAAAGAGTACTTTAACAATGCTGTTTTTCGTTCTACTATCAACTATACTAGCATCTGCAGAAACTTTGTTTTTTGCATATTTAATGCAGCTTTTTTCTAGTGTAGCAGATAAGCTGAGTTTAATTTACCAAGTATTTGGGTATATCTTAGCTATCTCGTTTTTATTATTATTAGTTAAGATCAGCAATGAGTTTTTAGAAAGATTTTTCTTAGTAAAAGCTCAAAAACATATTCAAAACACTTTAACAATTAGCTTATTAAATCAAAAATTAAGTGTTTTAAATGAAGTGGAACAAGATAAAGAATTTTATTTATTAACTACAGCGATTGAGCAGTACTGTAATCAATATTTATTACTATCATTTACACTTTTAAATAAGTTATTTAGCACTTTAGCTATACTAATTACTATTGCAGTGCTATCTCCAATTACATTATCATATACATTGCCTTTATTATTTATTTTAGCTTTCTTACCACTTTTATCAGGTGGACTTCAACAAGCTGTCGGTTCTATAACCAATACATTATTTCAAGAACCAGTGACAAAGAATATGCAATATTTAAATGCTCTTTATACACAGAGTATAAATGGTAATTAAGAAGCATTAAGTAAGTCTTTTGTATCAGACTATAAAAATAATTATTTCCATAAAATTTCTAAAATGGCTAATTTATACACATGAATGATGTTTTTCTTGCATAGTTCATCTGTTTTATATTTCACTTTAGTTACTGCTTTTTCAGTGTTAGTTGCAATTTATCAACCAACTTGATTAGCATTTAGTGTACTGGCAGTTTTAATTATAAAGAGTAATTCATTGATGTCTTCTTGTGCTAGTTTACTTGAAGGATTTTTCGGATTATTATCTCAAAAATACGCATTCAAATCAGCATTACAAGGTGCAGGTTTAGAAAAATTAAATTATCCTGAAAAAGCAAAAGAAGAACCAAAATTTGATTTTGAAAGTTTAGCAGTTGAAGGACTCAAAATTAATTATGATGAAAAAGAAATTAATTTTGGAAATCTTGAAATTAACAAAGGTGATAGAGTCTTATTAATCGGACCATCAGGATGTGGAAAAAGTTCGTTAGTTAAATTACTTAGTGGTTTATTAACATCAGACCAAGAATTTTTATTAAATAATCAAAAAGATGACTTGAATAAGTTATCAAATGAAATCTTTTTAACAGAGTCTCAGCACACATTTTTAAAAGATTCAATTATGAATAATTTAACTTTATTTGACGACAATAAAGTTGCAAAAGCAAAAGAATTAGTTGCTGAATTTAATTTATCAAATCTAGATTTAGAACAAGATTTAACAGAAGTAGAAAATAAATTTTCACAAGGTGAAGGACAAAGATTAATGATTATTCGTGCTTTATTAAGTGATAAAGATTTTCTAATTTTTGATGAAACATTTAGTAACATTGATGATCAAAATACTGAATTATTAATTGAGAAATTAAAAGATCTAAATAAAACATTAATTGTTGTATCACATACATTACAACCTGAATTACATGACAAATTTAATAAGGTTTGAAAATTAGAACAAGGAGGTATTTGTGCACTTTAATTGACATAAATATTATTGAAGAACTATCAGATACTCAATCCCTAACCTTATTATTCAAACAATTATTGTTGGTATTCAAGTTTTTGCAATGTGAGTATCATTTGATGTAATTAATAATTTACACTTAAATGAAATCAGCGGAATATTGGCACTTATTGGTATTTATATTGCTTTAGAAATTTTTAGAGTAATTATTTCTGCAATATCTCAAGGATTATTTGTAAGAACGATTTATGGAATGCATTTTGAGCTCAGGAATTTACTATTTACTGAACTAACTAAAATCCATCCAAAATCATTAAGTAAATATACAAATGAAGAATTAATGAATTGAATGGAAACTGATTTAAATATGGCATCTCAATATTTAGTGATTTGAAATGCTTTAGTTAGCACAGTTTTAAGCTTAGTTGGAGTTACAGTTCTTTATAGTTTTATCGGATGACAACTTATATTAGTATTCTATGGAGCTTCTATCTTACAAATTTTAATTAACACATTCTTTAAATTAAAAACAGCTCAAGTTCGTCCTCAATTAAATACAAATAAAGAGACTTTAATGGTTTACACTAATAATACTTTAGAAAACTTTAAAAACTTCATTTTTGCAAATAAAAAGGAAACAGCTGCTAATTATTTAGCAAGAAAATTAGTTCCATATTATAAAACTGAATTAAAACTTTTAAATAAAATTACAAAATATGAAAGCTATGAATATTTTGTAAACTGATTTTTTAAATTTATTGTTTTTGGTTCTGCTCTAGCTTTATTTACATATGGTTATATTGAAATCGGACTTGTTATTTTAGTATTTTTACACTATGAGACATTTGCAAGTGATATGAATTGATTTACATCAATAGTTGAAGGATTCGGAGTGCTTAGAAATCTTAAAACAAAATTCACCGATTTCTTTGTACAATTAATCTATAAAAATGTGTTACCAAAAGAAAAATTTGATACTTTAAAATTAGAAAATGTGGATTTTGGTTACGATGAAACATTTTTATTTAAAAATAAAAACCTTGTAATTAAACAAGGTGAAAAAGTTTGTTTACAAGGTGAATCTGGTGCTGGTAAAAGTTCATTAATTAAGTTATTACTTAACTTAGAAAATGTAAGTTATGGTCAAGTAGCGTTTAATAATAACATTTATCAAAACGACACTGATTTAAGTTTAAACTTTGGATTCATCGATCCAAATAGCAAGCTCCTAATTTCAAACAATTTAAATGAATTAATTTCAAATTTAGAAACTAAAGAAGAAACTCAAAAAATTAAAGAATTAAAAGAAATGTTTAATATTGATTTTGAAATTAAAGATACAGTTGATAGTTTATCAACAGGACAATACCAAAGATTATTACTTGCAAGTGCATTTTTCCAAGATAAAGATTTTTACATTTTAGATGAGGCACTAAGCAACCTTGATAAAGAAAATAGAATTGATATTTTTAATAAATTAATAAAAAGTGATAAGACCTTATTGTTTGTGTCTCATCACTTTAGTAAAGAACAACTTGAACATTTTGATCAAGTAGTAAAACTTTCAAAGAGTAAGTAATTAAGCTTGCTCTTTTTTGTGCTCTTCAACCACAGTATTAAGTTTTCTTAATCAGTGATTGAGACCACTTTTAGAAATAGTAATATTATGTTCAATTTCTAACATTTCAGATAATTCGCTCATTGAAGCCCATTTATTTTCGATTTTTAAATTAAAAAAGACTAACTGATTTTCATCAAAGTATCCTTCAAGATTATGTTCAAAAACATAATTAATATTTTCAATATGTTTTAATGAACTTTTTGCAATTTTTTGAATATTACTGATATCAATATTATTAATCCTGTTTGAAACGTTTTCAAAATCCTTTTGGATTCTTCAATTTTGTAATTTAAATCAAGCTTTTTTAGCTCCGATAGCAGATAAAAAATCTAATACTTTTTCTTGTTTTTTGACATAAATTATATGTTTATTATTACGTTGGAAATATTGAAAATTAAAGTCATATTCATTTAGCTTGTTCATAATTTGTAAAATATTATTTTGATAATGTGAAGAAATTTCTAAATGATATGATGTGGAAACTTTTGATGATATATTTCCACTACCACAAAAAACACCAGCAAAAAAGAAAGTTAAATAATCCTTGTAATCTAAATTATTACTTAACTTAAAATCTTTTTTTAGAATTTTAAATTTAGTTTTAGCGCGTTTTTCAATTTCAAAAGGAATGTGAGCTTTTGTTAATTTGTTGTAAATTTTATCCAAAATATATGGGTTCTTAATTTGCAATTCATATGTATCATCGAGATAAAGTGCATTAGAATAAATTAATCCATTAATAAAAGCATTTATTTCATTTTTGGTTGATGTATTATTCAAAATTTCACGTTTTATTTCTCAAGAAAAAGTACTTTTTATATTTTTATTCTGCTTCATAGTTTATGAATTATAAACAAAACCAAAAAAATATTGCATTTTTTGAAACTTTTGTTAATTATTAATTAATTTGTCCACCTGGATAGATACTAAAACTATAATTGTATTAGTGTCTTGAAAGGTGGTTTTCTTATGAAAATAGAAACTAGAACAGCGTATGAAGTACAAAGAATGCATAAATACGAAATGATAGGTAGATACTTTGAATTATCAAATCAAAAACTTGCAACAATGCTTAATGTTTCAACTAAAACAATACAAAGAATTAAAAAGGATATTTTAATCAAGAAAGAAACTAAAGAAATCTTTTATTCTTTTGTTCACGGAAATAGATTTAAGACAAAAGAAAATTGCGGAATAACCCAAGAAATTTATAACAACGCAGTCGACAAATATAACCAAATCAAGACTGCTATTTTTCCGCATCAAAATTCTACTTTTTCAGATATTACAGTAAGTGATTTCGTAGACAGATTAAATTTAAGCGAAAGACAGTTCTATTCAAAATCTCATTTTAAAAAGCTTTTACGTAAAAATGGGTTTGCTAATTCTTTTTCTCATAAGAAAACTAAAAGATATGCAAAGAAATTACTTCAAAACAAATTAAAACAAGAAGTGTCAAAACTAACAAAAACAGAAATCAACAGATTAACCAAAATTATCGAGCACATAAATCAAACAGATGAAAAAATAGAAAAGAGACAATATTTAAATATTAAGGAAAATAGAAAATTTGGAGAATTTATTGAATTAGATGCTTGTATCGAAGTGTTTTGAAATAACGAAACTGTGTCTTTATTTCACGCAGTAAATTCTGCAACTGGTAAATTATTAGCTATTCATTGTGAAAAAACCGAAACTGCAATAGGATATCAAAGACTACTAGATAAAGTTTTTAAAAAATATGGTTTTCCACAAAATATTTCAACAGATAGAAGAAGAAATTTTTGAATCAATGGTGAAACAATGACAAATTTTGAAAAAGCTTTAAATAAAAGAGGTATTAAGTTATTAACTTCAAGCAATCCAACGTTCAAACCTAATGTTGAGCGTTCTTTTCTAACAGCACAAATGAACTATCCTTTATTTTTTTACGAAAATCAAATAAATTCTATTAAGTCATTAAATGATAATTGAGAATTTATTGTAGATTTTTACAATAATAAATTCAATAAAAACAACATATCAAAATCAAATGTTTTTGAAAAAGGAAAGTTATTTGATGATAATCCTGATTTTTTAATAGAAATTAAAAGAAAAATTACATCTGGTGTTTTTAAAATGAACGGTAATTATTACGCACCTTTTGATAAAGAAGGGAAAAGAATTTATATCAGAAGTAGTGTCGAAGCAACATTGGTTACTGATATAAATCAAAAAATTTGATTTTTAATAAAAGGTCAAAAGTTTGATGCAAGAATACCAAACGGAAAACAATTAAGTGAACAAGAATTATGATCACTAGCTAAAAATTTAGATATTAATATTCCTTTAGTTCATGTTCTTTCAAATGAAATTAAGAAAACGAGAGAGTTCCATAAATTTTTACATAAAGTTAAAGAACTGTTGCAAAAGAAAAGAGAACTCCCTGACGAAATTCTCTTTAAAATTCAAAGTGTTCTTGAAAGGTTCTCTAGTTCTCTTGATAACATAGAAAACCAAATTAAATTATGCTAGAAATATCTAGCATTAATATGATATTATTTTTTTAATAAAACAGGTGGACAAAATAAATAATAATTCATAAAACAAAACCAAAAAAATATTGCATTTTTTGAAACTTTTCTATATTATATATATAGTAATTTGATAGTCTAAAATTGCTAAAAAAATAAATTAGTGAATTATTATTTAAAAATACGTTGTGTGTTATAATAATAAAGCAATTTAAAAACCAGATACATTTACATAAAATTAACGTAGGAGGATATTGTGAGACAAACTACAATTATTAACAATCAAACTGCTGACAAAAAATGATACGTTATCGACGCAGAAGGACAAGTTTTAGGGCGTTTAGCTGCTTATGTAGCTTCTGTTCTTAGAGGAAAACACAAACCTACTTTTACACCTAACTCAGATATGGGTGACAATGTTATCATCATTAACGCTGAAAAAGTTATTTTAACAGCTAAAAAAGAAGAAAACAAAGTTTACTATTCACACTCAGGGTTCCCTGGTGGATTAAAAAGTATTACAGCTGCTAAATTAAGAGCTAAAAGACCTACAGCTTTAATCGAAAAAGCTGTTAGCGGAATGATTCCTCACACAAAACTTGGAAACAAACAACGTCGTAACTTATTTGTTTACGCAGGCCCAGAACACAAACACGAAGCACAAAATCCAGAAAGATTAGAGGTTAAATAATATGGCAGAACAAGTATTATACCGTGGTTTAGGAAGAAGAAAATCATCTGTAGCACGTGTTAGATTAACACAAGGTACAGGAAAATTCTTAATCAACAATCGTGATGCACGTGACTATTTAACATCAGATATTTACCTTAAAGATGCAAACCAACCATTTGTATTAACAGAAACAGTTGGACAATTCGACGTTTCAGTTAATGTTGTTGGTGGTGGATTAAGTGGACAAGCTGGAGCTATTAGATTAGGTATTGCTCGTGCTTTACTTGAAGCTAGTGCTGACTACCGTGCTGCTTTAAAAGCTGCTGGTATGTTAACAAGAGATGCAAGAGCTAAAGAACGTAAAAAACCAGGTCTTCGTGCTGCACGTCGTGCAAGACAATTCTCAAAACGTTAATTTATTTTAATAATTTTCTTGTCTATTATACTAAATATAGTATAATAGACTTACATATGCGAGCGTAGCTCAGCTGGTTAGAGCACACGACTGATAATCGTGAGGTCGATGGTTCAAGTCCATTCGTTCGCACCATTTCATTAAATTGTCCGAAATCACCTTCTGGTGATTTTTTTGTGCTTTTTGCATAAAATTAATAGTTAGTTTTTGAATTTTTCTACTGAATTAGCATATGGTAATTTTTACATATTTTTATTAATATATTATTAAAATAGATAAATTCAGCAAAGCCTTTCTATATAATCTATATCAAATGAATAAAATACGAAAAAAATGAATTTATGGTTCTATTCTTGGTGCTCTTACTATCCTAACAGCTTCAGTTTCTACATACTTAGTTCTTTCGAAAAATAATGTAAGTAAGAGAATTAATATTCCAAATAAATTAAAAAAGACTCCTTATATGTTACAACAAGTAACTGAATATAACAAAAATGATTATGTTAAATATAAAGAATTAAATTATAGTCATACAACAAAAAGATTTATTGAATTTTCTTTAACTAATGATTTAGATACATTAGCATCTTTTTCTTTATTATTATACGAATCGAAAGATTTCGAGAATGCAAAAAAAATTAATAATCAATTTTTAAAAGCAGAATTAGAAAATTATGATTTTTATGAAATGCCACAAATAATCAAAATGTTATCTAATTATAAAGAAACAAATGCTAGTATAAATAACATTTTAGAAGGATTGTTAGATTCTCACTATGATTCATCATTAGGTTTCTTTAGAAAAGAGAAAAATATAATCACTGACCTAGATTATAGAATAACAACTGATATTCTATATGCTTTAAAAAAATCAGATTTTATTGATCTTTTTAGAAAATATAAGAATGATTATTATTTAATAAATTTTTATTATACTTTTAACAATTCAAAAAATCGTGTTTTAGAAGATACTTCTTTTTACGCCTTGTCATTAATAGATGATAACAATATCAAAAAAGAAAATGTAGAAAAAATTCAGAATTGAAAAACAAAAATATTTCAAGATCTTAATTATTCTAAGTTCAATAAACAGTTAAGAGAATTAAGTATTGCAGAGATAGATTTTATGTATTTTATATATGAAAAATTAAATAATTTGAATGTAGATACAAGTGAGTTTGAGATTTTTCTTAAAAAACCAGAGAATATTGATGAAAATTTGTTTTTGAAATTAATTAGTGCAGAATATCATTCTCAATGATTTGCGACTTTTTGAAAAGAATTAGATAGTCAACTCAAAAATGAGTATTTTAAGGCAATTTCTAATAATTCCAAAATATATGAGAAAACAAATGCAACATACATGTTTTACGCATCATTATTTAGTGGAGTGAATATTGTAGAGATGAGAAATTCTATTTCTAATTTAGTGCATAGTTTTAAAAATTACGATGATGTAACGCTTTTACTCAGAGATATAAAATACGTTTTAAAAACACAGTTTTACAATAAAAATTATAGAAGTTATGATTTAGATATTTTTTTAAAAAGAATTATTGATGAATTAGATTTGAAAAAGTTAAAACAATTACCTTTAACATCTCAGTTAGATTATCTATTTTCTTGTTGTTTGTCGAAATACCTAAATCCAGATTTAGATATTGAAATTAAACCAATTGATATTAATTCATTATTAAATGAATTGTCTTTACAAAAAGATTATCTAGATTTTGAAATATTAATAACTTTATATGATGTGTATATCTTTTTAAATAAAGAAATACCAAATTTATTGAAAGATAAAATTAATTTCGAAAAACACAACAAACAGAAAATTTTAGATATAAAAAATATAATAGACTTTTATTTTATAAATACAAAATAAAGTAGTGGATTCGTTATTGTGTCCACTATTTTATTTTTAATTATTGTCATAAAAATGATTTAGTTCCTGGGTTTCCGAGTTGTAACTAGGTAAAAATAAATACACCTAAAAAATAGGTGTATTCGTAAACCTAAAATAAAATTACTTGTACAAAATTGCATTTACAATATTTGATATTGTTTTGTAATCTTGTACTTGTTTTTTATTATCTTCATTTTCAATGAAAGTTTTTTCTACTTCTTTTGAGTTTATATACTTAACAAAATATTCAGCTGAAACAATAGCTTCAATAAATCTTTTGTTTGTGTAATGTTCATATAAAACTCCACTATTTTCCAAAGTTGAATTTACTAAATAAAGTGAGTATTTTAAAATAACTAACGACATAAAGCATAATGTAAAATGTGCGATGATGTGTTCATCTTTTCACACATACATTGGTCTAACTTCTAAAGCTGTTTTCAATGTTCTAAAGTTTTCTTCTATTTGTCATTGTTGACTGTAAATATCAATTATTTCAAACGGAGATAAATCAAATCTATTTGTCTCGTAAATGTAATAACCGTCATATTTTTCATCTTCTTGAATTTTTTCTACATCTAACTCATAGTAAGATTCACCAATTTGTTTGAAAAAACGACACTTTTTAGAACCGGTTAAGTCATTTGCATTAACATAACCATCTTTATTTTTTCTTTTGTTAAAATTGTTTATTAAAGTTTTTCTATCTTCTCTATCTTTTGCTGCACGACTTTCGCTGAAAGTAATAATTCTTTTTCTAACTTCACCGTTAGGTCTTTTACTTTTAAAAAGCGAAGCATATGTCATTTCTTTAAATTTAATATTATTTTTTTCGATGTAATCACTTTCATCCAAAACATATTCCTTAAACTTTTTACTACTTGTTTTTAGTCTATAAGAAATAATATAGTTAATTTTATGTTGCTCTAAAAAACAAATATTAGAGTTGATACTCATACCTTTATCAGCAATAATTGTGACATTTTGAATTTTGTAAATTGACATTATTTCCAACATAAAAGGTATCATTGTTTTGCAATCTGCAGTAGAACCCTTGAATACTTTAAAATGTATTGGTATTCCATTAATATCAGTCGCCATTCCGATCACAACTTGATCTTCTTTAAATTTTCCATCTTTTGAATAACCAGGATATCTTAAACCATCTCTTACAAAACTTTCAAAGTAAGTTGTGGTTGAATCAAAGAAAAATAAATTCACATTTCTATTTGTTAATTCACCTATTCTTTGGTTTAAATTAATTAATAATTGATCTTTTTTGTCGAAAATATAATCTAATAAACCGTAAAATGACGTTTTCTTAACATCTGGAGTTTCTACAAATTTATGTTTATTTTGAAAAATTCCGATCATACTTGTAGGGTCTAAAATACGTGAAGTAATTGTGTATTTCAACAATTTATCTAAATCTTTATGTTTAGATTTTTGAATGTTTGAAAATAAATTCATACTATCAATTACTTTATAAATAGTTTCAACACCATATTTAACTGTTTTTGTTTCTACGGTTTGACTATTTAATGATTTCAGTAAAATTTCTTTAACTTTTTCCTTGCTTTCAGTAGTAGGGATTTTTTCTGCTTCTTTTTTGAGAACACTAATTGGGTCAGAAACAATTTCCATTAACTTTTCCAACCTACCAATTCCTACTTGATTACTATAACCTTTTCCGTAACCGTTTGAAACTGCTACCGAAACATATGTATGATCTTTTCTTTTATGTTTGATGACAATGAATTTTTCCATATTTTCATTATATCATTTTATACAAGTAATACAAGTAAAAAAATAAGAAAATTAAGTGTTACCTATTATTTACATAGTAAATAATAGAAAAAATTAGAATAAAAAATTGAGCTTCCAACTCGGAAACTCAGGATAAAAATGATTTAGTTTATATAATGATATTTTTTCTGAAAAAAGTTTACTTTTTTATAATAAATGTGATATATAGAAAGCTAAAAACTATATAATTAAGAAACTTATTATATCAATCAAAAATAGGAGGTAAAATGAGCAAAAAAGTTATTATCGGAATGTCTGGTGGTGTTGATTCATCAGTTGCAGCATACTTACTCCAACAACAAGGATATGAAGTTGAAGGATTGTTTATGCGTAATTGAGATTCAATTGTTAACAATGACATTTTAGGAAACGAAAGCATTTCTCAAGATATTTGTCCACAAGAACAAGATTACCAAGATGCTTTAGCAGTTGCTAACAAACTTGGAATTAAGCTGCATCGTGTTGATTTCGTTAAAGAATACTGAGATAACGTGTTTGAAAACTTTATTGAAGAATACAAAAAAGGAAGAACACCAAACCCTGATATTTTATGCAACAAATATATTAAGTTTAATGCTTTTGCAAATTATGCTTTTAACGAATTAAAAGCTGACTACATCGCAATGGGTCATTATGCTAAAGTTGAAAACGGCCATTTATATCGTGCAAAAGATCAAAATAAAGACCAAACTTATTTCCTTGCTCAACTTACACATGAACAACTTTCACGTGTAATTATGCCTCTTGCTGATTTAGAAAAACCAGAAATTAGAAAGATAGCAGAGCAATTAGATTTGATTACTGCAAATAAAAAAGATTCAACAGGAATTTGTTTTATTGGTGAAAGAAACTTCGGACAGTTTTTACAAAACTATATTCCAGCACAAGATGGTGATATTATTGATATTACTACTAATAAAGTGGTTGGTAGACATGTTGGATGTTTCTATTACACAATTGGACAACGTAAAGGACTTAATTTAGGTGGAATGTCTGAACCATATTATGTTTGTGGTCATGATGTTAAACAAAATATTTTATATGTTGCACCTAATTCAAGAATGGATTATCTTGAATCAAATAATTTAATTGCAAGTAATTTAAATTTCAATAATACAGATTATGATGCAAATAATTTAACTGCTAAATTCAGATACCGTCAACAAGATATGAAAGTATCTATTGAACTCTTACCAAATAACCATATTAGAATTTTCTATCCACAAAAAGCTCAAGCAGTTACACCAGGACAACAAGTTGTGCTTTATGATGGAGACAAATGCATTGGTGGAGCGGTAATTGAAGAAATTTATTTTGATGATAAAAAGCTAGATTACATTTAAGGAGAAATATGAACTCAAAAGAAATTAGAGAAAGCTGATTAAAGTTTTTCGAAAGTAAACAACACTTAATTGTTCCTACTAAAAGTTTAGTTCCACATAATGACCCTTCATTATTATGAATTAACTCTGGGGTTGCAACACTTAAAGATTATTTTTCAGGTAAAAAAATACCGCCTGCACGTAGATTAACAAACTCACAAAAAGCAATTCGTACTAACGATATTGAAAACGTTGGAGTTACAGCAAGACACCATACATTCTTTGAAATGTTAGGAAACTTCTCAATCGGAGACTACTTTAAAAAAGAAGCAATCGCATTTGCATATGAATATTTAACAGAAGTATTAAAACTTGATAAAAGCAGACTTTACTTTACATACTACTTTGAAGATTTAGAAACAAAAGAATTATGAATGTCTCATGGTGTTCCTGAAGATCACATGATTCCTGGTTCAAAAGACACAAACTTCTGAGAAGTTGGAAGCGGACCTTGTGGACCTAACACAGAAATTTTCTTTGATCGTGGTGAAAAATATGACAGTCGTGGAATTGAGTTATTGCAAAAAGATATCGAAAATGATAGATACATCGAAATTTGAAACATTGTTTTCTCAACCTATAACTCAAATGGTGAAGGTGAATATACAGAACTTAAACAAAAGAACATCGATACTGGGGCTGGACTTGAAAGAATTGTTTCAATTTTACAAGATGCACCTACAAACTTTGATACTGACTTATTCTTACCAATCATTCACGAAATTGAAAAATTCACAGATAAAAGATATGTAATTGAAAACTACTTTGTTAATGATCCAGAACAAACAGAAATTAACTCATGCTTCAAAGTTATTGCTGACCATATGCGTACTGTTGTAAATGCTATTGCTGATGGTGCTAAACCTTCAAACGTAGGACGTGGATACATTTTAAGAAGATTAATCCGTCGTAGTGTTTATAAAGCAATGCAACTTAATATTTTCGATCCGTTCTTATACAAATTAGTTCAAGTTGTTAAAGATACTTTACCATTTGAATATGATGTAGAACCAATTGCAAAAATCATTAAAGATGAAGAATTAAGCTTTGGAAAAACAATTGAAAACGGTAAAGAAATCTTAAACTCATACTTAAACGAAAACGATAAAGTATTCCCTGGAGATGTTGCTTTCAAATTATTTGAAACATACGGATTCCCTATTGAATTAACTAGTGAAATTCTTGCACAACAAGGAATTGAAATTGATTACGAAGGATTTGAAGCCGCAAAAGAAAAACACGCAGAAGCTTCAAGAAACTCAAAACTTTCAGGAATGGATAAAGTTATTAACTCACTTACAATCCTTAAAGAAAAAGTTGATAAATTTGTTGGATACGAAACAACACATAATCACACAGAAATCCTTTACTTATTAGATACTGAAAACCAAGTAGCTTCAGCTAATGGAATCTCATATGTAGTACTTAAAGAAACTCCTTTCTATGCAACAAGTGGTGGACAAAAACACGATAGAGGGTACATTAAACAAGGAAATAATAAAATTCAAATTTTAGATGTTTTTAAAGATAAATTTGGAAACCACATCCACAAAGTTGAAGGTAAAATTGTTGCTAATGAACCAGTAGAATGCTTTGTTGATGAAGATATTCGTTTAGGACTTGAAAGAAACCACTCAGGAACTCACTTAATGTTCTGTGCTTTAAGAACAGTACTTGGACCACAAATTAAACAATTAGGTTCAGATAACAACGAAGAACGTCTTACATTTGACTTACCAGCTGATACACGTCCTACTGATGAACAAATTAAAGCGGTTGAAAACCTTGTTCGTGAATACATCAAAAAAGATGCAACACGTGCATACTTAAATATGACTACAGAACAAGCTAAAGAAATCGGTGCAATCATGACACTTGAAGAAGCTGAATATATGGATCCAAAAAATGTACGTATCGTACAATTTGATGGAATTACAGCTGACTTATGTGGTGGAACACACCTTTCAAACACAGCTAAACTTGAAAACTTCAAAATTACAGGAGTAGAAAAGAAAGCCGCTGGAGTATACCGTGTACGTGCTATTTCTTCAAATGTTTTAGTTAATGAATACTTAGAAGCTGAAGTAGATAACTTAATTAATGAAGTTAACCGTGCAATTGAAAAGAATGAAAAATTAGATCCAAAATATACTTTTGAGTTAGAAATTCCTACAGATTTAGAAGCAGCAATTGATTACCTTAAAGCTGCTTTAGAACAAATTAAAGAAGACAACAAACAAATTAACAAACGTTTAACAAGCGAATTTGAATTTGACTACGATAATGTTGAATTTAAAGATGTTAATGGTGTTAAAGTATACGTTAATAACGAACTTACAAAACAACACTTAAAAACTGTTGCTTCAACATTAAGAGAAAAATACCAAGATGCAGTTATCGTTTTAGTTTCAAATGATGCAAACCCTATGTTAGTAGTTGCTTCAAAAGTTGTTAACTCAAACGAACTTGCTCAAAAACTATTTAAAGAATTAAATGGTAAAGGTGGAGGAAATGCAATTTTAAGTATGGGTAAAGTTGCAATTCAACCTACTGATTTATTAAACGTTGTTGAAAGTAATTTATAATGCGTAAATTAGGACTTGATTTAGGAACTAAGTCTTGTGGATTTGCAATTACTGATGAATCAGAAATTATTGCAACAGGACTTGAAAACTTTATGATTGCAGAAAATGATTTTGATGCGGTAATCAAAAGAATTCAAGACTATCTAAATGAATATCGTAATAAAATCGATGGAATAGTGCTTGGATATCCACTTAAAATCTCTGGTGAAAAAAGTGAACGCACCTTAATGGTTGAAGCTTTTAAAACTCGGATTGAAAATGAAATTAAACTTCCTGTGCTTTTAGTAAATGAACAATATTCAACCAAAAGAGTTACTGAAGTTATGATTAATGCTGGTTTAACTCGTCAAAAGAGAAAACAACATAAAGATAAATTAGCAGCACAAATTATTCTGCAAGATTATTTAGAGTACTACCGTGATAGATGAGGTAAATAATGGTTACACAAATTCATAATTTGCTCGAAAAAAGTGAACCAACACTTTCAAAAACTACTAGTTTAGCTTTAACTATTTCAGCAATAGTTATTGTTATTCTTGCTTTAGTTGTTTACTTTGGAATCTGATTTTGAGCTCGTAAAACTAGACGTAAATTCGAAAATGAAGCAGTTAGAGAAGCGAAAATCAAAATTGAATCACTCAGAACTGATACAGGTATTCTTCCACAAAACCTTAAAAAATACTACGGTTCAAAAGAAAATGACTATGATGTCGAAGGAACAATTAATACCGTTTACCAAAATGATTATCAAGATGTTTTGGTGCTTTCAAGCAATGACTTATATCCATTTGCTTGTGTAAGCATTAAAACTAAAAATCCAATTTACTATGATGTTAAGGAATTTGACTATCCAAAATTTTCTCAAAGTCAAATTGATAATCCAAATGATTTTCATCTTCCAATTAAAGGATATGATAATCAATCATTAGATTTCATTGCTATTTTTAGCACTAAACAAAATTTAAATGATATTTTTGATGGTTTATATAGTAAGCTTAACCCTAAAGGAATGATTGCAATTAAAATGAACAATTTTCCTAAAAAAGAGCTTAATTTATTAATTACTCATTTAAAATATTCAAAAATAAAATTCGATGCTAGTTACTTTGGTACTAAGTTTCTATTTATTGTCAAAGAATAATTAATTTATAGTAAAATACAAGTAAATAAAAAACCTTAAGGAGTTGTATGTCAAATTTACAAGATAACGATAAAATTTATGTTTCCCAAGAAACATTAGATAAATATAAAAAAGAATATGAACATTTAGTTAGTGTTGAACGTCCAGCTGTGCAAGCTGCCTTAAAAGAAGCTAGAGCACAAGGGGACCTTAGTGAAAACGCTGAGTATGATGCAGCTAGAGATAAGCAAGCAGCCGTTGAAGGTCGTATTGCTGAACTTGAAAAAATCATCGACCAAGCTGTTTTAATTGAAAACACTAATGCAGGAACAGTTGGAATTGGTGCTTCTGTTACATTCAAAAACTTAGAAACAAATGAAGAAGTAACAGTAAGTATCATGGGTACTCACGACTCTAACCCATTCGAAGGAAAAATTTCAAACAAAAGTCCTTTAGCAGTTGCTATGTTAGGACACAAACCTGGTGATGTGGTTGAAGTTGAAGCGCCTAAGAAATTTACAATTCAAATTCTTGATGTACAATTAGCATAATAATTTTAAAAATGAGTTTCTACGGAAACTCTTTTTTAAACTAGGAGAAAACAATGGACTCAAGTTATGGAATGCTTATCTTCTTAATTGTTGCTATGCCTGCAACTAGTTTGGGTTGAGGATATTCAAGTTATAAAAGACGAATGATGAAAACAGCTGAATGAAAAATTCCATTTTTAGAACAAGCAGTTGCTGAAAAAATGGTTTTATCAACTGTTTTTATGGAAATTTTTAAGAAAAGATTTGCGAATTATAAATTAGTGTACTTTTTCCAAATCTTTTCACTTTGAATTTTAATTGCACAAGCAGCGATTATAGCTGTTATATATAGTAACACAGATGTTACAAGTGAAATTTATAGTTATCGTGGTGATACATTAACATACATTGGAGTTGCGTTTTTTGGGTTTGGATTATTTTTTAATTTAATTGCCTTTATTTTACTTCCAACTTGAAAAGTAATAAAAGTTGAGAAAAAATTACAAGCCTTATTAAAAAATATTAAATCTTCAAAAGATGCTCCAAGATTTGTTTTTGGTGATCAAATTTATATACAAGATGAAGAAAATACTTATTTACCACTTACTTTTAGAAGTTTAGTGGATTTAGGTGCACTTGGAAATGCAACAAAAATGTCAAAATTCAAATTAAGATGAATTTTAAGAGTGCAAGGTAACCAAATACAAAACTTTATTTCGGTTGATGATTATCTTTATGTGATTGTCTATGACACATTTAAAGAAAATCGACTTTATAACTATAAAACCAAACAAGAATTTAATTACCGTGGGTTATTACAAAGAGTAACTGACGTACCAGAATCACAATACATTTTTTAAAAGAGTCAGCTTTTGCTACTCTTTTTTAAAACGTTTTATAATAAGGAATAAAATTATTATGATAGGAGAATATGATTAATTTTTGATACAAATTAAATAAAGTTAGGAAAGCTACACTGATAGCTGGACTGAGCTTTTTAATTATTTTATTAATTAGTTTTTTACTATCTTGAGTTGAAGACTCAAAGGAAATTCAAAACAGTTTACTAAAACAACCAGAAAATAATAATTTAACAGAATTATTAAATGATCATTTACTATTTAATGTGAAAGCTAAACTTTGACATCGTTCATGAACATTTACTTATTTAAGTAACTTTACAGTCGGAATTGCATTAGTTTTATTTGCTTGTTTTTATGAAACTAAATGAATTAATCGCTTAGTAACTTGAAGTTCAATTTATATTTCTGTAACCTTTTTAATTTTTTGAAGTTTAATTTTTCCTGGATTATTTTTAGCTGGACAATATAATACTGGTCGGGTAATTGCATCAGTTAATACACACTTTATTAATCCAGTTATTGCTTTAGTTATGGTATTTTTTAACCGTCAAAAATTAGAATATACAAAACGTTGAATATTATTATCAATTATTCCGATGTTTATGTACTACTTTTTTGCAATGACTATTTTCTTTATTGGTAATCCAGCTGTTAAAGAACTTCGCAAATTAACTCCAAGTATTCCGCTTTGAAAATTACAAGATGAAGCTGGACTTACGATTTACCCATTCTTAAACTTTGAATTTCCACTCTTTTATCATGGAGACAAAATTGCTTTAAAAGTAGTTTTTAACCTTTTAATTGTTTTAGTTGGTGTTGTACTTCCAATTGGAATTGGATTTTTATTAAAGTTGATTTGCAAAACTAAAAGGAAAGTATATGAAAAGCAAACAAAAAATTAATTACTTACTAATTGATTTTGAAGCAATCACACCTAACTTCTTCCGTGGTTATCCTAAAAAAGTTGCTACTGAAGTTGTATATTGCTTCACAATTGGTAAAGTACTAAATACAAAAAATCGAGATTTTATTACCAAAACTTACTTTATTAACTTATCAGAGTTTCACTACCGTAATTATGAAAAATTACTGCAAATAGCATTACAGCAAGCAGTAAGTGAATTTATCGGACCAGAACAAAAGATTTCAGCAGAAACAGTTGTCTTTTATGGATGAAACCCTGGACTTGAAAATAAAATCACACAAAAATACTTTAAAATTCCAACCTTACCTATTAACAGTACTACTGTTGCACTTGATGATGTAGTACGTATTATGAAAAATGGTGAAACAGTTGATTTCTTTGCTCGTGTTAGAGATTTAGATGTTAAAACACGTTTTAATGTTAATTTAGCAAAAGAAACAAAAACTGGATTAATTGCATCATACTTAGGATACTTAATGTTTGGATACCAAAATAACTTTTACGAAATCAAAAAACAACTTTCACACGATCAATACCTTTTAATTAACGAAACTTTACATAATTACAATAAAAACGATGTATGTAATCTTGAATACATCATTCGTAATTCAAAATTAGCAAATCAAGCTTTAGATGTTCTTGATGAACTAAACCAAAAAATTCGTGAAGTAACCAGTGACATCCAACGTGAATATCAATTTATATCATTAATTGGTCAACACATAGAAGCTGAAGAGCATCTTGAACTTCCTATCAATCGTTATCAACAAAAACTTAAAATGGCACTCAATCATAAAAATCAAGTAGCTCAAAGCTGAAGAACCGATCAAAAAACAAAAGTGCATCTTTTTAAAGATATTAAACGTACACAATATTTAATTAAAAAATTAGATGCTGCACCTAAAAACAAAACTATCGCTCATTTAATTGTTGAACAAGATGAAAAAATTCAAAAACTTGAAACAATTAAAAATCAATTACGTGAAGAAAAAAAGGTTGCAACTTTACCAAAAACTCAACCTCAAAAACAACAAAACAAACCAAAGAAAAATAAACGTTATTACAAAACAACAAAAACTCAACACAAACAATAAAAAGCACTGTTTTAAGCACTTAAAAACAGACTTTTACCAATATTATGGTAATATTTATTTATTATATTAAGGAGGTACAATATGGCTAAATTCGTAGATGAAGTTAAAATCCTAGTACAAGCAGGTCGTGGTGGAGACGGAATGGTTTCATTCCGTAGAGAAGCACACGTTGATAAAGGTGGACCAGATGGTGGAGACGGTGGTCGTGGTGGAAATATCTACTTTGTAGGTGACCACGGAAAAAACACCTTACTTAGTTTTTACAAAAGCAAACACATTGTTGCTGAAGACGGAGTTAAAGGCGGTCCAAAAAACCTTTATGGAGCAAATGCAAAAGACACATATATTAAGGTTCCAGTTGGTACTTTAGTTTACAATGGTAAAAAATTAGTTGCTGACGTAATTGAAGCTAACGTTCCATATTTAATTGCAAAAGGTGGAAAAGGTGGACGTGGAAACACTAAATTTAAAACTGCCAAAAACACAGCTCCAAGAATTTGTGAAAACGGAATGCCAGGTGAAAAATTTGAAGCACATATTGTACTTAAAATCCTTAGTGATGTTGGTTTAGTAGGTAAACCATCTGCTGGTAAAAGTACTTTCTTAAATGTTATTTCAAATGCTAAAGCTAAAGTTGCAGATTATGAATTCACTACTTTAGTACCACAACTTGGAATGGTTGAATACGAAGGTGATTCATTCACTGTTGCTGACCTTCCTGGGTTAATTAAAGGTGCATCTTTAGGAAAGGGTTTAGGAATTCAATTCTTAAAACACATTGAACGTTGTAGAGTAATTGTTCATATTATTGACTTTGGATCTGAAGAAAAAGACCCAATTGCTGATTATGAAGTAATTAACGAAGAACTTAGAAGTTACAACCTTAAACTTGAAACTAAGCCACAAATAGTTATTGCTAATAAATCTGATATGGATGCGTTTGAAGAGCATTTAGCAAAATTTAAAGCTGCTTACCCAGATGTAAAAGTTATTCCTATTTCAGCTATTTTCCAAGAAAACCTTAAACCAGTTAAAGCTGAACTTTTAAAATTAGTTAAAGAATCAGCTTTAAACCCAATTGAAAATGAAGAAGAAGAGATGAAAGTAATTGAGTTTGAACCTGATTATGAAATCTTCTCTCCATACAAAGGTTACTTTGAAGTTACTGGTAAAAAAGTTGAAGAACTTTACCACAGAATTCCAATTAACAGTTACGATAACCTTCTTAGATTTAATAACATTCTTAAGAAAATCGGTGTTTGAGAAGAACTTGTACGTCGTGGTATTCAACAAGGTGATACTGTTTCTATTTATGGTTTCCAATTTGAGTGAGATAACGAAGCTTAATACAAAAAATAACTTACTGTGTAGTGCAGTAAGTTTTATTTTGCTTTTAGTATTTATCGAAGTTAAGAAGCTCATTAAGGTAGTAGTTAAAACGCTTGTTTTCTAGTTCGATCGCTTTCTCTAAACCGATATTAATATCAGCTCTAGAGTCTTCTATTGTACTTAAACATTCTACTACAAGTCTCTGGTATTCAATAGGTGGAATATCAATTCACATATCTAACACTTTTTTCATTTCTGGATGTTGTAATGCACCACCTCTATAAATGCTTTGGATATAATTTATATTCTTTAAAAAGAAATAATAGATGTATTGAGTTAAAATTACATTTTGATCTTTAGAATAACATAATCTGTTATCTGTTGTTACAAATTCACCATTATAATATTGTATTTTTGCGGAACCACCTCATGGAATTGATACAACTTCTAAATTTTGATATCAATCTAATACTTTATTTTTTGATGTATATCATTTTTTAGGTGAAGTTGCCAATATTTTAATTTCATTACTATCATCTATTAATTCTTTAGCATCAGCAGCTGATAAGTATTTATATCTATGAGTTTTCTCTTGTTTATATTTTTCCACTTCTTTAAATTTCTTATCTCAAACCGAAATTTCTCATATCTGTTTCTCTGAATTTTCGTCATATTCAAAAAATTTGTACCAATTATATGTGGTTAATAGAAAATGATTATAAGCTTTAAACTGTTCATTTCTTAGCGAAAGCTCACGCGAAAGCTCACGCGAAAGCTCATACAACATATCCAATATTTCTACAATCTTATTTTGAATTTCAATTGGTGGTAATTTAACCGAAAATTTTTCAACCATAGGTTTTCTTATTGATTTTACTGTTCCTATTAATGTAATATTGTGAATATAATTTTTAAAATATTGTTTAAAGCAGTAAAAAATGTATTTGCAATTCACTTTTGGATTATTATTAAAATTTATTCTATAGCAACGTTGATGAATTGCGTATTTTCCGTTAACATAATGATAAATTTCACCAATACCACCTTCACCTGGGATAATGATTGATTCATCATCAAAAGTATAATAATCTGTTTTTAATACCTTAGGAGATCTTACATAAAGTGGAAATTCACCGTTTGCAACCTCATCTTGAGCATTAGACTTTCCGTTTGATACTGTTCCTATTTCGGAAATTAAATATTCATTCACTCCATTAGGACAATATTTATCTATCATATCTTGCAATAAATGTCTTCTCATTTTACCACCTACTTTTAATATATAAAATTTTACTTGTTTAATCGTTTCTTGTAAGTAAATGCCAAAATAATTATAAAAGCTCCTAAGAGACTTAGGAACTTCTAATTATTTCTAGTTAAATCACGAATCTTATTTTGTAAAAGCACGATTTGTTTTTCTTTATCTTGTATAGAATTTTTATCTTTAATTAAAGAAAGTTTATTATTTTGTAATAAGTTGCTTTGATATGCAATTTTATCTGAAAGATCTTTAACTTGTTTTTGTAGGGTTTGAACGGAATTTGCTAGTTCAATTGTGTCGTTGTATAATTTGATGAGATTTTCTACTTCTGTTTTAAAACTAGTTTCTTTAATTGAATCTAAAACTACTTTGGTGTTTCCTTGAATAACTTGTGAAACAATGTCTTTATATTCGCTTGCAAGTTTATTATTTTGTAATTCTTTAGCTTTAATTTTAAAAGTAGCTTGATTTTGGCTTAATAAAGCCGTTTTAGAGCTTAATTCTGATTGAGATGAAGTTAGAGTTGTCTTTAAGTTTTGAATATCTGTATCAGCGTTTTTTAAGCTATTTTCAGTTTTTAAAATTTGTTCTTGTTCTTCGTTTATTTTATTACGTAAAATTGCAATTTGATTTTCAAGATTAGTAACTTTAGAGCTAGTCGTATTTTTATTATTTTGATCGTTAATGTTTGAATTAGATACCGAATAACATGATGTTAAGGATAATGGAATTATAGAAAGTGAAGTAAGAGAGAAAAAGAGAGTTTTAATTTTATTCATTCTAATCCTTAAATTTGTATTCTGGATCTAAAGTGCCAGCTCCGTTTTTAAATAATTTAGTTTGATAATTTGAACCATACATTTGAGCTAACTTATCACGGTATGAAGTTCTTTGATTTTTACCTCCACCATAGATTAAGTCATATTGTCCTAATACGTATCTACCGTATTGGTTTTGGTATGTTTCACCTGGACTTCTTAAAGCTTGGACTAATGAAAGGAGTGAAAGACCTTGTGCATCAGCAGTAGCATAGTTAATACCAATGATATTGTTATTAATATCACGGACACTGCTTCCAGAAGCACCTTTCATTGGTTGTCAACTACTTAAAACATATCCAAGTCCATAGTTGATGTAGTAATTACCTTGGTATGGTGAATTAACTTCTTTAAAGTTTCCTAAATCAAACCCTTGGTTTTCAGGTGAGTGAATGAGTGGTGAAGTTAAGGTAATATCTGTAATTCCTGGTTTATCAATAAAGTTTCTAAATCCAAGTGCTTTTGACAGACTATTACCGTAATTAGTTATCCCTTTCGAATTATCACGAGATTTATTTGTTCAGAAACTTGAAGTGTATTTTAATGCTTCTTTTTCAGCATCAGTTAGGATTTTACGGTCAATGGTATCATCTGTATCGGCATTAGGGAAACCTACAGCAATGAAGTCAACATTAATTTTTGGAATGTTGTATTCTTTACCGTCTTCAGTATATGGAACAGTTTCTTTTGATAATTCTTCGTATTTAGTAAGAATATCAAAGTTAGCTGGTTTACTTTGTTTGTCAGCTGGTAAAGTAGCAAAGTTTGAAGTAAATTCCTTAACTAAGTCTTCTAAACTAGCAACTGGTTTAAATTGATATCCTGAACCAACTCTTTTAGTAAATCCGTATTGGTTGTGGAATGGTTCGTATTCTTGTTTACTAAAATCAATTTCTAAGACAGCAAAGTCAGCCATTTCTTGCATTTTACTAAAGTCTTGAGTTGAATTCACATATTCACTTGGACTTTGGGTTAAAAAGTCGGTTCCAGCATAAACAATTTTAATTTGTTTAGGTTGTAAGGTAATAGTGTCAATATTAGGATCTAAAGCTGTAGTTTCAAATCTTGAATCTAAATCAGTTTTTGAGTTAAAGTGTGAAATAGTAATTGAGTTAGTTTGACCAACTACAGCATTTTCTGCTGCTTGCAATTCTTTAGCAGCTTTGTCATATTCAAGTCCAACTGGTCCTGGAACGTTATTGTAGAATAGTTGTTTTTGTAATTCAATTACTTCAGGTGCGTTTGGACCTTTGATTTTTGAAATTTCTTTGATTTTAGCTTCAATAGCGTTATATTTATCTCTTCATTCTTTTTCATTTAAATAAGCTTGATTTAAACGATCGAATTCTTTTTGTAGTTCTGGTTCGTTTGAATATAAATCACCTGATGTGAATTTATTTTTTAATGCACTCGCAACGTGTAAGTTAGTTGCTAAGTATCATTTCATTGGGTATTTACCAGATGGATCAAGTTGGTAATCTAAAATTCAAGCAGTTCCCATTTCGCTTCTTTGGTCAAATAAGTCTGCACCTTTAATGTTTTTAATTAATGGGTTAGAGTTGTTAAAAATAATTGAGTAACTTTCTAAAGCAGCTTGTTTGTAATATTCATTAGGGAACATACGTGTTTTACCACGGTCTCCAGGTGTTGCTTTATCGTATTTACCATATGGAACACCAAGTAAAGGGTTAAGGTTTAAATAATTATTTTCATTTGGTAAAGAGTAATTTTTAAAAAGAGCATCTAAGTAATAAGGTTGATAGGTTGATTTAGAAAGGTTGTCGAATTTATTAATTACAGCAGTAGGAGTATTGCTATATGTTTTTTCAGCACTATCAATTTTGTTTTGTGTTAAATGATCTTTAAGGTTATTAAAATACTTAACTTCATCAGCAACGTAGTTTTCAATTACTTTTTTATTTGCTGCTGTTTGGTTGTATTGTAATTTGTTAGCAGTTAAATCAAACTTACCACCTGGGTTAGGGGTAGGTTTAGGTGTAGGTTCTGGAGTTGGAGTAGGTGTATCAGTACCTGTTTGATTATCACAACTAGCACTAGCTAAAATTCCAAAAGTAGATAAACTACTTACTACCATACCGGCAGTAAGTAAGTTTCTTTTTATCTTTTTTAAATTCATAATTCTCCTTATATATTTATATTAAATCATTTACAGTTTTAATATACATAAATTTTCTTGGAGAAATTTCTAAAAATTCACCAGCAAGAATTCTTTCAACAGAATCGATTGTTTCTTCGATTGTGACATAAACACCAGGTTCATGTGTAAAGTGTTCTGTAGTAAAGAAGTATTGTGAGAAGAAGTTTTGAAGTTGTAATGTCTTTTTAACGATGATTTTTGATTCATCATCAAGTTCATCGATACCAAGAATTAAAATAACATCTTCAAGTTCTTTATATCTTTGAAGCACTTTCTTAACTTCCATAATTGCATTGTAATGTCTTTCACCAATGATTTTTGGATCAACACTACTTGCTACAGATTCAAGTGGATCAAAAGCTGGATAAATGTTTTTAGCAGCTACATCACGTGAAAGCACTAATGAACCATTTAAGTGACTAAATACCGCAACAGCAGAAGGGTCAGTTAAGTCATCCATTGGTAAGAAAACAGTTTGGAAACTAGTAATAGCTCCGTTTTCATTTGAGAATAATCTGTTTTCAACTTGTGAAATATCTGTGTTTAAAGTTGCTTGGTATCCACCAAAAGAAGTTTTCTTATCAAGTGAAGCTGAAGTTTCACTTCCTGCTTGTAAGAATCTGAAAATGTTATCGATGAATAATAAAACATTTTCCTTGTTAGTATCACGGTAGTATTCAGCAGCTGTAATACCAACTGGCACGATACTCATTCTCGCTCCAGCACTTTCGTTCATTTGAGCGATATACATTACTGAATCTTTCATTAAATTTGATTTAGATAAATCGTGGTAAAGTTCAACTCCTTCACGTGAACGTTCACCAGCACCAATGAAAATTGATGATGTACGTTTTTGGTTTTTTGAAAGGTTGAAAATCATTTCTTTCATTAAAACTGTTTTTCCAACTCCAGCTCCACCAAAGATACCGATTTTAGCACCTTTTAAGATTGGAATGAAAAAGTCGATTGCTTTAATTCCTGTTTCAAGAATTTCTGGTTCAAATTTATAATCTTGGTTTGTAATGATTGTTGAATCCATTTCAACAGTTTCAAAGCTTTCACCTTCGTGATTTAATGAACTTCCAAGTACGTTAAAAATATTACCTTTAGCAGCATTTCCAACTGGAACCATAAATGAATGGTTTGTAGCAATAATTTCATCGTTAATTGCAAGTTCAACTTCACTTTTAATAATGATGGCCAATAAGGTGTTTTCATTAACGATCTTTTTAACTAATAAGTAAGCTGTTTCATCTTTGTTTTTAAGAACTTCGTTAATTTTTGGTAAGTGTTCTTCGAATTTAATTTCAATAACGTCAGTTCAAACTTTAGTAATTTTTCCAACCATTATTTAGCCTCCATTACTTGTTGAGAAATTTGTGTCATTTCAGCTTTGTTGAATGGCACAAATTCACCTTCTAATTTAATTTTTCAATCAAGATTATTTAATTTAGCAAACTCTTGTAAAGCGAATGCAAAGAAGTTTTTAGCAAGTTCTTCATCTTTTAAATTGCTATTTAAAATGTTTTCAAAAGTTTGATGTGCAATTTCGTTTTTGTGAATAAATAAGTCGATGAATTTCATTGCAAGAGCAATATCAGTTACTCCATTTAAAATACCTCAACTAGTGATTTTTGATGTAAGTACCATTGCTTTTTCAGTGTATGCTGAAACACCTTTTTGAATAAACATTTTTTCAATCATTGCACCATTGTTGATTAATGCATTTGTTTCTGCGTTTAAATCGTATTTTAAAGCAGCAAGTTTAATTTGTCTTTTGTATGTTTTGTAAATTTTAGCTACTTCAGAAGCTACTTTAGCAATATATGGTTTTTGTACGTTTCCACCAATACGGCTAACTGAAAGTTCAACATCAATAGCTGGAATTTTACCACTAGCAAATAGTTCGCTGTTTGTAACGATTTGTCCATCAGTAATTGAAATAACGTTTGATGCAACTAATGATGTAATGTCGTTTTCAACTGTTTGAATAATTGGTAAAGCTGTAATGCTTTTTCTGTTTTTAAATTTTCCACTTCTTTCAAGTAATCTTGAGTGTGTATAGAACATATCACCAGGGAAAGCTTCTTTACCAACTGGTTTGTTGATTAATAATGCAAGCTCACGAACAACGTTAGCGTGGTTAGTTAAGTTATCAAACACGATTAATACATCATCTTCCATTGAAATGTTTTCTGCGTGAGCCATTGCAATGTATGGTGCTAAATATTGATCATATGGGTTACTTGAAGATGCATCAATAATGAATGTGTAATCTAAAGCACCGTTTTCTTTAAGTAAGTTGTATGCAGCTGCAATTTGAGTTTGTTGTTGTCCGATTGCTACATAGATACATTTAACATTTTTACCTTTTTGGTTAATGATTGTATTTAAAGCAATGTGAGTTTTACCTGTTTTACGGTCACCAATAATTAATTCACGTTGTCCTTTTCCAATTGGAATTAAAAGGTCAATTAAAATATATCCAGTATTAAGTTGTTCTGTTAATGGTTCATAATCAAGTAAAGTATTTTTTGAGTTAAAAATACTGTGTTCTGATTTGTAGAAGTTATTAAATGGTTCGTTTGCACCAAATAAAATTTCATTATTAATGTTTAAAATTTTTCCGTAAATGTTGTTAGGAGTTTTAACTGTTGATGTTTCAGCTAATGGTGTTACTTCCATTCCTGTACGGATGTTTTCAAGGTTTTTATCTGCTAAGCAGTAAGCTTTATTCTTAGTAGCTGAAATAACCATTAATTTGGTGTTTGTTTCAGGTACTAAGAAGCTTTGGTTCTGTGCATAATTTGCTTGACCACTAATTTCAATTACGTAGTCAAAAATAGCACTAATTTTTGGGTTTTTCATTATCATCCTCCTATTCCTAATCCGATTAATACTACAGAGATTAAGAAAATCGTAATCGAAATTACTGCTAATAATATAATTTGAGTTTTGTTCATTCCTTGTTTATTTTGTTTTTTAAGTCGATTAATTGATCCGATAATCAAACTAAATAAAGCACTAAAAGCTAAAAGAATACTTCCGATAGTAATTAGAATAGTTTTCTTTTTCGTTGGAATGGAAATTGCTTGTAAGTTTTCTAAATTCTTATAAGCTTCTTGGAAATTTTTGACTTTTTGTGATTCGTTTTTATTATCTAAAACTTCATTAATTGATAAATAACTTAAGTTGTTTAAAATAAATTGAATTTGACTAATAATATTTGTGTAATGACTGAATTTTGCATTAATATCGAAGTTAGTACTATTTAAAAGTCCTTTAGCAAGAATTAAATCATTTTTAAGTGTTTTAAATCCGTTTTGGTAAATGCTAGTAGCATATCCGAATTTATTAAAGTTGTTTTTAATAACTACTTCACGTTGATTATTACTTGTTTCGGTTTGGAACTTAAACACTAAATCAAAGTAAGTTTGAATTAAGTAATCAAAGTAGTTATATGTAATAGTTCCAATTTTTAAGTCGATTCTTTCTAAAGAACCTAAAAATAGGTTTAATAGTTTTTTACCATAAACACTATTTGGACTAATTTGTAAACTATCGATTTGATCAGCATAATCGCTAACTAAAGCGTTTTCACGTTCGATAAATTCAGGTAGTGATAAGGTTTTAACAGCTTCTACTACTAAGTTGAAAGTAGCGACTGATAAAGAATTATTATTTAATTTTTTAAGATTAATTTGTTCACCGATTCCTAAAGCTGAGTAAAGCTTAGTAAATGTTTTTCTTAATAATAAGTAAGCAGCTTCTTTGCTACGTGTAATGTTTTTTGAATCTAGTTTGGTAATCACTGTTGAATATTCACGTGTGTGAGTTAAATTAACTTGATCAGCAATTTCAACTATCGCTTTAATGTTTTCACCATCTTTTTCTAGTTTTTTAATTGCATATTGATATCTAGTTAAAACTGGGTTATTAAAGAAAAACTTTTGGTTAAAGGCTTTTGCGTTTGATTCGAGTTCTTTAACATATGAATCGTAGTTAGCAACACTAAAAGTATCAAAGTATTCATATTTAACAAACGGTGTTAAATTAGGAACGTTTTGAATTTCACGTTCAATGTCAAATGAATCAGTAGCTGGTTCATTTTGAATGAGTGGTGGAATTGGATCATCTTCTTCTTGTTGTTCTGAGTTAGAGTTTTTCACTAAATCAAAAGTAGCAAAACGTTTGAAGATGTGTTTTTTAATGTAATCATTTCAGTCAGTATAACCTTCAGGAACTGAAATTTCTAATCCTGTGTGAGTTTCATTAAAACTTAAATTTGTCAGTGAAACTTGAGCAGCGTCTTTTTCGTTAGTAATTCTAAGCTGTGGAATATCTACTGGGTTAGTAAAGATATCTTCAAACTGAGCACCAAGATCACTAAAGTAGCTTTCAGTTTTATTTTTAACTGTTTCAGCTGTTTCGCTATTTACAATTGTGCTATAGCTTTGAGATTTTATAAAATCAGGATTATCATAGTTTGATGAGCTTCCGACTTTAATGTTGTTAAAAGTATCGCCATTAAAAGTGATATTTAAAATATTTAAGCTTTTATATTGTGAAATAATGTGTGGAAACTCAATTTCAAGTCCGAATTTTTTTGGATCTTTGAGAATTTCATCTTTATTACTTTCAAGGTAATCAGCGATTTTTTGTAAATAAACTGCATCAACTAACTCTTGACGATCGTTAGGATTATCTTTGTTTGAAAAACTTAGTAGTTGACCAGCTTTTTCACGTAGTTCATCGATTTTTTTAGTGAGTAAGTCACTTAAACTAGTTTTAATTAAATTATCAACTATATCTTTAAATCCGTCGAATTCTTTACTTACGGTATTACTATTTTCATTTGCACTTAGAGCTATTAAAGGTAGCGGTGCAGCTGCTAATAAATAAAGTTTTTTAGATTTTTTAAAGTTCATCTTGCTCCTCTAATGAAAAGTTAGTAATAGCTTGTAAGTCGTATAGTTGGTCTTGTAATTTGTATTTTTTAATTAAATCTAAGCTGTTTAAATTTAATTCATAATAAGCGTCTAAAAGCTTAATTTTTGATTTAAGTTCAGCCAATTCTTTTTCTTGTTCTTGTAATTTAAGTTTTGGATTTTGAACAAAAACACGAATTTTACCGATATAACGAATTTCGACTTCATCGTTAATATTAGTCATAAATGCGTTATTTAAAATTAAATATTTAACTTCATTATTTAAGTTGGTAAATCTTAATAATAAATGTCTATAACTAGCAACTGAGTTATTGTGAAAAGCAATTCATGCATCTTTTAAGTCAGTATTAATTTCAAGTTTTTTAATTTCAACTGTTGAAATATCAAAGTGTTGAGATGTTAATTTTAATGTCATATCTACTCGCTATGTAATAAATCTTTCTTTTTACTTAAAAGTTGCATTTGTTCAACTTCATCTTCACGTTTGCTCCGAAGCATTTGAAGTTTAAGTTGTTTTTGTTTCTTTTCTAAGTCGTTAATTTGTTGGTTTTGAGCTACTAGTTTATATTTGTGATAAATTAAAGCTGATTCACTAAGCAGTGTATAAGTCATATAAGTTAAGTAAGTGTTAATTTCTGATTCAACAAAACTATTTAAATCAGGGAAAACATTAAGTTTTTTAATATTGATTTGTTCTTCAAGTTTGTAATGTTGTACGTTAAGGTTGAAATTAAGTTTTTCAAGTGGAAGAACATTAAGGTACATATTTTTAACTTTAGATGAGTTAATAATGTAATAAAGATTAGCAAAACCATTTTGGTTAATGTCTTTTTGAATAATTAATGGTAGTAAGCTACTTAAATATTCAACATCATTGTTTTCGGTACAAAAAAGAATTTTAAACTGGTTAGCAACCGCAAAATCAATTGCACGTTTTCCAATTGCAATGATGACATCTTGTTTTTTGTATTCTTGTAATAAATTGTTTTCAAATTTTGCGTATGAGTTAGTTGAATATTGCTCTTCTTCAGTTACATAAACTCAAATAGTTCGATTTGGTTTATTTTTATTTTGTTTGGTTTCAAATAAATTAATTTGACTAGGTTTTAAAAATTGTGAATCAAGGTTTTTTTCTTTGGCTAAGGTTAAAATAATATCTTTTGAAAAAACTGCTCTTTCGTAGTAGAAACTAATTTGTTTTGATAGCTTTAAGATATTAATTAAAGTAATGTTTTTATTTGATTCAACGATTTTAATAATCTTTTCAAATGATTCGTATTTACTTTTTATTTTCCGAATGTGCATTTTGGATTAACTCTTGACTAAATAAAATTGTGTATTTATTTGAAACTGAATCAAAACTAATAATAATTCCGTCAAAAAGCTCAACAGCTTTTTGTTCTTCTTTTAAAAGTTTAAATAATAAATTATTAAAAGCATTTAATAACTTAGCTTCTGCTTCGTTATTTGAATTATTAAAGCTTAAGCTTAATAATTTTGCATTTGGTTCTTTTACTAAGTCTGGAACTAATTCTTCAAGACTAAAACGTGGATCACGTGTAAAGGTTAATACAAAATCATCAAAAATTAATTCATTACGTTGAGCTAAATATTCTTCAGCTTTATTTTTAAGAGTTACTCAATTTGTATCTTTTTGACGCAAATTATTAACTAATAAAAACTGATTAATAAATGCTTGATGCTCAAGGAAATTTTGAGCAGTACGAGCATTTTCATAATTTGCAAAAACCATTTGTTGATATTCGTTTAACTGATTAGGGGTATCTTGTTTTTTAGTTTTCTTTCATAATTTGCTCATTTTGAGACTCCTTCTTTTGATGATTTTTAATAATGATAATTGCACGAATTCATTTTCCAATTTGTCAAATTAACGGAATTAAGGCAATTAATAACATTGCTGTAACTAAAACTTCATTAATACTAAATAACACGAAAATAGATGAAAACACTGGGTTGTTTGAAGTAATCATCATTAAGTTAATTACTTCAAAAAGAGCCACGAAGTTAAGCAAGATTAATTTTCAGTTTCAGCAAATAATGTATTTAGTAAGCTGTAATTTTGTTTGTAATCTGAAAATCACATATAAAACAATTGCACTAATTACAAGTAATAATGTATTCAAGTAATTATTAATGTAATCAAAATTAAAGATATAGTAAATCAAGCTACTAATTGCTAAGAATGCAAAGAATAAGTAGAAGTTAAGTTTAATTAATACTTTTGCAAATTGTTTTTTAATAATTAAATAGTTAGTTAATAAGTATCCAAGGATCACTACTAAGTAGATTACTCCAAAGATAATTACACCGTAGTAATTAAAACTACTATTAAATAATGTGTTAGTACTAAAGCTTAAGTTTTTAAGGTTAATTAGTAAGAATACTAACATTGTAAATAAACTTATAATTGCAAATGGTAAAGTGTTTTTTACAAAGTTTTTAAAACTGTATTTACTTGTTTTCTTAGCAACGTATGGATAAAACTTAAATCCAAAAGTAATTGTTAAGTAAACCACTAAAACAATGATTGTAATTCATGATTTATTATTCATTGTGTTAAATCATGAATCTAAAATTTGGTAATTGTTATTTTTCTCACCGTTAAAGATTAAATCAATATCAGTTACGTTTTTAATAGTTACATATGTTATTAAAGTAAATGCAACTACAAAGATTAATAATAATGTTTGTGCGATAAAACTACTTGAGTAAAGTAATTTGTATGATGCGTAATTTTTAACTTGCTTTGCAACAAAGAATAAGTTAAAAATTCATTTAACTAATAACACACCAATAAAAATTAAAAATGGATAAATGAGTGTTACTGCGTTAGTTGTAATATTAATTTTTATTAAGTTTAAATAAACTAAAGCACCAAGAGAAATTATTGTGTATAAAGCAATAAAAATAACAGTTGGCATTTTTTTAATATTTAATAATAAAGTCTGATAGCTAAAATAACAACCTAGGACAAAGCTGCTAAACAGCAAAATAAAGTTTGTTAAAATAGCGAAATTTCTTGCTTTTAAAACTTGATTTGTAAAATCAAATAAGCGTTCAAATCCTAAGTATTTTTCAGTAGAATCTGGAGTGATTGTTTGACTACCGATGTACTGTGAAAGATTTAGGAAGGTAAATAATGAAATTGCTGCAAAAAGAATTAAAATTCCAGCTTTTGGAACTTGAATTCCTTTGAAATTTATTTTTTTAATCAAAGTCAAATCCTCCATTATCTTGAGATTCACCAACTACAATTTTTAAATTGCTTGTATCAGCACTTGTTCAAGCTGGTGATTGTTTAAGGATCTTAAGCACGTTTTCATCATCAACAATGATTGTTCTTACTTCATTGTTGTTGATAATACCAGTTAAGAATCCTTGCAATTCACGAGTTCATCTACCTGAGAAGTCTTTGTAACTTCCTTTAAAATGAACTTTTGTGGTACGTGAGTCACCGAATAATATCATTGGTTTATCACTTGTACCTCAGTTAGCTAAAATAACATTAAATTGACTACCACCTAAATCCTTAATATCAAAGTCAAATGTTGTACCACTTGAAGGTAATTTAATTGTTTTGAATAAGTAGCTTCCTAAATTAATACCTTTTAATGATTTAATATCAGTTAATGATAAGTCGATTTTCATTGGGTAACCTTCATCACCGTGTTGACCATTAAATACTTTTCAGTCTTTGTGAGTGTGAAGTACAAGTTCAATACCTTCTTTAATATCATCAAAAGTACTTCCACGGTCTGGACGAATAATATTGAAGTTAACTGGTCCAGTTTGAACTTCGTAGCTACCAGCAGCTCCTCAACCACGAGTTGCGTTGTAATCAAACGCTACATAATCAGTATTTGAAAAGGCGATTGGGTCAATACCTCAACCATAATTGTAAGTTGCGAGGTTTTCACCTAAGTTATCATCAATGTTGTTAATTGTTGTAAGGATTTCAGCTTGTTTTAAGTGTAAACGTTTAAGAGCTGAAATTCCATACATTTTTTCAGTATCGTATACTAAAGTAATTTTGTTAATTGAGCTTGGCAATGAATCTAAAATACCACTAATATCTTGTTCTTTGTTTGTTAGACCGATGTTATTAATAAATAACCCTGTAATATCTGAATTTTGGTACAACAAGTTAATAATGTTGTTAATTCCCACGGAGTTAGAAGCATCTAAGAATGCCATTTTTTGGTTACCTTGTTTTTGACCTAAATTATTGTTTGCATCTGGAACGTAGTCATAAACTTGAATTCCACCACCTGTAATAAATTTTTTACCTGATGAATCTGGAAATTCACTTGCAGTTCCAATTGTTCCGCTATATTGACTTGAAATATTTGATTTAGTTCAACCAACATAGTCACCATTAAGCATTTGAGCTCCGTTACGATCATATTCATAATCACCAACAGCAAACGCTCTATTTTCATTAGCAATAATATTTGAAACTAATGTAGGGTTTTGATATTTATCTTGGTATCCAAAGTTAAATGAAATTGAACCGCCACTTACACTTACACTAAGTACTCTACCTGCTTGGAATTCACGTTCAGCAATTTCAGCTGCTGCTGCAAATTGTTTTTCAAGTGTTTGACGTTTTTGTTCTTTAGTTTGTTCGACATCATAAATTACAGAAACACCAACATCTTTTCATGTTCCATCAGTATTAAAGTAGTTTGCAAAACTTTGTAAGTACGCATCATTATCATTTGCATTACCAACAATTCCTTTAATATCATCTAAAGTGATATCAGCACCTGTTTGTAATTTATTTAATGCTGTTCTGATTTTTTGTAATCTTTCTCTTTCTTCTTGTAGTTTTGCACCACTTAAAGAAGGGTTGGTAATTTTTGGTAATGTTGAAGGTTTGTAGTATGTTCTACTTGTATTTTCAAGTCCACCACCAGCTGCAACTATTTTAGAAATGTCAACACCATCAATTGCTCCTTCTGTGTGATCAGATGGATTTGGTTCTGGTACTGGTGCTGGAGCAGGTTCAGGTTCAGGTTCAGGAATAGGCTCAGGTTCTGGTGTAGGATCTGGAGCAGGAGTTGGCTCAGGTTCAGGTTGAACTTTTTTCACAACATCAAACACATTGCTATTTCCGTATTGAATATTAGTATCTTGATTATTAACTAATTCATATCCAGAAGGAATTAATGAATTAAGGTCAATTTTTTCATTTTCACCTGTTTCAACAATAATACGTTTAATAACTTCTTTATTATCCTTAAGTTCAAAAATGATTGTAGTTTCGGTTTTTACTTTAATTTTTTGAATTGGAATAATATTAGTTTCATTTAATTTTAAACTTTGCATATTGAAACTTGGAACAAGCTCGTATCCTTTAGGTACGTTTTGCTCAATTTGGGCTTTAGTAATGTTTTGATCACCAATAGTTTTAATTACTGTTTCAAATACTTTTTGATTATCTGCTTGATAAATTAAGGTTGTTAATTTTTCGACCACACTTTTTTCAATGTAGAAAGTGTAAGTTTCACCTGGATTAACATTTGAAATAGGTTGTGGTTGTTTATTCTCAGGTGCAAAAGTATAACCGCTTGGAATGTAATCATATGGATTGATTTGTTCTTCTCCAAATGTGGTAATTTCTTTTTCTAAAATTACAGTATCACTATTTAATAATTTAAATTCGAAAGTTGTGTGATATTCTTTTTTAATTAATTCAACTTCGATTTTATTAAGTTCACCTAATTTTACTTGAACATCTTTATTAACTAGTTGATATCCTTTTGGAATGTATTTTTGCACATCTAACTTATCATTTTCTGTTAACTCAAAAATAAGCGGTTCACCAACTTGTTGACCATTATCCACGAATTGCAAAGTTGTTTTTAAGATCTTTATAATCGGTTTAATGTAAATAATGTTTGTTTTACCAGCTTGGATAACAATAGCTTGATTTTTATGATAAGCTTGATCGATTTCATATCCTTCTGGTATTTCTTTTGTAATATCAAATTCAACTTCTTTATTATTAGGTGTCATATATTCTTTTGAAGCTATGACTTTGTTATCATAAACAAACTGAACAATGGTTTTTACTTCAGTTTCTTTTAGATTGTCATCCGAAAATGAGTTATTTTCTGGTTTTATAATAATATGAACTTGGTTTGTTAATTTTGGTATGGTATTTCTGTGATCTAGTTTTGAGTTTCTTTCTAAGTCGCTTTTTTGTCTAGAAAAATAAACTGTAGCACTAATCCCAGAAATAGCTACCACAGAAGCTCCTAAAAGTAAGGAAGCTTTAATTAATTTCTTTTTTCTTGCTTTTATCATAATGTTCTCTCAAAATTTAAAAAGTTTATTTTTTAATAGTATAAATTATAAAATAAATGTTTTTCAAAAAAAAAAAAAACGCATAGTATGAAAAAAACATATTTGATTTTAATACATAAATTAAAAAAAGTAGTGCAAAATGCACTACTGTACTAGTTTTGAGTTTCTTTTTCTTTTAATTGAATAAATAATTCATCTAATTGAGTTTGATCTACTCCACCTGGAGCTTCTGTTAACATATCATCTGATTTTGAATTTTTAGGGAATGCAATAACATCTCTAATAGTTTTGTGATTTGCTAAAATCATTACAAGACGGTCGATTCCTAAACCAATTCCACAGTGTGGAGGTACTCCGTATTCGAATGCTTTTAAGAAGAAACCAAATTTATTTTGTTGAGTTTTTTCATCCATTCCAATCATTTCGAACATTTTCTTTTGCATTTGTTCGTCGAAGATTCTAGCTGATCCACTACCTAGTTCAAATCCATTTAATACTAAGTCGTAACTTTTTGCACGAATTTGTTCTTTAGGTAATGTATCTAATTCTTCTAATGTATTATCAAATTGAGTAAATGGGTGGTGTGCAGCTGCTCAAGTGTTTGTTTCTTCATCATATTCAAACATTGGTCAGTCAATAATTCATGAAAAGTTATATTCATCTTTAGCTCAGTTGTATCAAGAGTTAAGTTCGACTCTAAGTGCTCCTAAAGCTTGAGATGCATTTTCGAATTTATCAGCACAAATTAAATATGTACCATTTGGATTGTTTTGAGCTTTAATTAAGTTGTTTGCTGCTTCAGAAACTTTGTTTGCAAAGTTTGTTGCAACAATTTCACCATTTTCTACACTCATAAAGAATAATGCTTTAACTTTGTTTTTCTTAGCGATTTCTTCAAGTGTTTTAAATTCTTTTTTAGTAATTGCTTCATCAATTTTTAATAATCTTTTTGAAGGTGCATCTTTAATGATGTTAAATTCAGTGTCATTACAAAATTCTGGAATATCTACAATTTTATTTCCGTATCTTAAGTCTGGTTTGTCTGAACCATAATCTCTAATACAGTCATCAAATCTTAAACGTTGGAATGGAATTTGAACTTCGACATTCATTACTTTTTTCATAAAGTATTGGAACATTTTTTCGATGTATGATTGGAAGTGTTCAACATCCATAAAACTTACTTCCATATCAAGTTGAGTAAATTCAGGTTGTCTGTCTTTACGTGAGTCTTCATCTCTGAAGCAACGTGCAAATTGATAATATTTTTCAAATCCAGCAATCATTAATAATTGTTTAAATAATTGTGGACTTTGAGGTAATGCGTAAAAACTATTGTAGTTACGTGTTGGAACTAAAAAGTCTCTAGCACCTTCTGGTGTAGCTTTACTTAAAATAGGAGTTTCAAGTTCAGTAAACCCTTCGTTTTGTAAATATTCACGAACTGCAAAAATTAAATCATTTCTAAGTTTTAAAGTTTTTTGCATTACTGGTCTACGTAAGTCAAGGAATTTGTGTTTTAATCTAAGTTCTTCTTTAACTTCAATATCATCTCTAATTTGGAATGGTAATTCTTTTGATGTAGAAAGCACTTTAAAATCTTTAACTACAACTTCAATTTGTCCTGTAGGTAAATCATTATTTGGATCTTTACGAGCAACCACTGTACCTGTTACTTCTAATACACTTTCTTTTGAAAAGTGAATTGGTTGGTTGAAAACTAATTGTGTAATTCCGAATTTATCACGTAAATCAACAAAGTTTAATTCACCAAATTTACGTTTGTTAGCAACCCAACCATAAAGAGTTACTTCTTTGTTTACATCAGTTAAACGTAACTGATTGTTATTAATTGTCTTATTCATCTTCGAATACTCCTTCGATTAATTCTTCGATTTGATCTGCATCAATATCATCAACTTCTTTATCTGCTATAAATCTAACTACATCAATTACACCTTGATCTGTTTTAGGGAATGTAATTTTGTCTCCTGAAGGTAGGTGTTTTGCAACTAATAAGTTTTTGCTTTCTAAATTTTTATCATCACAAATTAGAATTTCTGCATTAACTTTTCGTGCTTTATCAAAAATTTTCTTACTTTTTACTAATGTATATTCTGTTTTAACTTTACTGAAAATAACTCTTAAAAAGTTATTAGCAATAGAGTTTAAATATTCTAAGTTGCTTTCGCTTTCGCTAGCAGCTAAATAAATTGTATAACTATCAACAATTTCACTAATGTGGTTTTCTTTGATGAATTTTTCACCGATGATTGAAATTAATCTATCAACACCAAACCCAAAACCAACACTTGAAAGTTCTGGCCCATCTAATTCTTTAATTAAGTTTGAGTATCTACCACCACCAATTAAAGTTGATTGGCTTCCTGTATTTGAATCAGTTGAGACAAATTCAAACACAAACTCATCGTAGTAATCAAGTCCTCTAACAAGTTCATGAGATATTTCAAAATCAATATCTCAGTCTTTTAGAACATTTGTTAATTTTTCAAAATACTCTTTAGAATCATTTGAAAGATAGTCTTTAATTTTAGGAGCATTTTTAACGCATTCTAATTTTGCATCAACTTTATCATCTAAAATTCTTAAAACTCCACCTTTTTCAAGTCTCATTTGTGAATCTTTAGATAATTGATCTTTGAATGGTTCAAAATATTTTTTTAATGCAATTTCGTAATATTTTCTACTTTCTTTATCACCAATTGTGTTGATTTTTAATTTTGTATCAACATCAAGATGATTAAGTAAAATTTGAGCCATTAAAACTACTTCAGCATCTTTAAGATAATTTTTTTCACCAACAAATTCAACACCAGCTTGGTAGAATTGTCTGTAACGACCTTTTTGTGGTTGTTCATAACGGAACATTGGACCAAAATATGCGAATTTGTCTCAAGAAGTTCCGTATCATTTGTTTTCAATTAATGCACGAACAAAGCTTGCAGTTCCTTCTGGCCGTAAGCAGATATCTCTATCTCCTTTATCTTTAAATTCATACATTTCTTTATTTACAATATCACTATCATCACCAACACTTCTTTTAAATAAAGAGCTTGATTCAAAAATAGGTGTTTCAATCATTAAAAATCCAAATTTATTCACAGTTTCTTCAAATACTGTTTGGATGTATTTTTTTACTTCGTAATCAACAGGGTTATAGTCTTTTGTACCCTTTATTTTATTAATCATAAATACTCCTAGTCTTTTAAATAAAATATATTATATATTGTAAATTATTTTATTTTTTTAAAACTGTTTTTGTGGTTTTTTAAGTATAAAAACAAGGTCAGCTTAACTAACCTTGCAAAAAAAGATTATTCTTTAACTTTAATCCAGTTAAAAACAACAGTAATTGCTAAGAAAATCATTCCTAATGACATAAACACAACAGCACATGTGTTGTATTCAGCTTTATTAAAGATAGCAAGTATAACAATTCCATATATTATATCTATAATAGATCAAATAGAGTAGGTCAATTTAGCTCATAATTTTTGATCTACTTTTCAAATGTAAAAAACAATTAATAAAACGCTAGCTGTAGCAAATCCGTATGTTCAAAAACTAGTGAATGAACTTATTGTATTCTTGATATCGAATGTTCATAATGATACTTGTTCTGTTCATATTACATTGTTTGGACCTGAACCAAGAATTTCATTAGTGATTTTACAGAATAAACCGAATATTATAAAGAAGCATAAAAATATAACCAAAAATGCAGAATGCATTAATTTTTTATTTTTGATCATCTTTAATATCCACAAAAGCAACCGAACCAAAAGTTGCATCAATTAAATATGCGTGATTATAACCGGCTCATCCGTAATGACTAATGTAATAATTGTCTGTATAACCATAAATAACTACACCGTGTAAACATCCAGCACCATAATTTCCATCCAACTCTTCATCTGATCTAGGTGGTTCTTTATAGAAATTACCAAAACCTAGTGCAGGTCTACCTCTGTCGATTTCACCTCAAAGATAAGTTTTTAACAAGTAATATCTTGTATAAAATTCTTTGTTTGTATTATCTTTTAAGTATTTAGATAATATATATCTTTGAGGTGCAGCTCAAGAATCTTTTCCATAGCCCATAGATCTACCGATTTTTAATAATTCGTCTTGTAATGTGTATCCTTGGGTTTTAAGAGTTCCATCAGAGTCTAAGAATTTGTCAGGGATAATACCACCAACCCTTTTATGTCAATAATATAATAAAATTGTTGATGCTGTATAACAACAAACACCATCTCTATTTTCAGGGAATTTATCTAGATTTTTTATTATTTCATAATCTTTAATGTAATACTTGTTTCCTACCTTTACTAAGTTGGGACTTGTATTACTAAATCTAGCTGATTTAGATTGGAATTTTGGTTTTCCATCTTCGTAATAGATTCTAATCTTAGATAATAGACTACTAAAGGTTGATGTTTGTTTTATAAGGCTATCTTTGTTAATTATGTCATTGCTGATTACGTGTTTATATGTTTCTTCATTTTCTTTAACATAATAACCCAAAAGACCAGAGTAAATTACTTGATTCTTGTTATTTATAACAACTTGAGCATCTGGAACTTTTTCGAGAAAAACTTTAGAAATAGGATCTAGTATGTACAATCCTTTTCCTTCTTCTTTTTGGATAAGTAATAGTTTTTCTCCACTAATTGTTTGAATTACTGTTAATTTAATTGAGGTCAAATTTAAATTTTCATCTTTATTTATCGTTTCTAATGAATATTTTTTGAGATTTTCAAATTCTAAGTCTTGATTTTGATCTTTATTTATATTCATCGATAAAGAACAAATAGGTACTGCAGATAAGGAAGCTGCACCTATGCTAAAAAATATTTTTTTAAGGCGTGCCATATTGTCCTCTTTTGTTGGGTATTTCTACCCATCTTAATTTTATCACTTTTATAAATACATATTATGAGTTGCTACAAATAATAAATAATTTTCACTAAATTAACTATAAATTGAAAAAAATATTCATTTTTATATTTAGATGATAAATTTATGAAAATTATATTAAGTCTTATTCTATTTAATATTAAAATTATTGAATAAGGAGTTTTTATGGATAATAAAAAGTCAATTTGAAGAAATTTATCAGTCTGAAGTTTTTGAGTTTTAACTATGGTTTCTCTTCTAGTGGTTGGTAACTCAATTTACGGACTAGTTGTTTTTAATGAAGGAACATTAGTGCAAGTTCCAAGAAACTTAGAAATTTATACTTACACAATGATTGCGCTTGAAGCTGCATCATTTGTTTTATGTCAATTAGTTGTTCATAAAATTGAACGTCAACAAAGATTTTTAAGAATTTTAAGCATTAGTTTTTGTTTTTGATTAGTAATGGTTTTAGCTTTAACAGTGGCTACTGCAGCCGACCCATCTAACCATGCAGATTACACAATGTATTTAGTTTTATTTGTAATTTTATTAATGCTTAGTTTAATTGGATTATGTTTTGCATCAGTTGGTTTAGCTTTTGCACTTTATACAATTTCGAAAGGAAACAAGAATGAGCCAGTCAAAAAATCATTCTCAAGTGAAAACTTTTAATAAAATAGTTGCTGCTGTAATTTTAATAGCTGCAATCATCTCTATGGTTTCTAATTTATTTTTATTATTAACAATTAACCGTTGAGATGCAATTGAAGATACTTTAAAATCATTTAACTTTGGGTTATACATTTTTGGTACAGTGTGTTTAGTGCTAGCATCTTTTGTATTATTAGTTAATATTTTTGGCTTCGAACAAACAAAAGTTAAACAAGAAAATAAATGATGATATTTTATATTTTTATTTTTAACAACACTATTATCAATAGTAGACTTATCATTCTTTAGTGTTGGTGTGTTAGAATATCAAACAGCATTATTAGCACTTTGTGGAATAACTGTATTATTATTACCAATGGTAATTTTTACAGCAGTTGCTGAACTAAGAGACTTAAGAGTTTCAACAATTTTCAATTTTAAGAACAAATAAACTGTAATTTTTATTCAAATTATTAAAAATTTTGTGAAAAAAAATTCAAAAAGCTCAAATTTGAGCTTTTTTCTTTACAAATATTTAAATCTTGTTTATAATACTTACATGAATCAAACAACAAACAAACAAGCGATTATTAAAAACTGAACCATGCGTTTTAATATTATTCGTATTAAAATGTGTTTTTAATATTGCTGTCTGTTTGAAATTACATAAACAGATAGTTAGAAATCTGTTTATGTAAATAGCTATAGAGGAGCTTTTAAAATAAGTAAATAAGGGAGTAGGCATACAAAGAACTTATTGAAAGGTTATAAAAGCCGAAGTGCTTAAAATGGCAATTTTAAGTGCTGGTAGGAAAACATAAAAGATTTCTACTCTTTGGTTATGAAACCATTGGTGCTATAGAATTACAAATGTTGATTATGTATTATTTCATTAAATAATCTTAATTTATCTTTGTAGTTGTATAGACTGCAAAGATTTTTTATTTTTTAGAGGCTAAAATGAAAGTTAAGCAGTACGAAAGATATATTGATGTTCCAAAAGAATATCGTTTCGATCTTGAAGCAATTTTAGAAGGTAAACCACTGCAGTGGTGAATTGATAAATTAACCTCAATTGTTAATCAGCGATTAGCGTTGCAAAAAATTAAATACGATAACATTGATAACTTTATAGATGACTTACTAGCAAAAGAGCAACAAACAATCGTTTATTATAAAATTGATGCTTATTTAAAAAATAAACTAGCAGTTGATTTAGTTAATTACGAGCTTAAAGCAGAATTAGAAAGCTTCCAAAATCTTTGAAAAGGTATGTTAGAAAAATTTGGTTCAGAAGATGCTGAATTTGAATTACATAAAGATAAAATAGCTGAATTTATGAAAGATAAACGACTGAAATTCTATCTTTATCAATATAAACGTCAAAAACTTAAAAACCAGCATTATTTAGGAAGAGAAATTGAAGAATATTTATTAAAAACTCAATTAGCTCAGCCTAACTATTTGGATTTATTTAAAACTTTAACTACAAGCGAACTCCATTTTGAGGATATTAAGTTTGCTAATGAGAAATTACCTTTAAATCATAATAATAAAATGCACTATTTTAAAAGTGATGATCTAAAAGTTAGAAAGCAAGCTTATTACAATTATTGAAATGGTTATTTAGAGCATAAAGAAACATTAACGAACTTTTTAAAAGCTCATTTTAAAAAGAAAATGATTGATGCTAAAACTAGAAATTTCAAATATCCAATTGAATGTTTTACCTATTTAGATGGTGTAACACAACCGATAATTGAAAAATTATTTCATAAAGTAAAACAAAATAGAGAAATTTTTAACAAATTTCAAGAAATTAACGAAGAACTTTATCAAACTAAGTTTAATCAGTCGAGAAAAGTTTATGATTTTAATTATGAGATAATAAACCAAAAATTTGACATCGATTTAGAAACAGCACAGCAAATTTGCTTAGCTGCATTAGAACCTTTAGGTGAACAATATCTCAAGAAAGTGAGCGAAGCTTTATATCAAAACTGGATTGATTATCTACCAGTCAAAAATAAAACACTTGGTGGTTATAGCGTTTTAAATTCATTCCAAATTAATAAAAAATATATATTAATGAATTTCAAAAATGAATTACGAACTACTGAAACATTAATTCATGAATTAGGTCATTCAATGCATTCATATTATGCTAGTTTAAATCAAGATTTATTTAATAGTGAATATCCGATTTTATTAGCAGAAGTTGCTTCAATCTTTAATGAGTTGTTACTTTATGATTATCTGTTTAGTAATGTTAAAAATATGGAACAAGAATTTTATTTAACAAATCGATTATTAAATAATTTTAGTTCAACTATTTTAAAACAAACTGAATGAGCTAATTACGAATACAACTTATATGAAGCGATGTGAAATAACCAAAAATTTGACTGTTTTACTGAATATCATAAAAATCACATTGAATATACTAAAGAAGTAGAATTTAATGAAATAGATAATGTTGGAGCTATTTATGTACCACATTATTATTATGATTTTTATATGTATAAGTATGCCTTAGGCCAAATTATTGCGCTATACATATTTAATGAATACAAAAAATATGGTCCAAATTATTTACAGACCTATATTAATGAATTTTTATCAAAAAGTGGAACAGATTTTCCACTAAATGTTTTAAAAAACATTGGTGTGGATTTGTTAGATGACAAACTCTATGACAATGCGTTTAATTATATTAATGAACTACAAAATAAATACACACACTTATCAAATAAGATTTTAAATAAGGGGTAAAAAATGAAAAAACTTAGATTATTATTACTTTCAAGTGGGCTTGTTGCTACAGCAGCTCCATTAGTTGCTCTTTCTGCTGCTTGTGATGGCGAAACTAAACCAAAACCAAATCCAAACCCAACTCCAGAACCTACACCAGAGCCAACTCCGCAACCAACACCTCAGCCTGATCCTACACCAAATCCAAACCCAACTCCAGAACCTACACCGGATCCAACTCCTACACCAAATCCAAACCCAGATACAGGAAATCAAAATTCAAATAAAGAGCTTTTTGACAAAGTAATGAATCAAACATTTCCATTTGAAAACTCAAGTATGAGTTCATATGCGAAAAAAGGTGTTTTCAAAATCCAAGTTAACTCACAACCTGGAATTTCTGATTTCTGATACGACGCATCAAACAAATATGGTGGATGAAGTGGAATTTGACCAGATCAAACAGTTCCTACATTAATTGATTTAGAATCATCAGGTAGACCATTATTTAAATATGTTGAAACAGGAATCGATCCAGTTACTGGATTACCTAAATCAACAAACTATGTAACACAACCATCATTAGAATCATACAAATTAAGATTGGCAGATGCTGTTGTTGTTGAATTTGCTGATGGAACTAAAAAAGTATATGACAATGATGATGCTGATATTGCACCACAACCTGATGTAGAAGGAAAATACTTTGCTAACACATCATACAAATTAACTTCAAATAATCCAAAATCAATTAACTCACAAGCTTTCTTAAATGATTTACAAAAAGCTGTAAAAATGAGTGTAAGAATTCGTAAAAATGTTAAATGAGTTGATCAAACAGGTAAAGAAACTAAATATCCATTACAAGCTGTTGACTTCTGAACAGGATTCCAAAGAACAGTTGCTAACGACACAAACTACCGTCATGAAAATGGTGGTTCTGCAGAAATTGATGCTGCTGTTAACAAAATAATTACAGTAGAACAATTCAAACCAAAAGCTACATATGGAAACGCTTATATCTTTGATTTATATAATGTAGATATGAAAGCAATCTTAGATAAAGAGCAATCAGTTTCAAAAGATAAAGACGGAAATGAATACTTCACACTTAAGAGATTAGATCAAAACGAACCAGCTCAATTCTTAGAAATTATTAAAGAATTCTACGAAAACTATGAATTCGTACCAGCACCACACGCTTACATTAATGCAGATTATGACAACATTAAATTAGATACAAGTAAATCAGTTTCTGCTGATGAACTTAAAAAAGCTGCAGAAACAGCACAAGATGCTGTAGGAACAATGAGAGAAATCGGTGAATACTGATACGGAATGGGAATTAACACAACATTATTCGTTGGTAAATACTATGCGACAGGTTACAACACAAATACATTAGTTGAAGCAAATAAACTTAATAAACATTATGCAGACCAAAGATTTGTAAACGATAAAAGAGTAATTCGTTCATACGAAAAACAATATACAAATGCTCCTTTATCACCAGAAGCATACCAATTAGCTACATTAAACTACTACAAATCAGGAGAACAAGCGTCAATTGGTTTATCAGCTATTGATAAAACAGCTGCTGCTGATTTAGAAAAAGAAGGTGCAAAATTCGGATTAACATATGTACAAGCTAAATCAGCGACAAATTTAGTAAAAGACATTTACAATTCATTTGTGCCAGTCGAAGCATTATCAAGCGATTATGCACATTCAGATGTTTATACAAATAATATTTCTAAAGTTATCTTCGGTCAACCAGCGGATAAAGTTCTTTCAGCACCTAACGTATTATTAGAAGGTATGACAGGACCAGCTGCAGAATTTAGAACAATTTTAAATACTGCAATTAACTGACAAGCTGTAGTAGATTCATACTACCCAGGTAGTCCACGTTCACCATGATTAGTACCACTTGCACCTGATGCACAAATTAAACCAGGTTCAAGCGATAAAACAGTTGGTGATACACCAAGAGATAACTTAAACTTATTACATGAATTATTTGTTTATGACTACAAAACAGGAGAAAAAGTTGATTTAGGTAACGGACTTGGAACAACATTAACAATCGGCGACAGTTCATCAGTTGACAAAAACACAGATGAACAATTCCAATCTGCTGCATATAAAACTTTACAAAAATTAATGACTAGCTTGCTAGATGAGTTATACGAAAAACAAGGATTAAAAGATACAGATAAATTAGATTGAAAAATTGTTGCTCGTTATACAAACATGCAAGAAGTGCAAAAAGTTACAGTACTTAAATTACTTAAAACATGAAACGCTTTAGATACTAAAGGAAGATTAAACTTCTACTACACAATTCCAAATGCTCAAAAAGATGAAGATCCTTCAAAAGGTGGATTCTATGCTAACTGATACGGAAATAGATTAGCAAAACTTAGTGGTTGAGGATATGACTACGACGGAATTGGTTCAGGTTTAGATGGATTTACAAACCAAACAACAAACTTCTTAATTGCTTTTGGTTTATTAACTGAACAACCTGAAACAATGGCTAAATTTGAAAAATCATTCCCTCAAACAGTTAGAGTTGCAAAAGCTTGAATGGAATACTTAAACAAAGTGGAAAAAGAAGGTAAAAAATTAACAATTCCAGTATCACAATGAGCAAAAATGAGCAACTCAAATATTCAAAATGTATACGAAGTAATGGGACAATACACTTACGATGAAGCAAATGAAAAATTTGTTCCATATAAACCAGAAGCAGGTGTTGAAGCACCATCAATGGGAGTGCTTTCATCTAAATTCTGATTAGAATACCAAAATAGAAAAGATGTTACTAAAAAAGACTTATTAGTATTAAGTTCTGAATTATCACAAGTACTTGGATTCTCAGTTGACTTGAGTTTAGGAATTAGTAAAGACAAATTCGTAAAAACATTCGTTAACCCAAGTTACTTATACCCAGCTACATCATCTAAATCAGGTGATTACACAAACGTAAGGTTATCTCAAGACATCGATTTATAGTTAAATAAAACAGTGAAACTAACAATTATATAATTGTTAGTTTTCTTACTTTCGAAAGGAGACAAATGCTAAAGTATATTAGTCAGAGAATTTTGTTCGCATTTATTACACTGATCATTATTATTCTTGTTGTGTTTTTATCTGTGGCAATCTTCGCAGAAAACCCTTATGCTAAGCAAGCTTTAGGAGTTTCTGGTAGTGGTGAATCTGGCGGAATGGCAAATGCTGCAAAGCTGGAAGCCTTGTTTAACGACTCGGTTAAGCATCACTTAACACCTAACTTACCTTATTCTGAAGTTAAAGACACTTGAACAACCTTAACTGTAAATCCATTTGTTCGTTTAGGATATTGATTCCAAGATGTATTTAACTCAGAACACCCTTTTGGTGTGCCTTATAACAATAACTTACTTAAGGATAACGGAGTTACTACAATTCCTGCTTACTTCTTTAAGTACTTAAAATTCTCAATTATTATTACATTACCTGCCTTTGTAATTAGTGCAATTGCTGGAGTGTTTTTAGGAATAGTAGCTGGATACAAACGTGGAACAGCTTTTGACGTGGTGGTAAACTTCTTCTCATTAATTTTCGTAGCATTACCTACATTCGTTTTAGCACCGATTTTAATTACTATGCTTTTATCCGTTAATGTTACACCACTATTTTTAAACCCTATGGACCCGACAGTCGTAGCGTCACAAGGTTGAAGTAAAATTATAGTTTCTTGATTACCTCCAATTTTTGTTATCGTACTTGGATCATTATCAGGATACATTTCATATACAAGAAACCAAGTGGTTTCAGTTCTTACTTCAAACTACGTTTTAATTGCTCGTTCAAAAGGATTAAGTACTACACAAATTTTCTTTAAATATGTGTTTAGAAATATTTCAATTCCTCTTGCTGCAATTATTATCCCTTCATATATCGGATTACTTTCAGGTGGAATTATTATTGAAACATATTGAAGAGTACCAGGGACATCAGCTGTGCTTACACAAGCGTTCCCTAATGGTGAAATTAACTTAATTATGTTCTCAACAGTATTGTTTACTGCTCTTAGCTTATTTACAACAATTATTGTTGATGTTGTGTTTGCTTTCTTAGATCCTAGAATTAAATATGGTTCAGCATCTAAATACAACTACAAATTAATTTTTACTGCTTGATTAAACAGAAATAAACAATTTAAAGAACTTGAATTAAAGAGAAAGGAGAGTTAGATGACTACTAAAGAATTTAACAGAAAATATGGTTTAAACTTATCAGATAACTCTTCTGATCTGTTTAAAAGAGTTCCTAACAAATCTAAAAACTTTGTTAACGTTGCTGGTAAACCAAAGAAAATGGTTGCTGAGATTTTCAAAAGATATTTCACAAACTGAGCAATCGTATTATTTACAGTAATTTTCTTATTTGTTTTAATTACTTCAATCGTAGTAACTGTATCAGCAAAACACAGTCCAAATGAACCTATTTCTGATACTATGTTTTTTAGAGTTCCGAAAACTTGAACTTTAGATGCTAAAACAAATACATACGTACCAAGTAATTATGAGTGAGTTAAAGGAAGTGGTGAAATTAGAAACTTACCTCCAGCATATAAGCAATGAATTCCGCTTCGTGCGTTTATGGAACAAAGTAACTACGCTAAATATATGCAAGCTTTTAACTCTAATTACGGTGGTTACATTGCAAAAGAAATTATCAAACCAATTACTGATAATGATTCAGCAATAAAAATCGTAAAAACCGAGATTATCCAAAGTGATGGAAAACCTGCCGTTAAAACAGAAATTTTAATTAATGCCTTTAGATTTTATGAAGCAATGAATTTAAACATTTTCTTAAGTGAAGGTAATTTCCCTAAAAATGCTTCATTACCTCAAACTCAAGCAGCTGTGAATACATTATTAAGTGTTAATGGTGGTAGTTTATACCCAACAACAATTTTAGGAACAAATCAAGCTGGTATTGATATTTGAACTTCTTCATGAATTGGTACTTGAAACGCTATTAGACTTGCTTTAATTGTTGCTACATTACAAACAATCATCGGAGTAGCTGTTGGTTCATACTTAGGTTTCCACGTAGGTTCATGAATTGATACAGTAATTATGCGTCTAATTGAAATCTTTGTTGCTCCACCAGGACTTATTTGATTACTTCTTTTTGCTTCTACATTCGGTACAAGCGACTTAACACTTATTTTAGCTCTTGTATTCACAGGTTGAACAGGTGCTGTTGGTGGAACTAGAATGTTTATCATCACAGTTAAAGATTCAGAATTCATTACAGCTTCTAAATCAGTCGGTGCTTCAAAAGCTAGATTAATTTATAAACATGCTTTACCTGCAATTATTGGAAAAATCGCAAACAGCTATGTTTCTAGAATTCCAGGTATCATTCTTTCAGTTTCATCACTTGCCTTCTTAGGATTTTTCAAAGGTGATAATACTAACCTTGGAGCATTACTTTCAAGTGCTGCTGGTGAAGCTTCACAAAACTTCTGAATTTTACTTTTACCTTCATTAATATTATTATCAATTTCAGTTTCATTACACTTTATGGCTTTAGGTATTCATGATGCTCTTGATCCTAAAGTTATTAGAGGAAAATAGGAGATTTATGGAAAAAGAAACTTTACTAAGAGTTAGAAACCTTAGGGTTAACTTTAAAACAGGTCGTAACAAGTTTATTAACATTGTTCGTGGTGTTGACTTAAACATTAAAAAAGGACAAATTGTTGGACTTGTAGGTGAATCTGGAAGTGGTAAAAGTGTTACAAGTAAATCTTTAATTAATATTAATGAAAATGCCTTCATCACTGCTGATGAAATGGTAATTAATGGTATTGACTTAACTCAATCTCAAAAAGAAAAATTCTGACAAACTATTCGTGGACACCAAATTGGATATATTCCACAAGATCCTCTTACATCATTAAATCCAACTAGAAAAATTGGTAAACAATTACTTGATGCTTTAAATACTAATGCAGAATGAAAAAGTAAACCATATGTAGAAAAAAGAAAATACTTAGTTGATTTACTTACTCGATTTGGAATTAGATCTGCAGATCAAGTGTTTGATATGTATCCACACACACTTAGTGGTGGAATGAAACAACGTGTTGTTATTACAATGGTTGTTGCTTTAAAACCAAGTTTAATTATTGCTGATGAACCTACTACAGCACTAGACCCAACTGTGCAAGCATCAGTTTTAGCCTTATTTGAAGATATTCGTAAACAAATGGGTATTTCAATTATTTTAATTAGTCACAACATTAGTGTTGTTGCTAAATTCTGTGATTATATTTATGTAATGTATGCTGGAAAAATCGTTGAAAAAGGTACAAAGAGAGATATCTTTGCTGAACCTGCTCACCCATACTCTTGAGCTTTAATTTCAGCTATTCCAGAAAATAAAGAAGATCGTTTATATAGTATTAAAGGTACTCCGCCAGATATGTCTAACTTACCTCTAGGAGATGCTTTTGCACCTAGAAATGATTATGCTTTAGAAATTGACTTTATTAAAGAACCACCACTTTTCAAAATTAGTGAAACTCACGCTGCAGCAACTTGATTGCTTCACCCTGATGCACCTAAAGTGGAATTACCAGAAGAATTAGTACAAAGATTAGATAGTTTTAGAAAGGTTTTTGACAATGAAAAATAACGAAGAACAAAAAATATTAGATATTTCTGGACTTAAAAAATACTTTGTTAACGGAAGCAGAGTTAACAAAGCTGTTGATAATGTTAGTTTTGATGTTAAAAAAGGTGAAATTGTCGGACTAATCGGTGAATCTGGAAGTGGTAAAACAACTGTAGGTCGTTCATTACTTAGACTTTATGATGACTTTAGTGGTTTTGTTACATTAGGTGATCAAATTATTTCTGGTAAAAGAATTTCTAAAAAACGTGCAAAATATATGCATAAAAATATTCAAATGATCTTCCAAGACCCAATGGCTGCATTAAACGGTCAAAACAATATCTTTGGAATTTTAAAGGAACCACTTGTAGTTAATAAAATTATTAAAAACAAGATTGATGATATTAAAGTTGACTGAACTGATGTAGCTCACAACTTCCACTATACATTTTTAGAACAAGCTTTAAAATTAAAACTTGAAAACCTAAAAATTACTAACAAATTGTACGAACCATTTATTAAAAAATGACAATCAGTTAAATTAAATGATTTTAATTTAAACGAATCATTAGACGACCAATTTAACTCATACTTTGCTTTCTTAGAAGAAAAAAACAAAATTAACTCAATCATTATTAATAACCTTTATAAAAACTCTGAAACATTAATTAACTTATTTGAAACTAAACAAAATGATTTTAGAAACAAACAAATTGATTTTGATGAAATTGAATTAGCTGCTGCAAAAGAAGAATATTTATATCAAAAGAAACTTAGATTTAATACTGAAACATATTTACGTGCAAAAGGAAAAAGACGTAGAGATTGACAAGAATGAAGAAAATATGTCAATTATACTAATGACTTTAAATCTGTTTCTAAAAACGCAATTAAAAACTTTAAATATGAAGCAAAAAACGAAGCAAGCATTCATAAAAATGAAGCACTTAGCACTTCTAGCTTAGGATACTTTTTCCACCAATATAAGCTTTACAAAATTAATCAGCAAATCAAATCTGAGTTAAGTCGTAATGCAAAACATTTATACTTTTTAAAATTAAAAGATTTGAAAAGATTAATGAATGAATTACAAGAATATGGAATTGAGTTTTATGAAAAAGAACTAAATGTTGATGAAACCTCAAAAGCTTCAGTTGCTGAAATTAAAAGAATAATTAAGAATAGATTTAGTTTTGACTTTGAAATATATGAAGATATTTCAGAAAGAAGACAATTTATACTGCGTGAATGAAAAAAAATAACATTCCAAAGGTTACTTAGCAGTTCTTTATTTACATTTAGACAATGATTCAAGTTTCCTAAACCAAATAAAGAAAAACTAAATGAAGCTAAAGCAAAATATGAAGCAGCACAAGAAGTGTTCCAAAGAGAACTTGATAAATTCGTTGCTGAATATAACAAGAGAATTAAAGAGTACCGTGCTGAAATTCAAAAATTAGAAGCTACTAAAAATGAAGTTTTACAAATTGAAAAAGAAGAAACTAAAAAATTCTTCGAAATTCATAAAAAATTCAATGATTTCTACAAAAAAGAAGTTATTTTACCTGCTAAAAATAAATATTTAGAAGCAAGCAAAGAAGCAAACTTTATTTTAAGATTAAAAGAACTATTCATTAAAAACAAAAAAGAAGTTGCAGAACCTAAAAACAAAGCTGATCATTTAAAAAATATATATAGACAAAAAGTAATTGATTTAAAAATTTACAACACAAATATTGTTGATAAAGTAAATAGTAATAAATCGTTTAATGTCGAAATGAAATATGTTAACAGAGACATTAAAAATATTTATTTATTATTAGGTGTTTCGCGTTTTGACCAAAAAGTAGTTAAATTTAAATCTAAGAAATTACTCCAAAAATTATTCTCATGCTATAGAAATCATAAGTTAGCACAATTATTTACCCAAACTACAATTTATAAAGCACTTGAAGATGTTGGGTTGCTTAAACAATTTGCTTACCGTTATCCACACGAATTCTCAGGTGGACAACGTCAAAGAATTGTTATTGCACGTGCTTTAATTACACAACCAAGTGTAATTGTTGCTGATGAACCAATTGCTTCATTAGATATTTCTATTCAAGCTCAAGTTGTTAACTTACTTAAAGACTTATGTAAAGAAAAAAACATTGGTATGGTATTTATTGCTCACGATTTATCAATGATTGAATATATTGCTGATAGAGTGCAAATTATGCACCTTGGTAAAATTGTTGAATCTGGAGACACTGAGAAAATTTATAACAACCCTGTTCACCCATATACAAAGAATTTATTCAAAGCAATTCCGAAAATTTCAAATGCTAACGAAAAATTCAAGGATGTTTCTTTTGAAACTTCATATTTACTTGAACAACAATATCCAAATGTTCCAAAAGTATTTGAAGTTGAAGAAAATCACTATGTCTATGGTACAAAACAACAAGTTAAAAAATGAACATCTAAATAAAAGCTGGTATAATATACCAGAGCCGACATCGAGCAAAGCAAACGCTTTAAATGATGTTAACAGCCATCGTAGATGGCTTTTTTAATAAAATTAAATTAAAGTAGGTAACCAATGACTAAATATAACGATATTATTATTTGCACCACAGACACCGTTTTAGGAATAGGTGGAAAAATTACAGATGAAGTGCTTAGTCAAATTTATGAGCTTAAAAAACGTCCACTTGAAAAGAAAATTATGATTCTAGTTGGAAGTATTGCTCAAGCTGAAACCTTTCCACAATGAACAAAAGCAGCTACTCAAAAGGCTCAAGAAGTCTGACCAGGAGCAAATAGTATTATTATTAATAATCAAGGTTTCAGAATGCCTAATCAACCTCAATTAATTGAATATTTATTAAAAAATGGACCTATTTATATGACTAGTTGTAATCTTTCTGGTCAACAACCTTTATCACTCAAAGAGGCTCATGAAGTTTTTCCAGAAGTTAAGCATTTTTATGACTTTGGTCCAATGTCTGGAAAACCAAGCACAATTTATAACTTAGATACAAATGAAGTAATTGAAAGAAATTAAGATGAGTGTGGTTAAAGTTTCAAATAAAAGCAGAACTATATTATCATCACTATCGTTCTTTTTAGGTTGCTTTGGTGCTGATCGTTTTTACGCTGGAAGAATTACTTTAGGAATTATTAAGATTTTCGGAGTATTCTTAACTTTTGGTATTTGAGCAATTGTTGATTTTGTTTTAGCTCTTATTGGTAAACAAAAAGATGCTAACAGTGCTTATATTCAAAACTGATAATTATTAAAAAGGTTAGTTTAAAGTTGATTTTTACTATTTTTTAGCGTTATAAGTAAAATATTACTTAATAAAAAATGTTTGTAAATTTATTATTTTGCTTTATAATTTAGTAAGAATTGTTAACAATAAAAAATAAAGGAGCATTATGGCTAGAGAAGGATACACACTTGTATGTACAGAGTGTAAAATGGAAAATTACATTTCAAAGAAAAATAAAAAGAATACTCCTGAAAAAGTAGAACTTAAAAAATATTGCTCAAAATGTAATTGTCACCAAACACACAAAGAAAAGAAATAATAATTTATTTGAATAGTTTCTACTATTCATTTTTTTATTAACCACGAAAGGAATAATTATGGATAGAAAAAAATTAGATGAAATGTTTGATAAATTAGGTGTTGAAGTTTTAATTTCAGAAGCACCTCAAACACGTTTATGATATGCTGGAATCCAAACAACAGATGGAATGATTGCGATTGAAAAAGATAAAGCTACTTTATTTGTTGATGGAAGATATATCGAATACGCAAGAAATAATGCTAAAAATGTAGATATTGTTTTAATTAAAGGGAATTCAATGTCTGAATGATTTAAAAACCGTGGATACAAAAAAATCGCTTTAGAAAAGAACTACTTAACTAAAGAAGTTGAAAATAGAATTATGAAAATGGTTAATCCAGAAGTAGTTGAATGAGTTGATGCTCAAGAACTTAGAATCGTTAAGTCAGATGAAGAACTTCAAATTATGCAAAAAGTTATCGATATTACTTTAGAAGCATACGATGAATTTATGCAAAATGTTAAAGAAGGAATGACTGAAAAAGAAGCAGCAGCACTACTTAACTACTACCTTAAAATGCACGGTGCTGAAAAAGAAGGATTTGATGAAATTATTGCAGCAGGTCCATCATCAGCTGAACCACACCACCACCCTACAGATAGAAAAATTGAAAAAGGTCAATTACTTAAAGTAGACTTTGGTGCTAGATACAAAGGATATACAGCTGATATTACACGTACAAGCATTTTCGGTGGAGAAGAAACAGCTAAAAATCCTAAGTTAGTTGAAATCTTAAATATTGTTAAAGAAGCAGCTTACGAAGGAAGAAAAGCAGTTAGACCAGGAATTAAAGCTTCAGAAGTTGATAAAGTTTGTCGTGACTACATCGCTTCAAAAGGTTATGGAGAATACTTTGTACACTCAACAGGACACGGTTTAGGAATTGATGTACACGAATGACCTTCTGTATCACCATTATCTAACTTCGTGCTTGAACCAGGAATGATTTTAACAGTTGAACCAGGAATTTACATTGAAGGACTTGGAGGTGCTAGAATTGAAGATGACGTTCTAGTTACTGAAGATGGACACTATGTATTTTCAAGACCTAACGAAAAATAATAATGTCAAAACTTTATAATGAAATCGAACCTTTTGAACAAGGTTGATTAAAAGTTTCTGAATTACATTCAATTTATTATGAAGTAAGTGGTAATCCAGAAGGAATACCACTTTTATTTGTACATGGTGGTCCTGGTGGCTCAACAAGTCCAAAATGTAGAAGATTATTTAATCCTGAAAAATATAAAATCATTCTTTTTGATCAAAGAGGTACAGGTAAAAGTTTACCGCTATTTGAAACAACAAATAACAACACTTGAGAATTAGTTAAAGACATTGAAAAATTAAGAGAATATTTAAATGTCGAACAATTTGTTCTTTTTGGTGGTAGCTGGGGTACAACATTAGGTTTAACCTATGCAATTAATCATCCAAATAGAGTAAAAACATTAGTTTTACGTGGTGTCTTTTTAGCAAGACAAGAAGATATTGACTTTTTATACGAAAAAGGTGCTGATGCTTTTTATCCTGAGTATTTTAAAGACTATGCAGATTTTGTTAAAGATGTCCCAGAAAGTTCAATTTTAAGAAAATATTACAAAGTATTAAATACTAATGAATATGATGTTGAAACTAAAGAAAGAGCAGCATACTTATTTGCTAACTGAGAAGGTTGCTTAGTGAGTGTTAATCATCCAAAACTAAGTGATGAAAAAGATGGAAATATGTCTATTGCTAAATTAGAGTCACACTATTTTTATCACGGTTCATTTTTCCCAACTGATAATTACATCTTAGAAAATACCGATAAAATTAAAAATATTCCAACTTACATTGTCCATGGCCGTCAAGATATGGACACTAGACCAATTGGAGCTTATTTATTAAATGAAAAGCTTAATAACTGTGAATTAAACTTTATCGACACAGCAGGCCACACAATGTGAGATGAAAATAATTTAAGTAAGTTAATTGAGATCTTTGATCGTATTTAGAAACAAGAGTTCCTTTTATAAGGAACTTTTTATTTAACAAAATTGCGAAAAAAACTTGCTAAGCAAGTTTCGGTCAAATTAATGAAATGGAGCGAGTGAAGGGAATCGAACCCTCATAGTCAGCTTGGAAGGCTGAAGTTCTGCCATTAAACTACACTCGCATCTGATTTGCTTTAATATTATAACAGCATTTATTTTAAACACAAATATTTTTTTAAAATTTTTTTATGCATTTTTAAAGCTGAAATAAATGTTAAAAAATATTATATTTTTTATTTGACTTAATGTTAATTATTAATTAATTTGTCCACCTGGATAGATACTAAAACTATAATTGTATTAGTGTCTTGAAAGGTGGTTTTCTTATGAAAATAGAAACTAGAACAGCGTATGAAGTACAAAGAATGCATAAATACGAAATGATAGGTAGATACTTTGAATTATCAAATCAAAAACTTGCAACAATGCTTAATGTTTCAACTAAAACAATACAAAGAATTAAAAAGGATATTTTAATCAAGAAAGAAACTAAAGAAATCTTTTATTCTTTTGTTCACGGAAATAGATTTAAGACAAAAGAAAATTGCGGAATAACCCAAGAAATTTATAACAACGCAGTCGACAAATATAACCAAATCAAGACTGCTATTTTTCCGCATCAAAATTCTACTTTTTCAGATATTACAGTAAGTGATTTCGTAGACAGATTAAATTTAAGCGAAAGACAGTTCTATTCAAAATCTCATTTTAAAAAGCTTTTACGTAAAAATGGGTTTGCTAATTCTTTTTCTCATAAGAAAACTAAAAGATATGCAAAGAAATTACTTCAAAACAAATTAAAACAAGAAGTGTCAAAACTAACAAAAACAGAAATCAACAGATTAACCAAAATTATCGAGCACATAAATCAAACAGATGAAAAAATAGAAAAGAGACAATATTTAAATATTAAGGAAAATAGAAAATTTGGAGAATTTATTGAATTAGATGCTTGTATCGAAGTGTTTTGAAATAACGAAACTGTGCTCTTATTTCACGCAGTAGATTCTGCAACTGGTAAATTATTAGCTATTCATTGTGAAAAAACCGAAACTGCAATAGGATATCAAAGACTACTAGATAAAGTTTTTAAAAAATATGGTTTTCCACAAAATATTTCAACAGATAGAAGAAGAAATTTTTGAATCAATGGTGAAACAATGACAAATTTTGAAAAAGCTTTAAATAAAAGAGGTATTAAGTTATTAACTTCAAGCAATCCAACGTTCAAACCTAATGTTGAGCGTTCTTTTTTAACAGCACAAATGAACTATCCTTTATTTTTTTACGAAAATCAAATAAATTCTATTAAGTCATTAAATGATAATTGAGAATTTATTGTAGATTTTTACAATAATAAATTCAATAAAAACAACATATCAAAATCAAATGTTTTTGAAAAAGGAAAGTTATTTGATGATAATCCTGATTTTTTAATAGAAATTAAAAGAAAAATTACATCTGGTGTTTTTAAAATGAACGGTAATTATTACGCACCTTTTGATAAAGAAGGGAAAAGAATTTATATCAGAAGTAGTGTCGAAGCAACATTGGTTACTGATATAAATCAAAAAATTTGATTTTTAATAAAAGGTCAAAAGTTTGATGCAAGAATACCAAACGGAAAACAATTAAGTGAACAAGAATTATGATCACTAGCTAAAAATTTAGATATTAATATTCCTTTAGTTCAATGTTCTTTCAAATGAAATTAAGAAAGCGAGAGAGTTCCATAAATTTTTACATAAAGTTAAAGAACTGTTGCAAAAGAAAAGAGAACTCCCTGACGAAATTCTCTTTAAAATTCAAAGTGTTCTTGAAAGGTTCTCTAGTTCTCTTGATAACATAGAAAACCAAATTAAATTATGCTAGAAATATCTAGCATTAATATGATATTATTTTTTTAATAAAACAGGTGGACAAAATAAATAATAATTCATATAAATGTTAAAAAATATTATATTTTTTATTTGACTTAATATATATTTGTGTTAAAATATTAAAGCAACAACGAAAGACGTTGCAAATCACAAAAAAGCTTAAAATAAAAAAATAAAAAAAATGTTTTGATTTTATAAAATTTGATTTATAATATTAAAGCAAACAAAAGCCCAGGTGGCGGAATGGTAGACGCAAGGGACTTAAAATCCCTCGGTAGCAATACCGTGCTGGTTCAAGTCCAGTCCTGGGCACCAATGATGTGCGTCCTTAGCTCAGCAGGTAGAGCAAATGGCTTTTAACCATTGGGTCAGAGGTTCGAATCCTCTAGGACGTACCATTTCAAGAGATTGACCAAAGAATAGCGAAAGCTATTCTTTTTTTATACATTTTAGGTTAAAAAATAAGCAGACTTGCTACTTATTGTTTATTCATTAAGATATTTTCAATGATTTGAACTTGTTTATTTAAAATGTCTATTTTAATATTAGTTGAGTATTTATTAAGAGATTTAACAAATCTAGCATCTTGCAGTAAATTTACTTCGGAAAAAATAAGAATTAAATATTTTTGATCGATAAGTTTTTTATCATTTAGTTTTTGATAATAATTAATATATTTTTGATAATGGTTTATTTTGTAGAATAAAAATTGGTCAGTACGTTTTTCAATGAAAATAGAAATTAAGATATCAATTGCTTTTTTAATCGCTTTGTTTTTCTTTGAATTTGCAAAGAGGATAAATAGAACTACAATGATTAAACCAACGTGCAGTGAAGCTTTAAGGCCTAATTTTAAGAAGTCAAACTTAAAATCTAGTGTTGCTAAAATATCTAAAAAGAAAAATAGAATTAAAAAGAATAATGAGATTCTAATTCAAACATTAATATATTTAAAGCGAATATTTTCATAAATTGATTGTATTCCTAAATTACAAAAGTTATCTAGTTCAGTTAATAATTGGCTAACTTTATTAAAGTTAAATTTATCAGTGTATTCTAATAAATCAATTGTACGAACTGAACGCTCAGTTTGGTTTAATAAGTCTTCTAGGTATTCTTTTAGTTTAATATCAGTTGTTTGTTCCATATAAGCATCAACCTTTTTTAATACTTGTTTGGAAAGTAAAACGATTGCGAATGAAAAAGCAGATTTGACAATCATTCAAATAAATGAACAAATTGCAGCTAAAATTAAGATTGCTACGTATAAATTAAATGTTATTTTAAAATCGGTAGCAATTTTAACTAGTGGTACAATCGGCAAGAAAATTAAATAAAACAATAATCCAAAAAATAGGAATTGCAACGTTAAGGTTAACAAAATCTTATAATTCCATTCTTTAGTATCGTCTGCTTTTTTAGCAAATGATATTGTTTCTAAGTTTTGCTTAATAATTAAATTATTAAGCTCACTTTTCTTTAGTTTAATTAAATTAAATAAATGCATAAAATTATTATAGAATAAACAATAAAAAATGTAATTTAGAATACTAATTTTTGTATCTAAATTACATTAGTTAATTATTTATTTAATAACATAGCAATTTCTGCTTTATAAGGAGAAATACCATCTTCTCAAGGCGTTTCTAAAATTTTTGAAACAGTTTCAAAATCTGGGTCAAAGACTATTTTTTGCAGAGTTGCTAATCCGATAGTTCCAACATTAATATTGGCGTGACAATCTTTATGAGAACCTAAAATATTTTTAGAGTCGTTTAGGTGAATGACTTTAATATGTTTTGTTAGGTCTCATTTTTTTAATTCTCCTGAGTTTCCGAGTTGGAAGCTCAATTTTTTATTCTAATTTTTTCTATTATTTACTATGTAAATAATAGGTAACACTAATTTTCTTATTTTTTTACTTGTATTACTTGTATAAAATGATATAATGAAAATATGGAAAAATTCATTGTCATCAAACATAAAAGAAAAAATCATACATATGTTTCGGTAGCAGTTTCAAACGGTTACGGAAAAGGTTATAGTAATCAAGTAGGAATTGGTAGGTTGGAAAAGTTAATGGAAATTGTTTCTGACCCAATTAGTGTTCTCAAAAAAGAAGCAGAAAAAATCCCTACTACTGAAAGCAAGGAAAAAGTTAAAGAAATTTTACTGAAATCATTAAATAGTCAAACCGTAGAAACAAAAACAGTTAAATATGGTGTTGAAACTATTTATAAAGTAATTGATAGTATGAATTTATTTTCAAACATTCAAAAATCTAAACATAAAGATTTAGATAAATTGTTGAAATACACAATTACTTCACGTATTTTAGACCCTACAAGTATGATCGGAATTTTTCAAAATAAACATAAATTTGTAGAAACTCCAGATGTTAAGAAAACGTCATTTTACGGTTTATTAGATTATATTTTCGACAAAAAGAATCAATTATTAATTAATTTAAACCAAAGAATAGGTGAATTAACAAATAGAAATGTGAATTTATTTTTCTTTGATTCAACCACAACTTACTTTGAAAGTTTTGTAAGAGATGGTTTAAGATATCCTGGTTATTCAAAAGATGGAAAATTTAAAGAAGATCAAGTTGTGATTGGAATGGCGACTGATATTAATGGAATACCAATACATTTTAAAGTATTCAAGGGTTCTACTGCAGATTGCAAAACAATGATACCTTTTATGTTGGAAATAATGTCAATTTACAAAATTCAAAATGTCACAATTATTGCTGATAAAGGTATGAGTATCAACTCTAATATTCGTTTTTTAGAGCAACATAAAATTAACTATATTATTTCTTATAGACTAAAAACAAGTAGTAAAAAGTTTAAGGAATATGTTTTGGATGAAAGTGATTACATCGAAAAAAATAATATTAAATTTAAAGAAATGACATATGCTTCGCTTTTTAAAAGTAAAAGACCTAACGGTGAAGTTAGAAAAAGAATTATTACTTTCAGCGAAAGTCGTGCAGCAAAAGATAGAGAAGATAGAAAAACTTTAATAAACAATTTTAACAAAAGAAAAAATAAAGATGGTTATGTTAATGCAAATGACTTAACCGGTTCTAAAAAGTGTCGTTTTTTCAAACAAATTGGTAAATCTTACTATGAGTTAGATGTAGAAAAAATTCAACAAGATGAAAAATATGACGGTTATTACATTTACGAGACAAATAGATTTGATTTATCTCCGTTTGAAATAATTGATATTTACAGTCAACAATGACAAATAGAAGAAAACTTTAGAACATTGAAAACAGCTTTAGAAGTTAGACCAATGTATGTGTGAAAAGATGAACACATCATCGCACATTTTACATTATGCTTTATGTCGTTAGTTATTTTAAAATACTCACTTTATTTAGTAAATTCAACTTTGGAAAATAGTGGAGTTTTATATGAACATTACACAAACAAAAGATTTATTGAAGCTATTGTTTCAGCTGAATATTTTGTTAAGTATATAAACTCAAAAGAAGTAGAAAAAACTTTCATTGAAAATGAAGATAATAAAAAACAAGTACAAGATTACAAAACAATATCAAATATTGTAAATGCAATTTTGTACAAGTAATTTTATTTTAGGTTTACGAATACACCTATTTTTTAGGTGTATTTATTTTTACCTAGTTACAACTCGGAAACCCAGGAAAATTATTATAGAATAAACAATAAAAAATGTAATTTAGAATACTAATTTTTGTATCTAAATTACATTAGTTAATTATTTATTTAATAACATAGCAATTTCTGCTTTATAAGGAGAAATACCATCTTCTCAAGGCGTTTCTAAAATTTTTGAAACAGTTTCAAAATCTGGGTCAAAGACTATTTTTTGCAGAGTTGCTAATCCGATAGTTCCAACATTAATATTGGCGTGACAATCTTTATGAGAACCTAAAATATTTTTAGAGTCGTTTAGGTGAATGACTTTAATATGTTTTGTTAGGTCTCATTTTTTTAATTCTTGTTTAAATGCACCGTATTGATGTAAATCATAACCTGCATCATAAATATGACAAGTATCTAAACAAATTTGAATTCTCTCGTCATTAACTTTATCAAGAATGTATCTCATTTGCTCGAAATTAATACCAATTTCAGTTCCTTTACCAGCCATAGTTTCCAAACAAATTACAACATCTTTGGTGTTTTTTAAAATATATTTTAGACTATCTACTAAAGTATCTAGTGCTGTTTCGCTGCTATATTTAGTGTATGCCCCAGGATGCAATACCATATATTTGCAACCGATATAATTCATTCGTTCAATTTCAGAAATTAGAAAATCGCATGAGTATTTACTTTTTTCTGGGTTAGCTGGATTAATAATATACGGAGCATGCACGATAATGTTTTCTTTTGGAATTAATTTTTCATATTTTGCTTCGTATTCAGCTAATTTATATTCACTAACTGGTACACGTTTAGTAGTTTGAGGAGCTCCTAAATAAATCATCATAGTATTTGCGTTGTATGAGAGAGCTTCTTCAACTGCACCTACTAAATAATCTGGTTTTTTAAAAGAAACAAAGCTTCCTAATTTAATCATTAGATACCTCTGTATTAGTTTGAGAGTTTGAATTATCATCTAATTTATTTTCGATTTGATTAACATCATCTTCAACTTTTTCAATTACAGTTTTCTTTTGACGTTTTTGTTTGCTGCGTTCTTGCATTTCTGAAAGGAATGAACTTGCAATAACCCCAGAAGGAATAGCGATAATAGCAATAGCAAGAAGTGAAATAAACATTACGATAATTCTTGTAACAGGTGCATGTGGTACATAGTCACCATATCCGATTGTTGTTAATGTGATAGTTGTAAAGTAAATAGCAGTTCAAAAATCAGTTACATAACCATTACTTAAAGCTAAGTAATCAGAGTTTTGAATTCTGTTTAAAAATTCCATTGTAAGAGTAATTAAACCGTTTGTTTCTTGATCGATAGCGTTACGGTCTTGTAATTTATCAAATGGTGTAACTAATAAGTTATGTACAATAACTTGATCGGTAGCTTTACTTAAATCAAATCCTTGAGTTTCTAAGAAATGAATTCATTCTTTGTTTTCAAGAGTTTTAGCAGCCATTGGAAATTCTTTGTTATTTTGTAGACTTAAAATTCAGTTAATTGCGAATTCTCTTTGAGTTACATCTTTTAAGTAAGCTGTTTCATTGTTTCAAATAACAAGTGAGAATAAAATAATTAAAATTACAATTAATCCAAACACAGAAATTAAAATTCTTTTTTGACTTTCAAATACTTTTGCAACAGACATAAATGGTGCAAAAATAGTTAATACCATAAATAATCTAATAATACGTGCGATGTTTAAAGTTTTAAATGCATCAAATGATTTTTTAGTTTCAAGAGATACGTTTCCAAAGTGTTGAATAATGTGCATTGATGCTAAAATACAGCAAAAAATAATGATAGCATTTCAGCTGATTAAATATCTAAGATAACTTTTTCAAAATTGTCCTTTATAATTAGATGCATAACTATAAGTTAGCATATGTGCAACATAGTCAATAATAAAGATAAAGAATGTTAACACAGAAATTAAACTAATAATAACTTTTAATCATGTTGCAGTAATATCAAATAATGATGAAAATGATATTAAACAAGATATTGAAATTGTAATTGCATAAATTCAACGCAGTGTGGTAATTAGTTTATCGTATTTTTTTAAGTCAGGATGTGTACTTTTACGATTTCAAACAATATCTGTTAAACCAAATCATAAAGTACTCTTGCTGACGTTTTTCAGTTGTTCTTTAAGTTTTTTGATCATAAATTTCTCCTTTTCTAAAATTATATTAAATAATAAAACAAAAAATTGATGCTATTGCATCAATTTAAATAACTTGTAATCTAATAAATTTAGTTTGTATTTGATTATCATTTGATTCGCTGATAAATAACATTCTTTCAATTTCGTACCCAATTTTAGCGTAATCAATGAAAATTTTAGATTTATAGTTATTAATGTTATCGTAAATTGAAGTATAACCTATATCTGTAAGTCTTAAACTTCTTGTACCAATAACGGCAAGAGAGATGAAAGATTCGTGGGTAGAACAAACAATGTTTGAATATCCGTGTTTTTTAGTAAATTTATCAAATTCAACAATATCTTTTTGTTGTTTACGGTTTCCAATTGCGTAGTATTCGTATTCAATCGCTAAATCTTTACATGCTTTTTCAAATCCTCTAAAACGATCTGCTCGTTGTTGTGGAGCAAGTTTTTCATCGGCTAAAAATAACATTTTTTGGTTATCTTTACCAAGTTTTTCAAAAAAGTTACGTGTTAGCTGTTCAAAAGAACTAGTTTCATCTGGTTTAATTCAAGATACACCATCTACTTGATGTCCATAAACTACGAAGTTAACATCATCGATTTCTTTAATGTAATTAAAAACTTCAGGATCATTGTGTGGAATAAATAAAACCACTGAAGTAGGACGTCAAGAAAGAATGTATCTAATTGTTGCGATGTAATCTTCTGTGGTAGTACCAGTGTATGATGTATTAACTCTTTTACCATTTTTCTTGGCAGAAATAATAATACCATTAACAATTTGTGAGTAGGCTACATCACCTCAGATAGGCATAATCACAAAAATAGATCTGTCTTTTCCACGGATTAATCTAGCACCATGGTTAGGGAAATATTGATGTTTTTTTACCACAGCTTCAATTTTTGCTCTAGTAGCTTTTGAAACGTAACCTTTATTATAATAACGACTAATTGTAGATATTGATACTCCAGCAATATCTGAAATATCCTTATATGATATTTGTTTTTTCATAGCAAAATTATAGCAAATGTGAAAAATTTTCCACATTTTTTCAATAAAAAAGACTACATAACGTAGTCTCTAATCATTCTGTGAATGGCGGGATATATCGCAAGCAGTGATAACTTATAGTTATCTCAACCTTGTTTTTCAACAAGCATCGTTAATATTATAACAGTGTTTTAAAAAAATAGTAAAAAAATATTTTTTTATTTAAATATTGCGACGTACATATAACTCCTAATTTAATTATTCAATTATGTTTTACAATCCTTTTATAATATATTATAAAAAACGCATATAAGTGTTAAAATATACTTTTAATAAGTTATAATTTTTTAGCATTAGCAGAATTGAGGTTATTTTGTGAAATAATAGTTTGCTTAAATTTAAAAATTGATGAACTGATTTTTGAGCTCACAAAGACTTATTTAGGAAGTTTATTTACACAACAGTTTTATTAACATTGTTTGTTATTGGTACTACAATAACTTTACCTTTTGTTAAAGTTTATACCAATTCAATTGATAATAACTCTTTTGTAAGTACACTTAACTTAATTGGTGGTGGAGGTTTAAGACAATTCTCTATTTTTGCATTAGGAATTAGTCCATTTATTAACGCTTCACTTATTATGATGATCTTACAAACTAAGATTTTTCCACCAGTTTATAAATTAAGTCAAGCAGGGCCACAAGGAAGAAAAAAGATTAATGTTATAACTAGATGTTTAACATTAGTAATTGCGTTTCCGCAAGCAATCTTTTTAACAAAAGGTTTAGCTGCTGGAGATAATCCATTCATTAGAATTATTGGAAATGAATATCTTTCAGCTAACTTTTTAGCTTACTTTTTACTTCCATTAATGTTGATTAGTGCTTCATTATTTGCACTTTTCATTTCAGAAGAAATTACATCAAAAGGTGTGGGAAACGGAACCAGTTTAATTATTTTTGTCGGAATTGCTGCACGTATTCCATTCCAATTCCAAACAGCATATACAACTTATGTTGCAGGAGCTAATACAAACGGAACAGCTGTTGGGATTATTAATTTCGTTACTTATCTTTTAGTTTATCTAATTGTTTTAATGGTTGTTGCGATTGTTTATGTCGCTGAAAGACATATACCAATTCAACAAGTTGGGGCTGGACGTTCTAAATCAGTTAAAGAAATTGGAAAATTACCAATTAAACTGAATCCAGCTGGAATTATGCCGATTATTTTTGCAATGATGGTACTTTCATTCCCAGGAATGATTGCAAACATTTTGCCTAATACATCAGGTGCAAAACAATGAATTAATCATAATTTACAATTTACTCAACCATTAGGTTTTGCTCTTTTAATTATTATCATTTTCTTTTTCTCATTAATTATGGGTATTCAACAATCTAAGGTTGATAAAATTGCTGAAGACTTTGCGAAAAACTCAACATTCATTCCAGGAGTTCGTCCTGGTGAAGAAACTCAAGACTACTTAATTGCTGTAGTATTCCGTTTAAGTGTGTTTTCATCAATTTATTTATTAATTTTAGGAAGTATGCAATTTGTTGAAATTATGACTGGAATTTTAAACCCGGCTATTGCGTTTGGTGGAACATCAATAATGATTTTAGTTTCTACATCAATCGAAACAATTAGCCAAATTCAAGCACGTAGAAAATCTAATAAATTAGCAAAAGCTAAACGGCTAACAACTCAAAACCTCGAAGCTGGTAATCTAGAAGAAAACGAAGGGTTATTATGATAAACAAAAATATTATTTTCATGGGAATGCCTGGAGCTGGTAAGGGAACAGTTGCAAGCATCATCAAAGAACAAGGTAATTTAAAACACCTTTCAACTGGTGAAGTATTTAGAAACGAAATTAAAAATCAAACAGAATTAGGTAAAAAAGTTCAAGAATTCGTTACAACAGGTGGATATGTTCCTGATGAAATTACTAACCAAATCGTTGCAAACGCAATTGATAAAATGGTTGCAGAAAAACAAAGATTTATTTTAGATGGTTATCCTAGAACTTTAGCACAAGTAGAATTTTTAGCAGATAAATATGGAGATAAATTTATCGCTATTGAATTAAAAGTATCTGAAAAAGAAGTTTTAGAACGTCTTGGTGGACGTAGAATGTGTCCAACTTGTCAAGCTGGTTACCACGTTAAATTTAAACAACCTAAACAAGAAGGTGTTTGTGATAACGATGGTACACAACTTTTAGTCAGAGCAGATGATGAAGCTGCTAAAATTGTGAAACGTTTAGAAATTTACAAAAAAGAAACTGAACCACTTTTAAACTTCTACCAAAAAGCAGGAAATTTATTTATTGTAGATGCTACAGATACACCTGAAAACGTTGCTAAAAAAGTTTTAGAAATTATTAATAATAATTAATAAAAAGTGTTAAAATGTAAGTACTTTAAGAATGCTTGCATTTTTTATTTTCTTAATTTGTTTATTCGAGGTATTTTATGATTAAGATTAAAGACAAATCAGCAATTGAAAAAATTACTAGAAGTTGTCAAATCTTGGCAGAAGTCAAGGCAGTGCTTTGAGACTTTGTAAGACCAGGGGTTTCTTTAAAAGAACTTGATCAATTAGCTTTTAAAGAAATAACAAAAAGAGGTGCAGAACCAGCCTTTTTAGGTTTATACGGTTTTCCAGCAACAGCTTGTATCTCTGTTAATGAACAATTGATCCACGGAATCCCTTCTGATTATGTAATTCAAGAAGGCGATTTAGTCAGCATTGATTTAGGATGTAAATATCAAGGATACAACTCTGATAGTGCTTTCACAAAAGGAGTTGGTAAAATCAGTGCAACCGACCAAAAAATCATTGATGTTGCAAAAGGTTCATTTGAAGCAGGTTTAGCAGCAATTAAAAAAGGTGCTAGAGTTGGTGATGTATCTTATGCAATTGGTCAATATATCAAGAAACATAACCTATACACACCTGATGAATTCTGTGGTCATGGGATAGGGCTTCAATTACACGAAGATCCAAACGTAATGAATGATGGTAAAAAAGGAACCGGCCCATTACTCAAAGACGGTATGGTGATTTGTATTGAACCTATGATTACTCAATCTCCAGGTATTAAAATTTTAAAAGATGGTTGAACAGTAGTTTCTCGTGATGGTAAGAATACCGCACATTATGAACATACTGTGTTAATCAAAAATGGTAGAGGTGTTGTTTTAACGAAAGGAATTTAATTTGGCAAAAGATGCTATTAAATTAAAAGCAACCGTTAAAGAGATTCATTCAACAGATTTATATTCTGTAGAACTTGAAAACGGAATGATTATTAAAGCTCACATTTCAGGTAAGATGAGAGTGAACCACATTCGTATTCTTCCTGGTGATGTTGTGGATGTGGAAATGAGTCCTTACGATTTAAACCAAGGACGTATTGTCTACAGACATAAATAAAAAGGAGAAACTATGAAAGTTAGAGCTAGTGTTAAAAAAATGTGTAAAGACTGCAAAATTATTAAAAGAAAAGGAGTTATCCGTGTAATTTGTGCTTTACCAAAACACAAACAAAGACAAGGATAATTTAGAAAGGAAATTATATGGCACGTATTTTAAACGTAGAAATCCCAAATGATAAACGTGTAGTTATTTCTCTTACATACATTTACGGTATTGGGAAATCAACAGCACAAGAAATTCTTAAAAAAGCAAACGTAGATGAAAATGCTCGTGTTAAAAATCTTTCAGAAGACGAATTATCAAGAATTCGTGAAGTTGCTAAAGATTACATGACAGAAGGTGACTTACGTAGAGAAGTTACATTAAACATCAAACGTTTAATGGAAATTAAATGTTACCGTGGAATTAGACACCGTAAAGGATTACCTGTACGTGGTCAATCAACTCAAAAGAATGCTCGTACACGTAAAGGTCCAAGAAAAACTGTAGCAGGAAAGAAAGGTAAATAATAATGGCACGTAAATCAAAGAAAAAGAACATTACAAGTGGTGTTGCACACATCCACTCAACTAACCAAAACACAATTGTTACCTTTGCTGATGAAAACGGAAATGTAATCGCTTGAAGTTCTGCTGGAGCTATCGGATACAAAGGAACTAAGAAAAAAACTCCTTACGCTGCTGGACTTGCTGCTCAAGCTGCTGCTGAAGCTGCTAAAGAACAAGGAATTAAAACAGTTAAGGTTGAATTAAAAGGTCTTGGAGCAGGTAAAGATGCTGCAAGAAAACAAATCGAAGTTTCAGGAATCACAGTTACAGAAATTAAAGATGTTACACCAGTTCCACACAACGGAACAAGACCTCCAAAACGTATCTTAAAACGTGAACGTATGAAAAAATAATTTTAGTTCGTAATTGAAAGAAGGTATCAAAATGGAAAAAATGAAACAATTAGTTTACTTAGAAAAACCTGAGATTAAACAAGTTGGAGAATATGAAACAACTTTCGTTCTTCAAGGACTTGAAAGAGGATTTGGTAACACATTAGGTGTTGCTCTTAGAAGAGTTTTACTTTCAAGTATTACATCTCTTGCTCCATTTGCTGTTAGAATTGAAGGTGTTGAACACGAATTCCAAACAATTAAAGATGTAGTAGAAGATGTTCCAAGTTTAATTATGAATCTTAGAAAAGTTCGTTTCTTATACAATCCAGAAACAATTTCTGATTCAGATATTATTAAAGTTACTTTAACTTCTGATGAAAAAGGAAAAATTATTTCTAGAGATTTAGAAGTTAAAAATCACGCTGGTATTGAAGTTATCGATCACAACTTACACATTGCTGAAGTTATGACAGAAGGCGCTTTAAAATTAGAATTATTCTTACGTCCAGGTCGTGGATTTATGTCATTTGAAGAAAACAAAGCTTTCTTAAACAAAAAAGAAGCAGAACTTGAATCAGACATTAAAAGAGGTAAATTTATCGCTGTTGATTCAAACTTCTCACCAATTGATAAAGTATTTTACAATGTAACAGAACTTAACTCATCATCAACAAAAATTGAAGAAGCTTTAGAATTCACAATTAAAACAGATGGTACAGTTAAAGCTAAAGATGCAATTAAAACAGCTAGCGAAATCTTAATTGCTCACTTACAAGTAATTGGTGATGTAGATCAAATGACTAAAATCGACTTATTCGAAGAAGAAGTTTCGGAAGCAGAAAACAAAGACGAAGACGATATTGATATTACACAACTTAACTTATCAGTTCGTTCACTTAACGCTCTTAAGAGAATTAAGAAAACAAAACTTAGTCAAATTGCTTCTATGAAATACGAAGAACTTGAACAAACTAAGAATCTAGGTAAAAAATCAATTCAAGAAATTGTTGACAAACTTAAAGAACACGGTTACGAATTAAAAGAAGGAGATGAATAGTATGGCAAACCCAACTCAAATTTACTCACGTGATACAAAATGAAGAAATGGTGTAATGCGTTCATTAGTAAGTGAATTATTTGCTAATGGAAGAATTGTAACAACTGTAACAAGAGCAAAAGAAGTTAGAAGACACGCAGAAAAAATGATTACAAAAGCTAAAAACCCAACTTTAGCAAACAGAAGAATTGTTGCTGGATACTTACGTCCAATCAACGCTAAAAACGGTGATGATGTTTTAAAATATTTATTTGCAGAAATCGCACCTAAATATCAAGACAGAAACGGTGGATACACAAGAATCATTAAATTACCTAAACGTTTAGGTGATAGCACACGTATGGCAATTATTGAATTAGTTTAATCACATAATTTTCGCTTTAATAATTAAATTCAAAAATATCAGTTTAATGCTGATATTTTTTATTGTTCATTTTTAGTAAAATATTATTAAAAGGATATTTATAAAATATGAAACTTAAAAGATGAATTTGATCACTTGTGATTGCTGTACCAATTATTGGTGCAGCTACAGGTGCGATTGTTGTAACTCAAATAAAACATAGTGAAACCAAACAAGACGTCACTAGTTATGAAGTAGAATGAGTTTATGACGGAGATACGATAAAATTAACCGATGGTAAGAAAGTCCGTTTTAGAGGTGTTGATACGCCAGAAACGTTAAAACCGTCAACAGTCGGTAAACTTGCTAAATATGAGAACTACTACGCTGAAAAAGCAACAGAGTATGTTTATGATGTAATTAAAAAGAATAAAAATCGTGTATATTTAGATATTACAGGTGAAGATAAATACGGAAGACTAGTAGCGATTGTTTACTTAGATAAAGCAAAAAACTTAAAAGATAGCATTAATAATTTACTTGTTGAACATGGATTTGCTCGTGTTGCATACATTACTGTAAATAACAAACATAGCATATATAATGCTGAAACAGAATTAGAAATAAATTTATATAACATACTAATGAAATCACAACAAGAAGCACAAGCAAAAAAACTTGAAATTTTTTCGCATCCACTAAATGAAGTATTTTACAAAGGGTATTAAAAAATAGACATTGCTGTCTATTTTTTAATTTAATTAGAATTTATTTTCTGGTAGGTATACATAACCATCTATACTTGAAATTTCTGAAATATCAATAAAGGCATCAGGATCGACACTATGTACTTTCTTAATAATACGGATAACTTGTCTAAATAATGTAATTGAGGTAATTACGTTAACATCTGAGTCTTTGTATCCACCTTTTGCTTTAAAGATTGTCATTCCAGTAACAATTCTGTTATCTTCATTAATTAATGATTTAATTTTTTCTCATTGTTGTGAGTAAATTTCAACTCTTACAAGTTTGAATTTAGGATAAAGTTTGTTTAATACGATTATGTAAATAATATTTGTAAGTACGGTTGCAACAAAGTTAGGTGAAAGATATAATTCAAATGTTCAAGCTTTTCTAATTATTTCAACTGCTTGTGTATATGGTGTTCAAACAGCGTTAAATGAGGCTCCATATCCCTTTTCGAAGACAATATCTTGAATTTCAGTAGTCATTGCTAAGAATTTTGAATAATGCATTTCTGATTGATGTTTGGCAAGTTGATATGCTAATGCATATGAGGCATCAGATCTGTTTGCATTGTATAAGTTTTGAATTTCAGTAGATAAATCAAATGATTCTTTATTACTTAAAAAGTCATTAATAATTTGTCCTGCTTGTATTTCTTGTCCGTGTGCTTTAACACGTAAAACATCTTCGATTTGGTATGTTTTAGCATCTTGTAAAAGTAATGAACCTGGGATTCATGATCCGACAGCAACAGAAATAAAGACAATGATAATATTCATATATCCTGAAATTGAACCGAATGATTTTTGCTTTTCGTTAGCATATCATTCACCAATAACTCCAGTAACACCAGCTGTTCCACCGATGATTTGAATAATAGCAAAGATTCAAGCTAATAAATATCCATAAACAATAGCGTAAATCATTAAAGCAATAATATTACCACCATCGCTTCAAAGCAACGGAATAATTCCACTTAATGCTCGTTTAAATTCTGGTAAGACATTTTTTATTTCATTGTTATCAAAATTACCAATTAAGTATACTTGGTTCGCTCCAGGAATAAGTCCAATAGAGAATGATACAAGTGATGAAACAACAAGGAATAATACTGTTAAGTTAGTAAACATTGTTCCAATCTTTTTATATCCAAAAATAAAGATTGGAATACTTAAAATAATATAAAGAACTCAGAACACAAATTGGTCAACAAGGTTTCTCATTGCTTCGGTAATTTGATCTGGTTTAAGCATTGTAACTAAAATTCTGGCTGCAGCTTGACCAAAAGCGGCAAGCCCGAAGTTATAGATACCAACGTTTTTAACGAAAAATACACTAATTACACCAAACACAATTGCTGTGACAATTGTAATTCACACGATTTTTTGTGTAGACATTTTGGTATAAAGTGAACTAAGTTTAAGACCAAAATTTGACATTCTGGTACGTTTATAAACTGTGTTTTTTTTCTCGATTTTCTCGTGGATATCATAACCGCTAAGAGAGTTTTGAATGTCTTCTTTAACTCTTTTTCGATTAAATAAATTAAACATATAACCTTTCGTGTTGATTATTAAAAAATAATAAAGTTTAGCATTAAAAAAATAACAAATTAGCAAGTGCTAATTTCTTACCTTCTTTTTTTATTATATACCTAAAAGATTATGGACCTTAATTTTTTACTATTTTGTGGAAAAATAGCACTTTTGTTCCACATTATTTAGTTATTTCGTTCATTCTGTTTTGTATTTCGGTACGTAAGTCATTAATATCAAAATCTTTAATTTTAAATTCTCTATTTTCATAAACGACTTGACCATTTATTATTGTTGTATAGACGTCAGATTTAGTAGTTGAATAAACTAATGAATTTAAAATATTATTGTTTGGAGTATGATGGATATTATCTAAATCGATAAAAATTAAATCTGCTAAATATCCAGCTTTAATTTTTCCGAGTTGTTTCTCCATTCCTAATGATTTAGCAGCATTTGTGGTTGCTAATTTTAATGTTTCGAATGCATTTAGTTCAGTTGGATTAAGTGTGATACCTTTAGCCAAAAGAGAAGTTATTTTAATGGTTTCAAACATATCTAGTGTGTTATTTGAAGCGGCACCATCGGTTCCTAGAGTTACATTAATTCCGTTTTTAATATAACTAGAAATTAGTGCTATTCCAGATGCTAGTTTAAGATTAGAAATCGGATTATGAACTATTGTTGATTTAGTTTTGTTTAAAATCTTTATTTCTTTCTCGCTTAAATATGTTCCGTGAGCAATAATTGTTTTTTCGTTTAATAAACCAAAATGATTCATTCATTCAATTGGAGTATATGAAGTTTCTTTGATGCAGTTATTAATTTCTGATTTACTTTCGTTTAAGTGGATTGTCATTAAAGGATTGTTTAAAATGGTTTGTAGTTCTTTAATTTTGCTAAAAGAATATTCGTTATTTGTATAAACTGCATGTGGAGCTAATATTGGTGTGACTAGATTAGAATTATCAAATCTTTTAAACATTTCAATAACTTGACTAAAACGTTGATCAATTGAATTTTGTGCTAAGCCCATGCCGATAAAACCACGAACATTCATTTCTTCACACATTTTGGCAGTTTCATTAGCAAAGAAATACATATCAATAAATGATGTAGTTCCTGAAGCAATCATCTCAGCAGCACCAAGTTTTGCACCTAAATATATGTCTTTTTCTGTAAATTTGTCTTCGATAGGGAAAATATGATTGAATAATCAATCTTCAAGATTTAAATCATCACTAAAATTTCTCAATAATGTCATTGAAATATGTGTGTGTGAATTAATTAAACCAGGCATAACAAGATTGTGTTTTGCATCTATGGTTTTAGTTGGAATAAAATCATCTAGTTCTTTAGAACCTACATATTTAATTTTGTTATCAGTAATATAAATATTTTGGTTTTCTAGAATTAATGGTTCATCCATAGTTAAAACTCTTGCGTTTTTAATTCAAATTTGATTCATAATACTCCTTTATATATGAAAAAAGCCCATTACGGGCTAAAAGGGTCAATTTCTTGAAATGGTACATCGTACAGGGTTCGAACCTGCGACCCGCTGGTTAAGAGCCAGCTGCTCTACCGACTGAGCTAACGATGCAATATGATTATAAAACTTTTTTTAATGTGTATAAATAAAAAATAAATATTATTAAAAAATACAAAAAACACGAAAATGAATATTTAGAAAATAAAAAAATATAGATTATTTTTTTAAATTTATATAAAAGTTATTATTTTGTATATTTTTTATAATTTTTTGGCTTTTTTACGATTTTTTATAAATATACACAGTTAAGATATTAATTTGTAAAAGAATATAATAATATTGTAGATATGAATGGAGGCATATCAAAGAAAAAATATTACATATATAGGAGGAAAAATGAAACCGAGATTATGGAAAAAAGTATTTTTTGCAAGCTCATTAACATTATTAGCTTCCGCAACTCCGCTTGTTAGTTTATCTACTAGCAATATTATTCATAATGAAGAAAAATCAAACAATGAGTACATACTTAATTCTGAATTAGTAAGAATTAATAGAATTGATTCTACAAATAAACATAAAATATTATTTTATAAGTACATAACTGATTTAAATAATCGAAAAGTAATTTTAGTAGCATTTGATGGTTTATACTCTGTTATTGATTTCCAAAGTTTAATCACTTTAGAAACGATTTGACAAGATATTTCAGAATACGAAAATAACGATAATTTATTTTATGCACCATCATATGGATTAATTGAAAAATTAACTAATTTAAAGTATAAACAATTATTAAATTCTAATATTTTAAATATTGACAAAATTGATGATTTAATTATCAAACTCAATATACCTAATAATTCGTTAGTTAGTGAGATCGAAAAAGTTAGAAGAATTATTCCGAATAACTCAGGATTTATTACATTAGGCAATAAAGACGACAACAAAACAACTGTATATACACCAGTAGAATATGCAGGCATATGAAGAGGAGCAAAAGAAACATTTTATTCCAATCCTAATGTTAGTAATTTATCAGAGCATGCATGGTGATGACTAACAAGAGACTCATATAATAGAGTAGGATATGATGAAGACAGAGCTGATAAGTATCACGGAGCTGAAAAAAGCAAGGGTTGATGTGCTTATATTGCTTTAGCTAATTTACTGCTATATAATGAATTATTTAAATATGATGGATTATTTTCAGATGAAGAATACAAGCGTTTTATTAAAGATGATTATAATCCGGAAAATAAAATTAGATATACATCACCAGTTTTTAAATGAACAAAATATAATGATCACGCAAAAACTGAAGAAGAGAGAAAGACATTTGCTTATTATTTACATGACTTAAATCATAAGCACTATAATTTTTATAATGGAATGACTGCTGAAAAGTTATTATACTTATATGTTGATTTTGCAAAAGGCAAAAAAGCACAAAATAAGTATTTACCTCATTTTAGTACTGAAAAATATTCATCAAGAAAAATGGCTGTTAACTGAATAGTTAATAAAAAATTACCTGTCATTTTATCAATTAGTGATGTTAATACTAGTGAATACTATGAATACAATCACGTTGCGATAGCTTATGGATATGATGAAGAAACAAGTCAATTTTTAATTACAAATTTATGAGGAAGCAAAAAAACTAATGCTTGTTTAATTTCTAGATATTTAGATAATCATAATAATACTTTTTTTGCTTTAGAACCACAAAATTATTCAGATTACTACACTAATACAAAAAAATATTTCAAATATAAAGGTCAAAATTATGACTGAAGACAAATCGAGGATTATATTATTTATGACAAAACAGCTGATTGTTAAAATGAAGAAACCATATTTTTTAATTTTAAATTGATTGATTATTATCTTTTTATTTATAGGTGTTGGTTCATTAATACTTTACTTGATATTATCTTTTACAAAAATTCAATATACTTCAATGTGTCAACCAGGAAGTGATTGTGGAGATGGTGTTAAGACACTTAATTATTCAATGATTGAATGGTTAGAAAAGTGGTTTACATATTTAATTTATGGAATTATTTTATATTTAATCCAAATAGTTTATTATGTATCCAATAAAAACAATTGAGTTTACGCTTTATTTCCTATTTTTAACTATGAAAAATTAAATTTTGACTTTAAAAATGGAAATACTAGAAAAATATTTGTTTGTGCTTATGCAACAATCATTCTAATATTATTTATTTTCTCTATCTTGTTAAATACACGACTTTTCTTTGAAACGCAAAACTATTATCAAATACCTATTTTAATCGCAATGATACTTGTATTTATGTTTTCTTGTACTTTTTTGTATTTAGAATATTCTAAAAACAAAAAAATTAATTAAATTAAATTTTGACTCATTAGTTTTATAACAATTTTGACTGCATTTGATTTATTTCTTCAAGTTTCACAGATAAAAAGCTTCCAAAAAGATTTTTTCCAAAATTAATTACTAATGCAAAACACACTTTAAGAAAAAAAGAAGTGTGTTTTTTTGCATCTGTATTTAAATTAATTTATAATTAAATTAATTATTTAAGGAGAGAAATATGACTAAGAAAGTTAGAACTCGTTACGCTCCTAGTCCTACAGGATACTTACATATCGGTGGTGCTAGAACAGCTTTATTTTGCTACTTATTTGCAAAACATTTTAATGGTGATTTTATTTTCAGACTTGAAGATACTGATGTTAAAAGAAATGTTGAAGGTGGTGAAGCTAGTCAATTAGATAATTTAGCTTGACTAGGTGTTATTCCAGATGAAAGCCCATTTAAACCAAACCCTAGCTGTGGTAAATACCGTCAAAGTGAAAAACTTGATCGTTATAAAGCAGTAGCTCAAGAATTATTAGACAAAGGTTATGCGTATAAAGCTTACGATAATACTGAAGAATTAGAAAAACAAAGAGAAGAATCTGATGCTAAAGGAATTCCAAGCTTTAGATATGATAGAAATTGATTAAAAATCTCAGAGGAAGAAAAGGCACGTAGAGATGCTGCTGGTGAATACTCAATTCGTTTAGTAATGCCTAAAGATGTAACTCTAGAATGAGAAGATTTAGTTCGTGGACATATCGCATATAATTCAAGTGATTTAGGTGATTGGGTTATTTATAAATCTGATGGATACCCTACATATAACCTTGCTGTGGTAGTTGATGACTACGATATGCAAATTTCACACATTCTTCGTGGTGAAGAACACATTGGTAACACACCAAAACAATTAATGATTTATAAATATATGGGTTGAGAAGCTCCTCAATTTGGACACTTAACAATCATCACTAATATGGAAGGTAAGAAATTATCTAAACGTGATGAAAGCTTAAAACAATTTATTGAAGATTATAAAAATGAAGGATACATGCACGAAGGAATTTTTAACTTCTTAGCATTATTAGGATGAACTGCAGCAGATGGTTCAGAAATGATGACAAAAGAAGAATTAATTCAAAAATTCGATCCTGCTCGTTTAAGTAAAAGTCCTTCTAAATTTGACATTGTTAAGATGAATTGATTCTCAAAACAATATCTTAAAAATAAAGATAATGATGAATTAATTGCAATGATGAATCTTGATGAAGGAATGTTCACAGATGAATGATTAAATTTATTTGTTGATACTTTCAAACAAAGTGCTGTGACAATTACAGAACTTAAATCACACTTAAATGAATATATTAATCTTTCATTTGATAAACAAGACTTTGATGAAAAAGATTTATTAACAGTTAAAACATTCAAAAAACACTTATTAGATTTAACTAATAAGGAAGAATTTACAATTGAAAATATTCAAGCTGCAATTAATGCTACACAAGCTGAATTAGGTGTAAAAGGTAAAAATTTATTTATGCCAATTCGTTTAGCAGCAACATGTATTGCACACGGTCCTGAATTAGCAAAAGCAATTTATTTATTCGGAGAAGAAACAATCTTAAAACGTTTGGAGAACTATGACAATTAATTTTAAATCAATTATTAAACAGAATGGTGAATCACAAACTATTGAATTTGCTTCACCAGTAGAAATTTCAAATGAAAATGGTTTTAAAGTATTTAGCTTTACTGAACCAAGTTTAGATGTAGAAAACAGAATTGAACTTTCAGAAAAACAAATTAATATTTTTGCAGGAAGTTCAACAGTTTTCCTTAAAAGAGATGAAAAAACTGAATTTGAATTATCTTTAACATTAGATGATGGAAAAGAATATACATTTAATTTAGTTTCTCACTGATATAAAGCTGATTTTAAAGAACCTAATTACTATGCATTCGAATATACATTAGCTAAAGGATTTGAAGCTGATGATGTAATTGGAACATACGAAATTGAACTTAAAATTACTGAATAATAATTATTAATACACACACTCATTTACTGTTATGGTAAATGAGTTTTTATTTAAAAATGTTCGCATTATTTACAATGCGAACAGAATGTTATTTGTCGAAATTAAATAATTCTTTGAGATAGTATTCAAAACGTTGGTTTTCAAGTTCGATGAGTTTTGGTAGACTATTTAATGAATTTTTGATGAAATTATCTAAAAATGTTAATTTTTGTGCAATGTCTTTTTGAATTGTAATATCTGGTATTGCGATATCTAGTTCTAAAAATTTTTCTTTTTTCAGAGCTTTTGGGATGGCTGTAGGAATAACTAAATAGTGGAAAATATATTCTTGTTTTTCTTTTAAAGCTTAATAAATAGTTATTAAAAATACAACTTTTACAAGTTGCATCTTAATGTTTAACTTTTGCTAAATCAATAACTTTATTGAATTGCTTTTTAATTTTGGTTTGTGCAATATGGTGAGATATAACAATAATTGTTTTATCCATATTTAAAATGTTTTCCGCAATCATTGTACGATTTGCTTCATCTAAATTTGAAATAACTTCATCAAGAATATAAATTTCTTTATCTTGATAAAAGGTGTTTGCTAATTTGATTTTTTGTTGTTCTCCAATTGATAAAGAATTAATATCAAATTTTAAATGCTCTGTGTAATCGATATTTAATTGTTTGCAAAGTGCTTGAATTTTTTCTAAATCAGGATTTTCATCACCTGAAATTACTTTTGCTAGATTATCAAAAGGTAAGAGCTGAGAGTTGACTTCACAATAACCAATATTTTGACTTAAATCTATTTCTGGTGTGATTAAGTGATTGTTAAAGTAAATCTCTCCATTATAATTCATTAAGTTTAATAATGCTTTAGTTAGAGTGCTTTTACCACTTCCTGATTCACCAACAATTAAAACTTTATCATTAGGTATGATGCTGAATTTAAAATCTTTAAAGATGTAGCTATTATTGTTGTAACTAATTGATAAATTATTACTATAAAATGATTCAAAAGTTTCTTTTACTAAGAAATTACTTTGAATTTTACTTGCAAAATAGTTTTTGAGTTTATTACGTAATTTACCCATTTCTTTGAATTTTTTAATCAATGAAATAATAAAGGTAAATTGAATTAAGATTTCATTAAAGTAAAGAATGATGGTTAAAAGAATTGCAAAGTCAATTAAATGAGCTTTGTATAAAGCAAAACCAGCAACAAAGAACGATGCTAATAAACCAAAATCAATTAACTTAGTAAATAAGTCAGCAATACTTTCTGAGTTTTTGATTTTAAAATGGTCTTTATAAATTTTTGCGGTATCTTTTTTAAAGTAGTTATAAAGCATTAGTTTTTTATTACCAAAAATAAAGTTATGAATGCTATCGATTCAAATTGATACTTTTTTAATTCGAGTATCCTCAAGATCCATTTTTTTAACTTGAATTTTTGAGTTATATTGAGCGACAAAAATATTTAAGCTAATTTTTAAAAACACCACAATTCCTAAAATTAATAAAACAATCGGGCTTCCAAAACTTGAGAAGATTATGATTACACCTAAAATATTAACTATTCCATTAACTGCATTTTGCCAAGACATTATTCCTTCGGTTAATTTTTGTCCTTCATTTTCAAGTTTATTTAAAAATTCATCAGGATTAGAGTTAACAAAATAACGAGGGTGTAATTTTGAGATTTTTTCCATAATTTGAACACGCATATTACTAAAAACAGCATATTCTAGTCTAATTAAATATCTTTCCATTAAAGGAAAAATAATGAAGTTTAATAGATTAACTCCTACATAAACGTAAACTCAAGTAAATACATCAGCAAGCTCATGATCAACAGAATGCTTAATTATTTCATTAAAGAAGTTAACAGTAATTCAAATATTTAAAGATTGAATTACAGCGTTTATAATTCATAAAAAGAGGTTAAAGAGAAAAAGACCCATATGTCCTTTTCATAGCAAACTATGCGTTTTCATATAGACCTCCTTCTCTTAATTCATATTGTTTTGTAAAGTATTTTTGATGTTTAACACTCGTGGTATTAGATACTAAAATAAAAGTATAATTGTTGTTTTTTAAGTAATTTAGAATAATTTCGGTGTTATCAACATCAATGTTTGAAAAGCTATCATCAAAAATTAAGAATCTTTTACCAGATAGAATTGCTTGTAAAATTGCTACTCTTTGAGTTTGACCGACTGATAATGGAACCGAATCAAGTGAGACATTACTTTCTAATGTTTCGATAGTTAGATTAAATAATTTAGATAGTTTAATTGCTTCATCATTTTTGGTATCATCACCGAAAGTAATATTTTCTAAAATAGTTCCAGGGTATAAATTTGCATTATTTTTAACTAAATAAAAATCTTTATAAAGATTAGCTTGTTCATTTTTAATATTATTTAAGGCTAAATTATTACGACTTAATTGGTAAGTTGGTAATGTTTCATAACTTCCAATTAGCAACCTTAAGAAAGTGGTTTTTCCGCTTCCGCTCGCTCCTGAAATTAAAATTCTTTGGTTGTTTGCAAAGTTAAAATTAATTTTGCTAAATAATTCTTGATTATCAAATCCAAAATGCTCAATCTTTAAATCAACTCGTTCGATTTGTGTTTCGAAATTAAAATCTTCATCGCTTTCTATTTGATATTCTTTATTACTTTTTGATGATTTTGAGATTGTTTCATTTGCGATTTTGTCAGCATTGTTTAATTCATAGAAATTAATAATAATTACCACTCCTTTATCTGCAAGGTTTTTTGCGGCTAAAAGAATTAATGACAATACCCCTATGCTAAGTTCTTGATAAATAGTTAAGAACATAGTACATAAAATCATTAAAAGGAAAATTGTATAATATGCAAACAAACTTGAAAAAGAAAGTGGAAGACGCATATTAGAAAGCTTTTTAACTTTAGTTTTGGTATATTCCTCGTTTTTGTTTTTGTATCAATTAAAGAGATTTTCAGAATTATTTAATTTATAACTTTTTAAGGCATTTAAAGCAATTAAATCTGTTTTATATGGATTAGATTTCACTTCTTGTAATTGTTTTGCAAATTTATTACTTTGTCTTTTGAAAAACATTGGAACAATGATTGCAACTAGTGCAAGTGGAATAATATAAGTTAAAGCAAGTGGTGCAAAGTAACCTAAAGTTGCAATAATTGCAACTAAAAATACTAAAGTACTAAAAAAGTTAATAAAGGAAATTCCATTAGCAAGGACAATATTTTGCATTGCACCAGTTAAAAGAAATAACTTTTTATCTTTTGAAACATTTAGGATTTTAGAAATATTTTTATCAAGTAATTGACGTTTGAAAAGTTTAAAAGATAAATCCATTTCTAATTTATAGTAAGCATAATTCGTGATGATATTAGTGATAAATGATAAAGCTATCGCAGCAAAAGATGCTGCTAAATAAACAAACAATTTACCATATTGCTGTGAAATTGTTAGTTTAGTGTTTTCTTCTAAGTTCAAAGTTGATAATTGTGTGATTAAATTTTGAAATAAATAAGCGATGATAAAATATAGTACACCTGAGCATACTGAAGCTATTGTGAGAAAAATAAATAATCATGTATATTTTTTAACTTTTCAAGTCTCTTTTTTTGTGTGTTTCTTTTGCATAATGTTCCTCAAAAATGTATTAATAAAATTATAAAAGATTTAAACAATTTCGCTCAATATGATTTATTTATTTATTAGTTAAATAAATTATTTTTTATGTCTAAAATACTGCACTTTTTAACTTTTTACTAAAAAAATATACAGTGATGAATATGGTAAAATATGTGTATGCCTGAATATCCTGAAGTTACAGTTGTTACAAATTCTTTAAGAGAAAGTTTAATTAATCAAAAGATAATTAAAGTAAAAATTAGCTTAGCAAAACTAATTAAAAATATCGACACCAAAGAATTTGAAAGAAACATTATCAATAAACAAATAATTAAAGTGGAAAATATAGGAAAGTTTATTCAAATTACATTAGAAGATGAAACACGAATTATTTCGCATCTTAGAATGTCTGGAAAATTTTATGTCGGTTCATTAAGTGATGAAACACATTTATTGCATCAAAAGCATAACTATGTTTTCTTTTATTTAGATAATCAAAAAATAGTTGCATATAATGATGCACGTCAATTTGGAGGTTTTGAGTTAGTTTTGAATAATGATAAACGTAGTTTATATGAAATTAAAAAATTAGCTAAGCTTCCAAAAGATGTTGATACCTTAAAACTACATCAAAAGCTATTAAAGAAGAATATTAGCATTAAATCGGTTTTATTAGATCAATCACTAGTTTTAGGGATAGGTAATATTTATGCAGATGAAGCTTTATACCAAGCTAAAGTTCATCCAATGACTAAATGTAATTTAGTTACAATAAGCGAGTTAAATAAAATATTAAATGCAGCACAAGAAATAATGGATGCAAGTATTTTAGCTGGTGGAAGTAGTGTTCATACTTACCAATCCGTTAATGATGCAAAGGGTACTTTTCAAGAACAATTGAAAGTTTACGGTAAAGCAAACACTTTATGTCAAAGATGTAAAAATACTAAGCTTATAAAAGTAAGATTAGATTATAAACCAAATGGAAGGGGAACAACTTTTTGTCCACAATGTCAAATAGAAAAAATGAAATAGTTATAGTTGTAGATATGTTAAAAGGTTTTGCTGATTTTGGACCTTTAGCAAGCGAGAATGTAAAAAACATTGTTCCAATAATTAAACAAATTTTAGAAAGTGCTGAAAACAATTTATTTATTTGCGATGCTCACGCTAAAGAAGATTTAGAAATGAATGATTTTCCAATTCATTGTATAAAGGGTTCAAGAGAAGCTGAAGTTGTAGATGAATTGAAAGAATTTGCTCAAAAGTATGTTTATAAAAATACTACGAATGCTTTTTTTGAGCTTAATTTAGATGAATTAAAAAAATTCGACACAATTAAAATTGTTGGATGTTGCACTGATATTTGTGTTTTACAACTGGTTTTAACTTTACAAACATATTTTTATAATCAAAATTTAAAGAATAAAATAATAGTATATAGTGATGCTGTTGCTACATATGATAGTTTAGAGCATAATGCTGCTCAATTTCAAGAGTTTGCTTTATCGCTAATGAAGAACGCAGGAGTTATAGTTAAAAAATGAAAATAGTAGATTTGCATGGATTAGAATCGCAAGAAGCAAGTATTGTGGTGTTCCAATATATCAATGAGTTTAAGAAAAGAAAAATTGATGCCGTAATGTTTATCACAGGTAAGGGTACTGGTATTTTACAAGCGACTGTAGAAAAAATGCTAGAACAAAATAATTTAAACTATGTTTTAGAAAACGATCGAGGTGCATATTATGTATCTCAAGCGACAAATTATGATTACTTTTATAATCAAGACTTTGATGATGATGATAATGAAATTATTGATGAATTAGAAATAGAAGATATTTTTGAAAAGTTTAAAAAATAGGAGATAGTATGAAAAAAAGATTTAAAAAATTGTTATTAACTAGTGGAATTAGTGTTGTAGCTTCACCACTTTTAGTTCTTTCTGCAGGATGCGATAATGATGTAAAACCTGCACCAGAACCAAAACCTGAACCTGCACCAGAACCAAAACCTGAACCTGCACCAGAACCAAAACCTGAACCAGCACCAGAACCAAAACCTGAACCTGCACCAGAACCAAAACCTGAACCTGCACCAGAACCAAAACCTGAACCTGCACCAGAACCAAAACCTGAACCTGCACCAGAACCAAAACCTGAACCTGCACCAGAACCAAAACCTGAACCTGCACCAGAACCAAAACCTGAACCTGCACCAGAACCAAAACCTGAACCTGCACCAGAACCAAAACCTGAACCTGCACCAGAACCAAAACCTGAACCTGCACCAGAACCAAAACCTGAACCTGCACCAGAACCAAAACCTGAACCTGCACCAGAACCAAAACCTGAACCTGCACCAGAACCAGATAACAATAATAAACCTATAGAAAAAAATATTAAAAATGTAACTGTAATCTTTGATAAAGATTTATTAATGCAAAACAAGATAACTGTTGCTCAACTCAAACAACCAGGGTTTGACTATAAAAAATATATTAAAGATATAAGTGTTTTATATTGAGACGGTGATTTTACAACCGAAAAATACCCAAGTAATAATTTACAATTTGCAAGTTTAGAATTAAAAGAAACTAATAAAGGATTAGTAGCAACTGGTTCAATCGCTTCAATTAAAACTGGGAAATTCCTTTTTAGTGGTGAAATTGATTTAAGAGATTATGAATATACAACAAATGATTATCTTGATTATTTAGTTGATCACCAACTTAAAGCAAAAAACTTATCAGAAAATCAATTAAATAGTTATCCTTCAAGTTATTTAGCTAAAAAAGAACAAGGTATTGATTTTGGGTTTTCATTCTTTGAACTTCCTGCAGAATACCAAATGTACGAAAATGAAGCTATTCAATCAGAAACACAATTTTATCCTAACGACCTTGATGGCAGTTTAACTGTTAATATTTCTTTACGTTATTATGATTCAAATTTTGGAAGTAATGTTACATCAAAAAATCTTGTGCATACATTTACTGGATTTCAATCACTACAAAATCTAAATATGTTTATTAGTCATACAGCGGATTTTGCGATGAATCAAGATAAAAGTAAGAAAGTTTTTGATTGATATGCAGCTGCTGAAAATAAAGAAAACTTAATTTTAGATAAACAAAAATTAATGCGTTTAGGACTTGCTGATATGCAAATTATTCGTCCAACTAATGCAACTGATAGTAAGTTTAATTTGAACTTATCTGCAAATTACAATTTAACAGTGGCAGTCGGTCAAGCAAATTACATTTTAAATAAACAAGGTGATAACTTTAATACTGATAATGGATTAGTTGCTAATAAATTCCAAATTCCTTATTTAAACATTAGTTTTAAAGATGCTTCAACTGCACTTTATTCTGAAAATAGAATTGAAATTTTAGTTAATTACACAATTGCTGCCGAAGTTTATAATTCAAATGATTCTAGTTCAACAACTACCAAAGAATTTAGTGGACAAATGAAACTTTACTTTACTAAATAAGAGACTAAAAAATCTTACAAGGAAAATAACTTGTAAGATTTTTTCTATTTATATTTAAGTGATAAACTTTGAATAAAATATCTATTTCTAAGATATTGCATTGGTGAAAAAATACTAAATACCACGAATACATAAATTGGCATAGCAATAAATGATTTTAAGGCAAAAAGCATCATTAATGAAAAGTATCAATCTGCGTTAGTTTCATATTTATCACTTCTAATTTTTCCAACATATTCTGAATATTTAATTCAAGCATATGGACCTCAAATTCAACGTGCGATCACAACTACACAAACAACAATTGTGGTCAGAAAAATAAAATTCATTAAACGATCGGCAAATTTCTTGTGAGCACCACGTTTTTTAAATCAATATAAGGTTGCTAATAAAATAAAAATATTAAATGCAACTATTAAACCAAATAAGACTCAACCAACTACAATAGGTAATGACTTGATTTCAAAAATAACTGAAATTCTAAAAGAATCACCAGTAGTAATAGCTAGTCTATGAATAAATAACACTGTAAATAAAATTAGCACTAATCATAATACTACATTGGAAATAATAAGCATTAGACTCTTTTTCAGTCTAAATAATTCAAACATTAGTGAAGCAAAAATAACCACAAAAATAGGCACAATAGCGTAAACTCAGTATCATAATCCGATATATCCACTAATAATTAAACCTAGTGCATCAGATAAAAATGCTAAAAATGAACCTTTAACATATTTAAATAAATAAGCATAAACAATCGCAAAAATATATTCAAAGTTAATGCTTAGATACTTGAGTGGAGTGTAGCGTTTTAAAACGCTAATTATAATAAATAATGCAAGTAGCATTGAAGCTAAGGTAAGATCTAAAATGCTAACTTTTAAATATTTTTGATAAAAATCAATTCATTTTTTATTTTGAATAATATTCAAATATTCATCAACATCATATAAATCTATTTGATCGATTTTTTCATCTAGTTTTAAATAAGAATTTTTTAAAAAGTTTCTTATAAAAAGTGGATTAAAAAATAAGATTTTGAAATTAAGATGTTTAATTTTTTGTTTAGCACATAATTTGCCTTGTTTTATATTTTTTGTTCAATATTGGTAATCATAATATTTGATGTAACCAATAAAAATAAGACAAATGAAAGCTCAAATAGATAATAGAACTAATTGTGTAATAGTCCCTTTATTAATTTCTCCTTTTTCAGTATATAAATAAAATATTCCTAAGTAAATAGCAAAGCCGATACTTACAAGTGCAAAGACAAAAAAGAATAATTGAGAAAAAAAGGTAAAAAGAGCTTTTTTTTCTAATTTTTTCCTGATTTTGTCTGTTAAATTATATTCATACATTATATTCATTTTTTGATTATAAGCGATTTACTTATTTTTAAGTCAAATATTTTTTAAAAAAGTCAAATTTATGGTAATTTTGTCGTTCTTTTTCAGTTGTTTTATTTAGTTAAGTTGTAAAAAATAATATAATGTTAATTAAACTTTAAACGAAATTTAAAGGAGTTATCGTGGATAAAACAAGATATATTGCTAAATATTTTAAAAATACACAGAAAATTTTAGAGACAATTAAACCTAACAACATAATTACTTTACAATTCTTTCAACGTAAAGATGACACAATGCTTTTTGGAATGCAAGAAGTGTTAGATTTACTTGAAGAAGTAACTGATACATCAAAATACACTATTAAATATTTACCTGACGGAACAATTATTAATAACTTAGATATTGTTTTAGAATTAACAGGTCACTACCAAGATTTTGGAATCTGAGAAGGAATGATCGATGGTATCTTAGCTCGTAATACTTCAATTGCAACTAATGCATATCATTGTAAAAAAGCAGCTGGTGATAAAGAAGTTATTTTTATGGGTGATCGTGCTGATCACTATATAACTCAAGAAATTGATGGTAAAGCAGTTGCTCAAGCAGGAATTACATTAGTTTCGACCTTAGCCCAACAATCAATGCAAAGTGATTTTAATGAAAACGATCATTCAATTTTCGGAAGTATGCCACACGTTTTAATTCAAGGATTTAATGGAGATACAGTTGCTGCAACTAAAGCATTTAATCAATGTTTTCCTGAATCTAAATTAATAGCCCTAGTTGATTATCATAATGATGTAATAGGTGATTCACTTAAGGTTTATGAAGCATTAGGTAATAAAGTATGAGGTGTGCGTCTTGATACTGGAAAAAATATGGTCGATCATATGTTTGACAATGAAGAACCAGAATACGGAGTAAATCCAGAACAAGTTAAACGTTTACGTAAAGCATTAGATGAAGCAGGAGCTACTGAATACAAAATAGTAGTTTCAAGTGGATTTAATGCTAAGAAAATTAAATTATTTGAAGAACAAAAAGTACCAGTTGATTATTACGGTGTTGGACAAAGTATTTTTAAATTAAGCAATAGTTTTTCAGCGGATGCAACTATGTTAAATGGACAATCACAAGCCAAAGAAGGAAGAAGCTACCGTGAAAATCCGAATTTAATTACATACACAAAAGGTGCATAATACCTTTTGTTTTTATTAGGAGATAAATGATAAACAATTTAACTAACTATTTCTATGTTGATGATCCGATTTCAAACGCTCATAGCAAAATGTTCCATGCACCGTTATGAGTACTGATTTTAATTTGTGTATTAAGTTTAATTTTATCAATTACATTCTTTGTTTTATATTACACATATTCACTTAAAAGGCTTAAAGAATATAAAGCAATGCAACTAGAAGACTATAAAAAAGAAAATCCAAAAAGACAACATATTACTTATGAAAAAACAGGAATGTACCTTCCTTCTTGAGAAAGAGCAAAATATAATTTTCCACTGTTTTTAGGTGTGGTATTTGGTATTATGTTTGTCATATTTTTGGTCGGAAGTGCTTTGAGCTAGGCTTAAAAAAATTTTAAAAAATTTGTAAAACACATTTAAAATATGCTATTATTTTTGTAAATTTCACAAACTTTTTAATTAATAAAAAAGCTTAAAGAAAAGAAATTTATGAACAAATATAAAAAAGCAATGTCAGATTCAAAATCAATGCTTAAGAAAGGAAATATCTTATTCTTAGCTATTGGTTTATTATTAGGAACAGTATTTGGTGCATTAGTAACATCACTTGCACAAGATGTTATTATGGCTCCTATTGCTCACTTATTAAAATTTGATGAGCTTAAATTATGAGTTACAAAGGGTGGTGTAAGAATCGGTAACTTCTTAGCTGCTTTATTATCATTCGTAATTGTTTCACTTGTAGTATTCTTAATTTTATTCGGATACTTCTTAGTGCACAATTCAGTTAAAGCTAGAAAAGAAGCTAAAAACCCTACTCCAGCACCAGCAGCGCCTGCTCCTACAACAGAAGAACTTATTTTAGAAGAGCTTAAAAAATTAAACCAAAACATTGATAAAAAATAATGAATAAAAGCACCGTTTTTGGTGCTTTTTCTTCGCTAAAATTGTATAATTAATATAAAATATAAATATTTTATATTAATAGGAGAAATATGAGTCAGAAAGATAAAAAAAATAATGATGAACTAGAACAAAAACCAAGTGTTACGTTAGAAATTGACACTGAATATGAATACGATGAAGAAGATCGTAAGGTTTTTGGAAAAAAGAAAGTTGTCGAAGTTAAAGAAGAATTCGACGAAGAAATAGCTCCTCAAGATTTTGAAGAATATCAAGTAGAATCGCAAATCATTACAGAGCCAAGAGATGGGCTTGAACCAGTTATTATTGATTCTGAAATGAGAAACTCATTCTTAGAATATGCAATGAGTGTTATTGTTTCTCGTGCTCTTCCAGACGCTCGTGATGGTTTAAAACCTGTTCACCGTAGAATTCTTTACGATATGTCTGAACTTGGAATTACTCCAGGTAGTCAGCACCGTAAAAGTGCTAGAATTGTCGGTGACGTCCTTGGGAAATACCACCCTCATGGTGATAGGTCAGTTTATGAAGCAATGGTAAGAATGGCACAAGACTTCTCAATGCGTTATCCATTAGTTGATGGTCACGGAAACTTTGGTTCAATCGATGGTGATGAACCAGCTGCCATGCGTTATACAGAAGCTAGAATGTCTAAACTTTCTGCAGAAATGCTTAATGGTATTAAAAAAGATACTGTTGATTTTGTAGACAACTATGATGCTAGCGAAATCGAACCTTCTGTATTGCCTGCTCGTTTCCCTAACTTATTAGTTTCAGGAGCTACAGGTATTGCTGTTGGTATGGCGACTGAAATTCCACCACATAATTTAGGAGAAGCAATTGATGCAACTATAGCTCTTGCTAGAAATCCTGAAATTACAATCAAGGAATTAATGAAATATATTAAAGGACCAGATTTTCCAACTGGTGCTACAATTTTAGGAACTAAAGGAATTTTAGAAGCATACGAAACAGGTAAAGGGAAAGTTGTTATTCGTTCAAATTGTGAAGTTATTGAACATGAAAACGGTAAGAGCAAAATCATTGTGCGTGAAATTCCTTACTCAATTAGAAAAACAACATTAGTTCAAAAGATTGCTGAATTACATAAAGACAAAGTAATTGAAGGTATTTCTGATTTACGTGATGAATCTAACCGTGAAGGAATTAGAATTGTAATTGATGTTAAACGTAATGTTAACCCTCATATTCTTTTAAACAAGTTATACCAAAAATCTTACCTACAAAGTAATTTCAATGTTAATATGGTTGCTTTAGTTAAAGGTGAACCAAAATTACTTAATTTAAAACAAGTATTAGAAATTTATTTAGAACACCAAAAAGAAGTTGTATCTCGTAGATTACAATTTGATTTAAATAAAGCTGAAGAACGTGCACATGTTCTTGCAGGTTTAAAAATTGCGGTTTCAAACATTGATGAAGTTATTAAAATAATTAAAAGCTCAAAAACAGATACTGAAGCTCAAGATAAGCTTGCTGCAAGATTTAATTTAACAGAAATTCAAACAAAAGCAATTTTAGATATGAACCTTCGTAGATTAACAGGCTTAAATATCGAAAAAATGAACCAAGAAATTGCTGAATTAGATGCAGAAATTAAACATATTAAATCAATCTTAGCTAATGAAAATGAATTATTAGAGTTAATTATTGAAGAACTTACTGAAGTTAAAAATAAATTCTCTGATGCAAGACGTACTAAAATTGATGAATCAGCAATTGGAAATATTTCAGATGAAGATTTAATTGCTGAAAGAGAAATTATTATTACAGCTAGTGTAAATGGTTATGTAAAACGTGTTGACTTAGAAGATTACAACGTTCAAAACCGTGGTGGTGTCGGAAGTGTTGGAATGAAAACATATAATAATGATGATATTCTAACTTTAATCCACACATCAACTCATACTGATTTATTATTATTCTCTAACTTTGGAAAAGCTTATAAATTAAGAGGGCATCAAATTCCAGAAGGTTCAAAACAATCTAAAGGAATTCCATTCATTAATATTATCCCAACTCTTGATGTTAAAAATGGTGAAAAAATCGTTTCTATCTTAGATGTAAATGAATATTCAGACGATTTATATTTAGCAACAATCACCGAAAGAGGATTATTCAAAAAATCACCTTTAAGTTATTTCGAAAGCATTCGTTCTAATGGGCTTAAAGCCTTTGGACTTAAGGAAAATGATTTATTAGTTAGAGCATTTATTGTTTCTGATGATGATTATATTTTAGTGGCAAACAACGATAAAAATATTGTTAAATTTGAATCTAGTGATGCACGTCCAATGGGTAGAAGTGCTTCAGGAGTTAAAGCGATTACTTTAACAGAAGAACAAAAAGTAATCTCATGTTCTTCAAGTCGTGATGGTGAATTTATTTTATCAATCGGAAGTAAAGGATATGGTAAATTAACACCACAAGAAGAATATCGTCTTACAAAACGTGGAGCTAAAGGTATTACAGGAATTAATACTGCAAAAGCTGGACATTTAGTATTTGCTCGTTTCGTTTCATTAACTGATGAATTATTAATTATTACCTCAAGTGGTATCACAATTAGAACAAAAATCGATCAAATTAGTGAATCATCACGTAACTCAAAAGGAGTAAAAATTATCAATCTTAAAGATAATGATGAAATAGTAGCTATCGATGTTATCAAAAGCGAAGAAGAGCCGATAGAAGAAAATTAAAATAAAATGTGGAAATGTTCCACATTAGAAAATATAAAATACACCAAAAAGTGCAAAAAAGCATTAAATTTGGTGTATTTTTTAACTTTACGTAGAAAAAATAAAAAAGTTGGTATTGTTTTCATACTAAAAATTTATTTTGCATTATACTAATAAAGAGGGGTGAAATATCCCCTCAAAACAAAACACAATATAACGTACTCAAAAATCAAATTCAATAAATTTTTATATCTCGTTTATATCTCAGAATATTTCATTTTATTTTATAAAATTCATTTTATTAAAAATCAAAAATATAGTTCAATATTTATTATCTTATATATATTTATAGATACATAGCAAACCAAAATATTAGTAAAAATAAATCGAACTCAGTGAAAATCTCAAAATCTATTCTGTAAAAATTTCGAATTTTTAATTCTATTTCATTATTTGTTGTAGTTACATCGGAATCTCATTAACATTTGTTTAGAAAAATCGGTATAAAGAACTTATTATTTTTATCCTCTATTGATGCTGAAAGTTAAGTCATTACAAACGTTTTTATATTCATAATGAACTCCTTTATAATTAGCACTTGTTCTCCTTTCTTTCGTATAATAACAAGTGCATTCAAATAATAATGTTTTGACAGCCTAATAACGACTTAGGCTGTTTTCTTTTCTGCTTTTTGAATATTAAACCAGGATTTAGTTTAAATTGCATCATGTTTGCGGTTTTCGATCCTAATTCTTTTAAATCCATTATTTTTTATCCTTAATAGTATTTAACATTTTTTTGGATATTGCAGAAATAACATTAACAGTCATTTCGTTACCTGCTTGAGAAAGTAGTTTGCCGTTTGATAATCATTTAATTTCTTTCGATTTCTGTGCAATTGTTTTTGGGAAACCTTGCAACAACAAAGCTTCATATCCAGATAATTTGTGTAGCTTGTGATTTTTAATATATAAAAGTCCGTGTCTACCAGTTCTTAAAGTCGGAAATAAATTATCATAAACTCTAAGATCTGATTGTCTTCAATCTATTACGACATTATCTGTTTCTAGTAATTTATTTATATCGTATGTATTATTGTTGTATTTATTTGCTAAATATTTTTGAAATGTTGGATTTTCTAAATCTAAAATATTATTATTTTCATCATCTAAATACTGATTAAAATCTGTATTTAAGTTAGAGGTTAGCGGAAATTCAAAAGTAGTAACATTTAAATCTTTTCTAAAACCTACTAAATAAATTCTTTCTCAAGATTGTGGTACACCATAGTCCTTGCTATTAAGAACTTGATAAAAAACGTTATATCCAATTTCATCTAGTTTGTTGAGAATTATTTTTAACGTATTTCCTTTATCGTGGTTTAGTAAGCCTTTAACATTTTCTAGTAAAAATAGTTTAGGTTGTTTTATTTTTAAGATATTAGCAAGGTAATAAATTATTAATCCACGGTTATCATCAAAACCCTTGCGATTGCCAACAATACTAAAAGTCTGGCAAGGAAAACCGGCGATTAAAAAATCAAAGTTAGGTAATTCTTGTGGAATTATTTTTGTCAAATCACCATAATTGTTATCATCTTCAAAAAAGTAACTATAAGTTTTTGCGGTTAATAAGTCAATTTCAGAATGACCAACACATTTTAAACCATTTTGTTCCAAACCAAGACGACCACCACCAATTCCAGCACAAAAATCAAAAAATTTCATATTACCTCACTTGTGTAGTTTTATTTTACTGAATTAGATCAAAATTTGCATAAAAAAAGTAGCGTTAACTACTTTTTTATTATTTAACTAATAAAGATTCTTCATCCATTTGTGCAGGTTTTGCAATACCAACATAATCTAAAACTGTAGGTGCAACATTAGCGAGTTTTCCATCTTTAAGTTTAACATTTTTGTCTGTACAAATTAACATTACTGGACTACTTGTGTGTTTTGTAGCTGGTTTTCCATCTTTATCTTCTGTAATTTCAGCATTTCCGTGGTCTGCTGTAATAAATACAGTAACATCATTAGCTTCTGCTCAATCAACTATTCTTTTAATTTGTGTATCAAGGAATGAAACGGCTTCGATTGTAGATTTTAAGTTTCCTGTGTGACCTACCATATCAGGGTTAGCAAAGTTCATAATTGTTACATCATAATTTAAAGCGTTAACTAATAATTCGTCTGTAATTCCTTCAGCTGACATATGTGGAGCATCTGCGTATGATTCAACTTTTAAAGAAGGAACCATAATTCTTTTTGAATTTTTGAATTCAATATCGTTTCCACCATCCATGAAGTATGTAACGTGTGCATATTTTTGTGTTTCAGCAATTCTAAGTTGACTTTTTCCAGCTTGTTCAAGTACTCTACCAATTGGCATAGAAACTTCCATTTCATCAAATGCAACGATTGTTTCGATACCTTCGTATTTCATCATTGAAACGAATTTGTTAATGTGAACTGGGTGAGCTGGTTTTTCGTTGTAAAGTGGTGAACCAATAAATAAGTGTGTAAGTTGTCTTGCTCTATCTGGACGGAAGTTAAAGAAGATAATGCTATCTCCGTCTTTAGCAAATGCAGATTTATCTAAGTTTGCATTAATTGCAGGTACAAAGAATTCATCTGTAATTCCTTGTGAGTATTCGTAATCAACGTATTCAACAGCGTTATTGAATTTATTATCTGTAAGTCCTAAAATAGCATCGTATGCTTTTTCAACTCTATCAAACATTTTATCACGGTCCATTGCGTAAAATCTACCTGAGATTGATGCAATGTTGTATCCGTATTTATCACAAATTGATTGTAATTTTTCCATTGATGATTTGATTGATTGTGGAGCAACGTCACGTCCATCACCAAAAGCGTGAACAGAAACATTTTTAACTCCGTTTTCATGTGCTGCATCTAAAAGTTGGAATAAGTGTTCTTCTAATGAGTGAACACCACCAGGTGAAAGTAATCCCATTACGTGTAATGTAGAGTTGTTTGCTTTAACATCGTTAAATGCATCTAAAAATGCGTGATTTTTCTTGTATGAACCATCATTTAAAGCTTTTTTAATTAATGATAATCCTGTGTAAACAACTGTTCCAGCACCAATGTTAAGGTGCCCAACTTCTGAGTTACCCATTTGTCCTGCTGGTAATCCTACGTATTCACCACTAGCTTGAATTAAGCTGTGTGGATATTCTTTAAATAATTTGTCAAATTCTGGTGTATTTGCTAATGCAAAACCATTACCTTGTGATTCAGATCTAAGACCTAAACCGTCGATAACTATTAATACAGTTTTTTTCATTTAATCTCCAATTTTCTATTAATAATATAATTTGCTTTATTATATTATTTTTTAATAATTTTGAGTATTTTTGTTAATTTTATTTATCACTATTTTTAGCTTTTATTACTAAAATACAAGTAAAAACATTCTAAAAAAATAACTAATAGTATAATTATTTTATGAATAAAAATAAATTCAAAATTGTAGTATTTACTATACTTACATTTGGTTTAATATGAATTAAGTGAAATAAGCAAACCAAACATCAAAGTAATACAATTTATCAGGTCGATAAAATACCTTTTGATATTAAATTGTTAATCAACTATCTTGGAAAGGACAATTACGGAGAAGTGGAAATTAAACCTTCAAGAATTGTTATTCCAGTTAAAAATATCAAAGAAGTACAATTAGAAAAAATTAAAGAATTAAAAGCTGTTACTGGAGTTGTTGCTAAAAGTAACAGTCTATCAATTATATTAGGAGAGTTTAGCTCCGCAGTAGCTAAAGGATTAAATTATGATAAACACAACTAATAAATATAAGGTAATTTTAGATAATCTGCTTGAAGTTTCAAATAATGACTCTGCAATTTTTACAAAAGTAAACGATAAAGACTATTTTGATATTCTTTCATTAATTAGACCAGAAGAATTTAAAAGAATTTGTTCTGTAGAAAACTTCGAAGTTAGTCTTTACGAAATAGGGTTAAATAAAGTTGTTGCAAAATTAAAAGAAACAGAAAATGCTGATGATTTTATAGCTGTTTTAAAAGAATGAACTGATATCAAACAAGATGAAATTAATCAAATTAAAAAAGATTACAAGAAAATGAGAAATCACACAATTTCATCTTTAGAAGTAAAAATTCAAAAGTCACTTTTAAAATGAAAAGTTTTAAACGATAAGACAATCAATATTTTAGACGAAACAAATATTTGACCTTTACATTTAGGATTCCTTTTTGTATCTTTAAGAAAAGAAGATAAAGCTATTTATGCACCTTTATTCTTTAAAGAAGCACATATTTCATTTAAAAACGGTCGTCCATATCTTTCATCAAATGGTGATATTAAAATTAATGAAAAATTATTATTCTTCTTAAATAACCAAGGATTTGACTTATTTCTAGAAGATCAAGTTAAAGAATTAGAAATTGATAAATTATTAGAAAGTCTTAAACAAAATTGAGCTGGTTTATATACATTACCAAAGGATATTTGCAAAAACTTTAAGAAATTCCGTCCAGATGAAATTCAAAATCAATCATTAACATTCTATCCAGGTGCTGTGCTTGGTATTTTCCAACCAGGTGGTGGATTCTCAAGAACAAGAATGAAAGAAATTATTCAAAATGGTGAAATGGATGAAATTATTGATGTTGAATTCAATAAAAACATTTACAAAAATAGAATCGATCGTTCAATCTTTAACCCTAAATTAGCTTTATTTAAAATTACTGAATCTAACCTTTCACAAGATAAAGCTATTTTAAGTTCATTAAATCAAAATACTGTAATTTGAGGGCCTCCAGGTACTGGTAAATCTCAAACTATCGTTAACTTAATTGCTAATATTCTAGTTTATGGTAAAACTGCTATTGTTGCATCTCAAAAAAGAGCGGCGTTAGAGGTTATTTATCAACGTCTTAATAAACTTTCTCCATTTGCTTTATTTATTACTAACTCAAAAGAAATGAAGAAAACAAGTTTCTATCAACCAATTCAAGACTACCTTGAAATGCTTGAAAATTTTGATGAATATAATCAAATTAAACACTGTAGTACAATCACAGCTGAAGAGCTTATGTTCGTTTCAAAAGCAAGCGAATATTTAGCAGATCCAGTTTCTCAAGATGTTTTAAAAGCATACTACTATATTAGTGTTCATAAAAAAGACTTTGATTTTGAAAAAGATATTAATTTCTTAATTAACTTACCTAGAGACATTTTCTATCCGACAGATGAATTTAAAGAAGGTGAAACAGCCAAAGAATTGCTTAAAATTAATAATTTAACATATATGCCATTTGTTAAAAAATATTTTGAGCTTAAAAAATTAGGGACAGAAATCGATAAACATTTACCAAGTTTCAATGGTACATTACATGATTTAATTTTATTTATGCGTAATATCGGTTATACTCCTGAAGCGAACGGAGTAAATCCATTTGATAAAATTAACGAATTAATGCATTTAGAAACATTTGTAAATTATGAAAACTTAATTTCTGATGAAGAAGCAATTAAGAACGTAGTTTTAGAAAGAATTTTTAAAGTAATCGCTAACTTTAATGAAGAAGAAAGAATGCTTTACCGTGAATTTGCTCAAAGTATCAGAATTGTAAATTATGAACCATATCGTTTCATTAAGAAATATGCTCCAATTATTAAGAAAATTTTCCCTATTATTATTGCAACTCCAAATACAGACTTATCTAACTGAACTAAAAATGAATTTGATTACGCTATTTTAGATGAATCAAGTCAGATTTTTATTGAAAACGGTTTACCAATTCTTTATTTAGCAAAAAGAAAAATTTTAGCTGGTGACACTCAACAAATGAAACCTAATAACTGATTTGGAACACGTCAATCTGATGATTCTATCTTCGGACAAGTAGATTCATTACTTGACTATGCACTTTCTTTAGGTGTATATCCAATCTTACTTGATAAAAACTACCGTTCAAATCACGCATCATTAATGACTTTCTCAAGTAAATACTTCTATAATTCAACACTTGATGCTATCGACAGTGCCGATTCTTGAAGCATCAACCCTATTGAAGTAATTCAAGTTGATGGTCAATGAGAAGGACAAAAAAATATCGCAGAAGCTCAAAAAGCAATTGAAATTGCAATTGAAAATCTTGATAAATATAACAAAATTATTATTCTTGGTTTCAACGGAAAACAAAGTGATTACATTACTTGATTAATTTTTAGAAATCACCCAGAATTAGAAGAAGCAATTAAAAAACGTAGATTATTAATTAGAAATATTGAAAATATTCAAGGTGATGAAGCTGATTTAGTTATTGCTACACTAGCATATGACAAAAACACTAAGATTGGATATTCATATGTTGCACGTCCAGGTGGAAAAAATGCTCTTAACGTAGCTATTTCACGTGCTAAAGAAAAAATGATTGTTTTAAAAACAATCAATTCTAGCGATATTGCATTAGTCCCAAATATGCCTGAAGATTTACGTATTTTCAAAAAATGACTTGAATTTTTAGAGTTATCAGTTGAAAATAGAAAAGGTTTATTAAAAGAAGCATTTAAACAACCAGAAGAGGTTGATGAAATTCTTTCCGAACGTGAAAAATGATTTAAATTAGTCGCTTACACTTATTTACGTGAATTAAGTAAACAGCTTCCAAATTGCGAAATCTTTAGAGATTACGTTGTTGGTTCAATGACAATTGATATTGTTATTACAGTTAATAAAATACCTTATAAATGCTTTGTATTTGATACTTACAACTACAATTCTCAACCAATTAATTACGCTAAAGTAAGAGACAAGGTTCGTTTCTTAAAATCTAAGAAATACGATGTTCGTGTAATTACCCCCATTTCATGAATTGATTTACAAAACGAAGTGTTAAAAGACTTTAACCCTGGTGCTGTAAGAAGATTTTATGATAACTCAATCCAAAATGCTACAAGCACATATTTCTTAAACAAAGAAGTTTTAGATGAACAACCTAAATCAACAATTTTAGACACTTGAGTTGGGCTTGATCCTAAAAAAGTAAATAACATTACTGCGCAAGTAAAAATTAACAAAGAAGAAATAGAAAGTTTTAGAAAACTTAATAACTTTGAGTTTACAGATGATAGTCTAGAAACTTCACAAGCTCAACAAGAAAAAACAGAAGAAACTATCCAAACAGTAAAAGTTTGAATTGATAAAACTAAAACTGAAGAAGTACCAGTAAATACACAAACTCAAGATGTTCTTGCATCTTTAGAAGAAAATACTAATACTGCAAATATTGATAAAGTAGATGATATTAATGTTGATGATAATATGTTTAATATCACTAGCGAATGAATTTTAGATGATACAATAAGTGAAGAAAAAAACACACTCGAAACTGAACAAGAAGGGTTTAATGAATCATTTAGTTATTCAGTTGATGATGAGTTTTTAGATAATTTAAAAGACCAAGTTGAAAATAATAAGGAATAATTATGACTACAACACAATTATTAACTATCTTATCAAAAGAAGTTAAATTAAAGCTTATTATTCATTTATACTCATGTGTAGACAACGAATGCGAAGTAAACTCATTTGTTGATGCATTTCACGAAAAACAAGCAAATATTTCAAAACATTTATCAGATTTAAAACATTTAGGAATAGTAGATGCACACAAAAACGGTGTATATGCTTATTACTATATGAAACCAGAATTTAAGAAAAAATATTCTAAGCTACTAGATGAAATAATAGCATTAGAACATTTAGAAAAATTCGAATGTAAATGTGCCTAAACTACCGTAATGGTAGTTTTTTTAATTGGGACAGTAATTTCAAGAATGAGAATTAAGATTATGTTTTATTTTGATTCCGATTAGTTTGTGCACAGAGTTATTTTTGATCTTGTTTTTAATTTTTTGTAAAATATTGTATTTGTTAAGTTCTGATAATTCTTGTTGCATTATTTTATTATGTACATTAGTTGTGCTTTTGATAAATTCATCAATGTAAAGCTTAAATAAGAACTTAAAACTTGAATAGTAGTCGCTGATGAAGTAATCTGTATATAATAATAAACCTTCATTTGTTTTATCTTCTTTACTGTCTTTAAGGCTATAAACCGTAATAAAATAAACTTCATTGTTATAAATTAATATTGGAAGAACGTTACTTGTATTTATTTGATATTGTAAGATCAAATTGTTTGATATAGTTTGATTTAATTTGTATATTTGAAAAAGTTGAATAGTAGTCATATTTTACCTCAAATAATAAATATAAAAATTTATAAATTGAACAAAAAATAAACAAAAAAATAAGCTTATTAGCTTACTTCCTTAATTAACCTTTACAGTGCAACACTTAGGTTAAAAATAGAGCCGACATTAATTTGTCGGCTTTTTCACAACTTATTCAAGTTCTGCTAACTTTTCTAGCTCCTTATTTAATTTGTCTATTTCGTCTTTTAAAACTTGATTTGAGCATTTTCATCCGAGTATTTTTCTTGGTAAATTGTTTATTTCTCAGACTGTTTTTTCTATTGCCTTATCACTAACTTTAGTAAAGTCAGTACCTTTTCTATACCTTCTACGAAATAAACCATTCGAGTTTTCGTTACTACCACGTTGAAAAGAACAATATGGTTCTGCTTTGTAAATATTGAATTGAAATTTCTTAGCTACGAATTGTAGTTTATTAAATTCAAAACCGTTATCAGAAGTAATAGATAAAACCGGTATATGCAAATTTCACAAATCTGTAATTATTCTATTCAAAACCTTATTGATTTCTAAAGGGTTTTTAGAATGAACTCTTTTTGCTATAAAAAACCTTGATTTACGTTCGTTGAAAGTTAATATATTATCAGTGTTTGATCTTTTCAAACCGATAACTAAATCTATTTCTCAATGTCCAAATTCTATTCTACTTTCAATGTGTTTTGGACGTAAACCAATAGGAAAAACGTATTTATTTCGTGTTAATCTTTTAATTCCATAACTTCTTTTTGGAGTTAATGATTTATGTCTAATTTTTTTGTAACTTTTCTTTATTTCAGTGTCTATCATTAACTTATTTATAAACAGTTTTTTAGTGCTAGGAATAGATATATTTATGTAATTGTGTTTGATGAATTCAATAGTAGGTTCAATTTTCATATATTGCTTTTTATAAAGTAAATTAAACAATTTTATGAATGTTTGATATTTAGGATCAGTAAACGGAAAAGACTTTTTTCAAGAATATCTTTTATATGCTTTTACATTAGTTTTTTGTGATTCATATTCTCCGTTAATTTGATTTCTTTTAATTTCTCTTGAAATTGTCGATGGTGAACGTTGTAAACTTTTCGCAATGTTTCTAATGCTTTTATGTTCGATATTGTATAAAGTATCAATTATTTCTCTTTCCTTACGTTTTAAAGTTTTAAATTTTGGTTGCATAATTTATAATATTTAAGCATCCACTATTGTTTAAGCTGTGAAGTGGATGTTTTCTTATTCAAATTTGGCAGAATAAAAGCAACACCCTAATATTATTTTACTAATAAAAGGGTGTTGCACTGTAAAGTACAATTAGGGAAGTAAGCTTATTAGCTTACTTTTTACATTCAATAACTATTCGTGTGCAACATGAATTGTTGCTTCAAATACTTTTGGTTCTCCTTTTTCATCTTGGAAGAATTTAATTTCATTATTATCATTTTTTGCCACAACATATTTAAATGTGTATACATATTCGTTATTTTCATCCTTAAATGAAACTAATTCAAGTGGACAGAATTTTGTTTTTACATTCACTTGTGCACTAGGTGATGCAAAAATATAAGTTCAAGTTTTTTTACTTTTACCAAATTTAATATTTGGTACAGCATATAAATCTGTGTATTGTTTACCTACTGAGTTAGTTTGAGTATTAGGTATAATACGAACATATCCATTTCCACTACCTGAAACGCTAAAGACTAATTTATTATTACTGTTGATTTCGTAGCCTACAGCATCTTGTTTGTGCGGCATATTTCCTGATGATTTTCGGAAAAATGTTTCTGATGAAATATCTTTTGCTAGAGAACTAAATAATTCTGCGTTTTGATTATTAGTTACTGACTGGGGTTTCTGAAGGAGCAGGTTGTTCTTGGTTTTCTTCTGTTGTTGGTTGAGGTGTTGTTTCGCTTTCTTTTGCTTCTTCTTTGTTTTCTGTTTTTTCAACTTTAGCATCACCGTTTGGTTTAGAATTTTCTCCTTCAACTTTAGGTTGTGCTTGGTCACCTGTAGGTTGTGCTTGACTTCCTGCTTGAGTTCCGTCTGCAGGTTGTTTATTTTCTTCTCCTGAAGGTTTTGTTTCTACGTTTGGTTGTGAATTTTCTGTAGATTTATCATCACTTGGTTTTACTTCTTCAGCTGGTTTAGAAGATGTTTCTTCACCTAATTTAACTGTTAAAGTAAATGGTTCACCATTATTTGTGAATACTTGAGTAATTTTGTTGCTTGATGAAAGTTTGTATGCATCAAATTTAATTGTAATTTCATTTGCATCTTTGTTATATGAGCTTACAAGGTCTGTTTCCATTTTTTTAGAACCAACTGTTTGTCCTGGTACACCTAATCTGTATTGTCCTTTTATTAATTCATTTGCAATTGGTTCTGAGTATGGGTTACTTGGATTGTCTTTAAATTTAAATATAATTGATCCATATTTTGGATTAAAGTATACTTTTTCGAATGTTTTACCTTCTGCTAATAATTTTGCAACCCTTTCTTTTAATTGTGGAGTAATGAATGCTCCTTTTGTTAAAGCATCAGCAAATGGTGCAGGTTCAGCAGGTGTTTCTGTTCCTGTTGAAGGTTGTTCTGCTGGTGTTTCTGTAGAAGCATTAGCGTATGCACTTAAATCAAATACTGATTCAAATGGTTGCCCGTTGTTAAGAACAACACTGTAGTCGTTGTTAGCTTTTCTGTATACTAATGAGTATTTGATTACTAATTTATTTGTTAATAAGTTGAATGAAACTTCTAATTGACTGTTAGGGTTTCCTTCTGTGTAGTGTCCTGGTTTTAATGTAGGAGCACCTAATTGAACTTTTTTGAAATCTTTAAGCTTTGGTAATTCTTCACCATAAACTGTAGCGATTTTAGCAGGACGTTCTTTACCTTTTTTATCTGTAGTTGTTTTTCATGTACTTACTGTACTGAAAATAACTTTTCTTTGTTTATAGTTGTAGTAAGCTGTTAATTTTGAGTGAGCAAATAAGTCAATTGCACTTTCGTGAGCTGCTTGGTAAATTTTAGCAAGTTCTGCTGATGAGAATAATACATCACCGTTATTTGCTGTAAAGACAGGAGCTCATACTTGTGTTAAGAATTTTTCGTGTGCGAATTGTTCTTTTTGTGAATCGTAGTTAGATTGCACACCGTTTTGAAGTTCTTCGTGTAATTTTTTGTTGTTTGCTTCAGCATCTTTTTGAATTTCTGCAGGAATTGTTTGTTCGAATAATGTTTTTAAGTTTGAAGCCGCATCTTTTAATTCTTGTTCTGATGCACGTTTATTTTGTAATAAAGCTTTAGCGTTTGTGATTTCTGTACTTAATTGTTGAACGTATTTAGCGTCTCACATTGATTGGTGAGATTTAAGTGAATTTCGTGCAGCTAATACTGCTAATCTTAAATCTTTTTGCCCTTCTGTTTCTGATTCGTGGTTTCCACATGAAACAGCCATGATTGGTAAGATTGGAGCAGCTGCTGAACCTAAAATAAGTCATGTTTTAAATTTCATATCTACCTCATATAAATTTAATATATATATATATATATATATAAACTAGTAGCCCTAAATACTAGCTGTATTTAATTTCCTTCTCTAAGTTATAAATTAAATTACATTAAAATTATATTTTTTTAAATACACTTAGTATTTTTTTACGATAAAAAACAGTAAAAGTGAATATAATATTCACATTTTTTTTCACATTTTTAATAATTTTTTTATTTTTTATATTCAAAAAATATATTTTCTAGTTAAAATTAAAACGAAAAATATTGTTTTGATTTTTTGTAGGGCATTTTTCATATTTTCATATTTTTGTTATTTTAATAAATTTATTATGACTAAAATTGAAAAAATAAATACATTTATAAAAAATACTTTGCAAAAAATAATTTTGAATTATAATAATAAAGCAATTTAAATGGCACCATAGCCAAACGGCCAAGGCATGGGTCTGCAAAACCTTGATTACGGGTTCGAATCCCGTTGGTGCCTCCATTAAAATTTGTGCGCCCGTAGCTCAACTGGACAGAGTGTTAGGTTACGGCCCTAAAGGTTGCGGGTTCGACTCCTGCCGGGCGCGCCATATAACAAAAAGTTACCATTAAAATAAGCTCGTTTGAGCTTATTTTTTATATAATTGTTTCAATATGACGCTATTAATTGTTTATTTTTCACTTTTTTCTTTTGGAACTCTTTCAATTGTATTGGTTATTAATAAATATTTTAAGAAGTTTTTTGACCATTATTGACTAAGAGTTTTATCTGCTAGTTTAATGTTAGGATATTTAATTTTATTCCGGTTTGCGCCTATGTGAATACAAATAGGAAATTTATTTAAATATGAAATTCCAAGTTACTGAGATGAAGGTTTTAGAGATTATTATTCTCACGTTCTTTCAAAATCATTTTTTCTTGACCTTTGTCCGTTTTTTAGTGTTGCACTATTTTTAACCATGATTATCGATCGCAGCAAATATTGAAGCTTTTTAGTTAGTCCATTTTGTATTTTTGCTTCAACAATTGTTATACCCTTTGTTCCACTTACTGATCCGAATCCAGAATTTAGTTTTTGATTTATTTTTTATGGTTCACCAAAAGCCGAACTTTATTTCTTTATGCATTGGATCTTATTAGTGTTTGGATGTTTAGCATATCAAAATTATTCATTAAAAAATAAAAATGCTTTTAAAATCTGAGTTGATATTCAATTAGTTGCTACTGTCTTTTTTTGCTACATAATAATTATTTCATTTGCATTTAATATTGATAAAAATACCACAGGACTTTCATATAAAGATTGAATGAAAGGTGGATCATTTTATGCAATTTATAAAATGTTACATCTACCTCATCCACTAGAAGCTGTTGCGTTCTATATTTTTGCTTACATTGTAATTAACTCAATTTGATTAATTAAATATTACTGTGCAAACCGTACTTTTACAAAAATAAACAAAAACAGAATGATTGAAAACAAAAATTCTAAAACAAGTTTAGAAAAAGGTAAATATATCTATTTTTTCTAATTAAAAGTTTTTATTTTTTTGTTTGAAACAAATAAAAATAAATTTATAATATTACTGATTTTTCTACTTATTTTATAAAAATAAGTCACGTTGAAAAAGAGGAGGCTAAATTATGGCTAATATTAAATCAAAAATTAAAAGTATTTCAAAAATGGAAGCTGCTCGTGTAAAAAACGCTGCAATGAAATCACGTGTTAAAACAGCTATCAGAAAAGCTAGAGAAGCAGTTTTAGCTAAAGCTGAAAACGCTGATGCACTTGTTGCTAATGCACACAAAACAATTGCTAAAGCAGTTTCAAAAGGTGTATTCCACGCAAACAAAGGTGCTAGAAAACACTCAAGATTAGACCAATTTGTTAACCAAAACAAATAGTTTAATTAAGTACTTTTAACTTCCACTTAGGAAGTTCTTTTTTTTATTCTTGAAATAATAAAATATTATAAAATATTACTACTAAATTAATTAGGAGAATATTACTGATGAGTAAAATATCTAAATATCAAAATCAAGCAGTTTCATACGATGAAAATTTAGCTTGAGAATATTTAAAAACTATTGAAACGTTTTTACAAAACAAAGTAACAGAAGCTCATGCAAATGGTGTGGTTGTAGGAATTAGTGGTGGTATTGATTCAGCACTAGTTTATGCAATTGCAAAACGTGTATTTAAAGATAAGGTAACAGCAGTTGTAATGCCAGTTATCAAAATGACTGATAATGATTTATATCACATCAGCGAGCTTGAACAAGCTTTTAATGATAAATTCATTACCGTTGATTTAACCAATGCTTTTCACGCGATGCAAGAAGCTACTAAAGTTACTAATCCATTATCAATTGCTAATATTAAACCACGTCTTAGAATGACTACTTTATATGCAATTGCACAAGATAAAAATGCTTTAGTACTTGGAACTGATAATGCAGACGAAGTGCATATTGGTTACTTTACTAAATTTGGAGATGGTGGAGCCGACTTATTACCTATTTCACAACTAACAAAAGGTGAAGTAAGGTTTTTAGCTTCATTATTAAATGTTCCAGATTCAATTTTAAATAAAAAACCATCTGCTGGACTTTGAGAAGGTCAAACTGATGAAGATGAGCTTGGATTTACATATGCTGATTTAGATTTTTATTTAAATCACTTAGACCAACCAGAACAAATTAACAAATACTTATCAAGTGATACGATCTCAAAAATTGAACACAAACATAAAATTACTCAACACAAACGTGATACAGTTTATAAACCAGAATCATTTAACTAGGAGGAATTATGGCAGGACACTCACACGCAGCCAATATTATGCACCGTAAAGGAGCACAAGATGCAGCTAGAGGAAAAGTTTTCCAAAAACTTTCAAAAGAAATCTTTGTAGCAGCACAAAAAGGAGTTGACCCTGAAACTAACCCAGCATTAAAATTAGCTATTTCTAAAGCTAAATCAAAAAACATGCCTAAAGATAACATTGAAAGAGCTATTGCTAAAGCAAAAGGTGACAAAAACAGTCACGCTTTCGTTGAAACAATTTTTAATGCGACAGTTACAGGTGGTGCAAGTTTTATCGTTGTAACACTTAGTGATAACATTAACCGTGTTACTTCAAACGTACAAGCTTATTTTAGAAAACAAAATGCAACATTAGGAAAAACTAACCAAATTCCTTTTGCATTTGACAAAATGGGAATTATTGAAATTTCAAAACAATTAGTTACTGAAGATGAATTAATGATGGTAGCACTTGAAAATGGTGCTGATAACATTGAAAACGAAGAAGAATCATTTGTTGTTCTTTGTTTACCAGAAAACTTCACACAACTTAAAACTGCAATTGAAAACGATTTAGGAATTGATACATTCATTCAATGTGAAGTTACATATATTCCTAATATGTATGTTGAATACGATGAAGAAAAAGAAACTAAATTATTAGAATTTGCAGAAAAATTAAAAGATGATGATGATATTCAAGATGTATATCACAACATCGATGTTAAATTTAATTAATGAGCAACTTTTTACAAGAAATTTCATCTAAAATAATGGATGGAGTAGGTAATGAAGTATTAGGAAAAATTTTAATTGTTGTAATTTTCTTATTAGTACTTCTTGCTATTCCTGTAGGAATTTCTGTTTTATTCCCTTTATTTAAAAGCAAATTAAATCACCGTACTAAAGTATATTTATATGCTTTTTCAACTGGGTTTTTCATTGTGCTATCTACCTTTGGATTTTTACGTGAAGCACTTGAACAAGCTGGAGAAGCAACTGCTCATTCAAATTACAGTGAATGAGGTAAGTATGGATATAATATCGCAGTTGTATTTGGTGGTTTAGTAGGTGGAATTTTATTTTCATTTACTTTAAAATTTGCAATCTCATATCGTATTAATAAAAAATTATTACATAGCAAAAAATTAAGCTTATTTATTCATGATCATTCACACGAGCATGGTGGAGAAGGTCATGTGCACGAACACCCGGCTCATATTTTTAGTCAAGAAGATTCGATCGAATTAGCTGAAGAAGCTCTTGCAGAAAAAATCAGTGGTAAGATGAAAATTATTGCTCTTGCATTACTTTTAACACACAGAATTCCTGAAGGATTCTTAATTGGATATAACCTTAGTTTAACAGTAAATGGACAAGAAGCAGCAGTTACTAACTTAACATTAGCTTACTTTATTTCGCTTATTTTACATATGATTCCTGAAGAGCTTGTCTTCTATTACCGTTTAAGAGAAGCTGGATATGGTAGATGAAATTCTTTATTAATTTCAACTATTATGGATATGTTATTCTTACCATTTATGTTAATTGGTATGTTTGCAGGAACATCAATAGCATCTAATCCAGGAGCTCAAGGTGCGTTAATGGCAATTATCGCTGGAATTTTCTTATTTACATCACTTGTTGAATTTTTCCCAGAATTCTATCATGTTGAAATGAGCAAAAAAAGATGAATGGCTACAATTATCGCATTATTCATTGGGGTAGCATTTGCGGTATTTGTGTTATGTTTCCACTCACACTCACATGGACACGTACATAATTGTTTAGTAAGTACAACACTAGATTTACCAAAAGTGCAATTACCTAATTTACATACAAATTTAATAATTTAATCCTAAAAGTTGGTATTCCAACTTTTTTATTTTAAAAATCATACTTAGAAAACCTAAAATAACGCTATTAGGTATTAAATTAGGTATAATTTAAAAATAAATAAGAAAGATAAATAAAATGAAAAGAAAACAAAAGATTTGGATATTTAGTAGTGCAATATTTGGCAGTTTAATAATTTTTGTTGCATTAATTATTAGTTTAATTAAAAGTAATAAAAACGAATGAACTTCACTATTTTTTGCACTTGGACTTTTAGTAATTTTAGTTTTTACCACTATTTTACTTTACTTTGCAATTCGTAACTTTGCAAAATCTCGTGAATTAATTAAAGGTTCATTTAATAGTTTTGTCGAAGAAGTTATGTCAAATAATAATATTGGAATTATTATTTATGATATCGATCAAAAAATTATTTGATCAAGTAATTTTATAGCTAATAAGTTTAATAAAGATTTTATTGGTTTAAAAATTGATGATTTATTTAACAAAGTAAATTTAAAACTTGAACAAAATTGAAATATTACTGAAACTAAAAAAGAATTTGAATTTAATCATAGCTACTATGAAGCTCAATTTTGACCTACTTCAAATACGGTAGTTATTCGTGATATTTCAAGTGAATATTTATTTAAAATTGAAACTTGACAACAACAACCAGTTATTGGTGAGTTAGAAATTGATAACTTCCAATTATTCCAATCAATTCTATCTGAAGAACAATTATTCACAATTAATAAAGTTGTTATTGACGTAATGAATGAATATGTTGAAAAATATAATTTAATTTATCGTCAATATACAAATGGTAAGTTCGTTATTTTTACTAACGAAAATTCATTGCAAGAAATGTGTAAAGATGGATTTTATGAGTTAATGAATATTAATAACAGAATTAAAGGCCAAGATATTGGAAAACTTAGTTTATCACTTGGATTTGCTCACGGATGATCTTCATTAAAAGAAAAAATCGAGCAAGCTAAAAAAGCTTTAGTGCAAGCTCAAAGCCGTGGAGGAGATCAAGTAACTATTTTCTCAAACCAAGAAATGCCGGTTTACTATGGTTCTAACTCAGAAATTCTAGTTAATAATAGTAAAACTAAAATTCATCAAATTGCACGTAATTTTGAAGCTGCTTTAACTAATCCGAATATTACTCAAGTAATGGTTTACGGACACCAATTTGCTGATTTAGATGCAATTGGTTCAGCTTTAGCAATTTGTGAAATAGCACGTAATTTTGACAAAAAAGCTTATATTGCAAATGCAACATTAGATTCAACTGCAGAAAAAGCATTACGTGATATTTCTGAAAAACATAAAGATGCATTAAGCAATTTATTTATTAAAAACCCTAAAACGGCAACTAAAATGACTGATGCTAATACAGTTGTTGTTCTAGTTGATAACTCAGATCCAAATCGTACCGATAATAAAGAAGCATTGATTAACGCCGAAAGAGAAAACATATTTGTATTTGATCACCACCGTGTAGCTCATGAGGTTGATTATTGTCCACAAACAAATGTTTATATTGAAACTGGTGCAAGTAGTGCTTGTGAAATCGTAACTGAAATTATCACTTTCTTTAAAAAGCAAATTGATATTACTCAAATAGCTGCACAACTTTTACTAAGTGGTATTTATTTAGATACTAATCAATTTACTAAATCAGTTACTCCAAGAAGTTTTCAAGCTGCTGCTTGACTTGAATCTAAAGGTGCAAACGCAGTTATTAGTTCAGAGATGTTAAAAGTTGATGAAGAAGCTTCAAAAGAAGTTCAAGAAATATTAGCAAATACTGTTGAAATTAAAAAAGGATATTACTTAGCTTATACTGATAAAGAATGTTCAAACGATATTATTTCAATAGCTGCTAATGAATTATTAAAAGTTCGTGGTCGTGTAGCGAGTTTCGTAGTTGCTCGACTTAAAGGGACAAAATTATATAAATTAAGTGCACGTGGAATTGAAACGAATGTTCAAATTATTTGTGAAGCAGTTGGTGGTGGTGGTCACTTTGGAACCGCAGCAGCTGTTTCTGATGAAGATTTAGAAACATTTGTTGATAACATTAGACACGCAATTACAACAGCAGGGAGACATTTAAATTATGAAAGTAATTCTAATTAAAGATTGTAAAGACGGGAAAGCAAATACAGTAATCGAAGTATCAAATGGATATGGAAGTAACTTTTTAGTTAAAAATGGTTTTGGAGTTCCATATAATCCACAAACAGCTAAAATGTTAGAAAAAAAACTTGATAAGTTAGCTGCAGATGAACACGAAAAAAGAGCTGAAATGCTTGAATTAAAAGAAAAACTTGAAGCTCTTAGATTAAAATTTGAACTTACAGCTAATGTGGATGGAAACAAAAACCTTAACGTACATGGCTCAATTTCTACTAAAGATGTTGATAAGAAATTAAGAGATTTAGGTTTCAATATAAGTAAACACGCTTTACAAAAAATTCACTTAGTTTCTGAAGGTTTACATGAAGTTGATGCAGTTCTTTATAAAGATATTGTTGCTAAAATTCATATTGAATTAAGAATTAATGTTAAAGAGAAAAATTAATGTCTAAACATAAGCGTAAAAATCTTTTAGCTTTAGCTGAAAAGTTTAAAGATGTTAAACAAAATCCGAATACAGTTTATGCTGATGAGAACCTCGAAAAAAGAATTTTAGCTACAATGCTAGCAATTCAAGACAAACAATTAATGGCTTTAGATTATCTAAGTCCAGAAATGTTTTTCTACCTTAAAAACAAGGAGTTGTTTTTATTATTTAAAAACTGAAAGAAACAACTTAAGTATGAAAACATTTGATTTACATACAATGATATTTTAAATTTCTATGAAGATGAAATTAGAAATCAATCTAAAGAATATCCAAATATCTCAATTGAATATTTAAATGAAGTTGCAACAACATTATTTAACGAGCTGAATTTCTTAGCTGAAATCGACAAACTCAAAGAATTAAGCAATATGCGTAATCTTGAAGGATTCTTTTTAGAATACGCACACCAAATGGGCGGATTAAACAACAAACTTAATTTTAAGGATGTTTTATATGATTTTAGTGAATATGTTAATTTTAAAAATGATGGAGCACTTGAAAGCGGACAATTCCAATCAATCGAAGAAGTCTCAAATGCATTTCATGAATTTGTAATAGATATTCTGCAAAATAATGTTAATCAATTTAGTTTAAAAACTCATTATGAAGGAATTGATAAATATGTTAATGGTTTTAAACCAGGACAATTTATTGTGCTTGCAGCTCGTCCAGGAGTAGGTAAAACAGCGTTAGCTTTAAATATCGCAACTAACGTAGCTTCAGCGCATGAACAAGAACAAAACAATTTTGATTCACAAATTTTAAGCACTACGGATAATGAAACTAAACCGCAAATTAGACCAAAAAACGTCGCATTCATTTCACTTGAAATGCCAGTTAATGAATTAATTGCTCGTGTAATTTCATCAACAGTGCAAATTCCTTTATATGCTTTGCAAAATCCGAAGATGATCTTTGAAGATGAAATGATTAAAAATAAATTTAATTATTTCTTTACAAAGAAAATGAATCAAATGAATATTTATTTTGACGATACAGCAACAAGTAAAATTTCTGACATCGTATGAAAAATCAAAGCACTAGTTAAATCACTTGATGGCCAATTAGATTTAATTATTATTGATTACTTGCAACTTATTTCATCAAGTGATGCTACCGGAAACCGTCAAAACGAGGTTTCGGTTATTTCAAGAACCTTAAAGACTTTAGCATTAGAACTTAAAGTTCCAATTATTGCTTTATCGCAATTATCTCGTAGTGTAGAAAATAGAGAAGATAAGCGTCCACAGCTTCACGATTTACGTGAAAGTGGTTCAATTGAACAAGATGCTGACATTGTTATTTTCTTACACCGTGATTTAATACCAAATACCAAAGCAAATGAAAATGCTCAAAGTGAAACTGGTTCAAATTTAAACACACAAGGTCAAGGAAGTAAAACAATTGTTACGGTAGCAAAAAACCGTAATGGACAACCAGGAAGTGCCGAATTTATGTATTACGGTCCAACTGTTACATTCTTTGATCGTCATAAAAATAATTAAATAGGGAGTTAAAATGGATGGTTATTCCAGTTGTATAAAATTATTTTTAAATAAGGAGGCACAATGTCTCTAGAATTAAAAATCATTTTATCTTTTGTTTTAATTTTATTATTTTTATTAAGTAGTATTTACAGTGGTAGTGAAACTGCTTATTCAACTATTTCACCAGCAAGACTGCATGATATGGTGGAAAATAAGGAACGTTTTGCTACAATTATTCAAAAACAATCAAAAAGATACAACCAAATTTTAAGTACTATTTTGATTGGAAACAACTTAGTAAATGTTGGTTCAGCATCGCTGATGACTTACTTTATGGCTAGAGTTATAGGAAATGATGAAACAGCTGCAATTATTTCAACAGCAGTAATCACACCACTTTTAGTTTTATTTGGTGAAATTATTCCAAAACTTTTAGCTAAGTCATACCCTGTAAAATTCTTAAAAACTTTTTGTCTTTTTATTGAATTAAATTATTGATTATTCTTTATTTTGACATATCCAATTTCAAAAATTAGTAAGAAAGTATATGAAACTAATACTGAAGAAGATATTAAGAATTTTATTAAAATCGCTCAAGATGAAGGGGTGCTCCAAACTGGTGAATCAATTTTAGCTCAAAATGCTTTAGATCTAGATTCAACTAAAGTATCTTCACACTACATTAAATTAAAAGATGTTGAAACTGTTGATTTTAAAGCGACCGTTGGTGAAGCTCTTAAAATTTTTAAAGAAACAAATTATTCGCGTTTACCAGTTATAAAAGATGGACAACTAATTGGGATTATTCTAGTTAAAGATATTTTTCACGTTCAAAAATCTGAGCGTGTTGTGGACTATTTAAAAAACGTTCCAAATATTTCGGCTAACTCTATTTTATCCAGTGCACTTGAAAAACTCCGTGCTGCCCGTGCTCAAATGGGATTTGTGGTCGAAAATAATAGTTCAACAGATACAATCGGAATTATTACAATTGAAGATATTATCGAAGAAATCATTGGTGAAATTTATGATGAATACGATGATGATGAAGTGATTTATGAAATTTCGCTAGAAAAATCACACGTTCAATCTGATGTAAAAATGAATGAAGTATTTAAACAGCTTGAATTAGATACTGAATTACTTGAAGAAGGTGAAAGCGAATTAGATTTAAGAAGTTGATTATTAAAACGTACAAATAAAAGCAGATTAACTAAAAACACAAAATATATTATTGAAAATGAAATTTCATTTAAAGTAATTGAAATTGTTAAAAATCAGAAGTTTTCAGCAATAATTGAGGTTCATAAATTATAGTGATACAAAAAATAGTTGGCTATTAACCAACTATTTTTTTAATAATGGAATAGGTTTTAAATATGAAACTTCTGTTAAGTTTCCTAAATTTTTAAATCCAACACTGTTAAATAAGGTTGAGTCATAAATAATAGCAACGACCTCTTGTTGATTTTTTCCAAATCTTTTTGAGTCTAAAAATTCTTGAGGAATATCTGTATCATTTCTTGATTGATATCCGAATGTATAATGTCTTCCAGTAAGGTCATTTAGTATATCGACTATTTTTTGCGGTTCTGTTCCAGAACTTTTTGTAACTTCTGTTAAACCGATAATATCAAAACCAGTTTGTGCGATTAATTGAGCTATTGCAAGAACCTTACCTGGTTTTTTACCATTGTATTTTAGAATGTTTCAATGTGCAACTCTAATTGTATTTGTTTCGTTTTTTGGATATTCTTTTAATACTGAAGGGTTTGAATTTATTGTTTTACCATTAATTTCAATATCTGTATATACAGGTGCATGGTCACTTATTTTATTTCTAATATATTTTGTATCGTTTTCGTTTGTTTTTTCTCCAACTTGTTCAATTTCTTTACGTTTTCATATTTGATTTTGTTGGTAGAAACCACGTGCTATATCAACTTTAAATTTGAAATTATTTGCATTATCTTCATTGCTGGTTAAAACTCTAAAATCAGAATCCGAACCATTTATAAAGAACATTTTGTCATAAGGATTTTTATATCCACCTTTTGTATCTAGTGATGTATAAAATTTATCACCTACAACAGATGTATATAAACTATCTAAAACTGGTGTGATACCTTCAAAATTAGAATGTCTTTGTAAATAGAAATTAACATCCATAATATTTGTGTCACCACCAAAAATTACAAGATCTTCAGGATTACCGATATTTAAATAATAACGCATAACTGATGGCAGTGCTAAAAACTCACTAACTTCTTGAACTCCTTGCATTTCAAGTTTATCAGTTGTGGTCCCTGTGTTTGCTTCTAAAATTGCTCCTGAAGGAGAGTCCTCATTATTTGATTTAGAAACAGCAGGACTATCTAGATGATCAAAAATAGTTGTAATATTTGGAAGATTTAAACTTTTATCAGCAAATTCAAAAGTCATTCCAAATGGAGGACGAACGAAAATTGTTTTTTCAGTGAAAATTTTTGCTAATTTATTTTCTGAATCAACTTTCATTTCCATTCTTGGAGTGTTTTGATATTCTTCAAGTAATGTGACTTCATTATTGGTTTCTTCGTTTTTAGCTTCTTCACCTGTTTTAATTTCTTCTTTTACTTCCTCTTTTTTATCTTCTTTTTTAGTTTCGTCAGTAGATGTTGATGTTTTTTCTTGTTTTTCTTCATCTTTCTTTATTTCTGAAGTTTCTTCACTTTTTTTATTTTTATCATCTTCTTTACTTGAATCAGAATTTTCTTTTTCGTTTGTTTTTACTTCATCAACTGGTTTAGGCTCAGGTTGTGGAGTTGGTTCTGGTGTAGGTTTTATTTCATCTTGTTTTTTATCTTCTCCATCTGTTTTAATTTCTTCTTTTACTTCGTCTTTTTTATCTTCTTTTTTAGTTTCGTCAGTAGATGTTGATGTTTTTTCTTGTTTTTCTTCATCTTTCTTTATTTCTGAAGATGATTCTTCTTTTTTGTTGTTATCACCTTTTTTATCTATCTCAACTTCGTCAACTGGTTTTGGTTGTGGAGTTGGCTCTGGTACTGGTTTAGGTTCATCTTTTTTAATGCATCCAGCTGATAATGCGGTTGCACTTGCTAAAGGTAATGTGACTAATGTACCTCATAATAATTTTTTAAAAATTTTACTCTTCATTCTTTACTCCTAATTGCTATATCTATAATTTTATTAAAATATCAAATCTTTTTATGTTTTATCTTTTGAACTATTAAAATAATGTGGTTTGTTTTCATAAATGATGAGATTTAGTTAAATTACACACTATAAAAAAATAATTAGTTTATTTTTTGTAAAATATAAAAAATAAATTCTTTATTAGTTGGAGGAAAGATGAACGACGAAGAATTAAAAAAATTTACTCTTGATACTGATAAGGATATTAAGGATGCACTAAAAGAAATTGAAAAGAAATATGGGAAAGAAGCTATTATGCTTCTTGGACAAATTCCTGAAGCAAATGTCGAAACTTTTCATAGTGGAAGTTACGTCTTAGATCAAGCACTTGGTATTAATGGATTTCCACGTGGAAGAATTATTGAAATCTATGGACCTGAAAGCTGTGGAAAGACAACTTTAAGTTTACACGCTATTGCGTCGGTGCAAAAATTAGGTGGAATTGCGGCTTTTATTGATGCTGAACATTCAATTGATCCTGGTTATGCTGCGAACATAGGGGTTGATATCGATAATTTAATTTTATCTCAACCAGATTCTGGTGAGCAAGCATTAGAAATAGTTGATATACTAGCTAAAACTGGTAAAGTTGATTTGATTGTGGTTGACTCAGTTGCAGCGTTAGTTCCTGAAGCTGAATTAAATGGAGAAATGACAGATCAACAAATAGGCTTACAAGCTAGATTAATGTCTAAAGCATTGCGTAAAATAACAGGTAACTTAAATAAAAATAGAACTACAATTATTTTTATTAATCAAATTCGTGAAAAAGTAGGAATTGTTTTTGGAAATCCTGAAACTACTCCAGGTGGTCGAGCACTTAAATTTTACTCAAGCATTAGAGTAGAAGTTCGTAAAGGATCTGTAATTAACGAATCAAAAGATATAGTTGGTAATGAAATTAAATTTAAAGTAGTTAAAAATAAACTTTCAGGACCATATAAAACTGCTAATAGTGAAATTTATTTTGCTAGAGGAATTGATACTTTAGGAGAATTAGTAGATTTCGGTGTCGAATACGGACTATTTGAGAAAAAAGGTGCTTGATACAGTATTCAAGACAAAAACATTGCTCAAGGTAAAAAGAATATGAAAGATTATCTCGAAACGCATCCAGAACTTAAAGAACAAGTTTTAGAGAAAATCAAAATCAAAGCATAATTCAAGTAGTGATGACTCACTACTTTTTTATATAAAAAATCGATAGCATAAACTATCGATTGGTTTCATTATTAATCTAAATAATCATTAATTCCGTTGAATGTTTGTTCTTCTGGATAATTGATTTTTCAATATCCTGTATCAATTCTCTTTTGAATTTTCTTTTGACGGTGTAATTCCAATTTACTTCATACTCAAGTACAAATGAAAATAGATGAGTAAACACCAATTGAAATACCAAATAACATAACGATGTTAAATGAGAAGTCAGTAGCGTTTTGGAATGCAAGAAGAACAGCGATTGCAAATAAAGTAGTTAATGAAGTATAAATACTTCTTTTTAATGTATCAGCAATTGATTGGTTAATGATTGTTCGAATATCTTCCTTAGTAAGAATTTTACGGATGTATCTAGAATTGATTGTTTCACGAATTTTATCGAATGTTACAACTGTATCGTTAATACTTAATCCTAAAATAGCAAGCATAGCAGCAACTAAAATTGTTGAAACTTGTAAACGTGTGATGATAATAAATGCAATAACCATCAAGAAGTCGTGTAACAATCCGATAATTGCAGCAATAGAGTAAGTGTAATTCATTCTGAATAATAAGTAAAGAATTATTCCGATGAAACTAATTCCTGTTGCTAATAAAGCGTTAAGTACTAATTTTTGAGCTTCTGAGTTTGAAACTTGGAAAGTTAATAAGTTGTAATTATTATTAACTTGTTTAATAATTGCAGAAATTTGTGAAACAAGGTTTTCTTGATTTACAGCTTGTGTTGTGTTGATTGATACTATGTATGAGTGTTGTTCATTATTTGATAAACTAATTGAAATTGCTTTAGCTAAATTATTAATTTCTAAAGCATCTTGGTTAGCTAATAATAATTCTTTAATATGCTCTGCTTGTTCTTTAGAAATAATAATTCCATTAGCTTCATCACCAATAATAGAAATGTTAATTCCACCACTAAATTCGATAGATGAATTAATACCAGCAGAAAGATTTTTATTAATTCCTGCAAGTACACTAAAGACAATTGCAGCAATAACAATGAAGGTTAAAGATAATAAAACAAAATATTTAGAATATTTTAAAAAGTCAGCATTATCAATTTTTTGTCTAAACTTAGTTGGATTATTAATGTATCTTTTTCTTACACCAAGTAAGTAAAGTCGTTTATCAAAAATTCCACTGTTTGCAAGTAAAGTAGCAAGAAAACGTTGGAAAACAAGCATTACTAATAATGTAAATAACACTGATAATGTTAAAGTAATACTAAATCCTTTAACATCTTTGGTTCCAAAGTAGAATAAGACAAATCCAACTAAAATTGTTGTAATATTTGCATCTAAAATACTTGAAAGAGACTGACGATTAGCATTTTTATAGGATTTTTTAAACGAGTCTCCTTCATAAATTTGTTTCTTAAGCCGTTCGTAAGTAATAACATTAGCATCAACGCTAATACCAATACCAATAATTAAAGCAGCAAGTGTTGATGGCGAGTATTCTCCACGTAATGCTGTGAACATTAATAAAGTTAAGAAAATATAAAGAGCCATACTAATAGTACTTAAAGCTCCGAGTAAACCGTAGTTTACAATCATTCAAAGTGCAATTGCCACGAAAATAATAATTCCAGCAATCATCGCATATTTAAATGCATTTTGGTTTTTGTCAGCTTGTAAATAACGTTTGTAAAGTGGTTTTAATTCGTAATTACTTAAACCGAATTTAATGTTATCTGCAAGTTTTTGAGCACTATCTTGAGTGAATTGTCCTTGAATTACAGTTTTACCACTAGTAATTGCACTAGAAACAGCAGGAGAAGAAATTAAGTATAAACCTGCATTAAAGTCATTTTCTTTTAATGCGTTTTCTACTTTAGCTTCATTTAAAACTGATTCATTTACGTGAACAAAGTTTCAAAGGTTTTTGTTTGCTTTTTCTCATGCTTCACGGTTTGCAGGACTTTCTGCAATTTGATATAACTTATCTAAGTTTAATCAAATAAGCATTCTTTTATCTTTAAGAGTAGAAATGTATTGAGTTGCATCGGTTCAAGCGTTTTTACCGCTTTCGCCAGCAAGCTCAATTTCAACAGTTCATTTACCACCTGGCTCAACTGCAGCAGCGACTGAATTATTACCAGTTGCAAATGGTGGAATAAATGTAGATAAAGGTTTTAGTTGTCCGTTTGCACCAAAAAGAGATGCGTCCTTTTCAAATTTAACTACTGAACCATCTCTAACAAATAGAGGATGCATTTCTGTATCTGTAATTGTTAAAATTGGTTTAGTAACAATTTCTTTTTCAAAATCATTTAATTCGTTTGAAGAATATGAACCACTTTTTGTAATTCTTAATTTTCCATCTCCTTCTGTTGAAACGGTAATTCCATTTAATCCTGTTCCACCTGTAAGACGGTTAAAAAGTGATTTATTAACAAGTTCAGTTAAGGTTGGATCTGCGTTTTCAACTTCGTTTTTCTCATTCTTAACTTGTGCTTGTACTAAAACTTCAACACCACCACCATATTCGATTGATTTATTAACGTTTTTTGAAATGTAAAACGTACTACCAAATACGATTGCAACACCAGCTGCGGCAATGGTTATAAAACTAATTAAAAATCTTTTGAAATTATTTATTTTCAACGTCTTTTTAATTCAATTAATCATAATTTAAATAATACCATAAAATGCGTGAAAAATATAACTAAAAACGCAGTAATTAAGAATTAAAATAATTATTTTTATGTTCAGAATTTATTATATTTTTTTCATTTTTTTATCACAAGAATATTGTTTTACTAAGCTTATGCCTATTAATACTTAAACCTAAATATAAGTTAATTGATTCTAGCTTTTTATATAAAAAAATCTCGGAATTACCGAGATTAAGAGATTTTGAGTAAACTAGCAGGACCATAGTAGTTTGCGACAAAATCTTGTTCGTATTCATTAACTAGTTGTTCTGTTAATTCTTTGTAATTGAAATATTTATTAATTTGATCTAAATCTATGTTTGAGCGAATGTCGTCTCTAAAGTAAATAATTCTAGGGTTTAAAATATAATCATTATTTTGATTAATATCAATTTCTAGGACAACATTTCTCATATTTAGAAAAATAATATTTTTGAATTCTGGATTATTTGATTCGAATACCTTAAGATGATTGATAGTTGAGGTAGAAAGCTTAAAACCATTAGGAGATAAAGTATAGTGTTTATGTTTTCAGGCTTGACTAGGATCATCTAGGTCACTGGCTTTAATTAAACCAATTTGGTGTTGATAAAGTCTAGAATTTAGTACTTTACCATCTTTTTCATAGAGAAAGAATTTAGGATTAAGTAAACGAAAGTTTTTAATATTGTTAATTATTGTAAGAGAATTTTGGGTTATTAAATTATTATATTCTTGACTATTAAATTTTGCATCTTTAAGGGCATTTTGGAGATTGTTGAAGGTTAATTGTGAAGGAAGAAACTTTGCATCTAACTTGGAGTGAATTTCAATTTGTTCTGCAGTAGGTTTTTTATCATTGCATGAAACAGAAATTAGAGAAGGAATGGTAACAATAGGGGTAGAAAGAAAGAAAAATAGTTTTTTATTCATAAGATATATCTACTACAGTATAACGTAGTTGTGTGCCTCCATAGTGATCGGTAAATAATATTTCGTTAGTATTACTTCCATAAATATTGTAATTTGCAAAGCTTTTGGTATCTTGAATGTATTTTTCTAAACTAAAATCTTTTAATTTATCTTTAGAAGCTAATAGTTTAGGGAATGTATAAACATACATTAAAACATTAGTTGATGGTTTTTGCTCACCATCTTTGTAGAATGACATATTAAACTGGATAATAAATCCGTCTTTTGTAAGTAAGTAAACGCGTTTTTCGTTTTCATAATCATCGTTTGAATATTCTTGAACAACATAATCAATAAATTCATTAGAGCTTGGAGTATAAAAATTATTATAAAGCAAGCTATTTTCTAAATTTTCTTTTTCGTATTCTTCGACAGTTTTATCACGTCCAAAGTCTTGTGTTTGAATAAATGTTAATTGTGGTAAGTGGTATAAATAATATAACCAATTAGTGTGACTAAATTTTCGAGTAACTGTTTCGCCGTATTCAATTGGAGCAGCATCACCAAAGAAGCTAAAAGCATCTCTGAACGCTCCTGTAATGTTATTTGCATATCTTAAAGCAACTTGTACTTTTTTAGCATATTCATTACCGAGATTAAATTGCTCGTTAAGGAATTCTGTTTTTGCATCATTATCTGTGTATAAATTATTAAGAATAGTTTGAATTGCATCTTGCTTAATAAATGCGTTAAATTTATCTTGTTCACTCTGCATCTTTTTAACTACTGCTTGTTCATTAGTACAGCTGAGTGCTGTTAATGGAGCACTGAGTAATGAAAGTGCAGCAAAATATTTAAATATTTTTTTCATACTACTCCTTTAATAATGTTGGATACACATAAACAGGTTCACCATAACGTTGTTTTTTAACCATATCTGTTATAAATTGTTCGTAAGCAGCTGGCACACCATGAATAAATGCATAGTGATAAATGCTTGAAATTAAGTTTAATGAAATTTCAGGTGCTTTTAAATTAGGGAAATATCAAATATTATCTGAAATTTCAACATAAGTATTGTTGTTTGAGATGTTTTTAATCATAATTCTAAAAACTAATTTATCTTTTGAAAGATAGTAAACTGTACTGTTTGCTAGCTCACTGCTTTCTGAACCGACTACCATATTACCAAGTAAATCATCGGTTACACGGTAAGGGTTTGGAGGTAATAAGTTTTTGAATTTGTTTAAATAATTTTTATCAATGAAATCTAGATTTTTAAATGTTTCACCAATAAACTCTAAATAGTTAAATTTAAATAAATCTAAATGCATTAAAAAGAAATATCAGTTTTTACTTGCTCATTGCATAATTTGGTCGTTGTATGCACTGATTTTATCTGTTAAAGAACTTAATTGTTGATTTGCGACTTTAATTTTTTCGCGTGTTTCTTCAAGTTCTTTAGCAAAGTTTTGAGGTAAGAATTCGTATTTTCTTAAATCCTCATTTAGTTGTGCAATTTCTTGATCTAATTTGGATTTAGTTTCAAAAGTTTCTTGATTTGCTTGATAAATTTCTTGAAATGATGGAAGAACATTAGCTTCGGTTTGAGAATTTAAAAATGCAGTTTTAGCTGTTTCGTCATTTTTAAATACAAGTTTTAAAATTTGGTTAAGTAATGCTTCATTATGTTTTTGTTCATTTACTTCTTTAATATCAATATGATCAAACTTATGATCGATATACTTTTCCATTTTTTGTACGTTTTGATAATTAGCACATGATAAAGCTGTGAAAGACATTAAAGGTAAGAAACTTAACAGCATTCATTTTTTCTTATTTTTCATTGACAAAACCTCAAGTGTATTTTTCGAAACTAACTTTGTTATTCTCATCATTTTGCATTTTTTGGATTACTAATGAAAGTAATTGAGCGTAGTTCTTAGAACTAAATAATTTAATAAATGCTACATCATTAAATTGTTTTGAAACCGCTTCTTCATTAATTGGATCGTCGAAATTTTTTAAATAATCAATTTCTTTTTGTATTTGTGCTTGATTTACTTCTTGAATCATTTCGATTAATTTTGAACTAAATGCATCAACGCTGATGTTATTAGAAATTACATATAAATCAGGAAGTAAAAAGATTTGTTTTTTATCATTTTGATCTTGATACGTTAATAACATTAAAAACTTATTTGTATCAATTTGCATAAAGTACATTTTTTTGTTTTTTAGTTCATCGTATTTTGATAATTGGAAATCTTTAATATATATTTTTTGAATATTAGAGTCTTTTAATGTGATACTTAATGGTTTATCTGATTCTAAAAACTTATTAAAGATATTATTTCCTGCACTAGCATTTCCTGAATATTCATTACCATAAGGGTTAAAAACAAATTGTAACTTTTCTAAGTTGTTTAAATATCAGAATCATTCGTTGGTTAATGCTTGTTCGATGTTTTTAATTGATTGAATAGTTTGTTTTGTGTTGGAATCAGCATTTTTTAATACTTTTTGATCTCATAGTGGCGCAAAAATTAGTGATGTACGATATTCAGGAATTAAACTATTACCGATTTGACTTTGTGTACGATAAAAGTCTTTAAGTTCATTTTGATTATTATCAAAATAAGTTTCAGTAAGTAATTTTAAATTGTGATTAATAGTTTGTGCAAATGGTTTGTTATAACTAATGTGACTGTTGTTACATGATAGTGCAGATAAGGGTACTGCAACACTAGATAAAAGTCCTAAACTAATTTTTCAAAACTTTTTCATAGTAGATTTTTTCTAACGAATCGTTTTTAGTTCCACTATAAACGATTTTTCCTTGGTGAATTAATGTTAATGAGTCTACGTATTTATCAATTTCGCTTAACACGTGAGATGAAATGAAAATAGTAGTACCTTTTTTATTTAACTCTTGTAAATAACTAAATAAGTTATAACGAGCTGTTGGATCTAGGTTTGCAGCAGGTTCGTCAAGAATTAAAAGTTCTGGATCGAACATTAATGCTTGAATTAAGAGGATTTTTTTCTTTTGACCTGATGAAAAGTCGTATGGTTTTTTATTTTTTAAGTCTTCGATTTGAAAAACTTGTAAAAAGTGATTAATTTTATTTTCTAATTCTTTATGAGATAGATTATTAAGTTTACCAAGAGCATATAAATAATTAAATACAGTGATGTCTTTAGGGAAAATAGCATTTTCAGGAACATATCCAAGATATTTTTTACTTTCTGGATTAGTATTTAAAATATCGTTAATTAAGATGTCTCCTTCATATGAGTAATAAGCACCAACAATACTTTTAATTGTTGTAGTTTTACCAGCTCCGTTTTCACCAATAAAAGCGTGAAAGCTTCCTTTTGGAACGCTAAAGTTTAAATCAAAAACTCCAACTTGCTTATCTTTTTGAGAATAAATCTTATTGAGATTTTTAACTTCTAATATTTTTTGCATTATTTATAATCCTTTTTACTGTATTTGTAATTATTGATAAACATTAAGACTGCAACTAATGTTACTCAAATTGCTAAGTATCCAATTTTAGATACTTGTTTTGCTCCTTTTTCTAATTGGTAAACTGTATCAAGTGTTTGAAATACATAATTATCACTTTTTGTTAAGTTAAATCTAATAATAACTTTTGGAGAATCATCAATAGTTGTTACTTCTTGAATTGGTGTATATTGACTATATCCACCGATTAAGTAGTCTAAACCATTGATTTGAATTTTAAATTGACTTGGTGTATAACTTTTTGAAATGTCTTCATTTAATAAAATGGCATTTGCAAGTGGTGTTTGATTAAAGTTAAAGTAAATGTGATATAAAAGTGCTGTTGCTAAATAAACTTTCTTTTCAGTGTCTGTTTTAATAAGTTTATTTTTAATAGCTGTTTGATTAAATACTGTAACTAATGAGTTTGCATAAGTGTTTAAAAAACTATTTTCATCAGCTAATTGTGATTGAATGGTTTCTAAAACTGCATCTTTTGTTGCGAATAAATCTTCTGTATTAGTTTGGTTCATTACTCCACTAAATAATTTAGTTGCGTATGAATTAAATGAGCTATCTCCAAGAACTTCTTTTAAGTAAGTTCATTTAAGTTCACCAACAAGGTTATCGCTAGCGCTAAATGTGTATTTATCTTCTGGGAATTGAACTTTGAAATCATCAGCACCAACTCTAGCATAAATTAAGTTTGTATTAACAATATTGTTTCTAAAGCTTTGGTTTTTTAGTGCTCCAGGGACAATAAATTTACTAATTGCTTCGCTTTTTTCGTTTAACACTTCAAATACTTGTAATCCATTTGTTTTAGGATTTGCAGCATCATTTTTAACTAGTGAATAGTTATATAAATATGATGTACTTTCTGGTGCGTTTAAGTATGAATTTGTGTAGTTTTTATGTTGAGCAACACTTTCGAAGACGTTTTGCTCATTTAAATTAAATAAGTCTAAAAATTGGTATGGAAGAATTGCTCAAGAGTATGCAACGACACCACTTGATGCACGTTTAGATAGTGTGTAACTATCTTTTAAGAATTCTTCTTGTTTTGAACTGAATGTTTCATTTTGATATCCATTTGGAACGATAAATAAATTATTATCTCCATTTAAATAAAATTCTTCAGTGTTAGAAATTTTTCCTGATAAGTTGTCTTTATATTTTAAGTTTAAGTAATAAGCAAAGTTATTAGCCACACTGGTTGAATAACTGCTTAAAACTACTCCAGCAACCATTAATGGTGTAGAAATTATTAAAGGTGCAGTTAAAGCTATTTTTGAATTAGCATAGTAAGCAATAATAGATGTTATTAATCCAAAGAAGTTGAAGATTAAAACAAATCCAAAGAAGCTAACTAATAGTAATAAAACTAATGAGCTAAACATATGTAAGCTTAAACCGATAAATAAGTTAGTAAATAATAATAAGATTCCATATCCAAGACTAAATAGTAAGGCATATGTTGTTTTAGCACGATAAATATTTTTACGACTAATAGATTTACTTAAAGCAAGAATTTCCATTCCTTCTTTTTCAAGGTCGTTAAAAATATTTAAATATAAAATTGAGCTATAAAAAATAGTAATTAAAATTTCAACAAAAGCGGTAATTAAAATTACTAAATAAGCTGAACTTTGTAAATTAATTGCTCCAAATACAATTGCTGCAATTACTGAAATTGCTAATCATAAAATCGGAACAATAATAATTATTTTTTTAGTTAATAAAAGTTTTGATAAAAAACTTCAATAGTTTTTAATTTGCTTCATTTTTTCCTTTCGATATATTACTGTGCAGAAATATTATAATATAAATATTACTTTTGAGTAATAAAAAAGAAAAAAATAAAAGTACACTTATTCGTGTACTTATAGTATAGAAAACATAGTTTTTACTTTAACTTGTTTAAATATCTTTTATGTCTTTCTAAAGTTGAATTAATATCAACCATCTCTAAATCACTCATAAAAAAGACAGTTTGAATCTCAGGATTTAGAGATTGATTAATATAATTTATTTCTTGTTCATAATTAAAATCTGCTGTGTCGCGGAGTCCACGAACTAGGTAATCTGCACCAAGAGATTGAGCAAAATCGACAGTAAAATCTTTTTCGTTGGTTAGTACTGACACATTTTGAAATCCTAAATTTGATATTTCAGATTCGATAAAAATTTTATTATTGTGAATATTTGAATTATCTTCTTTATCTGGATTAACTGTAACTACCACATAAATATGATCGAATAATTTTGCTGCTTTTTCTAAAATATGTTGGTGTCCTAAATGTCAAGGATTAAAACTACCAGCAAAAACGGCTTTTTTCATTTTATTTTTTATGTACTGCTAAAGCATTTTTAGCAATTACAAGTTCTTCGTTTGTGTGAATTGCATACACAGGAACTTCGCTAGTTTTATCACTAATTAATAAATAATCATCATAGTGTTGTTTGTTTTGTTCTTCGTTAATTACAATTTTTGTAAATGTAATTTTACTCATAATACGAGCTCTTAAACTTGCATCATTTTCACCGATACCTGCAGTGAAAACAATAGCATCAAGTTTTGAACCTAATTTATTTGAGTATGATGCAATATAATCAACGATTTTTTGTGCATAAAGTTCTAAAGTAAATTCAGCTTGCTTATCACCATTTCTAAAGGCGTCACGAACATCACGCATATCACTAGAAATTCCTGAAACACCTAGAACACCACTTTTTTTATTAAGAATATCGGTAAATTCATCAATAGAAATACCTTCTTGCTTCATAATGAATTGATGTATAGATGGATCGATATCTCCGCTACGTGTTCCCATCATAATTCCAGCTAATGGTGTAAGACCCATAGATGTATCAAATGACTTAGAATCTTTAATCGCACATAAACTAGCACCGTTTCCTAAGTGTAAGTTAATAAATGTAACTTTATCTTTGTTTAAAAGTTTTTCTAATCTTTCTGTGATATATTGATGACTAATTCCATGAGCACCATATCTTCTAATTTGATATTTTTCTGTTAATTCATAAGGAATTGCATAAGTTGCATTTACTTTATTAATTGTTGTGTGGAATGCTGTATCAAAATCAGCACTTAATTTAGCATCTGGAAATACTTTTTTAAATCCACGCATTGCAGCAACTGCACCAGGATTATGTAGTGGTGCATAAATACTGCAATCGCTAACTTTTTGAATGTTTGCATCATCTAGGATTGTTGTTTTGTCAAAGAATGTTCCACCTTGCACAACTCTAAATCCAATATATTCGACTTCTTTTTTGTCGCTAATTAATTCAATTTTTTGCATTGCTTTGTAAACTTCTTCTACAGCAATATCGTGATTTGGCATATTAACATCAAAATGATGTTTTTGTTCTTTATATTTGATTGTGATATTACCTTTATCTAATCCTATTCTTTCAGCAATACCACTAGCTAATAATTCTAATGATTCTTTATTAAATAGACTAAGTTTAATTGAACTGCTTCCTGCGTTAATTACTAAAATTTTTGAATTTTCCATGAGACTCCTTGGTTTGTTATATTTATAATTCTAATTCTTTTTAAATTCACTTGATTAAAATGGAATACTTTTCCACATTTATTATTTAATTCGTTCTCATTTTTGAAATTCAAAGTCAGTATAATCAATTTTTTTAGTTAATTGAAATTGTTGCAAATAAAAATCATTAAGTGCATCTAAATATACTAAATCTTTCGGTTCTACCTCTTGCAATTTAAATGTAGGTGATATTTTAGAAATATATCACACATCAACTTTATCTAAAAATGTCTCGTATATGGTTTTACCACCAAATAAAATATTATCGGTTTTGCGATCTTCAATTAAACATAATGACTTTTGGTAACTATCAAGATCGTAAATTGGATGTAATCATTTTTTGTATTGTTCTACAAATTTTTTAGGCAGACTATTGTAAGTGTTTGAACCCACAATGATAGTGCGAAAATTATTTTGTTTAATTGCTTCATTGATTAATTTATATAGATGTTGTATTTCGTTAGGACACTTTCATGCAAGTTTATCTTTATAACCGATTAATTTGTGTCCGTTATCATCTATGAATGCAATAATTCCAATTAACATAAATCCTCCTTAATAAATAAGAAAAAGGAGCGATGCTCCTTTTAAAATATTCGGTAAAAACTAAATCGAGAACTAAACAATTTTCACTGTTACTTCTTTTGATCCTCTTTTTCCTTCTAAGTTATTTCTTTCTACGTGTAGAATTTCAATTTTTTCATTTCCTTGAGTATGTTCACCACGTTTTTGACCTCTACGGAATCCTTTAATCATTCCTTCAAGTTCTTCTAATGTGTTAGCTTGAGCTACTACTTCTCCGCTGGCTACTAATTTTGCTTTGTATTTGTACATAAGCACCTCCATTTTATAAAATTCGGATGAATTTTTCATCTGAACTCAGAAGTATTTTTTAGAAATACCTTTTGTAGAATTTTAATCTACATAATGATTTTACAAGAAAATAAAATACATATAAGGTATTTTCAAAAAAAGGGTAAAAAATGTGGTTAAAAAGTAATTTTGTTTCAGTTTTAAAGAAATTTTTTCTTACTACTTGTGATTAAAATTAAAATTTTATTTTTATGAAAAGAATAAAGATATATCGATAAAATAGAAAAAATATATTTTCTATCGTATAAAACTATAATAAATTAACTTTTTTGTAAATATTATATGATTGCAAAGTTAAAAAAAATACTAAAAAATTAATATAATAAAAATAATGTAAAAAATATGCATTGTGCTTTTCAAATGTTTTTGATTAAATTTGTAAATTTAGTGATAAATTAAGTTTATTTATTCTTTGTTAATCAAACAAATTAGTATTTGCTGTGAATATTAAAATTTTGAAAAGTTTGATTTTTTAGATAGAAATTAAGTGTTAAGTATAGGAGTTGAAAATTATGAAAAAAAGAATAAAAAGAAGGATGAAGAAAACAGCTTTTATCGGAGTTCCTACAGCTATTGCTGCTGCAACTACAATTTGGACTTTATCATTACATGAAGAAGCAAAAAAAGTTATTACTAATCCAGAATTAATTGATTTAATGTCTCAAATTAATCAAATTCGTGAATCTAATAAAGACCGACTTAAAAATTATTCTGATAATAGTGAATTAGACAATATTTTAACTAATGCACAGTCACTAATTAACTCAGATGATTCAAAAAGAGTAAATGAATTAATTAAGAATTTAAAAGAACACAAAAATAAGTTGGAAGAATTTTTAAATTCAAAAAGTAAACTAGAACAGCTTGATAAAGATGCTAAAAAGATATCTGTTGAAAAAGTTCCTAGTTCTATTTCGAAACAATTAACTTTAGAAATTGAAAATAGTGATAATCAATTGGTTAAAAACTCAGTAACGATTAATGAATTAAATACACAATATGATAATTTAAACGAAGCAATTAAAACAGCTGAGCAATTTATTCAAGAACGTGCAAAATTAGAAAAAGAATGAGCCGAGTTACAGTTGCAAACTGTAACAGGTATGAACAAAAGATACCAAGAAGTATTAAAACAAGCTCGTGTTAATGTTGAGAATGTAATAAACAATAAAGAATCATCTCTTGAAGAGATAAAGCAAGCAATAGATGAATACAAAATTAAACTAAGCGATGCAATTACAAATGCAGATCTCATTCAACAAGCTCGCAAGGCTAAAAAAGATAAAGAAGCAGAAATAGCTAATTATCCACAAATTACTTTCGAACAAATTGTTCAAAACTATAATAATTTAGATAATGTGGCTAAACCTGCTTTTGATGATTACGAATCAAATGAAGATTTATTAAAAGATATCAAAAACATTAAAAACTATGAAATAGTTGTTTCAAAACCAGATGACTCAAAACCTAATGATGATAAAAACAAAACTGATGTTTCACAACCAAAAGCAGAAACTAAACCTAACGAAAACACAGGTTCTACAGATAACAATCAAACTGCAGAAGAAACAAAACCATCAAATGAAAATGAGCAACCAAAAGATGATAATGTAGACAACAAACCTACACCAGAACCAGAAAAACCAAAAGACAGTCCTGTTGTTGCTGATGCTAAAAAAGTAATTAATGCAGTTGAACTTATTTTGAAAGATTATGATATTCCTAATTCTGATGAAATCAATAAAATTCTCACAGATTTAAACGATTTAATTAATGAACCAAAACAAAATATTCAAAAAATAAGTGAAACTAAGCATAAGTTATTTGAAAAAGCACAAGAATTTGCAGATAGCTTTAATAATGCAGTTGAAACAACCACAACAAATTTCTATAAAGGATTTAAAAACTTTAGACTTTATGATGATAATTTAGCCACAGGTAATGTTGTTTCATCATTTGTGCAAGTGCCTTTATTAGGTTGAAATGATATTCGTAATAAAGAAATTACTGATCAACTTAAGGAAATTAGTAAAAAATACTTAACTAATAATGAACAATTAGATACATTAAATGCCCAAAATGATGCACAATTTAATAGTGCGGTTGAAGAAGCATATAAAATTAACTTAAATGATTTAGATAACCCAAAAATACCTGGAGTTAATAAAAAATCAGTTAATGAAAAATATTTATCTGTGATTTACGAGTCAGCTCAATTATTAAGAACTTGAATTTTAAAAACTTTTGATGAATGATGACAATGATTACAGATTGCAAAAGAATATTTAACACCAACTCAATATATTGAAATGTTAGTTAAAACAACAGGTTACGGGTTAGAAAACCTTGAATATTCAGAGTTAAAAAATAAACAGTCAGAATACTTTGATCCAAATGAAAGAAATTTTGAAATGCCTGATGAGTATGCGTTTAAGGTTGAACCAAATAATTCTAATCTGAATCAAAAAGAACTATTTGCTGATAATGCTTCTGTTTCAAATTGAGGATTATTATGAGATAGTGCCATAGCACTTTTATCTGAAAATCCAATGGGATATAGTATCTATCCTTTTATTTGAGGTGCTCAGCAGTTTGGTGATATAACAAATTGAGATAATAGTGGAATAAAACCTGATAAATCAAGTATTTATAGTAAATCACTTACATTAGATGAATTTTTAAAGAACAAAAAATATTATGAAGTATTTTTAAATAATAAAACACCTTGATACGGAGAGCCTATCAAGCTTGGTTCGAGAACAAATGATTTAATAAATGTGGAAGAAGATGGATCTAAATTTACTTTTGATTTTATGACAAACCCACTTAACTATAGTTATACTTATAGTCAAACAGTTGGTTTTGAAAATTTCTCTTATGTTTTCCGTGAGTTATTTAACGAAAGAGTAGAACTATTTAATCAAAATTTAAAAGCTGATGTAGAAAATTATTCATCAATGTTGCAAAAGCTTAAAAATTTAATTCATAAAGAAGTACAACAAGGAAATAATTCATTTGTGAATGTAGCTACAATAATTGATAAAGCTACAGATATTCAGTCATTTGATCAAAATACGATGAACTTAATTGAAAAATACAATTACTATAAAAATGAGTTATTAAACACTAAAGATCAATTAACCGAAAAAGCTTATCCAATTCTTAAAGAATATGTTGAACAAAAAATTCAAGACTCAAATACAGAAGAAGCTGAAAAGCAACAACTGCAAAACGCGTTAGATGAATCAGAAGCACACTTCCAAGAAGATGATCTTAATAAGAAAGTAGAAGCTATCTCCGTTTTACTTAATGTTTTAAAAATATAAAATTTATACAAAATTACAGCATAAGTTTATGTGCTTTGTAATTTTGTATTTTTTATTAGGTTTATTGTTATTGTGAATTTCTATCATAAGTTAAGACAATAGATTCTATATGATAGTATCGTCATTATCACTTTAATTCTAATAACTATAGGTATCTTTTAAATAGTATGAAATGTACAATGATTTGAGTCGATTCATATCAAGATAATTTGTTATATTTTCTTTTGGTGTTTCTTGTTTATTTGTAAATTAGTAAATATGTTATTTTTTAGACATTATTTTCATTTCAAATTAAACTTTTTATATTATTGTTAATTTACCTTAAATTATTTCTAATACACTAACAAAAAAGTTATTTTTTAATAATTTGTTTATTGCTAAGGATTTTAAAAGTGCTAAAAGGTACATTAAAAAACTAATTTTTCTATTTTTTATCCAAATATGAAAATAATGTTAAGTTTTTCACAAAATGGATTTCCGATCCATAAAAGAATATAATTGTTATGTAAAATAATTTATTTTTTAAATATAAAGGAGTGTCTAATTCTTAAAAAGAATAAATGACTATATGGCTTATGACAAAACAGCTGAAGTTTAATACTACAAAAATTAGTTTTTTAGTTATTAATATATCCATTTTATTATTATTACTAATCGGTTTTGGGACATTAATTTTTTATGGTATGGAAAATATTTTTAATAAGGGTGAATATATCGATGTCATTGGTGAATGTGCACCAGATAGTAATTGCGGTCATTCATTCATTTACGAACCATTTCAATACAAAATGAATGTCTGAGTAGAAAAATGGTTAGCATATTTAATATTTGGAATGGTTTTATATATTGTAGAGCTTGTTAGTTTATTAATCCAAAAAAACAAAATTGTTCATTCATTATTTCCGCTATTTTATGGTTCAGAACTTAAAATAAGCACAGAACAAAACAACTTTAATAAAGCAACAACACTTATAAATATCTTAGTGTTATTTCTTTTTGTAATTATTTCAATTTTTATGATATCTTGAAGTCAAACAAACAAATGATTAATTGAACAAATATTCCTTGTGGTAATTAGCACTATAATATTTGTTTTATACGCAAGTTTAAATTTTACTTATTTAAAGACGCAAAAATAAGTTATTAAGTAAGGCACTAGATACTTATAAAGTATCTGTGCTTTTTTAAATAACTTAATCATTCTTTACCTTAGAAATTATCAAAGTATAATATAAATAATCAAAGGATTAAAATGAAAAATAAAATATATAGACTAATTGTATCAATGCAACTAATACCTACTTCAGCAATGGCGTTTGTTTCATGCAATGAAACGAAATATAATCCTAAAACATCTAAAATTGTTGAAAATGAAGAATTTTTTACAGACTTTCAAAAATGACCAAGTTATTTTGATAATTCTAAATCATTATCAGAAGTGTTAAAAATAAGTGAAAAAGATTTTAATGTTAAATATTTTGAAGACAGAGTCCCTTATATAGAATATATTGACCCAGAAACAAAAATACATTTTCGAGATTATAGCTATAAAAATGAAAATAATAAGTTTTATTTTTATTTAGGAAAATATGGACTTGTTATTCTTGCTAACGAATTTAAAAATAAAATACCATATTTAAACGAAGTATTTGACTTAAATTCAATTAACTTAAATATAAATAGTGATTTGATAATTAAAAACGGAAAAGTTAATGGATATTATCAAGCAGAAACCAAAACAATTAATCTCTTTACAAGCAAATTATTTAATCTTGCTTTAACACCAATGCAAATTATTAGTTATATAATGCCTACTTTATTTCACGAGTATATTCATCATTTTGCAAGCAGTTATATTTCTAACCCTGATTTATTAAATAAAGATAATTCAGTAAATTATTTAGGTAGATATCAGAACAAGGAGTTTGCAGAAGCCTTTATAGATTTATTTCAATACAAAAATAAAAAAATTGAATCTACTGGTTCAAAAAATATTAACAATTATTTAAGTTTAAGTGATTTATTTAGTTTTGCAAACAATAACCGTCAAATTAAGTATGATAATGAACAGTTGAAGAAACTTTATTTTAACAAAATGATTAAATCATCAATTAATCGAGATAAATTAAAATACATTTATAGTTTTGATGAATTAATTGCTAGAGAATACACAAAGTATGGATTTGAAAACTATTATAGCGACCTAGTAGAAGCTCAAGGTAACAAATTACAAAGTGATTTTTTTGGAATTTTTGATGGTAAAAACTATCTTTATTACTCATATTTATATGATTGAAGCCGTAGCTTAAAAATGGACAAGCTTAATAAAGAAGAATTATTAAACAAAAATATTTCTTACTTTGGCAGTTTAAAAAATGAGTATCCATATGATATTTTTTGAAATCAACAAAAAGCTTACGATGTTTATAATTTATTTACTAAGGCAAGCGGTTATGGTAAAAACATAAATCAAATCCATGCTAAAATGAACTGAAAATATATTATTGAAAATGGATATAAATCATCTTCAAAATTTTGATTAGATGATAAAGATATTAATCAAGTAATGTTTACAGGATTTTTAGAAAATAAACCAGAACAAAATTTAGGAATAGCTATTTTTGACAAAAATGCAAATCAAATAATGAGTTCGAGCTTATTAGATGTTCAAAATAATGATAACTTTTGATTTACAGACCATTTTTTTGGAAAAAAATCTTTTGATCGTGGAGCTGATATATATAATTTTGATGCTAGACAAAAACAATTAGATTCCAGAATATTAAATGATAAATATTATTCATATACCACAAAGGATTTTTTAGATTTAACTAATTTACAATCAAATTATAGATATAGTATTTATTTTTTTATTGATAAAAATAATAATCAAATCGCAGAGAATAATGAACTTTTATTTAAAAAGCAACTAACTCTCCCAAATCGAACTTTAACCTCTCTAAAAAGTTCGGTTTTAACAAATAATTTAGATAAAACATTTGTGGTGTTTCAAGATGAAAAACAAACTTATATTGAAAAAATTAAGGAGTAAAAATGGAATGAGATTTTAAACAAATCAAAATTGGACAAATCATTAATGTACAAGCGTATAAACATAATGGTTTTTTATATCGTCAATGAAATGGTGCAAAAGTGATTTTTCACAATAAAAGACATATTGTTTTATTTTTACGTGGAACTAGAGTAACTGAAAGCCAAAACGACACTAATGGTTGAAGATATACAGAAACTGCTTTATGATTTATTCCTAAAAAAAGCTTATATAATGCAATCGTGCTTTTTAAGAAAAATGTTGGATGCTACTATTACATTAATATGGCTTCATATCCAATTTTTGAAGATAATACAATTAAATTTATTGATTATGATTTAGATATTAAATGTTATCCAGAAAAAGATTTACAAATTGTCGACCGTGATGAATTTGGACAAAATTCAAAACAAATGGATTACCCAATGGTGTTAAAAGAAAAAATTCATGAAGAAATTAAAAATTTAGTTTCTATGTATAACAATTACGAATATTTCTTTAATACTGAAATTTTAGAATATTACTTAAGAATTGCAGTGCAAGATAAGTTAATCACGGAAAAAACAGTAAATGATTTTATTTCACAAAATCGTAAGAAATTTAGTGAAGAGTCAGAAATGTTTTATCAAATTTCGAAACATAAAAAAAATAACTACATTCCTTATAAAAAGAAACGTAGTAATAATGTAAATCAAAAATAGGCACCTAGAATGCCTATTTTTTTCATCACTGACGATTAAATACACCGAAGACATTTAAAATACCATAGCAAAATAAAGGAATCATTGTGCCAAGTCCAAATGGAAAAATAATTCATCCATATCAAGGATAAGTTTCGACATTTAAATAAATGCTTAAAGAAATACCTAGTCCAGTTAAAATTCCACAAATTACTAGTAAAATGATAAAAATTTTAAAACGGTTCATTTTCAACTAAAAATTCATTAAATCTTTGCTCTATTTCTTCTAAAGTTGGCAGCGATTCTATAGCACCAAATTTAGACACTACAAACGAAGCACAAATATTGGCTTTAAGAATAATATATTTTAAGTCTTCAATATTTAAGTTTTTCATCGCATCGTGATTATCATATTGCTCTAAAAACTGTGCAATAAAGAAACCAAAAAACGAATCTCCTGCACCAGTTGTATCAACAACTTTAGTCTTAACAGAAGGGACAATAATGTATTTTCTATTATAAATTGCTAATGTACCTTTTTCACCTAAAGTGATTAAAACGTTTTTCTCATCTAATGCACTGTGTTCATTGCTAAATTTATCATTAAGAATATTTTCAACTGTATTGTTATATAACATTTGATATTCTTCTTCTGATAATTTTACAACATGTACATTTTGAATATATTTATATGATTGTTCTTTAAAATATGCTAATTTATTTTTAAATAAGGCATCACGATAATTAGGATCAAAGAAACCGAATTTTTCCTTATATTCTGTTAAAGAGTTTAAGAAACTATCGTAAGTTTTATTTAATTTATTTTTTAAGAATGCTGTAGCAGAAGAAAAAACTACATTTCTTTCAATATATAAATAATCATCATATGTATATTGTTGATCTGCTCCAAAAGTAAATTCAAATGAACGCTCACCATTTTCATCTAAAGTAACGTGAGCTATTGTAGTTTTAGTTTTTGGTAAAACACTTAATTCACTAGTTGAGAGATTATTTTTAAAGAAGTAATTTTTTATTAAATTACCATTTTCATCATCACCAATAGCTCCTAGAAAATCTGCATTTGAATTAAGAAGACCGATAGCACCACAGACATTAATTGGTGCACCACCAACTTTTAAAGTTTTGTGATCATTTTGTTTAAATTCATCAATTAAAGCTTCTCCTGGTAAATTTACTAATGGATTACTTTGATGTTTTTTAGTAGAACTAACAAATTCCATTTCGTTAACTGGATACATTTTTCCTTGCAATCCAAGGAATTCAACACCTAAAGTTCCATTGATGTAGTATTTAGAACTAAAAACGGCCTCACCATCATTGATAAAGAGTTCGATAAATGAATTATCTAATAAAACTTTAATTTCATAGATGTTGATTTTTTGAGTAATTTTTTGTGTAGTTTCAATGCTTTCTAATACGCTCATATTACTACGATCAACCGTTAATGTTTCATTTGAATAATTAATTAGTAATTCATCATTTTTTTCGTTAAATAAACGAATACTAAATGATTCTTTATTTCTTAACTCTCAATATTGATGTCTTTGTTTTAGAATACCACTTCTTACTTTTGTACCTTTTAAAGGATTGTAATTATCATCGATTCATAATGGTTCTTGAATGATTTGATCATCCATTAAGCTTAATTTACGAACAAAGCTTAAGTGGTTAGCATATCCGTGATCAAATGTTGCAACAGCATGATCTTGTGGTTTTGCTGCTCATCCTAAATATAGGACTTCATCATCAAATAAATCATCATCGACATTGTTAAAAATTTGACCTGCGTAAAAATCAAAACCTAGATCTGCTTGTTGGACGTTTTGAACTTTAAACTCAAGTGTTTTTCAGTTCATTTTTCCAATTAAGAAAATAGTATAGTCATTTTTTTCTGCTTGATCTTTGTAATATTTTTGTCCTTGTGTACTAAAACTAATTACATCCTTATCTTCTAATTTAAAGTACACAGGACATTCATACATATAAGCTTCATCGCTTTTGAAGTTTGTAAATTTAATATCTCCTAAACGTTCGAAGTTACCATTAGGTGTTGAAGAAGCATAAACTGATAAAACACCTTTTTTATCTTCTTTAGTTTGTGCACCGTGAATTAAATAGTATTTTCCACCTTTTTTGAAAGGGAATGGATCTCTAAATTCACCAGTATAAATATTTTTATCTACACTAAATAGTACTTTCTTTTCACTGATTGTATTTTTTTCAGGATTATATTCAACAACAATAGTTGATGAACCACGTTCAAATGTTCCGTCTGCAAAATATTTTTTTGTATTACCTGTGTAATAAAGATAAATTTTATTATGTGCTGATATAGCTCCACCACTAAAAATTCCTTGTGCATCTTCTGGGATACTTGGAGTAATAATAGTTCCTAAATCTTCATATACTAAAAAATCCATAGTTCTATATGCAGATCAACACTTAGTTTTATGCATTGCTATATTAGGAGTATTTTGATAGAAAATATAGTAATAACCATCGTGATACACAAGACCGTTTGGATCGTTTAATAAACCGCTATATGGTCTAATGTGTATTTTAGGATAATAAGGACTTTCTAAAGCTAGTTTATGATTGATTTCCACTTGTGAATTATGGATAGTAGAGTCAAAATGAGAGTAATACTTAGTATTTGCGATTTTTTTCATTAACTCTAATTTGTTGAAATAAAATTCTTCTTTTTCTTTTTTGTTCATAATTTCCTCGTTAATAATTTTATTAAAAAATGCAGATAAACTGCATTATATAAATCTTAAACTGCTTGTTTTTGTAAACATCAGTCAACAAATTGTTTATTAGCTTTAAATTTAGTTCATAATACTGTTAATGTAATTGCTAATACAGAAGCAATAGCATTTCCGATTAACATTTTTACACCATTAGACATTGATGCATTAATTACAAAGTTATACTTTGTATTTGCTTCATAGAAGTGTAAGTCGTTTTCGCTAATTGTTCAACTAAATTGAATTGCATTTCCAATTCAAGAAGATGAACCCATTGCTGTTGCGTATGTTTGTGACATTCCTAATCAGTAACCAGCTACTCCACTAGCAATAGCGGCACAAATAAATGGATATTTTAATGGAATGTTTACCCCAAATAAAGCTGGTTCAGTAATACCGAAGTTAGCTGTAACTGCTGATGAAGCAACTTTTGAAGCTTGTTCATTGTGTTTTCTAATAAGCATCATAATGATTAATCCAAAACCAACCATACCTTGAGCAACGTTTGCTGCAGTTGCTAAAGGCGTAATTCATGTATATCCTTGGTGGAAGTTTTTGGTTGTCTCAGCAATAATAACTGTTTCAACAGGTAATAAACCTTGGTGAAGTCCAGTTACAACTAAGAATGGATATGCAAATCCAATTAACGCACCTCCAAGTCCGAAGAATGGGAAATTAGTGTATGTTCAAAGTCCGTTAAATGCTTTACCTAAAAGGTTTGAAATTTCACGTCCTATTGGTCCTAAAATTCAGAAACCTAAAAATACTGTTAAAAATACAGTTACAAGCGGAACACTTAAGATTGCGATAGCTTGTGGTGAAATTCTTTTCATTAATCTTTCAATTCAGTATCCTAAGTAAACAATCATTAAAACAGGGAATACTTGTGCTTGGTATCCAATTAATGGGAAATTGAAAAATCCTCATTCAACAGGGAATAATGTTCAAGCAATTGATTGTCCTGGTTCTAAGACAACGTCTTTTGGATCGACACTATTTAAGTAAACAAGTTTGAAGTCACCTAAACTTCAAGAGTTCATTAAGCTAGGCGCAACCATAATAATTCCGATTGCAAGTCCATAAAAAGGATTTCCACCAAATTTTTTCATTGATGTATATCCAATTAACACAGGTAGTGAACCTAAAATTGCGCCACCGATCATATCGAAGAAGAATTCAACGTTTTTAACTGTGACATTTTCACTTCCAAATGCTTGGATAAATGATTTTAATGCTAATGAAATCCCTCCTACAATAAATAAAGGAATTAAAGGAATAAAAATTTCAGCGAATGCTCTAATTGCATTACGTGTAATTCTAAAAAGGTTGTTTTTAAATGATTCGCTTTTATTTCATCTAAAAACTTTTTCTTTGACTTCTTTTTCCATTTGTCCTGGATTAATTTCTTTTTGATAATTTTCATAAACTTTGTTCACAAGACCTGCACCAAAGATGATTTGAATTTCGTTATTATTTAAATTCACACCTTTTGCAATATCTATTGAACCTAATAATTTTTGATCAACAACATCAGGATTTTTAACAACTGCTCTTAATCTAGTAGCACAGTGATAAACTTTTGTGATGTTATCTTTACCACCAAGACCTTTTTCGATTGTCTTGGTAATTTTCGCTCAATCGTATTTCATAAGTCTCCTTTCATTTCTAAAAAAAGCAGAAAATTTAAAAATATTTTATCATAAAGTTATTTTTTTAGATGCAAATCAGGTAATAATGTGGAACGTTTTCCACAAATAAATTTTTATAATTTATTTTCATCTTTTAATTTTCGTTTATATAATAAATTTATGCATTTTTTAAATCAAAAAGAAAAAGTCGGAATCGTTGTTGAATATAACCCGTTTCATAATGGACATATTTATCAACTTAATTGAATTAAAGAACATTTTAACAATCCTAAAATAATCGTAGCAATGAGTCACAAATATTCACAACGTGGTGAGTTCATTTGTGCTTCTTGACATTCCAGAGTAAAAATAGCGAAAAAATATGGTGTAAGTAAATTTGTAAAGTTACCAGTGCAAATTTCAGCACAAGCAGCACATATTTTTGCTAGTGAATCTGTTTTAAAATTAGCTAAAAAAGGAATTAAATATTTAGTATTTGGATCAGAAACAGCAGATACAGAGTTGTTTATTAAAATAGCACGATTAATTAAAGATAACCAACAAGAATATAATAAATTAGTCAAAAAACATTTAAAAAATAAAGGGACATCTTTTCCACGTGCAACTAATTTAGCTCTGCAAGAACTTTCTGGCGAAGATATTTCAATGCCGAATGATATTTTAGGGTTAGAATATGTAAAAACAATTGTGAATCATAATCTTGATATCACTCCGATAGCAATTAAAAGAACAGTTGCTTTTCATAGTGAAGAAACAATTCAAGAATTTGCAAGTGCATCACATATTCGTAAGATGTTATCTGAGAATCTTGATGTATCTCAATATACACCAATGAATTTAAAAGGCATTAATCCGAGATTAAATATTGAAAATACTTATTCTAAATTTCAAAAAATAATTCGTTCAAAAACACCTGAACAACTTAGACAATATAAAATGATTAGTGAAGGAATTGAAAATTTATTTAAAAAACAAATTGATAATCCTGATTATGATTCATTTATTAATGCGTGCATTTCAAAACGTTACACAGCTAGCAGAATTAAAAGAACTTATTTATTTGTCTTATTAAAAATTAAAAAATAAAATGACAATACCGATAAACCATCACTCAAAGTGATTTAGTTTATGACAGTATTGTCATTTTTATATTACATTCTGATGTTTCCGTTTGTACGTGGGTATGGAATTGTATCACGAATGTTTTCGATACCTGTAACATACATTACAAGTCTTTCAAAACCAATACCAAATCCAGAACTTAACATATGTCCGAATCTTCTAAGGTCTAAATATCATTGTAAGTCTGTTTGATCGATTCCTAGTTCGTTAATTCTTTGAACTAATTTATTATAGTCTGATTCACGTTGTGAACCACCAACAAGTTCGCCAACACCTGGAACTAATAAGTCAAAAGCAGCAACTGTTCTTCCGTCTTCATTTTGGTGCATATAGAATGCTTTGAAATCTTTAGGGAAATTAATAACAGCAATTGGTGCTTTATAAATTACTTCTGTTAAGTATTTTTCGTGTTCACTTCCTAAGTCTAATCCAAATTTAATATCTTGATTTTCGAAGTTTTCTTTTACAGCAGCTAATTGATCGATTGCTTCTTGGTAATCAACAATTTTTAATGGTGTATTTACAAAGTGGTTTAATCTGTCAATAAGTCCGTTATTTGTGTAAGCATCTAAGTAAGCTAATTCATCTTTATGTTTTGCCATTGTGTTAGCAATTACAACTTTAAGTAAGTCATCTGCAAGATGAATAACATCTTTTAAATCGTAAAATGCTACTTCTGGTTCAATCATTCAGAATTCCGCAAGGTGTCTTTTTGTATTTGAACGCTCTGCTCTGAATGTAGGAGCGAATGTATAGATTTTTTTCATACCGATTGCGTATGATTCACCGTGAAGTTGTCCTGTTACACCTAATGTTGATTTGTTTCCTTTTCCAAAGAATGGATCATCAAGGTTAGAATCTGAAACGTTGAATGTTTCACCTGCACCTTCACCATCGTTTGAAGTAATGATTGGACTATTCATATAGTAAAAATCTCTCATCATAAAGTATTTGTGTACTTCTTGAGCTAATGTTGAACGAATTAACATAATAGCTCTTAAAAGATTTGTACGGTGTCTTAATTGTGGTAATTCTCTAAGAGTTTCTAATTTAATTTCTTGATTTTGGATTGGATAATCTTCATCAACGTTTTTTGATCTAACAATTTCTGAAACATTCATTTCAATTGGTTGCTTAGATTCTGGTGTAGCTTTAAAACTTCCTTTAGCTACTAAAGCAGCACCTGGTTTTAATGTATCTAATAATTCAAAATCAAAATCACCTTTAAAAACTAATTGTAAGTTTTTAATAGTTGATCCGTCATTAAGTTCAATAAAACGAATTTTCTTATTTCCACGGTTGCTTGACACTCAACCTGAAATTTCTACATCTGTTCAACCATCATAAAAGTTTGGTTTTAATAATATTTTTTTAATTGTTTCCATATTTCCTCGTTTTAAATTTTAACCTTAATTATGTATTTATTAATGTGTGTAAGATTCTCATCATTGATTTTTGGAGCATGAAATTCACCTGGTAGAAATAAAGCAAAAGTATTAGGTTCTAAAATTACAAATGATTTATATTCTTTAGTTCTAGGAAACACAACATCAGTTTCTTTATTTTCGCCTAAAATATCTTCGACTTGGTAAGTAAAATCATGATCAAAATAAATTTTTTCAGTTGTAGTTCCACCAAAAATATGGATATCTACGTGATTATCGTGTAATTCACCGAATTTTTCACCTGGATAAAAATCTCAAAAATCTCTTTTGATAATTTTGATATTTTCATCAATGATATTTGCACCATCTTTTAAAGAATTAAAATCAATTTCAGATAATAATTGCAATGCTTTGTTAATTTGTGGATATTCAGTTTTGTATTTTTTTGCGTTTTTTATTGCGTCAAAAATCATATTTGCTCCTTTTTGCGTAAGAATGTTTTTATTATATCACATTCATTTTATTATGACTTTGTACGATTGAAGTATTCGGTATTTAATAAGCTTTGTAAGCGATCTGAAACTGGTCCTAATGCTGTGTGAATATTATTTTGGTTATTTATAATTTCGTAAATTTTAATTACCGTTTCATCTTGACCTGTAAAATAGTCTAAAAAGTAATTTCTTAATACTAATTCATATAATTCTGTATCGGTTGGAACGTATCGAACGTAATTAAAATTACTAATTACAGGATCAAGACTTTCAATTCTAGAGTTTAAAAGATTTATTTTCGCAATAATGCGTGCTAAGATTAATAATTTGTCTTTTTGATCTGTAATTTGTGCTTGCGTTTTAATATTTATTGTTTTATTAAATAGCTTTCTAAGTGTAGTTGCTAAACTATTTTGATTAGAATTATCGCTAAATATGTTTTGAAAATTAGAATTTAGCTCTTCAAAAATAATTTTGGTGTAAGGAGAAATTCTTTCTTCGATATTTACATCTTCGTTTGTCTTACCATTTAAGAAATTTTGGTGTTGATTTCTAGAACTATAAAAATCATTTAATTTATTTTGATTTTCAGTTGTTGCTAAATTAACTAATTTTCCAAAGTGATTTAATAAATCGTTAATTTCTGATTCGGATAATCCGAGATTTTCTCATTCAATTTTTTTGTATTTTTGTCAGTCTGCAAAATATACAGCTTCAGTGATAATTTGTTGTTTTAAGTTTTTACTGTTTAAGTTATTAATTAAGTGATGTGTGTCTTTTAGTTTTTTGAAAATGCTATTAGAAAGCGATTTTAAATATTGTTTATTTTGTTTTTCATTATTTCGAGCAAGTATAAAACCATCAACTAATAAAATATTATGTTTTGGTTTGATGCCACGAATCGATGTTTTATCTTTTAGTTCAGAAAAATGTTCGCTTGCATAATATGCATTCATTGCATCACCGTTATACATTAAAGCAGCAGAATGATCTTTAAATTGAGGATTTAATAAATTGCGGATAATTTCTAAGCTATCTCCTTTAAAAGAAATATTATTTAAGTCTTTTAAATCGGAATTTCAAGAATTTTTAAGTAATTCTGCAAAATAGATCATTAATTCTTGATAAGTATTTTTGTGAACTTCACCTGTAAATTTTTTATCTGTATAAGAATTATCAGGTAATTTTCAATAAGCAGAAGCGTATGCTAAATTATCACGCATTGCATCAGTAATCATTAAATGTGTGAAATTATTTTCTTTTAACACTTTTAAAATATTTTCAAGATTATGAGTTTTATTTACACCGAAACGATTTTTAAACTCTGTTGCATCAAAATTAATTTCTCCGTTATCTTTTAAAATACCTTGATTTTTAATTTTATTTTTTTGAATGTTATAACCAACAATAGCATCTTGTGAGTAATATGGAATAAAGTATTCTCATAAACTACCTTCATTGTTTGTTAAATATTTATCAAAAGATTTTAGATGTTCTCAAATTTCTGGACGATAAATTTGTTGCAATGCTTTTTCAACTTTTTCACAAGTAATTAAGGTTTCATCATCTAGTAAAGTAGCAAAATCAATTTTAGAAATTAATTTATTTTTAATAAGATTAATTGAAAGATATTCGGTTCCAATTCCGGCAGCAGCTTTATTATTAATTAAAGCTTTTGAAAATTGGTTAATTTCATCGAAAACTTTGTAATCAAAGTCTTTGTTTACTTGATTAATATTATCATGTGACATATAAGATTTATAGTTGTAAAAACTTGGTTTAAAGCTGTTTTTAGTTTTGTAAGCAATTAAACTAGATAGACAAGATAAACCTACTGTAATTCCTATGGTAGAAAATAAGATTTTTTTGATTTTAGGTTTCATTATTCCTTTCGTGTTTCAAAGTTGAAAATATTATATTTTATACATAATTTTTTTTACAAAAAAAGTATAAAAAAAGAGCATAAGCTCTTATTTTCCTAATGTAAGTAATTTCATGAAACTTGAAGCTTCTAAACTTGCACCACCAACTAAGAAACCATCGATGTCTTTTTGTGTTGAAAGTTCAGCAATGTTTTTAGGACTAACACTTCCACCGTATTGAACGATTAATTTCTTAGATGTAATTTTGTGAATGTAAGCACAAACATCTTGAGCGATTTCAGGAGTAGCAACTTTACCTGTTCCAATAGCTCAAATTGGTTCGTAAGCAACAATGATTTTTGTTAAATCTAAATCTTGTACTGATTTTTCGATTTGAGCTTTAACAACTTCTTTTGTTTTTCCAGCTTCGTATTCTTCTAATGTTTCACCAACACAGATAACTGGTGTCATTCCGTGTTCTAATGCTAATTTAGCTTTTTCGTAAATAAATTGATCATCTTCGTGGTAGTATGTTCTTCTTTCGCTGTGTCCAAGAACAACATATTTAACACCTAAATCAACTAACATAGATGGAGAAATTTCACCTGTGAAAGCTCCACCTTCTTTGTTTGACATATTTTGAGCAGCTAATTGTAAAGCTTTGTATTTGTTTGATTTAAAAGCAGCTAAGTCAACAAATGGTGCAGCGATAGCGAATTTAACACCTTTAGCAACATTTAATCTTTCTTCTTTGTAAATTTGTCCGAATTCTTTAATAAATTCTTGTGCTTCTGAAAAAGTTTTGTTCATTTTTCAGTTACCAATGATTACTAATTTTTTCATTTTTCTCCTCTCAAGTAATATAAAAGTATTTTAAATTATTTTTTACCTTAATTTAGTTTTATTTTTGTTAATTTTTGGAATTTACTTATTTAATAAATATGAGTCAAAAAAATAAAGGTATGTTTTTAGAAGAAGTATTAAATCGTTCTTTAAATTATTATGCAAAAAATGATATTGCTTTTATCGAAAAAAAGAGTTTGCCATTTTTATTAACCGAAGTTAGTAAAGCTCAAAATAATGAATCTAAGAAATCGCTAAAAGGATATTTATTTAAAAAAAGCACTGTTGATTATATTGGAATGTTTCAAGGAATGTTTGTTTGCTTTGAAGCAAAGAGTTGTAAAGGAGAAAGGTTTGATTATAAAAATATTAAGCAACACCAAATTGAATATTTGAATCTAATTGCAACTCATGGTGGATTAGCGTATTTGATTTTTTATTTTGAGACAGAAAACAAATTTGTTAAAACTGATCCAACTTGAATTTATAGTGATATGAAGTTTAATAAATCAATTTCTGTGGATAGGCTAATTAAAATATCAGTTGTTTTAGAATTTGAATTTCCTGGAATTGTTAATATTTTTAAATAAAAAAACTAACCGTTTACGGTTAGTCTTACTATGCTTTGATGTCAATTTGGTCACGTAAGTACTTAGAAGGTTTATATTTAATTACACGTCTTTGTGGAATTTGTTGTTCTTGTTTAGTAAATTTGTTTTGAATTGTACGAGGTTGTTTAACAACTGTTGAGAAAATTCCTAATTTTGATAATCTAACTTTTTCTTCAGTAATTAATTGTTCTTTAAGAACAAACACCATTGAGTCGAATACTTTTTCAACTAATTTAGGTTCTAAGTCTGCGTATTCTGCGACATCTACGATAAAATCTTTTTTTGTCATATTTCTCCTATGTGGTACTAACAATAATATTATAATATAAAAAAATATTTTTTAAATTTTTAAGCCTATTTTATAGGCACTTTTATTAAATTTCATTAAAAATATAACATTTTATATAAATAAAATCGAAAAACTTAGTCAAAAATAAGTAAAAATGCCTGAAATTTTTCATTTTTGTTCCATATTTTTGTAAAAAATAAGTTTTTTTATTTTGAAAAAACAATTTTTCATAAAAGAACTTAACAAATAAAAAAATAAGTAAGTAATTAAAAATTATTAATAATGAAGTTTTCAAAAAATAAAATATACTTGTCTATTTTTCAAAATGCTTTATAATATTAACACAAATATGGAACAGTACTCAAGAGGCTGAAGAGGCGGTCCTGCTAAGACTGTAGGGGAGGCAACTCCCGCGGAGGTTCAAATCCTCTCTGTTCCGCCATTTCAAGAAATTGACCTAAGCCCATTTGGGCTTTTTCTTATAATTTTGCAGATTTATATATAATTTAAAAATTATTAGATAGTAATTTGAAAGAGAAAAATAATGGAACCACTGATTGAAAGAAAAATGCTAGATGAGTTTTACACTGAAAATGTAAAAATGGTTAGATTAAGAGAAATTGTTAAAATCAAAAAAGGTGAAGCGATTAAAAGAGATAAAAATATCAAATCTGGTTATAAATATTTTAATGGTGGAGTGAAAGAATCTGGTTATTGACCAACATATAATTTAGGTGAAAATGAATTAATAATGTCTAGCGGAGGTTCAGCTGGATATACAAACTGAACAACAGAAAAAATATGAGCTGGTCCAGATTTGTTCATTTTTGAAACAAATGAACTTATAAATAAAAAGTATTTATATTACTATCTTAAGAAAATTGAACCTTGAATTTTTAGGTATTTACGTGTTGGAGCTGCTATTCAACATGTTTATTTACGTGATTTATATGAATTAATCGTTCCTTTACCTTCTTTAGAAGAACAACAAAAAGTTGTTGAGATTTTAGATATTATATCTGAGCTTACGCATGAGCTTACGCATGAGCTTACGCATAGAAACAATGTAAATAAATACTATTTAAACATCTTATATAATCCTTTCAATTTTCCTTCTTTCGATGAATATACTTTAGAAGATATTTTTAAGATAAGGTATGGTGCAACACCATCTACTAAAAATAGTTCTTTTTGAAAAAATGGAACAATTAAATGATATACGGTAGCAGATTTTCCTGAAAATGGTGGAATCTTAAATAATTCTGAAAAAACAGTTAATCAAATTTATTTCAAAAATAAGAATCTTTTTAAAAAAGATAGTATTTTATTTAGTGCTAGAGCAACTGTTGGTCGTTTTGCGATTATGCAATTTGATGCTTTTTGTAATCAATCTATTCTTAATTTTGATATATATGATAAATTTAAGGATAAATTATTACCTAAATTTGCTTTATATTTTTTTCACAAAATAAATGATAACATTGCTCCATATATAAATAACAGCACATTCAAGACATTGAATGTTGAAAAATTTAAAAAATATATTATAGAAATACCACCGATAGATTATCAAGAAAAAGTTGTTTATATATTAGAAAACCTACACAATTTAACTCATACTAGCAATGAGAGCATTCCTAAACTTATCAATCTAGAAAACAAACGTTTTAAATATTATTTAAATAAATTATTTGATTTTTCAAATGCTGAAAATGATTAGCACTTTTATCGGTGCTTTTTATTATGCAAAAATGTGAAAAAGATACCACATTATATGAAAACTTATATAATTTATACAATGTAAATTTATTCAATGAGATATACAAATATATATATATATATATTAAAATTTCTAGGAGAAACTATGAAAAATAAGCTTAAGAAATTCTTTTTATTAGCACCAATTGCTCTTATTCCAGGAGTGGCTACTATGTCAGCTGGTTGTGATGTAAAAGTTCACGTTGAACCTACACCAGAGCCAACTCCACAACCAGAGCCAACTCCACAACCAGAGCCAACTCCACAACCAGAGCCAACTCCGCAACCAGAGCCAACTCCGCAACCAGAGCCAACTCCGCAACCAGAGCCAACTCCACAACCTGAGCCAACTCCGCAACCAGAGCCAACTCCACAACCAGAGCCAACTCCACAACCAGAGCCAACTCCACAACCAGAGCCAACTCCACAACCAGAGCCAACTCCACAACCAGAGCCAACTCCGCAACCAGAGCCAACTCCACAACCTGAGCCAACTCCGCAACCAGAGCCAACTCCACAACCAGAGCCAACTCCACAACCAGAGCCAACTCCACAACCAGAGCCAACTCCACAACCAGAGCCAACTCCGCAACCAGAGCCAACTCCGCAACCAGAGCCAACTACCGATCCAAACAAAAAAAAAACACTATTAACCCTACAGTTGATAGAGAATCAATTAAAGATTCAGAATTAAAAGTATTTGTTGACAAATACGATCTTGATCATTTAATTGAACCAGCAGATGATATGGATTATGCTGTGCTTTATAATCACGTAACACATCCAGATAAAAAATATGGACTTCAATTCTTTTATGATTGAAAAACTAATAAAATGGGTGCTCGTGCTCCAAAAAGTAAGGACTTAACAGAAGGGATTAACTTTAAACCAGTTGATTCAAAATTTGGTACTGTAATTCCAGCTTTAGCAGATGATAAAAAATACATTGATAAAAAAGGTTTTGCAAATACTAATCTTTCAGCTGATTTTGATGCTAAGACTGGAAAAGTTACAATTCATTACTTTTTAGTATCACGTAACGAACAAAATAAACCAAGTAAAGAAAATGGTTATGTAGGTCCACTTACAGCTTCATTTGTAATTCCAGCAGAATACTTAAAACCAGAAACAAATGACACTAAACCAGTTGATAATCCAAAAACTGATGATAAACAAGAACAACCTAAACCTATTACACCAGTAGTAGCAGAAGGTAAGTTTGCATATGATGCTTCAAATAATTACTACAAATCACTAGATGGATTAAGTGGTAAAGAATTAATGGATGCTTTAGTTAAATTACAAGTATCTAAACATGAAACTGGAAATTATAATAATTTACCAAGTTTCTATAATTCAACTAATGCTTTTAAAGATAGATTCTTTGAAAATGACGGCACAATGTTAGATGTTTATTCAGAAAATCCAAATGGTAAAGATCCATATACATTCAACAGTTATGCAACTACAGGTGGTGCTAATGAAGGTGATGGAATGAATAGAGAACACGTTATTCCACAAAGTTGATTTAGAAAAGTGGCCGAAATGAGAAATGACCCAATTCACGTTTGACCTACTGATATTAAAGTAAATAGAGATCGTTCTAATTATCCACACGATAATGTTGTAAGTTCTGTTCTAACATCAGAAAACGGTTCACGTTTAGGAACTAATTCAATTGGAGAAAAAACATTTGAACCAGTCGATGCATTTAAAGGTGATATAGCTCGTGCTTACCTATACTTTGCAATGACATATGGTTCAAGTAACAATATTACAGAAACAAAAGAAGCTCAAGAAGTATTCCAAAAATCAGCTCCATACCTTAAACCACACTACTTAGAAACATACTTAAATTGAAATAAACAAGATCCAGTTGATGCATTTGATGTTGTAAGAAACAATGAAACAGCAAATTGAACAGAGCAACACAGAAGAAACCCATTTATTGATTATCCAGATTTAGCAGATTCATTATTTGGAAATAAACCATTTGTTAATAAAGGAGTTTTAGTACTTAAATAGTATGAAAAAACTAGAGTTTGATGCTCTAGTTTTTTAATTGATTGTATTTAAAATTTGATCAAGGTCTTCTTGAGTGAGCTCTTTACCATTTTTCCTGAGTTTCCGAGTTGGAAGCTCAATTTTTTATTCTAATTTTTCTATTATTTACTATGTAAATAATAGGTAACACTAATTTTCTTATTTTTTTACTTGTATTACTTGTATAAAATGATATAATGAAAATATGGAAAAATTCATTGTCATCAAACATAAAAGAAAAGATCATACATATGTTTCGGTAGCAGTTTCAAACGGTTACGGAAAAGGTTATAGTAATCAAGTAGGAATTGGTAGGTTGGAAAAGTTAATGGAAATTGTTTCTGACCCAATTAGTGTTCTCAAAAAAGAAGCAGAAAAAATCCCTACTACTGAAAGCAAGGAAAAAGTTAAAGAAATTTTACTGAAATCATTAAATAGTCAAACCGTAGAAACAAAAACAGTTAAATATGGTGTTGAAACTATTTATAAAGTAATTGATAGTATGAATTTATTTTCAAACATTCAAAAATCTAAACATAAAGATTTAGATAAATTGTTGAAATACACAATTACTTCACGTATTTTAGACCCTACAAGTATGATCGGAATTTTTCAAAATAAACATAAATTTGTAGAAACTCCAGATGTTAAGAAAACGTCATTTTACGGTTTATTAGATTATATTTTCGACAAAAAAGATCAATTATTAATTAATTTAAACCAAAGAATAGGTGAATTAACAAATAGAAATGTGAATTTATTTTTCTTTGATTTAACCACAACTTACTTTGAAAGTTTTGTAAGAGATGGTTTAAGATATCCTGGTTATTCAAAAGATGGAAAATTTAAAGAAGATCAAGTTGTGATTGGAATGGCGACTGATATTAATGGAATACCAATACATTTTAAAGTATTCAAGGGTTCTACTGCAGATTGCAAAACAATGATACATTTTATGTTGGAAATAATGTCAATTTACAAAATTCAAAATGTCACAATTATTGCTGATAAAGGTATGAGTATCAACTCTAATATTCGTTTTTTAGAGCAACATAAAATTAACTATATTATTTCTTATAGACTAAAAACAAGTAGTAAAAAGTTTAAGGAATATGTTTTGGATGAAAGTGATTACATCGAAAAAAATAATATTAAATTTAAAGAAATGACATATGCTTCGCTTTTTAAAAGTAAAAGACCTAACGGTGAAGTTAGAAAAAGAATTATTACTTTCAGCGAAAGTCGTGCAGCAAAAGATAGAGAAGATAGAAAAACTTTAATAAACAATTTTAACAAAAGAAAAAATAAAGATGGTTATGTTAATGCAAATGACTTAACCGGTTCTAAAAAGTGTCGTTTTTTCAAACAAATTGGTGAATCTTACTATGAGTTAGATGTAGAAAAAATTCAAGAAGATGAAAAATATGACGGTTATTACATTTACGAGACAAATAGATTTGATTTATCTCCGTTTGAAATAATTGATATTTACAGTCAACAATGACAAATAGAAGAAAACTTTAGAACATTGAAAACAGCTTTAGAAGTTAGACCAATGTATGTGTGAAAAGATGAACACATCATCGCACATTTTACATTATGCTTTATGTCGTTAGTTATTTTAAAATACTCACTTTATTTAGTAAATTCAACTTTGGAAAATAGTGGAGTTTTATATGAACATTACACAAACAAAAGATTTATTGAAGCTATTGTTTCAGCTGAATATTTTGTTAAGTATATAAACTCAAAAGAAGTAGAAAAAACTTTCATTGAAAATGAAGATAATAAAAAACAAGTACAAGATTACAAAACAATATCAAATATTGTAAATGCAATTTTGTACAAGTAATTTTATTTTAGGTTTACGAATACACCTATTTTTTAGGTGTATTTATTTTTACCTAGTTACAACTCGGAAACCCAGGTTAAATAGTATGAAAAAACTAGAGTTTGATGCTCTAGTTTTTTAATTGATTGTATTTAAAATTTGATCAAGGTCTTCTTGAGTGAGCTCTTTACCATTTTTAAATTCGCTGAGTAATTCGTTATTTTGATTAACATTATTAGTTAAAGTGCTTTTACGATCTTGAATGTTAAGAAATGATTGAATTGAAACAATTAATGACATTGCTGATGTAAGTACGGCAATGGATACAAAATAACTCATTGTTGTATCTGGAACTTTATTAAAGCGAATTGATCAAAGGTTTAAAATAACAGTAGCAGCAGAAATTACAATCGCAAGAATTGATAAAGTAACAAATAAGCTACGACTAATTCAGTATTTTCTTAATAAGACATTTTTTATTTTTTTGATTTTAGTTTTTTCTTTTGTATTACGCTTCATAAAAATTATCTCCTTTAATCATCTCGGTGTGATAACGATCGAATTGTGTAATAATTAGTGATCTTTTATATAAATAAAATTCTTTCTTTTCTTTAGTTTCTTTTAATTTGTAATTAGCTAAATTTGAATTAAAGGCTAATTCTTCAAAAGAAAGTTTTTTAATTTGAGTTTTTTTGTTTTGAAATTTTGTATTTACAAGGAAAAATGAAAGCATACCAGAAATAAGACCAACAATTGAGTTAATAATTGTTGTAAAAATTACGTAAACTCCTGATTTATTTAAAAATTCTGGATCGTGATATGGGTTATTTTCAATTCCGCCAAGATAATTTCCGTTAGCTCCAGCTAAAAAGTAAATAGCTAATAAACTAATGTAAAAAGCAGCAAGAATTGTAATTAAATTAAGCAAGTAATATAAAAAACCATAAATGTACATTGAAAAAATGAGTTTTTTCTTGATTTTTAAGTATTCTTTATAAAAATTTGTCATTATGCTCCTGTAGTAATTTGATCTTTTATAGCTTTAGTAATAATTAATTTGGTCTTTTTGCTTGCTTTAGCGAGAATTTTATCAGCAAGTTCATCAAGTTGTTCATCAGTTAATTCACCAGCTTCGTATTTCATTTCTAAATATTTAATAGTATTAGAAAGTTTTTTATACTCTTGTTGACGTGAATTATATTTATAAATTGTTAAAGTAATAGTGATTAAAAATGATGACAAAATAAGCACTGATAAAATGATTAAAATAGTGAATGAAAAAATATCTTTATCTTGTTTATTTTTATTAGATGCTTCCACCAATAAAACTAAAGTACGAATCGCAAGTGCGATAATTGAAATGTTTAAAATAGCAATTAAAATCGAAGTAAAAGTATCCACAAAGCGATAAATTTTAAGCTTCTTTTTATCACTTGCTATTTTCTTTTCTAATGCTTGGATTAACTTATTCATATTTAAATATTTTATACTGAATTTTTAAATAATAATTATCTAAATGATATTATTAATATACAGAGAGGAGCTTAAATGCATAAATGAGCAGTTTTTAGTGATGTTGATGGAACAATTTACCCTTTTCCAAGTAAAGAACTCGCGGTAGAGACGATCCAAAAAACAGCAGAAATTACCAAAAAAGGAGTACCTTTTGTAATTAATACAGGAAATGGACCATACGAAAAAATCCAAAGATTAGCAGATCAGCTTAGTGGTCGTTACATTGTTTGTTCAAATGGTGCTTTAATTTGAGACAACCAAGAAAAACAAATTTTACACTTAGAAACATTACCACTTAGTGAAGCAAAAAAAGTCTTTGATTTAGCAGAAGAATGTGGTGTTGGACTTTATTATTTTGGAACACACCAATATTATTTACATTTATACACTGATGCTTTTAAAGATTTCATTTCAGACTTTTGTGAATACAATGATTGAATTCTTGATGGTCGTTTAAATGACGATATGCATAAAATAGAAGTTTACGGTGATCCAAAAAAACTTCAAGTCTTTTATGAAAAAGCAGTCGCACAAAATATTGATTTAAATATTTGTAATTTACATTCACATATTGAAATTACTAAAACAGGAGTTTCAAAAGGTACAGGAATGAAATGGCTTTGCGAAAATGTTTTTGAAACTACAGTAGATAATGTAATGGCAATTGGTGATAGCCAAAATGATATTTCAATGTTTGAATTAGCTGGCTATTCATACGTAATGGAAAATGCAGATAAATATACAAAATCATTTGCTAAATATTACACTTCTTGTGTTGATCAATTAGGTTTAGTTGAAGCTATAGATGATTACTTATACCGTAGTGATTTCGAACTAAAAAGAATGATTTCACAACAAACTAAGAAATAATTTTTTAATCACAAAACCTTAAAAAATACTATTTTTAGCTGTTTATTTTTTTAAAAAGTATTAACTTGTTAAAAATAATTATTTTGCTAAAATTTAAACAGAGTTTCATACTCCATTATTAATAATTAAATAATGAACTACAAACGTGAATTCGCTTGGGTGTGCTATTTTAATGTAGTGCTAGGCGTTCGAAGCGTTTGCATTGACTAACAAACTAAAAAGGAAATTAAAATATGACAGAAAACAAAAAAACAGAAACAAGACAACCAATTGTTTCAAAAAACAAATTATTAGAAGCTGGAGCTTACTTCGGACACAAAACTCACGCTTGAAACCCTAAAATGAAAGACTACATTGTTCCTAACAAAAGAAACAAAGGGTCACACATTATTGACATTTCAAAAACACAAAAATACCTTGAATATGCTTACACATTAGTAAACCAATTAGCATCAAAACACGCTCAATTTATTTTTGTTGGTACAAAAAAACAAGCTAGAGACGCTGTTAAAGCTGCTGCTGAAAGAACAAAATCACTTTACGTAACAGAAAGATGATTAGGTGGAACACTTACAAACAACGAAACAATTATGTCTCGTGTTAAGAAAATGGAAGAATTAGAAGCTAAAGCAGCTAAAAACTTCCAAGGATACACAAAGAAAGAAGCTTTAAACTTCCAAAAAGAACTTGACAAACTTCACAAAAACCTTGATGGTATCCGTGATATGAAACGTTTACCACAAGTTATGATCGTTGCTGATCCAAACGAAGATGAAATTGCTGTTAAAGAAGCAAGAAGAAAGAAAATCAAAGTTATTGGTATTTTAGATACAAACTCAGATCCAGATCTTTTAGACTTTGGTATTCCTGCTAACGATGATTCAGCTAAATCAATTACATTAATCATGACTGTTTTAGCAGATGCTATCGTTAAAGCACAAGGTGGACAACAATTATTCGCTTACCAAGATGATGAAAAAGTTGTTTTACCTGACTTTCAATCAAAAAGAGCAGAATAATAATCTGTAACTATCATTAAAATTTAATAATAAGAAATATAAGGAGGCAAATATGGCCGACAACAAAATGGAATTAATCAAAGAATTACGTGCAAGAACAAACTCAGCTCTTGTTGACTGTAAAAAAGCTTTAGAAGCTTCAGCATACGATATTGAAGCTGCTATTCAATGATTAAAAGAAAACGGAATCGTTAAAGCTGCTAAAAAAGCTGGAAGAATTTCAGCTGAAGGTATGGTTAACGCTTTCGGTACAGATAAAGAAGCTGTTTTAGTTGAAATCAACTCAGAAACAGACTTTGTTGCTCAAAACGAAAAATTCGTAGCATTAGTAGAAGAAGTTACACAAGCTATCTACAACTCAAAAGTTTTAAACAAAGAAGAAGCTCTTGAAGTTACATTAGTAGATGGTGAAACAATCGCTAACAAATTACTTAACGCTACAGCAGTTATCGGAGAAAACATTTCACTTCGTCGTGTTGCTAGATTACACGCTGGTGAAGGTCAAGTTTTAGGAACATACGTTCACGCTAACAGAAGAGTTGCTGCAGTTGTTACAGTTAAAGGAAGCAATGTTGATGCTGCTAGAAACGTTGCAATGCACGTTTCAGCTATGAACCCTGAATTTTCACTTGTAGCTCAAATTCCTGCTGAAAGAATGGAAGAAATCAAAGCTGGATTTGAAAAACCTGCTGGATTTGAAAACAAACCAGAAAAAATTCAAACAGCTATCGTTGAAGGTTGATTAAACAAACAACTTTCAGAATTTGTTTTAGAAAAACAACCATTCGTTATGGAAGATAGCTTAACAGTTGCTAAATACTTAGCAAACCACGGTGATGAATTAGTTTCAGCTGTAAGATTCGAAGTTGGTGAAGGAATTGAAAAAGTTCAATCAGACTTCGCTTCTGAAGTTGCAAGCATGGTTAAATAATTTATAATTTTTTAACATTCAAACTAGTCATTTTATGACTAGTTTTTTATTTTTATTCCACAAAATCAACCGTTTTCCTTTATAATATAAACAACATATTAATTAAAGAAATTAATATGATTTACAATTCAAATTAATAATTTTAGAGAAACGGAGAGATATGAACCCAACACGTTTAATTGCTCTTGGAGGTTTCGAGGAGATTGGAAAATCAACCTTTTTAATAGAGCATGAAAACCATATTTTTATTATTGACTCAGGTATTAAATTTGCAGATAGTTTTAATACAGGGGTGAAAGGTATCATACCAAGTTACGAATATTTAAACCAACCAGGAAAAATAATTGAAGGTCTTTTTATCACCCATGGACACGAAGATCACATTGGTGGAGTTGTATACTTAGTGCAACAAACAAACATTAAAAAGATTTTTGCACCACGGATTGCAATTCAATATTTAAAACTTAAATTCGAAGAGAACAAAATTACTCGTGATATTGAATTTATAGAAATCGAAAAAACCGATGTTCATCATTTTGCTAATGATTGTAAAGTGGACTTTTGAACTGCTCAACACTCAATTCCAGATGCATTTGGTGTGCGTGTTTCAACTCCAAATGGTAGTGTGATGTGTACTGGTGACTTTAGATTTGACTATACGCCGATTGGTAACTATACTGATTTTGCTCGTTTAGATGAAATTGGTAAAGACGGACTTACTGCATTACTTTCAGATTCAACCAATGCTATGCGTCCAAATCACTCACCAAGTGAAAGTGATATTTTAACCGATATTGAAAGACATATGGCTAATGCTAAAAGAAAAATTATTATCACAGCATTTGCCTCAAACTTAACTAGAGTTAAGGTTATTATTGAACTAGCAGCTAAATTAAATAAAAAAGTTATTACTTTTGGACGTTCAATGATTCAAGGAATTAAAATCGGACGTAAATTAGGATATATTAATGTTGGAAATGATGTTTTAATTGACAAAAAGCAACTTGCAAATGTAAATGAAAACGACTTAGTTATTTTAACAACAGGTTCTCAAGGTGAACAACTTGCAGCTCTTTCTCGGATGAGTTATGGTAAACACGCAACAGTTAAAATTGCTAAAGGAGATACTGTTATTTTCTCATCTAGTCCTATTCCAGGAAACAGAATGGTTGTTGAATTATTAGTTAACCGTTTATATAAATTAGGTGCTATTATTAAAGAAAACGGACCAGACGGATATTTACATACTTCTGGACATGCTTACAAATGAGAACATGATAAAATTTTCCAACTTACAAAGCCGAAATACTTCCTACCTTATCACGGTGAATATCGTATGTCTACAGTTCATGGACAAACAGCGATTGAAAATGGTGTTAAACCAGAAAATGTGCTTGTAGTTAAAAAAGGACAAGTGCTTAATATGATTCAAAATGAAATTATTCCAACAGAAGAAACGGTTGATTTTGGACCAATTTACATTGATGGAAATACAGTTCTTAGTTTATCAAATGAAATTTTAAAAGAAAGAACACAATTAAAAGATAGTGGATTTGTTAATATTGTATTTATTATCGATCGTCAAAAGAATTTAATTGTGGGACGTCCACAAATTATTACTCGTGGAAGCTTCTTTGTTAAAACATCTAAAAAATTAATTGATGAAACTAAACGTGTTGCTCACGGTGCTGTGCTTTATCATATTAAAAACTTCGAACAATGAACTACTAAAGATTTAGAAGATGTTATTATCGATCGTCTTTCAGCTTTATTCTATAAAGAAAAAAGACGTGAACCGATTATTATCCCTACTATTATTTATACTGATGAACAAGCTGATCCAGAATTAAATCAAGCTAAAATTCAGTTTACAAATAGTAGAGTTGATGTTGAAACAGATGTAGAAGAAAAAGAAACTACTTCAGAAAATAAAACAACAAATAAAAAACCACTTAATATCAAGAAATCTCAACGTAAAGCACTTGAATTGGTTCGTCAATCAATTTTTGGTGATGTTGATAATGATGAATTTGATATTGATGAAGAAGATGAAATTTAGGAATAAGCTACTTATTAGTAGCTTTTTTTATCGAAACTAAGGAGATATTATGCGAAAATTAAAAGAGTGTGTAATTAGAAATGAAGACTATTTATCCTTCCTCAGTACTATAACAGATAAAAGTATTGATTTGATTTGTGTTGATCCACCATATGGAAAAATCAACGGAATGATGCTCTCAGGACAAAAGAAAAAAATAGAATGAGATTATAAAATGGATTGAAAGAAAATGTTTAAAGAATTTAATCGTGTGATAAAAGACGGTGGAACCATTGTTTATTTTGGACAAAATCCAACTTATTCTGAAATGATTTTATCTAATTTAAACGACTTTAAATATGAACTGATTTGAGTAAAAAATAACTCGGCACAGGGGTTCCACAGTAAAAGAATGCCGCTGGGGTTTACAGAGAATATTGCGGTTTTTATCCATAATGAAAACAAAAATTCTAAACGAACTTTTAATAATATAGCAAAAAGTTTAGATATTGATAAAAATAATCATTTTACAAGATGATATGCACATCAGCTGCTTAAATATATAGGAATACCAAGAAGAAGGATTCACGAGAAATTAGGACATAGAAAATTAGAATTTTTCTTTTGCTATACAGGAAAACATTTTGGATTATTAAGCAAAAAATTATATGATGAGCTAATTGAAAAATATCAAATTGATAAATGAAAGCTTTTTATTCCTTTTGATGAACTGAAGCAGATATGAAAAAATGAAAGATTACGAACTAAGAATGTTAAATTAGACAGTAGCTTATATTCTGCAACACTTACAAATGTACTATTTGTAGCAAAAGAAAATAAACATTGACATCCTACGCAAAAACCTATTGAATTGATGGAAAAATTAATCTTAATGTTTTCGAACGAAGGTGACGTAGTGCTAGATTGCTTTATGGGTTCAGGTTCAACAGGTGTAGCAGCATTAAGAAACAATCGAATTTTTTATGGTTGTGATTTGGATAATATGTATTTTAAAATTTCGCAAGAAAGGTTTTTTGAAATAGTATATAAATCTTAAATTATTAGAATTCATTATTACTTTTGAATAGTATGTTATTTAAATTAAGAATCAAAAAAAACAATCGTAAATAATTACGATTGAATTGGTGTTTATTCATTTGTGTAATAACAAATTTGTACTTCAGCTTTTTGGACTATTAATTTATCTAGATTTGGTAATGGATTTTCATAAATTAGTTTGATTCCGTAGTTTTTTGATAGCATCACAATGTTCATACAGTCATAAAACACATTAGTATTATTGAGTTGTTTTGAAATTTTTTCACCTATTACAATTGCTTTTAATTGAGTGCTATTAATAATATTGTAAATTGGTTTAGTGATTTCTTCAATATATAAAGCGGTCGGAATTTCTCGTTCATAGTTTTCTTTGATTTTAGCTTTAAGTTCTTCGAAGCTAAACATATTTTTATAAGCATAAACTAAGCAAATTGGTGAATTAACTGAATCAAGAAAATCTTCAGTTAAATATACTTCTTGAGAAACTTTGACTAATGTGTTTTTTGGAGTGACGCTTTTTTCTGTATCACTGTAATCCTTAATAAAATTTAGCTGAGATTCTTCGTATTTAAAATTTAAACGAGGAATGTTTTTGAAAAATTTGTTTCAATATTGGTCAATTGCATTTGTGTTAATTCAAGCCACAACTAAATTTGAACTACGATTTGATTCGTATCTACGCAAGTTTGTGGTTGTAATGCTTAATGGAGTTTGATTTAAGTTAGACACAACATAGTCATTTAAATTTCTTTCAAATTCTTTGAAATTAAAATCATTGTAAATGTCGTTGTTTAAATCTAAGTATTGTGCATATTTATGAGAGTTTTCTTCGTTAATAATGTTATAAAGTGAATATTTTACTTTTAATAACATTTGTTTACGATTATTTTCTCTTAATAAAGTGTGCTGCAAGATTGTTCCTGCAATAAATAATTTAGAAAATAAACTATTTTCATTTATTTCTAAAATAATATTACGGATGTATTTATAACTACTGTTTGATAGCTTTCTTGTCACAAAGTAAATTAATCCATCTTGAATAAACATTTTTGTCTTATTCAAATTAACTCCGAGTAGTCCGCTAAGTTCAACTAAATCATCGTTATCTATTTCGTTAATGTAATAATAAGGTTTTAATGCAAAAGCAATAATAGTACTTTCATAAGGTAATTTAGCATCACGATGAGCGTAATTTTGTAATGATTTATGTTCTGCAGAATGCTTTTTGCTCCATTTAATTGAGCCAATAAATTCGTTGTTTTCAATTGGAGTTAGTGATAAAAAGTATTTAGTTCCATCTAAAATCTTTTTATCTAATTTGATTAGAATTTTTTCAGTAAAACTTAAATCTTTTAAAGCTTGTTTATTAATGTCGATCGCACATTGTAAATCCTTAGGATTGCTTTGCATTAAATATTCATCTAATTCCTTTCGTGAATTCTCATTTAAAAAATCCATAAAGTTTTTTAAAGGGATAAAATTGAATGTTTCAAATCTAGTTTTTTTAGCATCAAAGATTGTTGAAAGAAATTTGTATTTGTTATTTAAACGTAAGACTCTTTTATTATTGTTATCTATTTTAAAAAGAATAATTCCAGATGAAGACTTTGAATTATAGTAAAAAAGGATCGTTATAAATGATCCACAAATTACTAAAAAGATAACAATTAAAATTCATAAAAAGATATACATATTATTTAGAGATTAATTTAACAGAAGGGTGGAATTTGTTTAATGTCTTAACGCTTTTATCCTTAACAAACTCAACAACTATTTCGTAGTTGTTTACATCAATAACTTCACCTTCACCAAATACTACGTGAGATACGATATCTCCAACAATAATGTTTTTATTAATTTGTTTTAATTCTTCTTCGGTTTTGTCGTTATCATCAAACGCATTATCATGGTTTGTTACTAAGATAACATCATTAATATCAATTCCCATTTCTTCGATAAAACGAGAAGGTTTTTTATTAATTTCAGTACCAATAATTTTTCCACGTGCATCTGAAATAAATAACTTTTTACGTGCTCTAGTTACTGCTACGTATGCTAATCTACGTTCTTCTTCTAAGTTGTCAGCAACATTATCAGCAAGGTTTTTATCAGAGAATAAATTTGTTCCTTTAACAGCTTTTACATTAGGGAAAATTCCTTCACTAAGACCAACAAGGAAAATGTTGTCATATTCAAGCCCTTTTGCTGAGTGAACTGTCATTAATGAAACATAGTTAGGAATGTTATCGTACTCATCAGAAGCACTCATTAATGCGACTGTGTTTAAATAATCTTCAACAGTTTTACCAGGGTTTTTTTGCTCTCAAGTTTGAATTGAGTTGATTAATTCCTTAACGTTATCAATTGCACTACCACGAAGGTTTTTGTTTCCTTCAATGTGTTTGTAGTATTTAATTTCTTGTAAAAATGAGTCTAATATTGTGCTGATTTTTTGTCTTCTTTGTCTTAATAAGGCACGATATTTTAAGACTGTTTTCATAAATGGATAAATACTTTTAGCAATAATGTTAGGTGAAACTGGTAATGTTTTTAAATCTTCTTTTAAACAGTTAAATAATGTTTTACGTTTTTCACGAGCATATTCATTTAATTTTTGTAAAGTAGCTTCACCAATTCCACGAGTTGGAACATTAATAATTCTTTCTAAAGCAACTGTTTGACCGTTTTCTAAAACTCATAAGAATGCAATTGCATCCTTAATTTCTGTTCTTTGGAAGAATTTTGTACCATTAAAGATTTTATGATTAATTCCTTCAGCAATTAAAGCTTCTTCAAATGGTCTTGAATAATAGTTTGAACGATAAAGGATTGCGATATTTTTAAGTTGGTTTTTTTGTTTTTTAAGTTCGTTGATTTTTTGAACAACTCAACGTGCTTCCGCTTCAACGTTAAAACCGTGATAAAACTCAATTGGATCACCATCTTCGTTTGAAGTTACTAAATCTTTGTTAAATCTGTTTTTGTTATGTTTAATAAGTTTATTAGCAGCTTGGAGAATGTTTTTTGTAGAACGGTAGTTTTCATCTAAAACTACTGTTTTTGCAGTAGGAAAATCTTTGTCGAAATTTAAAATTAAGTTTACATCAGCACCACGTCAGTTATAAATAGTTTGGTCAGGGTCACCTACAATTGTAATGTGTGTGTCTTTACCAGCGATAGCTTTAATGATTTCATATTGCTTAATTGATGTATCTTGGAACTCATCGATTAAGATATATGAAAAACGTTTTTGATATTCACGAGCAATGTCTTTACGACGTGATAAAAGAATATGAGTGTGAATAATTAAATCATCATAATCAAGTGAGTTTTTAAATGCAAGCTCATTCATATATTCTTGGTATACTTTTGAAACATATTCAGAAGCTTCATCTTTTAGTTTATCTGCAAGTTCTTCCATTGTTAAGTCTAAGTTTTTAGCTCAAGAAATATATTGAAGCATACTGCGATAACTAATTTCGTGTGTAGAAATTCCTAAACGGTTATAAATGTTTTTTAAAATTTGAATTTGGTCTACTTCATCAATAATTAAGAAATTACTGTGAAAACCAAGTGCACGAATATGTTTTCTTAAAATCTGTGCACATAAAGAGTGAAAAGTATAAATTTGAATTCTTTCGGTAGTAGAATTGACATATCTGCTAATCCGATCAGACATTTCGTTAGAAGCTTTATTAGTAAAAGTAACTCCTAAAATATTTTTAGGAGATATTCCTAAATCATTAATTAAATAAGCAACTTTTCTAGTTAAAACTTTAGTTTTACCTGAACCAGCACCTGCGATAATCCGCAATGGTGTGTCAAAGTACTCAACAGCTTCTCTTTGTTTGTCATTGAGACCTTCGAGTAGATTAATCTTCTTTAAAATCATAATTCTCCAATTGTTCTATTTGATTAGATACAAAGTATTTATATTTACGTTGATTATTATAAAAAGGTAATAATTCAACATTTGTTTTATTATCAAGTGGTTGTTTAAATTTAGCATCAACTACACGAGATTTTGAAAAAAAGTCAATTAATGTTAATCTTTTTTTGTTTAGCATACCGAAGCAAAAACCAAAGAAGTTAACAAATAAAATGATATTAAATGACATAATAATAAATTGAATAATGAATTTATTAAATGTGGTGTCTTTAATTAAAGATGTTACACCTTCTTGAGTTTTCTTTTCTCATTCGATGTCACTAGGTCAAATTGAAGCTAATAAAACGATAAAAACAATATCCATTGCAAAAATAATTAAAATGTTTCGTTTTAAAATAGTTGAAACTTTGAATGTTTTGGTTTTATTATCAATCATTTTAATTCTTAAAATTAAATAGCCTAGGGTTGCACCTTTTGTGATAATTGGTGTACAGATAAAGTAAAAATTTAACCAAACTAAAATTAATACTATTGGTAAGTAGTAATTAATAGGGTTAAAAATTTCCCCTTTGTTTTGTAAAAGTTTTACAAAAACAGCAGAGAAACCAATAATAAGAACTCAGTCAATAACATTCGCTACTAATCGGCGAAGCATTGAAGCATTTTTGTAGAGCATTATTGTAATGTATCTAAAATTTTCACTTTACTTAGTTCTTTAATATCACGACCTAAAAGTTTTGCTTCAGCAGTTCCTTTTAACATATAAATGTTAGAAGTATTGAAGTTAATAAATTCACTAGAATCTTGCATTTTCGCAACTAAATCTGAGTGTTTTTGAATTGAACGCTCTGAACGTTTTTCGTTAAATTCACGATCTAAAAAGTTAAATGTTTTATATAAGTATGATGTTTCTGTTAAAAATGCAGTGATTAATAATTTTAATAAGTAATATTTTGCATATCTTAATTCTTGGTTTAATTTTAATCCTTTAGAATTGAAAATTTGTTCAACTGAATTCATTGAAATTAAAAAGTTTTTTGAATTAAGTCACATATCTGAACCAAAGTATTCACGGTAAATACGATAATCAACATACATATATGATTTAGCTTCAAGCATTAATAAATAAACAAAATATGAACATAATTTAGAATCGTTTGTAAATTCAATATTGTATTTTGCAGCTTTTTTAACAATAGATTTTTTATAAATTTTGTTAAAAATAAATGGGAATGTATATGCAAATACGTTCGAACATTGTGGTAATGGATATAAACATTCAGGTTCTAATCTAGCTGCTGGCTTAAAACGAACACTTCCAACAATTCTTGGTTTAAATTCTAAAATATCAACATCTTTTTCTTCAGCTGCTTGAATCATTCTTTCTGTGTAGTATTTTTTAAGATTATTATTACTGTTAACCACAGCTACATAATCACCTTTTACAAGCTCAAAAGCACTTTTTAAATTATGGTGATATGAGTTCTGTTTAGTGTTAAAAAGTACAACTAAACGTTTTCCAAAGAAATCTTTATGTTCTTCTATAACATCTAAGATTCCTTTTAACTCTGTGTTTTTATTGATGCATAAAATAACTTCAAAATCTTGGTTTTGTTGGTCCTTTAAGTCTTTTAAGTATCAGTCTACTTCTTTAGCAGAATTACCTACTAGTGATATTAAAGATAACTTCACATTAACCTCTCTTTCAAAATAAAAACTATATCGAAAAATCTATATAGTTTTAACTAATAAAATTTTACCACATTGACGCTAAAATTAGCCGAGAAAGTGGTTGCAAGTAATAAAAAAATGGTAAAATTTACATTTTTACCATAGCGGTATTTTAACTAAATTAAAGGTTTATTTCAATTAGATAAAAATCTTCCAATAGTGGTTTTATATAAATACAAGTGTTTCTTTAAAAAAGGTTATTAATAATACACAAAAACTCACAAGATATATATAACAATTAAAATACTATTTTGTGGTAGTAATTAATTTTTAGTTCACAAATATACGTATTTTTATCTATTTATGCAAATATAAAACTTATAATTCGATTAATATGAAACTTTAAAGCGATTGCATAAAAAATGGTTTGTAAATTTTGAGTTTAATTTATTAATTTAATTTATGAAAATAATTTCAGTTTTTCCATATTTTTTGATAAAAAAACACTAATTTAATTTAATAAAAATTTATAAAAATATAATTTTATATATAAATAATATATTTAATGTCACAATGGAGAAAATATGAAATTGAAAAGAATATTAAAACTAGTAATGATAACATTACCTATTATTCCTGTTGTTTTCGTTTCATCATTAAACTATTCAAATAATGATGTAAATGACTTTATAAATAAAAATAATTTTGATGATCTTTTTCAAATGTACTATCAAAAATTAGGTGTAAATAAAAATGAAAGAAAAACATCTAATAATATAGATTTAAATTCTAACTTTAATAAAGTCGGAATTATTGAACTCGCAGACCAAAAATTCGATAATAATCTTTATTCTACAAAAAATAACTTTCATATAAATTATGTCGGAAATCTAACAAGCACAACTAATGAAGATAATTTAAGACACGTAAGTGCAGTAGCTTCCATTATTGGTACTGATTTAGGTATAAATCCGAATGCTAATATTTTTTATGCCAAATCACCATATGGTAAAGAAGAGAAACTAAAATTATTATCTACTCTAAAAGACAAAGGTGTAAATATTGTTAATATGAGCATAGGCTATCCTTATAGATATTATAAGTGGAGCGATTTAAATGAAAAACGTAGAGATTTGCTTACAGATGAAAAATTAAAAAAAATTTTAGATTTAGTTACATTGAACAATATGATTACAGAAATAAATAACAATCCTCACTTATACGAAGATTTAACAAACTGAAAAACAGTTATTGATAGTTTTACAAAAACGCACAATATGATTTTTGTAATTTCATCTGGTAATTCTTGAGATGAACATATGAGGTTTGTTAAAATAGCAGATAGAATTAAAAATAATATCGACGAATATAAACAAATTTACGTTAATTACTTTGGAAATTCCAACGAGAAATCTAATATATTATCTTCTCTAGAAAAAATTAAAGCCAAAAAGACAACAAAAGATAATAGTGAATTAACAATAATTGATTCAGAAATTGCGAAAAAATTGTGAGAAAAGGATAATGCTAATATTAGAAAAGGAATTGACAGTTTAGTTGATTTCTTTAGAAATCTATTTAATATTCCAGCTTCTGAAAATGCAATCTACGTAGGAGCTGTTGATTATAATAATAGACCAACAAACTTTACACAATTTGATAACTTGCAGTCTATTAATCCTTTAGTTTCTGCTTATGGTGAGTCGTATTGAAAAGATGATGTTTTTATTGGTAAAAAACTTAATCCAGAAGCTAAAAGAGAATATAAAATAGAAAAATTAAAAAAAATTATCATCTCAAATCCAAATGTACAAAAAAATCCGATTATTAACCAACTATTATATACCCTAGATTTCAACGGAACAAGTATGTCAGCACCAATGATTACTGGACTTCTCTCGTTATTCCAAACACAAGTTAAAAAAGAATTGACAATAAATGAAGCTAAAATATTACTAGTTTCATCAGCAACGTATGGTAATACTCATACAAGAAAATTCAATACGGATAGTATAAATGGTTCAACAACAGAAGAATGATGAAAGAAGAATCATTCTAAAAGTAAAACAGGTTATGGAATTCCAAAATATTTTGTAATGAAAAATATTTGAGAAAACAAGAAAAATTTTAAAAACATAAATCTCAATACATCTAATAAGAAATTATCTGATTGAATGACTGCAGATAATAAATTTCATATTCAAATGTATTTGCCATTAAGCCCTAACGAATCAATCAATTGAATTAAAGTTACTGCGACATTTAAAAATTTATATTTTTCCGATTTTCAGAGATATTTCTACAATAATTTAAACAAATTTCATATTGAAAAATCTGATTTAGAAATATTTAGATTATTGTTTGAAAAATGTAAAAATTCTGATGATTTAGATAAAAATAATTTTTTAGATATATACTCAACTTTAAGTAAAAAAACTAATTCTGGTAGTTCTATCAGATTAAAAACTAGCGACTCTAAATACTCTACAGTTGAAAAAACAATTCATGGTCATTATGATTGATTTAATGCTTCTTTTGATGTTAGGTTAGTTTTAAAACAATTAATGTTTGTTTATGACTGTTTAGTAGATATTAAAAAAGAACACTGGTATTTATTTGGAAATGATCTATACTCTCAAAACCAAAAATTCGATTCTGTTTGAAATATTATTAGTTCTATATACAAAAGTTTTATGGATAGTCAACAAGACATTTATTTAAATTATGAAATTATTCAATAATATTTTATGAAAAACAAAATTTTATTTTTAGGCTCTGCATTACTTACGAGTCTACCTATTTCAATAATAAGTGCATCTTGTGACAAACAAACAGAACAAAGTGTGTATGATAAGAAATTGAATTTTTATCTTAAAGAATTTAAAAAAGTAGATAATACAACCAAAATTAATCGCATAAATGAATTAATAGAAACTATTAATTTGAAGGTAAAACAAAAAATTAATTTTAATATCGATTTTAATATTTCTGAAATTTATGATTTAAATAATTTGGAAGTTTTATTTAATAGTATATTAAATGCTTTAAATGAAGCGGATAAAATAAAGCTTACAGAATTTAGTTATGTGAATAGCCCAGAAGTTTTATTTAATCAACTAAATTCAATTGATAATTTTATTCTTTCTAAAAGACACTATGTCAACCTGATGGTTCAAAATTTGATTAAAGGGTTAAATAGAATTGTTTCGAAACACCCTTTTGTAACAAAAAATGATTTTTTCGAAAAACAAAATATCAAAGAAAACTGAATTTGAGCGAATTTGATAAATAATTTATTAGATATTTTTGCAAAAAGTAATTTTTTAAATCTTGATAGTTGATATTTTAATTCTAAATATTATAAAGACATTAAATTATGAAATTGAGAACCAAATACTTATAAACTACAAGTAATATATAGTAAGGAACGGATGGAATCGTTTTTAAATGATCCGAATACTGATAAGTTTTTAAATTTTTTAAGACATTCTTCAGATGCTTACTTAATCTTAAATAATGAATTATTCGACAACAAAAAGAGTCTTGTTTTTACAAATAAAGAAACTTATGATTTTAAAACTGACAGTAAATTGTTTATTGAAAACTTCGACCGATTATTAAATTCTTCAGAACAAAAAGAATTTATAAATGCATACAAAACAGAGAATGAAACGACAAACTTATTTTTACAACAAAAAATTTCTTGACCATTTTTAATTAATAATTATAAATATGGGTTTGAAGATTGAAATTATAATGAAGCAAATATAGGTGATGAAGAGAAAAAAGATTCTTTCAGTTTTTTTAATATAGCAAACTCATTTACGAACCTAAATAAAATAAGCATAAAAAAAATACAGTCAACTCCAGAATTATTTAACGAATTTACTAAAAAAGATAGCAGTATAAATAATTTAGTTATAAGATTGGCTTATACAGTTCTTTCTAGTTTTAAGTTCATAGATGGTTCAATTTATGATAAAGAATTAAAAAAACTTCTTAATAATTGATATAGCAAAATAGATGCTTGAAAGTATATTGATTTTTATGAAGTGGAGATGCAGATTGATTCAAAAGTTACCGAATTTAATACTATTTTTCCATTTTATGATTCACAAAATTTATATTCTGCAACTCTACCTAGTCGTTTTGAAATAAACAGATGATATTATGATGAAAACACAAACCTTACGGAGTTTATTGAAAAGTATGTTTCTATTTATTACTTATGGTACTCTGAACTAGCTTCTTTAATTTTTGATGGTACTGAAATAAAAAATCAATCTGAATTTGATTCAAAAATTATTGGAATTTCTAACAAAGTAGAAAAGCAAATCGAGTCTAAATATTCTGAAAGCAAAAATACTAAAAAAACTTTTTATGTTGCTATGACTAATATAGGCAATGTAAATAATAAAGCACTTACTTTCACTGACCTAGGCTCTATGACTAAAACACTTATTAAGAAAAATAATATAGGTTCAATTTCACAAGCTTATATTTTTGATAAGAATTTTATTAAGGAGCATAATTTAGAACTTTTTAAGAAACTCTTAAAGTAAAATATAAAAATACCAGCGTAATTTATACGCTGGTTTTTCATTCAATGTCTAACTTTGAAAAACATAGAAACCAAAAGACTGATATTTATTATAAGTGTTTTTTAACTAAATTAAAGGTTTAGTTCAATTTGCTAGAAATCTCCCAAAGGCGGTTTTGTTTTTTTCTAACTCTGACATTTCTTTAAAGTCGGTGCAGTTTTGACTATAAATTTCAAAAATTTCGTTTAATTTAGTAACTGCTTGACCTTCGAAAACATCCATTGTTTCATATTGTGAAAACATACTACGACTGTCTAGGTTGTTAGTTCCAACTCAAGCATATTTATCATCGATAATTCCAGCTTTTGAGTGTAAAAAGCAATTATTGTAGATTTTGACTTTTAATCCGTATTGCATTAAATATTTAAGTTGTTTTAATGTTACTTGGTAAACTAATTTTTTATCTGGTAAACCAGGAATATAAACAGTAACATCTACACCACTTTTTAAAGCTAAAATAATTTGTTTTTCAAGTGAATTTGTGATTGCAAAGTAAGGTGTTGAAATTTTGATACTTTGACGAGCTTCAGAAAATAATTTTAATCAATAATATTCAGAGTTCGAATAATCAAAAGAAGGTGAATCAACTACTAATAATGCGTTTGCATTGGTATTTTTGGTTTCTTGCTCACAAATTAATGAATTAACATCGAGTTTTTCACGTGTGATAATATCTCAAAAATGTGCAAATCAAATATTATATTTATTAACGTACGGACCTGAAATTTTGTAATTTAAGTCAATTCAGTGTCCGTATTTTTTACTTAAAGATGCATATTCATCAGAAATGTTATTTCCACCTGAATAAACTATTTTAGAATCTAAAATCACAAATTTTTGGTGATTGCGACTAAAACTAGTTGCGTTAATAAATGGATAATAAATTTTTCCAATAAAAAATATTTTTGCACCTAATTTTGTTAGTTTTCTAAGTTGCTTTTTCTGTGAAGGATAAACTCCAAAATCATCTACTAACCAGTAAACCTTAACTCCTTCAGCTAACTTTTGCTTAATAATATCGATAAATTCTGTGGTAATTTCACTTTTTTTAATGATGTAAGAAACTATTAAAATACTGTGTTTAGTTTCCTTAATATTATCGATTAAATCTTGGTAAAAGCGATATCCTTCATTGTAAAAAGTGTACTGTGCTGGTAATGGTTCGGTTTTATTAAACTTACTTAATGCTTCCATTACGTGATCGTTAAGTTTAGGAACATCGTTTTTAAAATAAGTTTCATATTGATATTTTGGATCATTGACAATTGCTAACTCGTGTTTGTTTACAAAAATTAATCCAAAAGTTAAAAATAAAATATGTCCAACTATTGGAAACAACATAATTAAATAAATTCAACTGATTTTTGCGTTTGTTTGTCTTTTTTGTGCATAAATAATGAAAACAAAAATAACGTTTAATAAATAGAAAGTAATTAAGAATAATCAACTTAATAAAACGTTAATTTGTAGCATTAAAATTGATAATCCAAAGATTAAACCAGCAAAAATTAATACTTGAATGATTACTGAGAAAATTTTAAGAAAATGTAGCTTGATATTTTTCATAATTATATTTTATAAAATTTCATAATAAAAAGCTATTGCAAGCAATAACTTTTTAATCTTCGTCTAATTGATCGATTCTTGTTTGGTGTCTTCCACCTTCGTATTCTGTTTTGATGTATTCATCAACGATTTTTTTAGCATCTTCAAAAGAGATTTGTCTTCCACCAAATACTAAAACGTTTGCATTATTGTGTTGTTTTGCTAAATGTGCATCTTCAATAGATGTAACTCTTGCAGCTCTAATTCTTTTGTGTCTGTTTAAAGCATATGAAATACCTAAACCAGTACCACAAACTCCGATTCCAAATTCAGGGTGTCTTGAGTCAATATAGTCAGCAAGTTCTTTACCTTGTGTAGCATAACTTACTGATTTTTCACCAGAATCAGGTCCAAGGTCAACTGTATCATATCCAAGTGAACGTACATATTCACCTAATTTTTGTTTTAATTCGAAACCAGCGTGATCGCTAGCTAATGCAACTACTTTTTTCATTTAAGTAATCTCCTTATTTAAAATAATTTTAATAATTATAAATCTTTTTGAACTTTTTAATATTGGCATTTACATAGTTAGTCTGCTTAAAGTTTAATTTTTGTCAAGTTTCTTAAAAAAATTATTTAATAAATATGAAAAAGATTCAATATGACAAAAAAGACTGTGGTTTATACGTTTTGAAGTATTTTTGCGACTTATATTTTTGAAATAGCCCAAATATAAGTGATTTAAAAAATGCTGCTTGATATGGTCAAAATGGTGTCTCAATTAGTGAACTAAAAAAACTTGCTGAAAAATATGGAATAAATGTGGAAAGTTATAATTGTGAGTTTGATAACCTTCTTAAATTAGACGCAAAAGAGTTTCCGATTGCAGTAGTTGTTAATAATCAAAATAATGCTCATTTAGTTGTAATTAAGAAAATTGTACATAATACGATTTATTTATATAACCCAGCTTATGGTGACCAAAAAATTGAAATTAATTTGTTTAAAAAGTGCTTTTTAAATGTCTTAATTAGTTTTAAGAAAGATCAAGCTAAAATCGAACAAAATGAATTCAAGAATAAAAAGCTAGTTAAAATGAATAAATTAAAAGCATGATTTTTGGTTATGCTACTTTGTGAAAGTGTGTTAGTTTTTGTTTTTCCATTTTTAAATAAATATTTATTACAAACTATATTGCCTAACAAACTTAGTTCGCAATTATTTTTGATTATTTTAACAATTGTTTGAATCACTTTAACATTTTTAGTTTTTAAATTAATTATGCAACGATTTACTAATGAATATTTAAAAAATGAATATCAAAAATATTATGAACAAACCTACCAAGTCTTAAAGAATAATAGATATAAATACTTAAATAAATTCAGCATTTTAGAATTAAAAAATAAATTTAACCTTTTTTATACAGTTACAAACTATAACTTAGTTTTTCTTCCGATGCTGATAAACAGTGTAGTTTGTGTCATATTTAGTTTTGTTTTGTTATTTAGAATTAACTTTTGGTTGCTAATTGCTATTATGGTTTATTTACTAATTAGCTTTTTATTATCTTGATGAAATAAAATTATCTATACAAATAATTACAAAAATTTAATGATTCAAAATTGAAAATATGAGTTAGCTTTTAGTAATTTATTAAATGGCTGAAAAAATGATGATGAAATTCATTTGTTGCAAAAATTAGAAAATGAACAATTTACGCAGTTTCATAATTTGCAAGCAGAATCGTTATTATTTAAAAATGAAAATACCAAAATTGGAATTTTGAATGATTTTTTAGAGTTAATTGCTCCCTTTTTAGTAATTATTGTTGGTTTATATCAAGTGTGAAAAAATGAGCTTAATTTTTATGATTTAATTTTCTTTATTAGTGCAGCTTCATTATTTACTAGACCTGTAAAAAATGCTTTACCTTTATTTACAATGTTCCAAGAAAATAAATGCAATCAAGAATTACTTGCTATTTTTGATATTCCAATCACAAATGATAATCACACTTGTCCAAGTAAAATCGACTCAATGATTTTAAGCTATATAGACTTTGATTTTATAGAAAATAAAACACGTAAGTTAATAAATATAGATCATTTAGAAATATTTGATAAGCATATTTTTCAAGGAAAAAACGGAAGTGGTAAATCAACTTTGTGCCGAATAATTTCAGGTTATTTACCAATTCAAAATGGTGAAATATCAATTAATAATGAACCGATTAACTTGTACTTAAATGAAAATTATCAAGCAAAGACCTTTTTGGTGACAACTAATAAAGATGAGATAAATTGTTTGATAACCGATTATTTGTGTATCGAATCGCTTGATTCGCTTTATCGATTCTTAAAAGTAAAAGGTTTAGATCAATGAATCGAATTATTAAAGGAAATACCAATTGAGCAAAATACATTTAATAGTATTTCTTTAGGTCAACAACAAATCATTAAACTTACTAAAATATTTATTTTTGATTTTCAAATTTTAATTTTTGACGAAGCTTTTGAATCACTAAGTAGCAAGACTTTTGAAACTGTTAAAGAAATCTTAATCAAACAATTGCAACATAAAATAGTTATTGAAGTAAGTCATAACAATAAATATATTTTTAATCAAGGATTAATCACTAATGTTTAAGCAATTATTTAAAAATTGATTTTATTTATTGATAGTTTTAATAACTATTTTAGCTTTTAGTTTGTTTTTATATTTTGTCTTGACTTATAAAATTGAAAAATATCATAATGCAATATTAGAAACGGAAGATGACAAACTTTATTTAAAAAACATTAATTGAAATCAGTTAACCAAAGATAATTACCAAGTTAATTTTGAAATAAATCATTTATTTTATTCTGAAAATATTGAAATTAATTCAAATATTGATGAAAAAATTCTAGTTAATGCACCTGATTTAATCCATTTAATGAATTTAAACAATCAAAAAATCTTGAATATTACATTAATACTGGACACGAAACAATTATTTTCACTTCTTTTTTAACAATTTATATATATATGTATTTTTATTAAACTATAATTTACATATGAATATTGCTAATAAAAAATCATTTATCACAGTACGAACAAGAATCAAGAATGTGGTAATTTATGAGAAAGAAATGGCTCAATTAGTAGAAAACTTAGCTAATTTATTTCACATCAAACAACAAATTATTTTAGATGTCTCAATTGTTTCACCTAAAAAAATTAGAGAATTAAATAATGAATATCGTGACAAAGACTATGTAACTGACATTTTGTCTTTTGACTTTGGAGATGGAGAACTTTATCAAGAAATGCCTATTTTACCAATTGGTGAATTAGTTATTTGTTGAGATAAAGTTGTGAAACAAGCTGCCGAATTTGGTCATTCAATTCGTAGAGAATATTGTTATTTATTTGCTCACGGTTTAATTCACTTAATGGGATATGACCATGAAATTGAAAATGAAAGAATTGAAATGAATAAATTAGTTGATGAAATTTTTGAACCACTCAAAATTACAAGAGAAGAGGAATAATGAAAATTGATATTAATAAATTAAGAGCATTATTAGAAAAATCATATGCACCATACTCAAATTTTAGAGTAGCAGCAATTGCTATTGACCAAGATGGAAAAGAACATTATGGTGTTAATGTTGAAAATGCTGCATATCCTTCAGGACTTTGTGCAGAACGTTCTGCATTATTTGGATCTGTTGCTTATGGTGGACAAGTTGGAAAATTTAAAGAAATCCACATTATTAGTCAAAAGAACGAAATTATTAGTCCATGTGCTGGATGTAGACAAGTTATGACAGAATTTTTACCAGCCGATGCAAAGGTTTACCAATACAGTAATGATGGTTTACAAATCAGAGTTAACACAGTTGATGAATTAGTGCCTTTTGGTATTCGTTCAGAAGATATTAAATAATTATGAAAATTTGTTTTGCAAGTATCATCGGAAGACCTAATGTAGGGAAAAGCAGCCTACTTAATGCGATTATTGGTTATAATGTCGCAATTGTAACAAGTACAGCTCAAACTACTAGAGATCAAATTACTGGTATTTACACCGATGATGAATATCAAATTATTTTTACCGATACTCCAGGAATTCACAAACCACAAAATAAACTTGGAGAAGCACTAAATAAAAACGCTTATGATGCGGTCAAAGATATTGATGTTTTATTATTTTTAACACCATCAGATGAAGTTTTAGGAAAAGGTGACCATATGATTTTGGATAACATTAAAAATGTTAAACACAAAATCGCGGTTATTTCTAAAATTTCAAAAATTAAAGGTAACATTAATTTACTACAAGAAAAAATCGCATCACTTGAACCATATAATTTTGAGCACATCGTTTCAACTGATGTGGATGATTTAAAATCAGTTGATGCTTTAATTGATTTAATTAAAACTTATTCATATGAAGGTGAACCTCCATATGACGTTGATTATGTAACAGATAAATCAATGCGTTTTATTGCAAAAGAAATTATTCGTGAAGCAGCGATTAATCGCTTATATCAAGAATTACCACACTCAATTGCGGTAGAAGTAAATGAATTTATCGAAGAAGATGACCATCTTACAATTGATGCCATAATTTATGTTAAAAAAGCAAGCCAAAAAGGAATGGTAATCGGAAAGAATGCATCAATGATTAAAAATATCGGAATTGATGCTCGTAAAAAAATTCAACACCAATTTGATGTACCAACGACACTTAATTTAAAAGTAAAAGTTGCTGATAAATGAATTGATGATGAAAAATCATTAGGGAAATTTGGATATAAATAATTCCAAAACCGAATACTTGTTATTCGGTTTTTATTCAAGAGGAGAAAAATGGATCGTTTAACACAATTTAAAGAACGTTTAGTTAAATATTTAGAAATAGAAGCAATGAGCCGTTATGAAGAACCGGTTGCTACAGAACTTAGAAATAGCATCAAACCTGGTTATGAAATTTCAAGAGATAAATTTGGATCAATTATTTTTCATAAACCATCAAAAAAAGCTAATGCACCAAAAGTAATGATTGCTGCTCATATGGATGAAGTAGGATACATTGTTAGAAGCATTGATAAAACTGGACAATTACTTCTTTCACCAATTGGTGGAATTTGAGCAAACACAGTAATTGGAACTAAAGCTAAATTAGTAGTTACTGAAACTAAAGAAGAATATCTTGGTGTATTTGGACATACATCAATTCACATTATGCAAAGCGAAAAAGTTTCTAAAGCAGTAACAAACGATGAATTATATGCTGACTTTGGTTTTAGAAACGAAGAAGAAGCAAAAGCTGCAAAAGTTCAACCAGGTGATAGAGTTTATATGTCTGGTGAAACAATTTTATTTAAAAACCCTGACTTAGTTGGTGGAAAAGCAATGGATAACCGTGCTGGAGTTACAGTATTAGAATTTATTGCTAACAATCTTGCTGATAAAGAATTAGATATTGATTTATATTTAGTTGGAACAGTTCAAGAAGAAGTTGGAACTCGTGGTGCTAAAACATCAGTTTCAATTATTAAACCAGATGTGGCAATTGCTCTTGATACAACATCTAGTCACGATACTATTGGAACAATTTCAGGAACAACAGCATTATTTAAAGGTGCAGCACTTAGATATAAAGATGGTGGAACATTAATGGACCCTAAACTTGTTGCATTTTTTGAAGAAGTTGCTAAAAAACACGATATTAAAGCTTATCGTTTTGTAGCTATGGGCGGTGGAACAGATGCTCATGAGCTTCAATTTGCTCCAGGTGGTGCAAGTGTTCTTACAATTTCACTACCACAAAGATACCTTCATAGTCCAATTGGTGTGTGTGCAATTAGTGATTTATTAGCTGCTGGTGATTTATTAACAGAGTTTTGTGTAGAATTTAATCAAGAAGCATACAATAATATAAAATATAAATAATGGTATAATTCTTACACTTATAAAGGAGACTTCATGACAGTAAATTTAACTAATTTATTAGAAGCCACAAATGCAGCAACAACCACAGATAAAACTGGTGTTACAATGGGTAACTGAGAATTCGGAATTATGATTTTCTTCGTTATCGTTGGTGTAGCTCTTATTGCTGCGCTTGTAACATTCTTTGTTGCTAAAAAATTCTTTGAAAAACAAATCAAAGAAAATCCACCAGTAACAGAAAAAATGATTCGTGTTATGTTCCAACAAATGGGGCGTAAAGCAAGCGAAACACAAATTAGACAAATTATGCGTTCAATGCAAAATGCAAAAGGCGATAAAAAATAAATAGAAATTCATTGCAAAATGAATTTTTTTATTTTGATTAATAAAATATAATAATTTTACTAATTAGTTTTAATCATTAAGGAGAAGCTTTGAGTTTTTATGACAAATTAAAAAGTAGTTTTGCAAAAAGTAAATTCAAAACTCAAATTTCGAAGTTTTGATATTGAACCAGCAATGTTTCAAGACTTAAGTATTTACTACTTGTTTATTTCTTAATAATTTTAATATCAAGTTTATTATTATATTCACCATATACACAAGCTGTAAAACCAGAAGATCGAATCAGTTATTTAGATGCTGTTTTTACAACTGCTAGTGCTTTTAGTGATACTGGACTAGTTGTTAAAAATACTTTTGAACATTGAAATATTTTTGGACAAGCAATTATTGCTATATTAATTCTGTGTGGTGGTGTAGGAATTTTTGCTTTAAAATTCTTTATTATTAATTATATTTTAGGAAAACGTTCATCAACTATTGGTGATATGATGCTATTGCAAACGGAACGTGGAAGCACGGATGAACGTCAAACCACAAAACTAATTATTGCATCTGTTAAATTTTTATTTATCACTATCTTTATTTTTTCAATTATTTTAAGTGTTTATTTTTATGCAACTCCAATTAAAACTACTGTTGGTATCAAAAATGAATTAGTAAATAATGGATGAAATATCGAAGCTAATCAACCATTACATAATTGAAAATTAGCGATTCGTTACGGAGTATTCCATACAATTAGTGCAATTAATAATGCTGGTTTTGATATTATCTCTGGTAATTCATTAATGCCTTATTATCAAGACTACTTCTTACAAATTTGTTTTATTATTCTATTGATAATTGGTGGAATTGGATATCCAGTTATTTATGATATTCGTTGTTATATTAGACACAAAATTAAACACAAAGCAAAAAGATATCGTTTTTCTTTATTTACTAAAGTTTCATTATTAATTTATGTTTTAGTTTTTCTAGGTGGTTTTATTACTACTTTATTATTTGAAATTTATAGTAAAGCAGACTTTACAATTTGAAATAAACAATATGTCGATCTTGCTACAGGAAAAATAAGCTCATACTATGGTTCAAGTTTTGATAAAACTTTTGCAATTTTATTTACTTCGCTTTCAACACGTAGCGCAGGATTTGCGACAGTTAATATGGATGACTTTACTCCTTCAAGTAAAATCGTGTATGTCATAATGATGGTTATTGGAGCAGCACCTGCAAGTACTGGTGGTGGAATTAGAACCACAACTTTTGGTATCTTTATAATGTCAATTATTAGTATGCTTGCTGGTTGACCACGTGTGAGAATGTTCCAAAGGGCAATTATCCCTGAAACTGTATCTCGTTCTTCAAGAGTTATCGGTATCGCCTTAGTTATTTTAATTACCGCAACCGTAATTTGCTCAACTAGTTTAGCAACATTTAATCCAAGTTCTGCTTCTTTACACGAAACTAAAACTTTACCTGAATTAGATGGAAATAAAGTAAAAGTTATAACTGATAAATTTAGTTCTGTTGATGTTTTATTTGAAGTGGCTAGTGCCTTTGGAACAACAGGATTATCTAGTGGAATTACATCTAGCTTAAATGCTTTTTCAAAAATAACTATTATTGTTGTTATGTTTATCGGACAATTTGGAATTTCATCTACCTTATTAGTATGACAACGTAAGAAAAATAGAAAACAAAAATTCGAATATGTTGATAGCGACTTAGCTATTGGATAAGAGGTGTTTTATGAGAACAAAAAATAAAAATGATATTGTTGTAATTGGAACTGGCCGTTTTGGTTCAGCTGTAATTGAACAATTAATTAAACTTGAAAAAAATATTTTAGTTATTGATAAAAACGAAGAAGATGTTCGTCCTTATGTAGATGAAGTTCAAAAAGCAGTAGTTGCTGATGCTGCAGATATGAAAGCATTAAAAGCAATTCGTATTGATCAGTTCGAAACAGTTGTGGTTGCTGTTTCAGATAATATTGAAATTGTGGCTGCACTTTTAGAACTTAATGTTAAAAATATTATTGCTCGTGCTAAGAGTGAACGTCATGCACGTGTTTTAAAACAAATTGGAGTTAACGTAATTATTCGCCCTGAATATGAATCAGGAACTAGAGCGGCGTTAATTGCAGCAAATAATAATTTCATTAACTATACTGAAAAACTATATGAACTAGAACCTAACTTTGTTATTGGTACAACAAAACTTAAAAATGATGATTTAATTGGTAAACCAATCCGTGATTTAAAATTAACTGATCGTGGTATCACAATTGTTTTAATTAAAAGAAACAATGTTCCACAAATGGTGACTGCAAATGGTAAGTTAGAAATGGATGATACTGTGACAATTTTTGGTCATGTTTCTGATGTAACTGTTGCCTTACAATGATTTAATGAAGTACATGAACCTGATGAAACACAAGAAAGTCAAGAAGCTTCAAAAGAAGCCTAAACCTGTAAAAGTTTTCGCACAAAAACAAAAAAATGAATGAAATTTTCAAATTTGTGAAAAATTTCTCATTTTTTTGTTTTTTTCTATAACAGCATATTAATATTAATGTAAAATTTTGGTAGATAGTGGTAGGAGGTGGTATGTTTGGACAACACACACGAAACCTAGATGATAAGTCTAGGGTTGTTCTTCCACCAGCTTTTAAAGAGCTGTTAGGTGACAGATTTTACATTACCGTCGGATTCGATGGAAATGCAGAACTTAGATCTGTTGAAAATTTCCGAAAATATGTCGCTATGCTAGAAGACAAGAGTTATTTCGATAAGAAGGTTAGAATTCTTTCCCGCCTTATCATGGGTAACGCTGTCGAAGTTACGCTGGATGGACAAAATCGGATTAGCATACCAAAAACTCTTAAAGAAAAACTATCTATAAATAAAGAAGTAATTTTCGTCGGAGCTGGTTCAATTATTGAACTTTGAGCAAAGGAACGCTTTGAAGAATTCGAAGGACAGTTTACGGCTGAAGATCTTGCTGATATCGCACAGGAGCTTTCAAATAAATAATATGGAACAGTCAAAATTACATTATTCTGTATTATTAACAGAAACAATCGATGCTTTAAACATAAATCCAAATGGGATATATGTTGATTTAACGCTTGGAATGGGTGGTCATTCAGCGGCGGTTTTATCAAAATTAAAAAATGGTAAATTATATGCTTTCGACAAGGATGATTACGCATTAGAAAAATCGTGCATTCGACTCAAAAGTATAAGTCCTAACTTCGAGCTAATCAAAAGCGATTTCAAGGATATAAAATCAAAATTAGCTGAGCTTGGGGTTTACCAAGTTGATGGAATTATTGCTGATTTGGGTATTTCATCTCCTCAAGTAGATCAAGCGGATCGCGGTTTTAGCTACAATAAAGATGCTTTCTTAGATATGAGAATGGATCAAACACAAGAGTTAACTGCTTATAAAGTTGTTAACGAATATTCTGAAGAACAGTTGAGCGACTTGTTATGAAAAAACGCTGATGTTAAGCTTAGTCATAAAGTTGCGAAAGCGATTATAGCAAATCGCCCAATCACAAATACTTTAGAACTTGTAGATATCATTAAAAGTGTCTATCCAGCTGCTTTATTACGTGCTAAAAATCCTGCAAAAGCTGTTTTTCAAGCACTTAGAATCGAAGTCAATAATGAATTAGCTTCACTTGAAGTTATGTTAGAAGACGCATTATCTTTATTAAAAAAAGATGGTGTACTTGCTATTATAACCTTCCACTCTATTGAAGACAAAATTGTTAAAAATTTCTTCAAAAAACAAACAGAAAACAAAGTTCCTTCAAAAATGCCTATTATGGAGGAAAAAAGTTTTCAAATTAAACAAATTAAACCTTCTAAACAAGAATTAGAAGAAAATAAAAGATCTAGAAGTGCAAAATTAAGGGTAATTAAAAAACTAATATAGGAAATAGAGGTTAAGTTAAATGCTAAAGTATTATTTAAATATTCATTTAGTTAATCGCAATTTAGTTAAAGTTGCTTTGTTAAAGGCAGAACAAAATAACTTTCTAAACGGTGGTGCAAATTTTAGTTTTAAATGAAATTCCGGTTCAGATAAAACTAAGCAAGAAAGCTTTAGCAAACTCGAAAAAACCCTAAATAAATTACCAGAAAATTCACATCTAATCACTAACGTTATTTTGGATGATTCAATCTTTGATGATTTGTTAGTAACAAAATCTGTTACAAAACTTTCAAAAAACGAATTAAATTACGAAACTTTTGATGCAAAAGAAATTCAAAGATTTTTACAAAGTCGAATGGAAAGTATCAATATCGTAGATGATAGTAAATTTTATGTACACTACACATATATGTATACTATCGAAGAGAAAGATAAGTTAAAAGGTGATGTCTTGAAAGTTTATAAAAACTTTCCAAATAATAAATCTTTTGATGTGTTATCACAACACTCAACAATCTATCAGTTTTCAAAAAATAACCTTACATTTATTAAATTACAACATTTTTTACTTAAATTTAATCTTCAAAATGATATCAATTACTTTTTCAGATCACAAGTTATCGCCAACTCATTACGTGATCAGAAAAAATTAACTTTTCTAGTGGATCTTTCAAATGATTATTTATTAATGTCGACCGTGCTATTCGGAAAGGTTGTCGATTACAAAAAACTTGCTGTGGGTACTGCAGGTTTAATCGAGAAAATTAAACGAGTAACAGGGTTACGCACTGATGAAATCATGTCGAGATTCAACTACATAGACAGATATACCAATAACAAATTAACCAAGTACGAAACCGACAATAACCTTATTCATTTCAAGCGTGCACTTGATGTTCTAGTTGATCGTATTAATACTGTGATAAAATTACAAATCGCTCATTTATGTGATGTAAATGGTGGTAAAATTATAACTAAGATAGCTTTTAGTGGTGAATTAGCTTGATTAGTCGAGTATTTAATGCATCATTTCAACTCAAAAAATGAGTATGAATTAATGAAAATCACAGATAGCAACAAATTTTCATTCACTTATTTAACAGACAAAATGGTAGAGCGAACTATTTTAATGTTAGAAGGTGATGAAAAACAAGAACAAGCACAAACTCAAACCAACCAAGTCTATCTACAAAAAAATTCGAAATACACACTATTTTCGAAAATAAAAGAATTTTTATACAAAGGAGCTTAATTTATGAACGAATTATTCGATGAAAAATTAATGAATAAAGAAGAGCAAGAAGCAATTTTTGATAAGAATACTGCGAAAATCGTCTTAAAAGTTATCGGTGTTGGAGGCGGTGGAAACAACGCTATCAAAATGATGCTTCAAGATCGCTTTACTAACGTTGAATTCATTATTGCTAATACTGATGCTCAAGCATTAGCTACAAATGAATGTTCTAAAAAAATAGCTTTAGGAAAAGAAGGACGTGGTTTAGGTGCAGGAAGCGATCCTGAAGTTGGTGCTAGAGCAGCAAGAGAAAGTGCTGAAAAAATCCAAGAATTCCTTAAAGGTGCTGATGTGGTGATCATCGCCGCAGGATTTGGTGGAGGAACAGGTACTGGTGCTGCTCCAATTGTTGCTGAAATTGCAAAAGGTAACGGTGCATTAACTATTGGTATAGTAACTACTCCTTTCACCTACGAAGGAACAAAACGTAGAAGAAGAGCTAAAGAAGGTATCGAAGAACTTAAGAAATATGTTGATTCATATGTAATTCTTTCAAATGATAAATTAGCCGAAAGTTTCGGAGACTTACCAGTCGAAGACACATTCAAACTTTCAAACGTGTCACTTAAAAACATTATTTTATCAATTCACGATATTCTTTACCGTATCGGATCAATTAACATTGACTATGCGGATGTTAGAAAGATTTTAACTAATGCTGGACTTACTGTAGTGGGTATTGGACAAGCAACAGGAAAAGATCGTGCAGTTAAAGCTGTTGATAAAGCTTTCGAACAAAACCTATACGAAAATAATATCAAAACAGCTAAGAAAATACTTGTTAACATTCAACACGATTCAAAATCAACAATTAACGAAATTCGTGCAGCTATTAACAGAGTTCACGAATTATTAGGTGAAAACCAAGATGATGATGATTACGAATGCATTATCGGACAAGAAATGGTACAAACCAAAGATAACTCAGAAATTTTCAAAGTTTCTATTATTGCTGGTGGTGCCGATGTAAACTCAAAAGCAGAAGTTTTCCAAACAACAGGACCTGCTGATTTAGTATTAGACAATGACGTGATTACTAAAGAAGTTATTTTAGACGCTGAGGATTTGCAAGCTAGCGAATCAGGTAGTAACTCTCAAAAAGTAAGTGATGAAATCGTTGAAAATGTACTTGTGGAACAACCGGAAGTTGAAGAAGACCCACAAACACAACCACAAAACTTAAATTTTGAAGTTGCTGCAGGATTCGCAGGACAAGAAGAATCAGAAGTTGCAAAAGAACTCTCTGAACGTAAACAAGAACATATCTCTACTATTGAAATTAGTTCCATCTTTGATATTAGTGGAAACGGTAATTACTCTCGTTTATACGAGTTAGAACCAGAAGATGATGTTGAAGATGACGAAAATACTCCTTGATAATTCGATGTTCCGAAGAAGAATCTAGAAGTGTTTTGTCTGACCGATATTATCGGTAATAACAGTAAAACGTGTTTATTTATATAAGTAGTCAGCAATGGCTACTTTTTTTATGGAATTTTTACCATAAAATAAAATTATTTATATAATAGAAAAGAATAAAAAATTCTATATATTATAAAATTAAGTAAATAGTTTTATAGAGGAGAAAAAATGAAATTAGTTTCAAAATGCAAAGAATTATTAGAAAAATTTCATGAACACAATAACGTACCACAAGAAGTAAAAGAAGTAGTAGATGCTTTTGGTGGAATTAACAATATTTTAGCAATGAACAACAGTGTTTCAGAGCTTAGATATGACTTAAAAGATTTATCAAAATTAAACAGAGCAGAACTTGAAAAACTTGGAGCTAAAAAAGTTACAGTTTTCGATAGAGAAAAACACGTTCAAGTTTGCTTTGGTGAAGATGTTCAAGAATTAAGCACATTAATTAAAAAATATGCATGCAAATTAAGAGAAGAAAATCAAGAAGTTGCTGAAGTTAAAGCAGAACAAGATTGCTGCAAATCAGATTGCAAATGTGATGATGCTGCTAAATGCTCAACATCAGAATGTGGTGTAGAACCTAAAAAAGAATTTAAAGCAGAAATCGAAGTACTTGCACCTGTTTCAGGTAAAATTGTTTCATTTGCTGATTTAAACCACTACGTATTTTCAAACAACATGGTTGGAAATGGTGTTGCAATCGAATTTGATTTAAACCAAGATAAAATTGATGTACTTGCACCATTCTCAGGAAAAATCTCAATGATGCCTGCAAACAAAACACAAGTTATCTTAACTTCACCATGTGGTGTTGAAACAGTTATTTTAATTGGACAAGACAGTGCTAAATTAGATGGTATCGGTTTTGATGTTCACTACAACCTTAATGATATGGTTCCAGCTGGAAAAGCAATTATGACTCTTAACTTAAACAAATTTAGAGAAGAACAAGCAGATAACCACATCGTTATCTCAACAACAGCTGATTCAAGATTACAATCAGTTTCTGAAGTTGCTACACAAGCAAAAGCTGGTGAAAAACTTTTCAAATTATCATAATAATCTTTTGAGACGGTATTTTGATACCGTCTTTTTCTTTTTTTTAAGAAACGAAATATTTCCACATTTTTGAGCTTTCTGTTTTTAAAAATAAATAAAAAATATAGAATATAAAGCTTAAAAAGTTATAAAATAAGCATAGCAAAAGCTAAAGGAGTCTTATGACACTAAAAAAGTATTATAAGTATTATGAAATCACTTTTTGAAGTTTTTATGGTTTTTTTGTAATCTTATTTGCTTGCTTAGTAAAAATACATTTGGGACTCGTACTTGGCTGTGCTATAGGTGGATTATTAAGTTATCTATTCGGAAAGATTAATGCAGGTATAGCAGGTTGAGTTTTAACTACGACAAACAAAACTTATCGCTATCTCTTTTTTTTATTTAAATCTTTCTTGGTTTTTTTATTTTTGGGTATTACTTTATATTTTGTCTTACAGATAGATTTAATTTATTTTGCAAGACATATCAGTAACCAAACACTGTATCAAAAAATGAATAAGCCAATAAATGTTATTACGTTTATTTTTGGTTTATCCTTTAACTTTATAACAATCATAGTGTTAAACATGTTTGATTTTTATAAACAAAAAAGAAGAAAGGAGAACTAGTGGATCAAATTATTGAGAATTTTTCCAATTGAGCCCATCCTCAACTTCTTTCTCTAATTGTTTCTGTATTAATCGTTTTCATTATGTCTTTAACTGCTTTCTTTAAGATTAAGAAAGTTAAGCCAAATCAAGCACCAACTGGAATTGCTTATGTGGCTGAAGCATATGTTGGAATGATTGATTCACAATTTGATGAAGCTGTTGGTGATAAAATACTACAAAAATCTAGAGTTTATATTTTAACTCTTGGAACATTCTTATTAGTTGGTAATGGAGTAGCAATTATTGGTTTAGAACCAATTGTTACATCATATACAATTCCTTTTACATTAGCGTTATCAAGTTGATTAGGGATTTTCACTTGTGGTGTGATTTATCGTAGATGAAAATACTACAAAAATTTCATTAATCCATTTGATTGACCAGGGAAATTTTCACCATTAATTTCACTTAGTTTCCGTATTTACGGTAACGTTATTGGTGGTTCAGCCGTTATTTTCTTAATTTATTCTATGTTAGCAAATATCGGTAGTCCATTACCTAGTGCACACGGTGCATCTGCATGAGTATTCATCGGACCTATTTTTACACCTGTGTTACACTTTTACTTTGACGTCTTTGGTTCGACGTTACAAGCTTATATCTTTACATTATTAACCGTTATTTATTGAGTTGTTGAAGCTGGTGATCCAGTAGAAAATAACTCTGAGAAAAAAACAACACACAAAAATAAGAAAACTAGAATAGGATTAAAACCACAAGAAGAGACAATCTATTAGGAGGTATTTATGATTCAAGGAATGACAAACTTACTCGAGCAAGCTGCTGATGCAGTTACAAAACAAACTGAAGCTCAAACAGCTGCAAAAACAGTAGATCCATTACAAGCTGGTTTAGTTGCAGTTGGTGCTGGTATTGCTGCTATTGGTGTACTTGGAACAGGGATTGGTCAAGGGTATGCTGCTGGAAAAGCTTGTGAAGCTGTTGGTAGAAACCCAGAAGCAGAAAGCAAAATCCGTATTATGTTAATTATCGGTGCTGGTATTGCTGAAACTGCTGCTATTTATGCCTTTGTTATTGCTTTACTTGTTAAATTCTTAGGATAATCATGGTAGTTGCAAACGTAACTAATTTACTCGAAAAGCGTCCAGGGTTAGATGAAAAATTCGCTCAAATTTTTCCAAGCTGACCAATTATGATTGCGACAATTATCGCATTTATAATTTTATTTGTGGTGCTTTGAAAACTTTTATACAACCCAGTAAAGAAAATGATTAAGGAGCGTCAAGAATTTATTCAACAAAATATTGATGATTCTATTAAACAAAAAGAAGAATCAGTTGAAAAATTAGAAGAAGCAAACTTAAACTTAATTAACGCACGTAAACAAGCAGACATTATTATTACAAAAGCTAAAATTCGTGCTGAGAAAGTTTCAAATTTATACACTCAAAAAGCTAAAGCTCAATCAAAACGTCTATTAGAGGAAACACAAATCGATATCGACTTACAAAAACAAGAATTTGAAGCTAATTCTAAAAAATATGTTGTACAAGTTGCAACCGAACTAGCTGACAAAATCTTAAAAAGAGAGATTTCAGCAGAGACTCAAAACGAAATTATCGATCGTTTCCTAAATTCAGATAAGTCTGTTGATGAAATCTAATGTATAAAAAACGTAATGTTGCTGCATACTCAGTTGCAATTTATGACTTAGTTAAAGAAGAAAATAAATTAGCAGAGTTGCACGAACAATTTGAAGATTTATTAGAAATTTTTAAAACACATCCAGAACTAATTGATTATTTAAAAAACGACTTAATCAGCGAAAAAGAAAGAACTGAAACAATTGATTTAGTTATGAAAGATTTTCACTGAATTTTAGTTAACACAGTTAAGGTTATTATGCAACGTAGAATGATGCCTTTTGTGAAAAAAATCTTAGTTGGATACTTAAAATTAGCTAATAAAGAACTTAGAATTCGTTTTTTACGTTTAGTCTCAGCTTTTCCACTTACAGATGAACAAGTTGAAGCTATTCGTCAAAAAATCCAAAAAGTTACACACAGAACTATTGAGCTTAAATGTGTTGTAGATCCTTCTTTAATTAGTGGAATTCGTATCGAATCACAAACAGAAATTCTAGAAATGAATCTCAAACACGATTTAGAAACTATTCAAAAATTAATTTTATTCAATAAAAAATAGAAAGGAGTGTAAATGGCAATTCGATTAGATGATATTTCTGCAATCATTAAAGATAGAATTAAAAACATTGGTACAACTGCTGATTTAAGTGAAGTTGGACAAGTTATTTCTATCGGTGATGGTATTGCAGTTGTTTCTGGTTTACAGAAAGTTAAAAACTCAGAGATTGTTGAATTTTCTAACGGTGTCTATGGTTTAGCTTTAAACCTTGAAGAAGAAACTGTTGGGGTTGCATTATTTGGTGATGCTAACTCAGTTTCTGAAGGTGATACAGTTAAAAGAACTGGTGAAGTTATTTCTGTAAATGTTGGAAACGAACTACTTGGACGTGTAGTTGATGCACTTGGAAATCCAATTGATGGAAAAGGACCAATTAACTCTACTAAAAGAAGTGAAATTTTCAAAGTTGCTTCTGGTGTTATGTCAAGACAAGAAGTTAACCAACCACTTGAAACAGGTATTATCGCTGTTGATACAATGATTCCAATCGGAAAAGGTCAACGTGAATTAATTATCGGTGACCGTCAAACAGGTAAAACTGCGATTGCAATCGACACAATCATTAACCAAAAAGGTAAAAATGTAAAATGTGTTTATGTTGCAATTGGACAAAAAAACTCAACAGTAGCTCAAATCGTGCAAAAATTAGCCGATGTTGAAGCCTTAGAATACACAACAGTTGTTGTTGCTAGTGCAAGTGAGCTTGCTCCACAACAATACATTGCTCCATATACAGGAGTTACAATAGCAGAAGAATGAATGTCTCAAGGACAAGATGTTTTAATTGTTTATGATGATCTTTCAAAACACGCTATAGCATATAGAACACTTAGTTTATTACTTAGAAGACCACCAGGACGTGAAGCTTACCCTGGTGACGTGTTCTACTTACACTCACAATTATTAGAACGTGCTGCACGTTTAAACAAAAACTTTGGTGGTGGAAGTATTACAGCTCTTCCAATCATCGAAACTCAACAAGGTGATATTTCAGCTTATATCCCTACAAATGTTATTTCAATTACAGATGGTCAAATCTTTACTAAAGAATCATTATTCAACTCAGGACAACGTCCAGCTGTTGATATTGGATTTAGTGTTTCTCGTGTTGGTTCAGCCGCACAAACTAAAGCAATGAAAAAAGTTGTTGGTTCTTTAAAACTTGAGTTAGCTCAATATAACGAAATGCTTGCTTTTGCTCAATTTGGTTCAGATCTTGATGATTCAACAAAAAGCATTTTACAACACGGTGCTAAAGTGTATGAATTACTTAAACAAGAGCAATATTTCCCAATTTCTCAAGCAGCTCAAACAATCTTATTAATTGGAATTAAAGAAAGAATTGTAAACCCATTACCAGTGCAAAATATTCACGAATATCGTGATGCAGTTCTCTCATGAATTACTCACGATGGGCAAGAAGAATATGCTCAAATTTACAACGAAGGTGTAATTTCAGATGCAGTATATGCAAGAATTGAAAAAGCCTTAGTTAGAATTGTTAAAGATATTATTGCAACTATTCCAAATTACGATAGCAGAATGCACAAACCTTTACCAAGCAAATACGATAACATTTTATAATCAATTATGGCTAATTTAAATAGTTTAAAAGGTAGAATTAACGTTGTTTCTAATACTCAAAAGATTACTAATGCTATGCAATTAGTATCTACTGCAAAATTAAGAAGAATTAGAACAGAATTCGAAAGTATCAGATCATATTTAGATCTTTTAAATGATACTTTTGATAGTTTAATTACACACGTTCAACCTGAAGACTTTTACACAATTTTTCCTAAAAATGATAATGTTGATGCAAAATTATACATCATCATTACTAGTGATTTAGGTCTTTGCGGTTCATATAATACTAACGTAGTTAACTTGCTAAAAAGCAAAATTCAACCTAACGATAAAATTATTGTAATTGGAACAAAAGGGTACAGCTTACTTAATGCTTCTCCATATAAACATCAAGTAATTGATAAATATTTAAATTATGGTGAAAAAGTAAGCTACAAAATTGGTAATCGCATTACAAAAACAGCTTTAGATTTATACGTAAATCAAGAAATTTCTGAAATTAATTTAATTTACACTGAATTTATTAATAATATGAACCAAGAAGCAGTTTTAAGAACACTTTTCCCTCTTGACTTAAGCAAAAACGATCACACAAGTTCAACGATGTCTCAATCAATGGAATTTGAACCAAACGCTGAAGTGGTTCTTAAAAATTCAATTCCTTTATATATTGGTAGTTTAATCTACTGTTTAGGAAGTAACTCAAAAGTTTCAGAAATGGCTTCACGTAGAAATGCGATGGAAAACGCTACAAACAACGCTAATGATTTAATTCACGACTTATACTTACAATATAACCGTGAACGTCAAAGAGTTATTACTCAAGAAATTAACGAGATTGTAGCTGGTGCGGATGCAACGTAGAAAGGAGTTTGTATGATTAAAAATCAAGGAACAATAGTACAAATTTTAGGTCCTGTTGTCGACGTGCGTTTTGAAGAAAACAAATTACCTAAATTATTAAACGCTTTAACAGTTGAACACGAAGGACAAACATATACATTTGAAGTTGCACAACACATTGGAGATGATACAGCTAGAACCATCTCAATGGTTTCAACAAATGGTTTACAAAGAGGAATGGTAGTTACAGATACAGGTGCTGCTATTTCTGTTCCAGTTGGTAACGCAGTGCTTGGAAGAATGTTTAACGTATTAGGTGATCCAATTGATGAATTGCCAATTGAACCTAACGTTGAAAAAGCTCCAATTCATGCACCTGCTCCTTCATACGAAGAACAAAAAACAACTTCTGAAATTCTTGAAACAGGAATCAAAGTTATCGACTTATTAATTCCATATGCAAAAGGTGGAAAAATCGGTCTTTTTGGTGGAGCTGGAGTTGGTAAAACAGTTCTTGTTCAAGAGTTAATTAATAACATTGCTACACAACACAACGGACTTTCAGTTTTTGCTGGAGTTGGAGAAAGAACACGTGAAGGAAATGACCTTTACTACGAAATGAAAGCTGCTGGTGTTCTTGATAAAACAGCTTTAGTATTCGGACAAATGAACGAACCTCCTGGGGCACGTATGAGAGTTGCTCTTTCAGGTCTTACAATGGCTGAATACTTCAGAGATAAACAAAACCAAGATGTGCTTTTATTCATCGACAACATTTTCAGATTTACACAAGCAGGTAGTGAGGTTTCTGCCTTATTAGGTCGTATGCCTTCAGCTGTTGGATACCAACCAACATTAGCTACAGAAATGGGTGCTTTACAAGAAAGAATTACATCTACTCGTAGAGGTTCAATTACTTCAGTTCAAGCTGTTTATGTTCCAGCTGACGACTTAACTGACCCAGCTCCTGCTACAACATTCACTCACCTTGATGCTAAAACAGTTCTTGATCGTGGTATTGCTGCCTTAGGGATTTACCCTGCGATTGACCCACTTAACTCTTCATCAAGATTACTTGATCCATTAGTAGTTGGACAAGAACACTATGAAGTTGCTCAAAGTGTTGTTGCAATCTTACAACGTTTCAAAGAATTACAAGATATTATTGCTATCTTAGGTATGGGTGAACTTTCAGAAGAAGATAAGAAAATTGTTGCTCGTGCAAGAAGATTAAGAAACTTCCTTTCTCAACCATTCCACGTTGCTGAAAAATTCTCAGGGATTGCTGGAGCTTACGTATCACTTGCTGATACAATCAGAAGCTTTAAAGAAATCCTTACAGGTAAATATGACGAATATCCAGAAGAAATTTTCAGATATGCTGGAAGTATTGAAGATGTAATTGCTAGATATAATAAATTAAATAAAGCTGAAAAACAAATCTTAAAAGACGAAACAGAAGCTGCTGAATCAGAAGAAGAAGTTAAAGTAGCTAACGCTACAGCGTAATGGCTAAACAAGTTAAACTTACTATTACAACACCAGATGGTGTGTTTTATGAAGGTGCAACCGATATTGTATCTTTAAAAACTGCCGCTGGCTACATTGGTTTACAAGCTAATCGTACTCCACTTTTTAGTAGTGTTGAAATTGGACGTTTAATCATCGGATGAGAAAACGATCCAGATTCAATTAAGTGTTCTATTGGTGGTGGTATAGTATACGCTGATTCAGAAAAAGTAAACATTATTACAGAAGATATCATTAATGTTAATGATATTGATGTTGCAAGAGCAGAAAGTGAAATTTCACAAATTAAAGAACAAATGAGTTCATCACATCATGATAATGCTGACTTAAGCAGACTTGAACTTAAACTTAAAAAAGCTCTTGCAAGAGTTGATACATATAATCAATTCCATAAATAAAAATTCAAAGAAAAATTTTAAAAAATTTCTTTGAATTTCTGTAAAAGTCTATAAAATAATTGTAGAGATTGTTAAACAGTCTCTAAGTAAAATAACATCAACTTTAATCCTATATATGCCGGTTTAATCGCCGGTTTTTTTATTTAACTTTGAGCAATTAATTCGTTAATGTCTCTCTCCATTTCACTACTTAAGTTTCATTCTTCTAGAATTGCTAGAGTTTTATTAATGATTTCTTCTGCGTTACTACTTTCACTATATCTTTCAACATAGGTTGAGTTTTTAGTTTTTTCGTAGTATGTTTTATAATCTGGAACCATTCTGCGAGTATAACCGTTTGGATCGTGTTCAACAATATAGGTTAATTCTGGTTTTTCTCCAGAACTTGAAAAGTTAGATGTTTTCTTATAGGTTTTTAACATCGCTATTGCTCTTTGAATTATTTCATTAGCTTTTTGTACCATTTTAGCATATGATAATTCAGCAATTTTAAGAGTTTCAATTTCAGCTAATAGCTGATTTTTTTCGTTATAAAGCTTATGAATTTCTTCGTTTAATTCGTTAACTTCATTAGTTCAATCATTGTCATCTAAAAGTTCATTTCTGAGCTTTTCATTTTCGTTATTTAAGGCATTAATACGATTATTAAAGTTATTTTTTAACTCGTTAAATTTAAGTAAAAGAGCTTCGTAATTTTCTTTATATTTTTCTGTATCAGCTTCAGCTAGTGCAACTGCTGAAGTGCTGTTAGCAAGATTTGCGTTAGATTCAGCAATTGTTGCTAAAAGTTTCTCTTTATCTTTTTCAAGCTTATTAATAACTGCGTTAAGCGATTCTGCTTCTGAATGATGAGCTACTAATTCATCATTATATTTTTTCTCTAAATCTTCTTTTTCTTTTAATATTGCACCATAAGATTCTCTCAGACTCAATAACTCATTGTTTGCAGTGGTGAATTTATTGATAATTTCTTTTAATTTGCTTTCTGTGGTAGCTAAGTTTTTATTTAAACTACTATTTTTTTCACGCTCAGTATTTAATAAGTTATTAATTTTATCTTTTTCTAAATTAACAGATTTGATTAGTTCATTTGCTTGTTTGATTTTAGTTTTTAAATCTGTAATTTGAGTATTTAGATTATTCAATTCCTTTAGTTTAGTTTCTAATTGGTTTTGTATTTCTGCTTTATCGGTGTATTCTTTTTTAAGTTCTTCATTAAGTAACTTAATTTCGTTTTTCTTATTTTCAATTTCTTTAGTTAAATTACTAATATTATTTTTAAACGAACTAATTTCACTTTCTTTTTGTTTGATTGCTGCATTTAATTTAGTAATTTGCTCATTTAAAAGTTCACTATTAGCTTTCATATTTCGATTTGCAAGATTTAATGTGCTAATATTACTATTTAGTTCATTTATTTGTTTGTTATAATTCTCAACTTTATTTAATAAACTAGCTTCACGGACTTTGTATTTTTCGATACTACTTTGGAGCTCATTTATTTTTTTATGACTTTCATCGAGAATTTGATTACTGTTAAGAATTAGTAAATTATTATCATTTGAAATTTTAGTAATTTCATCTTTTAGATTTTTAATGAGTAGATTTTGATCAAAAGATTCATTTAAAACTATTTTCATTGAATAATTCATATGTTTTAAAATGATTAAATTATGATTGAGTTGAGTTAGTGTATTAGTTAGTTCTTTAGCAATATCGTTATATTTATTAATATTGATTCCTTGTTTTTCTTTTAAATCAACATGAAAACTCTTTTGTTTTTCTAGTTCGTTTTCTAAATATTGCTTTTTGTCTTTTAGATTTTGTAGTTCTTGGTTAGTTAGATCATTTGCTCATTTTAAGTTAAGATTGATATTCTCAATTTGTTTTTCAATATGTTTTAAGTTATTTTCAGATTCATTTACTTCAATTAGTTCATTATTAATATCTACATTTGTTTCGTGTAAATTAATAAATAAAGCATTTTTAGTTTCGTTTAGTTCTTTGGTATTGGTTAAAACGCTTTGACTTAATTTAATGATTTGGTAAATAACATCAAAACTTAGTTTATAAATTCCATCAAAAACAACACTTAAATCTAGTTCGCTAATCTTGCCTTCATCGACTTTTAAATTACTTTCGTTTTTAGTCTTTAATTCAGTTGTCTCACTGATTAATTTATTAATTAACTGGCTTTGATCTTTATTTAAAATTTCAAGTGAATTTACGTGATTTAAGTAGTTTAATAAAGCGATTGCAAGTAAATCCATTTTATGTACATAAGCGGTTAAATAAGTTTTATATATCATTGCTTTCAAATCGATTGTGATATCTTTGTTATCAATAACTTTATTTAAGTAGCTCGTGTCATTTTTAAGCAATTCAAAGAGATTTTTATTTTGCTTATGATATGTGTTTAAAAGCTCAATAGAATTAGCGTACTGCTCACGCAATAATTCATTACTTTTAATTTCTTGCTGTATGATTTGATTGGTTTTTTGTAATGAAATAATAAAACTTCTAAGTGCAGTGTTAGTAGAGTTGTTATACACCATTGCGTTTGTAAAAAAACTATCACTAATTTGTAATAGAGCATTAACATCAGCAATTTCTTTGAGACTTAGCAAGTTTATTTTGGTTTTGAGTTCATTGAAATATTGTTTACCAGCTTGTACTTTATTTGACAAGTTCTCTACTAGGTTATAATTTTTATTCTCTTTATTGTTTTTAAAAATTAAGCTTTCGAGTTTATCGTAAGTATCACTTAAGCTAGAAACAAAACTATTTAATTGAATCTTGTAATTTTCAAAGGATTTAATAAAACTATTTTTATCACTTAGAGCAAATGATAATTCACCATTATTGTATCTTTTTCATTTTACAAGCAATTCATTATACTGACTTGATAAAGATTCTTCAAGATTTGAAACGTTAATTTCTAGTGGTGAAAAACTAGTAATCATTTCTTCAATTTCTTTACTTGTAAAAATTAATTGATTTAATTTTTGATTGATTGTTTCAATCTCTTTATTTTGATTACTATTTGTTGTTTCTCACTCGTTTAACATATTTTCAATTTCTTCGTTTTTAGTTTTGTATTTTCCTTCTAAGGAAATTAGTGTTTCAGACATTTTAACACTATTGTTTGCAAGTGGTTCATAGATATAGGTCATCTTTGGTTTATTTTGCAGCTGCGTGACAATAATTGGAGTAGCAACTAAAGCAACAGCTAAAGTACCAACACCTATATACAAAGCCTTAGGGTTTTTGAGTATTTCCATTTTAGCTCCTTTCGTTTAATAAATAGTTTTTATTTGGAAAGGAACTAAAAATAAACAAAAAAACTAACTAGTAATTAGTTAGCTTGAATATTATTTTGATTTTGTGTCTTTTTCTGTGCGAACTTCTCTTTTAATCAATATATGTTTTTATTTGTAATTAATGCTAAAGATACAATGTAAATTACTGCATAGGTTGCAAACACCGCAAAGACATCACCTTTGTATCACATTCAGTTATAAGAAGCATCTTGAGTTTCTTTATTAACAATTGCGGTTGGAATTCAAGCAAAGGTTACAAAAACTCCTAGAATAAAGACAGAATTATTAAAGAAAAAGGTAGAAATTTTACGTTTGAAAATTAAGAAAAATCCAACTACGAAGGTTATCACAGTATAAATTAAATTACTTAAAATTCTAGCGTAAAATGGTTGATGCTCACCAAGAATATTAAGAATAAAAATGTTATTGCTTAATAATAAATTAAGTATTCCTAATATTACGATAATGAGCATAAAAATGAATTTAAATAGTGTATTCTGATTGAATTTTTTTATTTTTTGCATGATAGTATTATATACAAGTTTAAAAAAAGATAAGCATTGCTTATCTATTTTTTCTCTCAGTAAAGTTTAAGTAATTTAACTAAAAATTCATCAAGTGTAAGTGTTGTTGTTTCTTGTTTTCCGTACTCGCGATATGATACAAGATTATCTTGTCTTTCTTTTTCTCCAACAATAACTTGGAATTTAGATTTAGACATTTGAGCTTCACGAACTTTTTTAGCTAAACGTTCATCTCTATCATCGATTTTACTTCTAAGACCAGCTACAAAAAGTTTTTCATTAACTTCTTTTGCGTAAGCAATATCATCAGCATTATTTGTTGCAGGAATTACTGTTACTTGTTTTGGAGCAAGTCAGAATGGTAATACACCTTTTGTTTGTTCGATTAAAATAGCAACAAATCTTTCGTATGTTCCAATTAATCCACGGTGAATCATAACTGGACGTTCATCTTCACCATTTTTATTTGTAAATGTTAAGTTAAATCTTTCAGGTAATAAGAAGTCTAATTGTAATGTTGAAACTGTAATTTCGTGTCCAAGTGCAGTAAAGATTTGAATATCCATTTTAGGACCATAGAAAGCAGCTTCACCAACTTTTTCTTCATATTCAACACCTAGTTCATTAAGAACTTGTCTAAGTTGATCTTCTGCTTCGTTTCACATCTTATCATCTTCGTAGTATTTATCTTTATTTTCTGGATCTCTTAAGCTTAATGAGATGTATGAAATTTCAATGTTGAAAATTTCTAATGTTTCTTTAATTAAGCTGTACATTGATTTGAATTCTTCAGCAATTTGATCTTTACGAACAAATAAGTGTCCTTCAGTAAGAAGCATTCCACGTACACGTTCAAGACCTGTTAAAGCACCAGATTTTTCATAACGGTAAAGTTGAGATTGTTCAGAATATCTAATAGGTAAATCACGGTATGAACGTTTTTCTGTGTTGTAACAAATAATGTGGTGTGGACAAGTCATTGGACGAGGAATTAAACGTTCGTTTTCAACTACGATTGGACGGAACATATCATCTTTATAGTGAGCTAAGTGCCCTGAAATTCTGTAAAGTTCTTCTTCACCAAAGTGTGGTGTTAAAACTTCTGTAAATCCATATTTACGATCCATTTGTAAAACTAATTTACGAATTTCGTTGTGGATGTACATACCATCTTCTAATCAGAATGGTAAACCTTGACCACCAAGTTTGTTAAATGTGAATAATTTTAATTCTTTACCAATTTTACGGTGATCTCTTTCTTTTCTATCTTTAAGAATTTCTAAGTATTGTTCAAGTTCTTCTTTTGTATCTCAAGAAGTACCGTAAATTCTTGTTAATTGAATGTTATCGCTGTTTCCTCTTCAGTAAGCTCCAGCTAATGATAATAATTTAAAGTTTTTAATGTGTTTAGTTGATTCAACGTGTCCACCAGCACATAAGTCAACGAAAACAACTTCATGATTAAGTGGATCTACAAGTGCATAAAATGTAACTTTTTCACCTTTAGCAACTAATTCATCGTATAGTTCTTTTTTGTATGGTTTGTCTGTAAAATCATATTCATCAATTGAAACTTCTTTCATTTCTAAGTTTCTTGATGCTAATCTTTTCATTTCTTTTTCGATTTTAGGAAGTTCTGAATCTGTTAAAGGATTAGCGAACTCAAAATCATAGTAAAAACCTTCTTCTGTTGCTGGTCCAAACCCTAATTTTGTGTCTGGATAAAGTCTAAGTACAGCAGCAGCTAAAAGGTGGCTTGTTGTATGGTTTAAATGTTTATTAGCTTTCATTTTATCTCCTATTTTTTAGGTATCGTTATTATATAACTTTTTAGTTTTGTAAACCTTTTTAATTCCAAAAAACGTAAATAAATTTCACTTTATTTTTTTTTTTTTTTTGAAAAGGTTAATTTGCAATTTAAAAAAGTATATTTAAGTATTTTTTTAAATCAATATTTACATTTTTTGGTTTTTTAGAAAAATCATTAAAACGTTTATTACTACACGGTAGTATTAAAAAACTTGAAAGTTTTTGAAAATATTTTATAACAAAATTTGATTTATTAAAATTATATAGTAATCATTTTAAAAATGAGAAATAAGGAGAAAAATGAATAAAAAATTTAAATGCTTTTTAGCACTAGGTTCAGTTGCTTCAACAGTATTACCATTAACAGCAATATCATGTAATGATGATAAAGTTGAACGTAGTGAATATGACAAAAAAGCAGCAGAAGTACAAGAATTACAAAACAAACTTAATGAAAAAACAACATTAGCAGCTCAATTAGAAACAGAAAAAGCTACATTAGCTGCAACAGTTGAAACACACTCAAAAACAGTTGAAGAATTAACTAAAAATAAAACAGAATTAGAAAATAAAATTGCAGCATTAGTAAAAGTTCAAGAAGAACTTAAAAAAGCTCAAGCAGAAAAAGCTGCTATCGATAAACAATTAGCAGATGCAAAAGATGATTCAAAAAGTCAAATCGATGAATTAACTACAAAAAAAGAAGAATTAGAAAATAAAATTAAAACTTTAGAAGAAACAAGTGCTAAAGGTTTAAACGATTCTAAAGCAGAATTAGAAAAATCTAAAGCAGAAGTTGCTAAAGCTTTAGATGAAGCTCAAAAAGCTAAAGTAGCTGCTGAAGCTAAATTACAAGAAAAAGCAGCTAACATCGCTCAATTAGAAACAGAAAAAGCTGCTTTAACATCAAAACTTGCTGAGACAGAAAGTAAACTTGCAGAAGCTACAAAACAACTTAAAGAAGCTAACGAAAATAACGAAACACTTCAAAAACAAGTAGCAGCATTACAAAAGGAAAAAGCAGATTTAAAAGCTAAAGCTGATAAATTACAAGTTGAATTAGTTGGTGCTAAACTTGACTTAAAAATTCAAGAAGAAAAAGTTAAAAACCCAGAACTTGTAAAATTAGAAAAAGAAATTATTAATGCAAAAACTATTGCAGCATGAGCTGAATTAATTGATTCATCTTCTAAAACAACATTAGAAGAAAAAATTGATGATGCAATTGCACAAAACAAAGAAAACCCAGTTGCGACATTTTCATCAATCGAAGCTGAAACTAAGATGTACCAAATGGTTTCAAGCTTAGAATATAAAACAAACAAAGCATTATATGATGTTATTATTAAAGCTTCTAAAGATAATAACCTTAAAGAAGTGTTAAAAGCATCATACGAATTAGAACAAGCAGCTAAAAAAGTTGCTGCTCAACCAGCAAACGAAACAGAAAAAGCAATGGCTAAAGAATTAATTAAAGAATCAAAAGCACAAGTTGCTGCTGATAAAAAAGCTGGTAAAACAGTTGCTAAAGATGTTGAAACAAAACTTAGTCAATTAGAACAGAAATTAACTAAAGAATTCACTAACGCAGACTTTTTACAAGTTATTAATGTTTACTACTCAATTTATGTAGATCAAGAACAAGCTTAATTTATTTATATATAGGTAACATCACATAAGTGATGTTATTTTACTATTTTCGTGTTCTTAAATATTTTAGTGAAATGATTCTAAGAATACATAAGAATACTTTGAATATAGTTTGTTTGGCTCATAAAATTACAAATTGTTTGGGAGTAGGCCAAATTATGTGTTTTCCATCTAAAACACGTTAAAAAATTGCACAATATAAACGTACTTGTTATTCATTTCCTAATTTTCTAGAATTTCAAGTACGTGTTATTCTTATGCTTGCTAAAATAGTAAGAGAATTGAATGCTTGTACGTTTACGTATGAGCATTTTTCTTTTACGTACTTTCTAAATGCTGAATTAAAATTCTTACTTATATTATTTGTATAAATGTATTTTCTTATTCATTTTGGCAGTTCAAAGAACACTAGCATTTCATCTAATGACTTTTCTATTTGTAGAACAATTCTTGGATATTTATTTAAATAAGTTTCTTTGAATTCAATAAATTTAACCAATGCTTCATGCTTTGTTTCAGCATTGTATATTGGTTTAATCATATTGACTACTTGTTTTCTCTTTTTATACTCTACATCTTTTAGAGCATTTTGAATTTTGTGGAAATTACATTTATTTAATACTTGTTTTAAGGTGTTTTGACTAGTTATAGTAAAAATAACTTAAAACAAAAAATCAGACACATAAATAATGTCTGACTAAAATATTTCTTGTCTTTTTTAATGAGTTTTTATTTCTTAAAGTAAAGTCCCATTTTTTTCATTACTTTATTTAAGTTTTTATTTGCAATATAGCTAGCTTTCATAGCTCCATCATCAGTGATTTTGTCTACTATTTTTAAAGCTTCATTATATTTAGATTGAATGTTTTCAAGTAAGCATTTAACTTCAGTTGCAACTGCTTCTTTAAATTGCTTGTAGTCTGCATCCTTGAATTTTTCTGCAGCAGCTTCAACAGAAATATCTGTTAAAGCAGCGTAAATATTAAGAAGGTTTAAAATTCCAGGTTTATCTTTGGAAATATATACTTTACCTTCTGAATCAGTTACAGCTTTCATAATCTTGTTATAAGCTTGTTGTGGATTTTCTAAAAGATAAATTGTAGATTTAGTTCCGTGCTCACTTTTAGACATTTTAGCTGTTGGATCAGTTAAAGATTTAATTCTAGCACCTACTTTTGGTACGTATCCCTCTGGTAAAGTAAATAGCGTGTTATATTTTGAATTTAATCTTTCGGCAATATTTCTAGTTAATTCTAAGTGTTGAGTTTGGTCTTCACCAATTGGAACAATATCAGGGTTATATAAAAGAATATCGCCAGCCATTAAAGTTGGGTACATTAATAAGTTAGTTGGAATCTTGTTAGTTCCGTTGGTTTGTTTTAATTTGCTTGCTTTATCTTTGTATTGTGTCATTCTTTGCAGTTCACCAACAGTGGTTTCAGAAGCACAAAGTCATTGCATCATCGCGTGTGCTTCTACTTGTGATTGGTAGAAAATTGTAGCTTTTTCAGGATCAAGTCCACAAGCTAGGTAAAGAGCAACAATTGTCTTACGACCTTTTCTAAGTTCTGCTGAATCTACTGTACCTGTAGTTAAAGCGTGTAGGTCAGCTACGAAAAAGTATGATTCATATTGGTCTTGAAGTTGAATAAAATTACGGATTGCACCAATATAATTTCCAAGAGTTAAATCTCCTGTTGGCTTAATTCCGCTCACTAATTTTTTTTGCATAATTTACCTCTAAAAATTTATTGCTTTAATTATATTAAAATATCACTTATTTAATGATTAAAATTGGATTTGAGTAGTAATATTTTTCCTTTGAAATTAAAAATAATTATTTTCTATTAATAACTTATTTACTGCACTGAAAATCCGCAAAAGTCGGTATAATTAAAACAATTATGAAAAAAATAAGAGATTTTTTTGATTTTAAAACCGCTGAAATGAAAATTGCCGAAAAATCATTAAAGAAAATTAATGAGATTGAAAAAATCGTTGAAAAATTTACTGACGAAGAATTACAAGCTCAAACTCAATTTTTCAAAGATTTATTAGCTAAAGGCTACACTCTTGATGATATTCGAAATGATGTTTTTGCCGTTTCACGTGAAGCTACAAAACGTGTATTAGGAAAACGTCCATATGATGTGCAAATGTTAGGTGGTTTATTACTTGATTTAGGTTCTGTTGCGGAAATGAAAACTGGTGAAGGTAAAACAATTACCTCAATTGCACCAGTTTATTTAAACGCACTCTTAGGTAAAGGAGCGATTGTTTCAACAGTTAATGAGTACCTTAGTGAGCGTGATGCTGAAGAAATGGGACAAGTGTTTAACTTCTTAGGTTTAACAGTTGGAATCAACAAAGCTCAAATGGATCCGACAAATAAACGTGAAGCATACGCTTGTGATATTACTTATTCAGTTCACTCAGAATTAGGATTTGACTATTTACGTGATAATATGGTTAAATCACCAAGTGAAAAAGTACAACGTGGATTGCAATTCTGTTTAATCGATGAGGTAGACTCAATTTTAATCGATGAAGCTAAAACACCGTTAATTATTTCTGGTGGTGAACAAGAAGATATTTCTAGTTACTTTGCAGCTGATCAATTTGTGCGTACTTTAGGGCCACAAGATTATGTTATTGATGATGAATCTAAAGCGATTAACTTAACTCACTCAGGGATTGCGAAAGCAAATGCATTTTACAAAGTAAAGAATTTATACGATATTGAAAACTCTGAAACAGTTCACTTAATTTCTAACGCTTTAAGAGCTCACAAAGTTATGCGTTGTGATGTTGAATACATCGTGCGTGAAGGAAAAATTGAACTTGTTGATGCCTTTACTGGTCGTATTATGGATGGTCGTAGTTATTCAGAAGGACTTCAACAAGCATTACAAGCCAAAGAAATGGTTGAAATTGAACCTGAAACAAAAACTTTAGCTACAATTACATACCAAAACTTTTTCAGAATGTTCAAGAAACTTTGTGGAATGACAGGAACAGGTAAAACTGAAGAACAAGAATTTATTGATATTTACAATATGCGTGTTAATGTTGTTCCAACAAATAGACCAATTGCTCGGATTGATGAACCAGATGCTATTTTTGCTACATACGAAGATAAGTGAAATGCAGCTGCTGATAAAATTGCTGAGTTATACGCAAAAGGGCAACCGGTTTTAGTCGGGACTGCTCAAATTGAAGATTCAGAAATCTTACACAAAATTTTAATTAATCGTGGTATTCCTCATACAGTCTTAAATGCAAAACAAAATGCTTCAGAAGCTGAAATTATTTCTCAAGCTGGTCAAGTAAAAGCTGTTACTATTGCTACAAATATGGCTGGACGTGGAACTGACATTAAACCTTCAAAAGAAGCAATTGCCTTAGGTGGTTTATATGTGCTTGGAACCGATAAAGCCGAATCACGTAGAATTGATAATCAGCTTCGTGGACGGAGTGGACGTCAAGGTGATGTTGGAACAAGTAAGTTCTTCGTTTCTCTTGAAGATCAATTAATGCAACGTTTCTCAAACCACGAAAGTTTTGTTGATGCTTATAAAACTGAAAAAGGTAAAGAAATCACAAATAAAAACTTACGTTTTGCATTTAACCAAGCTCAAAAGAAAATTGAAGGATTTAACTACGACTCACGTAAATCTGTTTTAAACTATGATGACGTTATTCGTCAACAAAGAGATCTTATTTATTCACAAAGAGATTTAATCTTAAATAGCTTTAATGTTGATTATATTGTTCGAAGAATGATTGAATCATCAGCTAAATCAATTGTTCGTAGCGGAGAATACTACTTACATAATAAAACTTATAATTATGAAGCTTTAGTTAACTTCTTAAATGAAAACATCGGTAAATTGGTTAAATTCCATTTTGATTTAAATGAAATTCAAAAAATTCACGAACATGATTTACCAGAATATATTTCAAACGTAATTTTAACTGTTTATAAACACTGAAAAGATAATGCGGTTCAAAATGCTTCATTAGAAGAAGTTGAAGCAATTGAGAAAGATATTATTTTATCTACTTTAGATGAAAAATGACAAAAACATATTAACAAGATGGACAAATTACGTTCAAACGTTAACCTTGTGCAATATTCACAAAAAAATCCATACCAAGTTTATACTGAAGAAGGAACTAAAACCTTTAACTATATGCTTGAAAACATTGCATATGGTGTAATGCTAAAAATCTTTAGTCATAGAATTGGAAAACAATCAATCATTACTAAAGATATTAGAAATGATGAAGTATTCCAACAAATTGCTCGTACTTACTACTTCGATCCATATTTAGATATTGAAACACAAGAACAACAACTTCTTGACCTATACCACTCAATTAAACGTCGTTTAAGCGAAATTGAAGAAGAAGCAAAAGAAGAAGTTAAAGAGGAAGTTGCAGAACCACAAGAAGAGCAACCAAAAGAAATTGAGCCAGAAGTTAATATTGAAGTGAAATCACCAGTTAAAGTTGAAATTGATGAAAGTATTTTCTATTCACCAGTTGGAAAACAAATGGAAGAAGATAGACTTCTTGGTTTACAAAAATCATTAGATAATAAAGAATATGAAAGAAAACAACTTTTAATTAAAATTTCACACTTACAAAGTGAATATGAAGCAGCTTCTGCAAGATTTGAAGAAGAAGGAACAGTTGGTGGTGCTGCTTTAATTTATGGTACAGCATTAATAAATCTTGAAGATGCTAAAGCTGAATTAAATGAACTTGAACAACAAATTCGTGATATTGAAAAAGAACTTAATTTAAATCAACAATTAGAAGATAATGTTGCTGAAAATAGTTTTATCGAACAACAAGCAAATCACGAAGAAATTGTTGAAAAACCACAAGTTTCTAAAGCTGAACCACAAGAAAACGAATTAACTCAGCAAGAAGTTCAACCTGCTGCTCCAAAAAAACGTGGTAGACCTAAAAAAGTTCAAAACCAAGAACCAGCAAGTGTTGAAACTAAAAAGGTAAATAAAACTAAAGCTAAAAAAACAACTACAGAAGAAACTGTTCAAACCACACCTAAAAAACGTGGTAGACCTAAAAAAGTTCAAACAGAAGAACAAACAAAAACAACTACTAAAAAAGTAGTAAAAAATAATGCTAAGTAAATTAAAAGAAAAAATGCGTTTTGAATTTAAATCAAAACGCTTTTATACTATTGTTTGTTCTTTTGCATTATTTTGATTAGTTTTATTCTTACTAATTTATTTTTTAGGTTATAAAAACTATATAAACGTAAAAGTATCACAAAGATTGCTTGATAGTTTTTCGGTTTCTTCACTTATTGTTTTTCTTATTGATTTATTAATTCTAGTTTTTAAATGAGGGTTCTTAAGACACACAATCAACAAAACCAAAGAAACATTAGATACAAATAAGAAGTTTCGCAATGAACGTAAAATGAAGAAAATGACTCCAGAAGAAAAAAGAGTCTTTCTTCGAATGGAAGAACAAAAAGCAGAAAAACAAAAGAATAAACCAATAAAAAGTAACTTTGGTTTTTACTTTGTTTTACTTATTTCATTTATAATTACATTACCTTTAATTATCGTATCTATTTGTTTTTATGTTAAATAATAAGTTTAATTAATTATTGCGTATCCTAGAGTTATTTAGGGTACGTTTTATTTTGCTGTTGTCCTGCTATTATTAAACCAAAAAGGCATAAAAAAAGTTCCAGCCGTAACTGAAACTTCTATTTAATAGTGACTATTTAACTTGACCAACTTCTGTTGTTGTTGTGTCAGCTTTCATTGATGTGTTTGTGAATTCAAATTGGTTGTGTTTTCCTTCATTAAGGATAATAACAACTGGATCTGATACTAATCCTTTTTCTTTGATTAATTCTAAATCAACTTCAGCAAGTAAGTCACCTGCTTTAACTTTATCACCTGTTTGAACTTTAGGTGTAAATCCTTCACCTTGAAGTGATACAGTGTTAATTCCGATGTGAACTAAAATTTGTACATCTTCTTTTGTTTTAATTCCGTATGCGTGTTTTGTAGGGAATACAAGTGTAATTTCCCCTTCAACTGGTGAATAAACATTTCCTGTTTTTTCAGCGTCAAATTGAACTGCGAAACCATCTCCCATTGCTTTTGATGAAAAGACTGGGTCAGCAACTTCATTCATAGGAATAATTTTACCTCTAGCTACTGTTGAAATTGTAACTGGGTTAATTAATTCTTCGTATGTTTGTGGTTGTTCTGAAGCTTGAACTGCTTCGTTAACAGCTTCAAATTCATCACTTTGAGTTAATTCTTGGTTTTTAGCTAAGTAATCTGCAAGAACTTGTCTTTGTGAATTAATTTTAGCGTTAATTTGTTCAGCAGCTGGTCCGAAGATTGCTTGTACGTGGTGTTCACCAACGAATTGAACTCCGAATGCTCCTGCTGCTTTTAATTTATCTACACTAACTTTATCTTTGTCTTTAACGTCGTATCTTAAACGTGAAGCACAGTTATTAAATGCTGTAATGTTATCAAGTCCACCCATTGCTAAAACAATATTTAAAGCTTGTTGATCAACACCACCTTCATTTGCTTTAGCAGCTTTAAAGTCTGCTTTTGTGAATAATTTAGTGTTTCCACCTCTACCTGGTGTGTCAAGGTTTTTGTATTTAATGTATCATAAGAAGAATCCGAAGTAGATAGCTGAGTATGCTGGACCTACAACAAGTGGTCATCAGAAGTGTGTTCCTTTTTGAACGTTAACAGCTCCGTAGATAAGCATATCAAGTAATCCACCTGAGAATGCCATTGGGATGTGCACTGACATTAAGTTTGCTACTAAGAATGATGTAGCAGCCATAAATGCGTGGAATCCTCAGAATAATAATGGTGATAAGAATAAGAATGTGAATTCAATAGGTTCTGTAACCCCTGTAATTAATGATGTAAGACCTGCTGGAAGTACAGTTCCTAAAGTAACTTTTCTGTTTTCTTTAGGTGCTGCATATACCATAGCTACAGCAGCAGCTGGTAAAGCAAACATCATAATTGAGAACTTACCGTCCATGAATCTACCAACTCTGATTCCTAATTGGTTTGCTAAGAAATCAAATACTGGAATATCTCCAATTGTGTTTTGTTCGTATTTAATAATGTTAAGTGAGATTGTTGAATCTCCAGCTAAAACGTTAGCATTTGTAGTAACGAAGTTTTGGAATGATTTGAAGTTATCTGAAGCAATTAAAGCTTGTGCATCAGCTAATTTCATTCCGTGAATAATTGTGTCAGCTGCTTTGTTTTCTTTTGTTGCTTGTGCAACAGCGTTAACAAAGTTTGTAAGTTCAGCATCAACGTCACCACCAACTGGTGTGTATCATAATGTAGCGTAGAATACGTGGTGTAATCCGAATGGAACTAACGCTCTTTCTACGTATCCGAAAATGAATGAGTCAACGTATTTAGCTGATCCTAAAGCTGAACCGAATTTACTTAATCCGTAACCAACTCATGGTCAGAAGATTAAGAATAAGAAAGCTAAAACAGTCATTGCTGGAACAGCTGCAAGTGCAACGAATCTTTTTCCACCAAAGAATGAAATAGCAGCAGGTAATTTAATTGTGTGTAATTTTACGTATAAGTATTGCATTACAAGACCAACAGCAATACCTCCGAATACTGATGTTTGAAGTGATTTAACTCCAAGTGAGTATCCAACTAATTTTGAAAGAGATTGAGGATCTCTACCAGCACCACCGAAAAGAACTTTGTATCCTTCGATAGTTTTGTTAACTACAACGTTTGTTCCATTAGATGAAACAACTGCTGAAAGTTTTTGTCCTGTAGTAGTTACAAAATCAACTGATTTAACTACAGCACCATTTGTAAGTAATGAGTTTAAGTCTGTTAATTGGTTATCAACTAATACTTTCATATTATCGTTGATTACTAAGTGACCGTCAACCACTGAAATATTAAGATTTGCAAAATCAGGTGATAAATATGTTTTATTAGATGCAGCATCATTTAATAATCCAATTGTGATGTTTCAATCTTTACCTGATTGTAAAATATTTGTGTCTTCGTTTACCATTTGTGAAGCAGGTTGATCGAAAATAAATACTGACTGAATAGATACGAAAACTAAGTATCCAATAATAGTAGCAAATACCGCAACCCCAGCTTCATCAGTAAACGCAATAACGAATGCTACTGCGAATAATAATGGTAATGAGTAGAAAATAGGGTTTCCTAATTGAGTAATGAATTCACCAAAGATTCTAAGGCTTTCATTTTGTCCTGCGTTTGAACTAATCGCAGCACCAATTCCTAAGAAAAGTCCACCAATCGCCATAACTGAGATTGGAAGCATAAAAGCACCAGAAATTTTTGATAAAACTTTCTTTACCTTATTTGAACCACTATTATTCTTGCTTTTTTCTTGCTTTTTACCTTTAGCAAAAAGCTTACCTTTGAATAAAGTGCTCATGGTTTCCTTTCTGTATATTAATTTAATATTCGACAATAAACATATAGACATAATATTATTTATATATGCATATGCAAAAAATATTTTACTCAAAAAAATCACAATTCCAACCATTATGAAAACATAACCATAAAAAAATGCTAAATGTTTCCACATTTGCATTTAAAAAATGATATTTTTATATCTTTATAAGTTGTTGAAAGCCTATTTTTCTAAAAACTATGAAAAATTTAGTAAGACAGTCGCAGAAATTAATCGAACAGCAAATATTAATCTTGATGATATCTTAAAGTGAAATTCATAGAATCAAAACAGCACTCAAAACTAATTGAGTGCTTTTGTTTTTGAGTTATTCCTTGGTAGGTAAGGTAAGAGTAATTTACTATGTTGTTTAATTTAACTTAAAAGGTGAGATACTTAATTTTATTTAAGTATAATTAATTTAATATGACTAAAAGCAGTAATAAAATAAATAATTTAGAAAAGAACATTTACCGTACATACGATAGAATACAAAAATTATTTGATGAGACTAAAAATATATCAATTTATGTTAATTCGTGTATTTATCATAAAGAACATAAATGTGAAAATAAATTAATTTTGTTTTTAGATGATAAATTTATTCCACATTCATTAGGTATTCAAGACTTACCGATATGTTATAAACTTAAAGCTGATGAAATGATTAATTTACTAAAAGAAAGAAAACTTAATATTACGAAATTATTTAATAGCAGATGAAAAAGTAATAAAGAAGTAATTTTTGGAAAATTAATATCTAAATTATCTGCTTGAAATCATTTTTTAAATGAGTATGAGAATTCAACAAATAAAGGTGAATCATTTACTAAATTCTTTAATTTTATTGCAGTTAATGAAAATAAAAATAGTAAAGTAAATAACTTTCACGGTGAAACAGTTTTAATTCATCAATCTAAAAACTATTGAATTTCCTTTGATACAACTTATCACGATATAATAAAACCTAAATATCAAAACAATAAATGTTATATTTTCTTAACTTTAAAATCAATTAAATATGGTTCATTAAATAGTGAAAAATATAAGTCATTAGAAACCAAGCCCAATATCAAATACGCTATTAGAATCGGTTTTTTCAATAAAAAGAGTTAATTTTTGATATAATATATATGCTTATTTGTTGTTCTATTATTAGAACATACTGTAGTCGTTTGCAGTCACTAGTTATCGGGTCAATAAGTGTTATGTTATATGCGATAACGACACCAAGAATTGAAACGACAAGCAAGTGTTAGTTCACTTGCTTTTTATATACTTTTAAACCTAAAAAAGTACAAAAACAGCACTCAAAATTAATTGAGTGCTTTTGTTTTTTTAGTTATCTTTATCGTTCTTTCAAAGTTTAAAACATTTTATTTTTTAAATAAATGTTTTAATTTATTGTATTCATCATTAATTTTTGGGTATTCATATTCGTTTGGGTTTTTAAAGTGAGTTAACACAGCTTGATAAGAATTAAAGAGCAAAATTTTATCAGCATTTATTTCATCGCTTCGTTCAGTAATTAATTTATTTAAATCTATTTCGTAATTTTGTTGTTCTCATTTAAAGTTCTCTAGATTATCTGCTCACGTCACATCCACAACTTTTCATCTATTATCTAAAAATACTTCATTATATGCGTGTACTTGTGAGTCTAATTCAAGAAGTGAAGCAGTCTCGATGTTTACTGGAATATTTAAAAGCGTTAAAGCATAAGCAAAATTTAAAGAATATGAAAGACATTGTAAATCTTTTGAATTTTCAAAAATAGATACTGGAGAAAATATATGGTTATCGTTAACATTAACTTCTTCTCTTGTATTTTGTCTTAATGAACTATTATATAAATAAACTGCGTTAGTACAAATAAATAATGCAACAGCTTTAATTTTTTGCTCATCAGTTCAATTTTTAGAAATAATCTTTGGTAATATCTTTTTTCATTGTTCCATTCAAGGTTTAAGTACATCAATATTTTTTGCATTAGTCTTCAATACTTTAAAAGATAAATATTTATTAACATAAAAATTAGGTAAGGAGAATAAGTCTAATAAACGTATGTCAAAATCAGAAACTGGAAAGTCATTTGAATATGCTTCGTAGTGTTGTTCGGTTATTCCTTGGTAGGTTGGTTTAGAATAATCAATTGTATCCTTAATTTCTAATGCATCAAGCATTCTTTCTCTATTTGCACCTGTATATTTTTTATAATCATTTAATGCAATTACATTTTCATCTTTAATTGCATCGATACTATCTTTAGGATCGAATTTAATTCATTTAATAGAGTGGTAATACTTAATTCATTCAAGCATATTTTCATCGCTAAATTCGAACTTGTCTTTTGATGTAAAGGAGATAAATTTAGTTGGTTCAATACTGAATTTATTTTCATCATCAATTCCCCAGCTGATATATTTAGGTTTTGAATTGTTTTTGTAATTCTTAATAAAAAAGTTCAAACGTTGTTCTATTTGATATCACAAATGATCTTCCGTAGTGAAGTAATCTCTTAAAGACATTAGCTCTTTTAAGATTGCTTCGTGAATTATATTAGATGCATCCTTATTTTCTAATAAACCAATTAAGCTAGTGTAATACAAATCATTTATATTAATTTTGCTAAATTTATTTTTTATCAGTTGAAAATTATTTACATAGTTAATTAAACTTTTATACTCTGCTTCATCTTTGAAATTATTACTTTTTGTTTTTAACTTTAAGCTCTCTAGTTTATTTTCAATTAAAAGGTTAATCTCTGCTAATTTTTTACTTTTAATTAAACTTAATTTATTTTGTAATAAAGCTAAACTTTCTTCATTATTTTTAATTAATTCTTGTTGTTTTACATCAACACAAGAGATTAAACTAACTGGTGCAGAAGCAATTACACCACCTAAAAATACTCATTTTAAAGCTTTCATAACTCTTACTCATCCTTTTTTATATAATTTTTATATATAAAAATTATATAACTTTTTCTAAATATTTAAGAAAAAAAGCACAAAAACTGTGCTTTCAAATAAATTACTTAACTAAATTAATATTACCAAATTTAGGGACTAAAATTGCACTATTGAAATCTGCACGTACTCGGTGAAAATCAGCATCAAACTCAACTCCATCGCTTTCATCACTATATCATCCGTAGAATTGATGATTATCAACAGTATTTGGTTTTCATATTGTTCGTACATATTCTAATTCATTTTGTAAGTCCAGTGCTGGTCCACTATCTTTTGAAATTGAAATAGTTTTTTCGGTATGTTTGATTGTATATTCAGCTGGTGAGTTATATTCTTGTGTACTTAACTCCATAAATCCTAAAACATTATTTTTGTCTTCACCGAACAATGGAATATAAACTAAAAATGGAAATTCATTTACAGTATATGTTAAGCTCTTTTCAATATTATTTCAAATTACATTACCTTTTGTACCGACACCTTCTCCCATTTCCACGACAACTGAATTTTCACCATACGCACTTGCTCTTTGCTCTAATAATTTTCAATTCTTATGCATAACGAAGTCTTCATCCACTCTAAATTCATAATTAGCACTTCACGTACTGCTATATGAATCTTTAATGTCTGATGATAAAAAGTATGAACCACCTAAATCGTTTGTATAGTTAATAAATAAATTTCGTGGTGTAATAGTTCAATTGTTAATTTTATCAATTGACTTATCGAGCATATTTCCACTTTCATCTATTCAAAGATTAGTGAAGTTATGCGATGTGTGGTAATACAAGTTATTAAAACAGTTTTCTCATTCTCTGGTTGAATATTCTGCAGAACTATTTCCTAATAATGAATGTTCGAACCAGTTATCTCAAATAGCTGTTTTTGAATGTTCCACAACCTTTGGTTCTGGTACTGGTTTTGGAGTTGGTTTTTCTTTTAATTTTTTAATTTCGTTTTGTAAATCATCAACCTTTTTTTGTAGTTCATCTGCTCTTCTTTTTTCAGCAAGATAATCGCTATATCAATATAACCTATTATTATTTGCATTGTTTGCTTCATTATTAGCTCTTGTTGTCTCGCTATTTGCAATATCTTTAATAATTCCAGTTAAAGTTGAATAAATCTCATTTGTTTTAGTTAAATATTCGTTAATTTTATTAACTTTATCAGTGGTTTTTGCATTAGCTAGAATATCAGCAACTACCTTGTTTTTTAAATTAGCAAAATCATTTGCTTTATTATTTTTATTTGTTGAATTACTTAATGCGTTTTGAATTTCACTAATTTTATTTTTAGCTAAATCAAATTTAGCTTTTGCTTCGTTTAATACCTTATCAATTTCTGCATTATTAGAATTTGATTCTTGTAGTTTTTGTTTTAAATCATTAATCTCTGCTGTTTTACTTTGAATTTCTTTAACTTTTGCTTGCAGTTCTTTTGATTTACTATCTAGCTCTAATTTTTGGTTCTCAATTTCAACTTTATTTTCAGCTAAAATAGCATTATTAACTTCATCTAATTTATCTCTAACTTCGTTAAGTTTAGTTTGTAATTCATTAATTAAATTACCGTTATCACTTCCTATATTAATTGAGTTAGTATTAAACTTATTTAATTCATCATCTAACTTTTCAAGTTGAGCTTTGAATGGTTTTACTTCTGTTTATTTATTCATTAATACTTCTTTTGAAGTAAAAACAACACTGTTAAAATTGTTGCACAGTTAGAAATTAATTGTTTACTTAAAAAAGGTGCTCTCAATGAGCACCTGATTTTGTAGTTTAATACATTTTGATATTTCAATTGTTTATTTTTAAACAAATTAAATTTTCACCTTTGATATTTCTTAATTCTTAGTGTATTTGTTTAAGATTTTGTTTTGTGTAGCTAAAAATTGATTTTCAATGTTAGTAGATATAATTATGTAACCTAAAACTATCATAATAAATGGTAAACCCAACATTAATATTATGAAAATTTCAAAGCTAGCAAATCCGTTTTGTAATACCATAAATCAAATTATAAAAATTAAGTATGTAATTATTAAAGTAAAAATACTACTTAATAAGTATTTTTTAATTTTAATATTAGATTTTATCTTTAGTTCGTTTAATGTTTTTGTTTGTTTTAAATCATTAGAAAAGTTAAAGTAAACATAACGAGTAGCAGAAAGATATTTTGATTCTCTAAAGTTTAATGAGGCATTAAATTCATTAGTATTTTTATTACCCATTTCTAATTTACTAAAGTTGTATACACCAAGCGGAATATAACCTAACAACAATATACAAATAGCAATAGGGATAAGTATCGAAATTGAAATATATAAATAGTTAGTGTAAATTAAAGTAAATATAAGTATTATTTCTATGATTGTAATTATTGAAATGTTTAATAAATTTCAAACAATTTTTCCTTTGTTTTTTGCATAATTATTTAAAACACCTTGCGATTTTAAATTATCTTTAATTTGATGTGTTTGATTTGTTGAAATTAAATCATCACAATTTAATAATTTGCTTTTAAAACGATTTGCTTTTATTAAAATCAAAATTAAGATAATTAAGTCTAATACAAACATTATGCAAGTAATTGTAATTCCAACGTAATTTAATATTTTGGTGTTTACGATGAATGTAAAAATCATATTAAAAACATTAAAAAGAAATAGTTCAAGTACAAAGGTTGCACTAATATATAAAGGGAATAGAATTCTTTTTCTTCAAATTTGAGTGTTAATAATTTCTTGATACAATTCCTTATTAGTTCAATTTTCGACTCTTGCTAAATTTATTAAAAACTCTTTAACAAATGAAAACATTGTTATTTGATTATTTTGTATTTTTTTTAGATTGAAAATAATGATAAAAACTAAACAAATTAGAAAAGCTAGCAAAATAGACATTAGAATATAAAATAGTAAATTTTGAGTGATTGATGTTGATTTAATAGTGTAATAAAGCGTGATTGTAGCTGCTAAAATATTAAAAGTAATTAAAGTAAATAATAAAGAATATCAAACGAATAAGTATCGATTTTTAAGTATAAATAAGTTTTTAAGTTTTTCCATTTTAATGTTCCTTAATTAAATTTAAAATATCTCTACCTACTTGATATTCCTTAAAAAAGTCTCGATTATTAATATCAGCAACTCCAAGAGAAAAGATTTTAATTAAGCTATTGATATTTTCAGATATATTTTTACTTATAATTTCGTCTTTGAATAAAATTCTAAAAATCATTTTTAAATTTATTAATGATTCAACAACTCTAAAATTAATATATCTTTTTTCAAGCTCTGTAAATTTATGTGCATTTTCTACTTTTTGTGTTTTTATAGCCATAGAGTATCAAAAATTGTATCTATCAATTAGTTTTACAAATAAATCCATAAAGTTATTAGAATATGCTAAAAAATCATCGGTTAAATTCATCTCTCTTAATACATATGATTGTAAATCAGATAATTTGTTATCTGTTTGTCATTGTGTTGGTTTTTTATCATAAATATTTGACTCTGCAGATATTTTTCATATTTCTAATAGTAATTGAGCAATTGATGCAGAACTTTCTTTTTTACCTAAGAATTCTGGAAAATAGGTATATCTTCAATCTTGTTTAACTTCATTTTGTTTTGGTACCTTATAACCTTCACAAAATTCAGAACGACTTTTTTCAAAAATTCATTTAAAAACTAATTTGATAAATTCATTTTCCAATTTGCTAATAAATTCTGTTTCATTTGTTTGCAATGATTTTTTAAGTTCATTTCAAAAATAATTTGGATTCTCTAACTCTTTTCTAAACTCTTGTCACAAATGAAATGATGATGCATCCTTTATGGATGTATTAAAAATTTTACCTATAATTTTTTCGATATCAGATGCAACTAACTTAAATATTTGATTATCAAGTAAATGCGTTAATGTTGTGGTTATTCCGTTAATAGTTATTCCATTAATTCCTTGTGTAATAGCATTAAAAGGCATTAAGAAATTAAAAATTGATATTAAACCTTGAAGTGGTTGGTGATAATTTTTATATCTATTATTAGGTTCATCATAAATTTTTTGCAGTTTATCAGTAATTTCTGATACTTTAGTTTGATATTCAACTATTGTGACTATTTCGTTAGGGTAAAACGATCTGGTTGATATGTTTTTGTATTTTTCTCATAAAATATTGACTTTTAATAATTTTGCACAATAATTTATAAAACTATTTTTATCTTCATTATTTTCTAAATTAGTTCCAAAAATATTATTTATTAATTCGATATTTGAATTTTTTAATATAAATAAATATAAAAGTAAAGAACGAGAAATATTATCTGATTCAAATCAATTTTCAGTAACTGATTTATTGCTATCAGACTCAGTTGTTGTGTTATTGATACTTTGAATTGATAATGTCCCAAGATTAATTAGACTTATAATATTGCTTTTTAACATAACTTCTCCTATTATTTATCTATAAAAATTATACTCTTATATATTTTGTTCTTTCTATACTAATAAGCAAATAAGTTAAAAAATAGATTTTTGCAAATAAAAAATTATTTATTAATTGAAACTGAATAATTTGTGAATGTAAATTTCAGAAAAACTGAAAAGTGTTCCAATTTTATATTACGTGATTGAGCTTAATATATAATTAGTTAACCAAGTATAAAATTAAGAGGAGTAAAAAATGAAAAACAATAAACACGTAATTATTTTAATTAATGGAAAAAGAAGAAGTGGAAAAGGACTTCTTAGTAATAAATTAAAAGAAAAATGTGAAAAAGAGTTTGATAATAATGTCAACATTTTATCTTTTGCACAACCTATTAAGCAAATTACTGAACCAATTTTAGCTGCAATTAATTGAAATGGACAAGATAAAGAAATTGTTCGTCCTTTATGAATTGCAATGGGAGAAGTAGGTAGAAACATCGACAATAATGTTTGATGTTCAAAAGTATTTGACAAAATTATCGAAATTGCTGGAGAGTCTTCAAAAGCAAATAAAAATAGCTTGTTCTTAATTGATGATTTACGTTTCCCTAATGAACTTGACTTTTTCAAAGGGAATAAACAACGTTTACAAAATGTAGTAAAAGAAGGTGATGAAGTAAGAATTATTTCTATTCGGATTGAAAAATTTATGGATGCTCAAAAATTTGTTCCTGGAGTTGATGATAACTCAACAGAAACTAGTTTTGATAAATTAGTAAATATTTGTTTTGATCACATTGTTCCTATGGATGTATTAATTAATCGTGATTGAGCTCCAAACTTCTCTAACGTAGAAATAATGGCTGATGTTATTATCAGTAACTTTTTAAAATAATGGCACAACGTAAATACTATAACAAAAAGGATTATTTAGTTGATTTAGAGAATAGGGTGCTAATTTTAGGACCTGAATTATATGAAAAATTACATTCAAACAATAAATGAACCAAATATAAAAAAATTGGTGGAAGTTCAATTGGTGATATTCTATTAAAAAACGAGCCATTTAAATCTGAGTTTAGTGCTTTTTGTCACATTACTAGACTAAAATTACCAGTTTTAGCTGAAAAATATGTACGAGCAGGTACTGTGCTTGAACCAATTATTTTTGATAAATTAAGAGAAAATCAACCAAATAAAAATGTTGCTAAAATTATTAACTATGTAGCTGCTGATTATAATTATGATTATTTTGACGGTTTAGATCCAATTTTTGGTGGAGTACCTGATGGATATATGTGTTCTTTAAAAGAATTAGAACTTAAAAAACAATTGGATGAAAATCATCTAGCTACTCAGCAAGCGATTAATTTAGGTGATTTATCACTTGCTAATTATTTAAAAGAACAAAAAGTACTCTTAGAACAAAAATATGCTGAGCTACATAAAGAAGGTGTGATTTTAGAAATTAAAACAGCAGGTCAAAAGAAAATGGAAAAATGAGATGCTGGTGAAGTTGATTTATCATACCGTAAACAAAGTCAACTTTATGCATATTTAAATGGTAATTTTAGATATGTCATTGTAGCTTTATTTTTAGAAGAAGAAGATTATATCGATCCTGAAAAAGTAAATTTAGATCAAAGAAATATGAGAAGTTATAAATTTACAATCAATGAAAATGAAGTTAAAGATGACATTACTACCGTAAGAAATTGATACACTAAATATACTAATACCAATATTTCGCCACAATTTGATTTAAATAAAGATCAAGATCAAGTTGATTATTTATTATGTGAAAACGAAACACAGTGAGCAGAACTGCTTGATAAGTGAAAAAAAATCGGCAAAGCAGATGCAGACAAAACAATTTAGTAAGCTTAATTGCTTACTTTTTTATTTGAAAATTACTAAATAATGCAAGAAATTAGTGTTTGAAAAGAATTATAATTTTTATATATAAGATTAATTCAGAAAGAAAAATATATTATTAGTTTATTTGAATTGTTTTATATTTATATAAATTAATAATTATTTTCTAATACATAAAATTTATTAGTCACTTTGTTGATAGTTCTACTAATCACAGCAAAGTAACTATTATCAAATAGGAGATGAATATGAAAAAACTAAAATCTCTTATAACTAATATAGGGTTACTAACTCCTTTTGCATTAACACCTATTGTGATTTCATCATCATGTCAAAAACGAACAAAACCATCTAAAGAACAGCTAATTGATTTAAAAAAGATCGAAATATTTAACGAAGATTCTAAACAATATATTAATAATAGACATTCACAAGATATAAAATCGATTAATTTATATATTTCTAGCATAAATAATCAAGTTTTTAATAAATATAAACTAAATTATATAGATGCATCAAATGTATCTAAAATGTATGATTGAGAATTAATTCGTAATGTTCTTTCAAGAATTGATTATTCTTTAAGTTATTGAAAACAAATAAATAAAGCAGCAAAAGATAAAGTTTGAATTAATTATTCTCAAATTGTTTTCCCTATTTTAAAAAACTTGAAATTTGTTTTTTATAAAGGTTTTGTTTCTGGAGATATTAATGACTGAACAAAACAAGAAGCACAAGAACACTGACTAAATATCAATTTAACAAATAATTATTTTTTACTCTTAAAAAATTTTTTAGATCAATTGATATTGCCTAAAGAGTTTATTCCGCCTGAACCACACGATCCTAGACTACCAGTTCCAAATAGTTTTATTTATATATCAGACTATGATGATAGATTATTGAAGCAAAAATATCGTGACTTAAATGTCCAAGAGTTGAATAAAAAATTTTTAGATGATTATAAAATTTACTATGACTTTTTTGATTTTTATAGCCCTATTAACAGCTCTAATCTATCTAAAAACAGTTCTGATCTAAAAATTAAAAACACCATAAAGAATAAAAAAAGAAATAATAGTCAAAATGACTTTTATCAAAAAGTGATTGATAAATATTTAAAAAATATTAGAATTTACTGACCGATTTTAATTGATTATTTTAATTTTACAGATCGTAATAATAATGTTTTTAACAACAGAAGAAACGATTTGTTTTATTACCGTTTTGATTCGATAAATTCAGATAATCAAGACAGCAAATTTGATATTCAAGAAATAAAAGTAAATCAAATTAATCCTGCCTACTTAACCGATTTGTATCAAAAATTTAGAAATGATATTAGTGATGAAACTAATATAGAGAAAAATTATTATGAAAAGTTCTTTACCACCTTGCGTAATGCAATTGAATTTAATCTTTTAGATCCTACATATTTGACTTTTATTTTTAATAAAGAACAAATAGAAAAACAAAAAGTAGATTACTGAAAACTTCTTGAATTAAACAGAGAATTAATGGATGACAGTACTAAAGAAAAAGCTGCTAATGATTATTGAAATGCATTTACTAAGATTAAAAAGAACTTAATTACTAAAAACAAAAAATATCCTAAGGTTTTTGAACTAGATATTTTAATTAATAATGGAAGTTTTTTAAATTACAAAGATTTTAATCTAGATATAGATTTAAGTACAAAAACTATCCAAGTAATTGTTGATAACATCCAAAAAACTGATTTTACATACAATACAAGTTTTATGCAATTTCAAAAGGTTTATTACGATTTCTTTAAACATTTTTCAGAACAAGTTCCCCAAAAACTGAATAAAATAACTAGCGAAGAATTTAATCTAGCAATGATTGATAATGCAACAAAATTAATAAAACCTGTCGAATGAAAAAACCCATTTAATAATAAAAAGTGAAATAAAAAATTCTACATCGCACTTGTTGACTTTAAAGACCAAATCAAAGATTTATCTGAATTTAAGATAGAATTAATTACTAAAGAAATAAAACGTTAAATTAAAAAATAAAAAGCTGTCAACCAGGCAGCTTTTTATATTAAAGATAATTATCTATAGCAAATAAAAATTATTTTTCAGGTGTTGCAGTTGAATTGTTCATAAATACTCAACCTAATTCTTCGAGTAATTTATTTGCTTTTTCAAAGTTGAATGCACTTTGTCCAAGTGCTTGTTTTACTCAACTACCGTAAGAAGTGTTTCCAGGGATTAAAATGTAACTTGCTGAAAAGTCTTCTTTTTCTCAAGATTTAGATGTTGGGTTAAAGTACACAGATTTGTTATCTAAGCTTGTGTTTCCGAATAAAACACCATATCCGTTTGCTTGATCTGTAAGAGCTTCTACAACTTGAACTGATTTAATACCTTTTTGTTTTGAGAAGTTATCGTTAAAGTCTGAAATATCATCACCTACTCTCATAACAACTTTAAATTGCACTTGTGCGTTATTAATTGTTAATTTGTGAGTATTGATGTAGTGCATTCTTTCTTCTTTTGAAACTTTTACATTTCTGTTTGTTTGACTAAATTGTAAAGAATCACTTGGTTTTTCTGTACCTTGCATTCATCAAATTCATTCAGGCATTAATTTAGCTTCCAATCCTAATTTTTCTAGGTTTTGTTTTGAAGCTTCAACTTCACCAAGAATTTTACCGTCAGCACTTGTGTTTTGGTTTCTGTTTGAGTTGTACATTACAACTCCACCTTTAGACCATACGTGTTTGATAAACGCAATCGCACCAGCAACTTCTTTTGAACTTGCTTCTGAAACGAATTTGTGTCATGTGTCTAAACTAAATGTTGTGTTGTTTGCAACTAAGTAGTTTTGGTAAGCGAAGTTATTTAAAACTGTTTCATCTAAGTCCATAAATACTACAGGAACGAATTTACCTTCTTCTGTAGCAGTAACTGCAACTTCGTTACCTGAAGTGTTGATATTTGTAAGAGATACATTTGGTTGAGTGATCATAGCATCAAAAGCAGCTGTTGCTTGTTTGTATACTTCCACACCCATAGCGTGTTTTTCTGCTGAAACACTATTTCATGTATTTGAAGATGTTAGGGCTACTGAGTTATATCTTTTTAACGCTTCTTCTAATTGTGTGTTAGCAGCAGTTAATTTAGAATTTGCATCAGCTAATTTTGCTTCTAATTCTTTAACTTTTGCGTCATTTTCACCATTATTACATGAAACCGCAACCATTGGTGTAATAGCAGCTGTTGCACTACCTAAAGTTAATAATAGTTTTGAAAATTTATTCATTCTTAATTCTCCTTAAAATGTTATTAATTGTAAATAACAATTTGATTATATTCTTATTTAGATTGCATATCATAACATATAGTACTCATCAAGCATATGATTAGGCATATTTTAACTTTTAAGACTAAAAAATAGTGATATTTGTATTTTTTAATGACAAAAATAAAAATATGGAAAGTTTTCACTTTTTAATATTTTTATAGATTTATGTTATTAATCTTTAAATACTGCTATTACTATATTTTTTTTAATTTATAATATAAAAAATTATTTAATTTTAATTAAATAAATTCTTACAAATAAAGGAGAAAAATAATGTTAGAAGTACAAAATTTAAGCAAAATATTTACAGATAAAAAATTATTCGAAAATGTTAATTTAAAATTCACGGCAGGTAATACATACGGAATTATTGGTGCTAACGGTGCTGGTAAATCTACATTCTTAAAAATGCTTGCAGGTGATATCGAACCTACATCAGGTCAAATTATTAAAGAAAAAAATAAACGTATTTCTGTGCTTTCTCAAGATCACAACGCTTATGATGATTTTGAAGTGACTGAAGTTGTTATCATGGGTAATACCGATTTATACGCTATCAAAGAAGAAAAAGATAAAATTTACGCAAACCCAGAAGCTACGATGGAAGATTATGAAAGAGCCGCTGAACTTGAAGATCAATATGGTCAATTAGGCGGATGAACTGCAGAAAACGATGCACAAGAACTTCTTAGCAACTTACATATACCAAAAGAAAAATGAAATGAAAAAATGTCTGAATTAACAGCTAATCAAAAAATTAAAGTTTTATTAGCAAAAGCTTTATTTGGAAATCCAGATATTTTAATCATGGACGAACCAACTAACCACCTTGATTTAAGAAGTATTAAATGATTAGAAAACTTTTTAATTGATTATGAAAATGTTGTTATTGTAGTTAGCCACGACAGTGATTTCTTAGATGCAATCTGTACACATATTGTTGATATTGATTATAACGAAGCTAAAATTTATACAGGTAACTACAGCTTCTGAAAAGAATCATCAGAACTTGCTAGAGAAATGATGAAACAATCAAACCTTAAAAAAGAAGCTCAAATTGAAAAACTTAAAAGCTTCATCGCACGTTTTAGTGCTAATGCATCTAAATCTAGACAAGCTACATCAAGAAAAAAATCACTTGATAAAATTCAATTAGATGAAATTAAACCTTCTAACCGTAAGTATCCTTTTGTTCGTTGAGAAATGAACCGTGATCATGGAAAACAAATTTTAACTGTTGAAAACCTTTCTTATTTTAATGAAAATGGAGATACATTATTTGAAAATGTAAGTTTTACATTACGTCCAGGTGAAAAAATGGTTATCGTTGGAGATGACGATATTGCTAAAACAAGATTACTTGAATGTTTAGTAGGTCTTAGACAACCAAGCAATGGTACAGTTGAATGAGGACAAACAATTACATATAGTTATTTCCCTAACGATAACTCAAAATATTTCAATACTGATGAAACTATTCTTGAATGAATTTCAAAATGACCACTTGAAAACAAAGAAAAAGAAAATAGAGAAAATGATGACGCTAGAATGCGTGGTTTCTTAGGACGTATGTTATTTAGTAATGACTCAGTCTTTAAAAAAGTTTCAGTAACATCAGGGGGAGAAAAAGCACGTTTAATGTTCTCAAGAATGATGCTTCTTGAAAGTAATTTTATTATTCTTGATCAACCACTTGATCACCTTGATGCTGAAAGTATTGACTCAGTTATTGAAGGAGTTAAAAACTATAAAGGTGGAGCAATTTTTACCACATATAACCGTGCCTTTGTTAACCAATGTGCTGATGTGATCTTAGAATTAAAATCACCAACTAAGAGTTTCTTATTCCGTGGAACTCTTGAAGAATACGAAGAAATTATGGAAGAAGAGTAATGAATCGCTTTTTTGTAACTGAAAAAAATGGTGATTTCTTTGTACTTAATAAAGAAACACTCAAACATTTACAAGTTATTCGAATTGAACAAAAAGAGTTCATTTGCGTTTATCAAAAAGAGTTCTACCGTTGTGTTTTAGAAAATAATCAAGCTAAAATTATTGCTAAATTACCAGAAAATCACGAAATTGGTTTTGAGGTGGTGTTAGCAGCTTGCGTAATTAAATTTGAACGTTTTGAATGATTATTACAAAAAGCAACTGAATTAGGAGTAACAACAATCATTCCGTTAGTTAGTGAATGAACTAATCATGACTTAATCAAGTTTGATAAATTTGAACGTAAACGTGAACGTTTTGAAACGATCTTACAAAATGCAGCAGAGCAATCATTTAGAAATGAAGTACCTAAGTTACTTCCATTAACCAAATACAAAGATTTTATTACTGTAAATTATCCAAATAAAATCATTGCTCATGAAAAAACAAACTTAAGTGAAAGTTTAAATCAACCAATCAATGAAGCTGTAACATTTATAGTTGGTCCAGAAGGTGGTTTTAGTGATAATGAAATTGAATTAGCAGTTCAAAACAACACTAAAGTAGTTTCGTTAGGTTCACGTATTATGCGTGCTGAAACAGCTGGGATTTTTCTCTTAAGTCAAATCAAAATAAATTAAAGGGGTAGTTTATGTTAATTGGAATTTCAGGAATGATTGGAAGTGGTAAAAGTGTGCTTTCACAGAAATTAGCCAAGCATTATAAAAATAAAGCATTATTACTGCAGGAATTCGCAGAAGAAGATGATGTGTTTAATAAAATGCTGGAATGATTTTACGAAAGAAGAAAAAACTTTGATATTACATTCCAAGCTTACGCAATCGAACACCATTTAGGTGCTGTCTCAGATATTAAAGCAGAATTTCAAAAACGTAAGATGGATGAAAATGAAGATTTAATCCTAATTGATCGTTTTGTTGCGGAGCACTATGTGTTTGCTACAGTTAACTTAGAAAACTGTAAAGACAAATTTAAAAAAGCTTACGATGGTTTCTTTTATGAAATAGTTCAACCTGAAGATTTACCAGAGTTTGCAATCTTTTTAGATGTGTCAATGGAAAACTTTAAAAAACGTTTATTTAAACGTGGAAGACAAGTCGAAATTGACGCATGAGATGCAAATAAAGATTACTTTGAAAAACTACTCTCAATTTATAAAGAAACATTTACAACTGTTGCTAAAAAATACAATATTGAGTTTGTGGTAATTGATACTAATAATTTAACTGAAGCTCAAGTGTATAAAACAGCAGTTGAATTAATTGAAAACTATAAAGAAGGTAAAAAACATGACTAGTCACAAAAAGGTAAAGAAAATTTTATTCGATCAAGCGTTTCTTGAAGCAAGAATAAAAGAGTGTGCTAATTGAGTTAATGAAACATATAAAGATTCAGATAATCTTATTTTAGTTGGGTTACTAAAAGGATCTATTCCGTTTTTAGCTCAACTTATTAAAGATGTTGAAGTCGATCATGCGATTGACTTTATGACTGCTTCTAGTTATGCAGGAAGTCACTCAACTACTGGAAGTGTTAAAATCATTATGGACTTAGCTGAAGACATCGAAAATAAAGATGTTTTAATCGTTGAAGACATTATTGATAGTGGTATTACTTTAGAAAAAATTAAAGAAATCTTAATTAACCGTAAACCGCGTTCATTTAGAATTTTAACTTTAATGGATAAACCATATAATCGTAAAGCTAAACTTAATGCTGATTATTCTGGTTTTATCGTACCAGATGAATTTTTAGTTGGTTTTGGACTAGACTATAAAGAAGAACTTAGAAACCTTCCTTTTATAGGGGTATTTGATGAACAATACATTGAAAAATAACGAAGAATACGTTATTGAAATTGATAATTTAGTTAAAACCTTTAAAGAAACAAAAGCTTTAAATGGTCTTAGCTTTAAAGTTAAAAAAGGTGAATTATTTGGTTTTCTAGGTTTAAACGGAGCTGGAAAAAGTACAACTTTAAATATTATTTTAGGGTTACTTTCAAAAGATAGTGGTTCTATTTTAATTAATGGAATTGATGCAGAAAAAAATATCACTGCTATTCGAAGTCAAATTGGGATAGTGTTCCAAGATTCAATTATGGATCCAACTTTAAGCGTGTATGACAACTTATTAATCCGCGCTACAATGTATGATAATTACTTTAAACAACAAAATTTAAAGGTTAAAAAAGTTGTTGATGATATTATTGATGAATTCCAATTAAACGAAATTAAAAAACGTCCATATGGAAAATTAAGTGGTGGACAACGTCGGAGAGTTGATATTGCTCGTGCGTTAGTACATCGACCAAGTATTTTATTTTTAGATGAACCAACCACTGGACTTGATCCTTCATCACGTAAATTGGTTTGAGAAATTTTATTCAAAATTCAAAAAGAACGTAATTTAACTATTTTACTAACTACTCACTATATGGAAGAAGCAAATAACTGTCAATATGCAATTATTATTGAACACGGTCAAAAAATCACCGAAGGAACTCCGAGTGAATTAAAAAATGAATATTCAACTACAACTCTTAAAATTTATTCAAAGAGAAATGAAGAGTTGGAAAACTACTTCCAAGCAATTAACACAGACTTTGAATATCAAAGAAATTGTTATTTAATTCACTTTAAAAAATATAATGAAGCAAAAGAATTTGTCTTTAAACATCAAGAAATTTTACACGACTGAGAATTACTTAAAGGAACAATGGATGAAGTGTTTTTAACAGTTACTAAAAGAAAAGATTTTAGTGAAGGAGATTACTAATGTTTAACCAAGTAGGAATTTTAGTAAAACGTAACTTTTGAATCTTTTTTAAAGATCCAAAAAGAATTTTCTTTACCTTTATGTCTCCGATGTTCATTTTGATTATTTTTATTTTATTTAGTCGTTCATTATTTAAAGATGCATTACCAACTTCAGCTGTAATGACAGTAAACACATCATTAGATGAACTTTGAATTAAATTAAGTACAAATCAAGAATTTGTCTCACAAATTCAAATTGCAAACCAAAGTACTTTTAATCAGATTTTAACGTTATATTTAACTCAGTCTGCTGAGCAACTACAAAACAACAAAATGTTCCAAGGAATTTGAAGTAATGAAGTTCATCAAGCAATCAATCAAGTTTTTTGAACTCATTTTAGTAATTTTAATAACCAAGATATTAAGTCAGTTTTTGTTGGTGTCCAAAATGGTGCATTAGTCTTTCAAGGAAACATTACAGTTAGCTTAAATGAATTCTTTAATTGAAGCAAGCAAAATACAGTGTTATCACAAGAATTTACAGATTTTAACGCATTTAAAAGTATGTATTTAGCTTCACTTTTTGATCCAAAATTTGCTAACAGTACTTACTTTGAATCAATTTTTAATAAAGAAATCTCAAAACAAATTAATGATTTTACAAGCACATTAAAAGGTCAATATGCTGATGTTTCATTAATTTGTGGTTTACTATCAGTTACAACCTTAACTACTGCAATTTCACTTTGTTCAGTTATGGTTGAAGATAACCAAAAGAAAGTGTTAAACGACTTTTACATTACTCCAATTCGTACTTCATTAGTACGTATTAGTTATGTTGTGTTTAATATTGCTGTTAATATTTTAATTACAACCTTTATTTATTTAATCGGAATGCTTTACCTTATTGGAACAAAAAGCTTCTTATTTAGTGCAGCACAAGTATTTGAAATCTTTGGAGTAATTATTCTAGGTTCAATTATTAACTCTGCAATCTTTACCTTTATTTTATCTTACTTAAAATCTGTTGGAGCATTCTCAGCTCTTTCAGCCAGCTTATCAGCTGGAGCTGGTTTCTTAATCGGAGCATTTATTCCATTATCACAAATGCCAGCTGCTTTAAGAGAAATTTCAAGTGTATTACCTTCTACACAAATTAATAACTTATTCCAAGAAGTAATTTATGGTCAAATTGATATTTTTGCAAATGGATTAGCTGCAAACCACCCAGTAATTTTTGGTCAAAATATCAACGAATGACAAATTGTTTTATATTTATTAGGATGAATGGTGTTAGTCTTTGCAATGAACTTCTTTGCAAATATGAAATCAAAACGTAAATAGAAAGGAAAAATATGTCATTAAAAGCAGGTATTGTCGGATTACCTAACGTAGGTAAAAGTACACTTTTTAGTGCAATCACACGTAAACAAGTTGAAGCTTGTAACTACGCTTTCACAACAATTGAACCTAACATTTCTTCAGTTCCTTTAGTTGATAAACGTTTACAAAAAATTGCTGAATTAATTGAACCAGAAAAAATTATTTATGCAACTTTTGACTTTGTTGATATTGCTGGACTTGTCCAAGGAGCATCAAAAGGAGAAGGGCTTGGAAACAAGTTTCTTGCTAACATTCGTGAGGTTGATGCAATCATTCACGTAGTTCGTTGTTTTGAAAACAAAGACATTATGCACGTTGCAAATAGTGTTGATCCAGTGCGTGATAAAGAAATTATTAATTATGAATTATTACTTGCTGATTTAGAAACAATTAATAACGTTTTAAATCGTGTAGCTAAAAAAGCTAAAGCAGGTGATAAGGATGGAATTATTGAACAAAATGCAGCTTTAAAAATTAAGGAAGCACTTGAACAAAATATTCCAGCTCGTGAAGTGGAACTTGATGAAAATGAAGCAAAATTCATCAAAGGATACCACCTTCTTACTTTCAAACCAATTATTTATGTTGCTAACTTAAGCAACGATCAATTTGCTAACTATGAAACTGATCGTTTATTTAAACAACTTAAAGATTCGCTTAAACCGAACGAAAAATTACTTCCAATTTGTGTTCAACTTGAAAGTGAATTAATTGAAGTTGAAGATGAGAATGAAAAAATGGAACTTTTAGCAATGTATGGAATTGAAACTAGTGGACTTGATATTTTAACACGTGAAGCATTTGATTTACTTAACCTTGAAACATACTTTACAGCAGGTAAAATCGAAGCTCGTGCGTGAGTATATCACAAAGGTTGAGCAGCTCCACGTTGTGCTGGTGTAATCCATACAGACTTTGAAAAGAAATTCATTAAAGCAGACGTTATTGCATATGAAGATTTTATTGAATATGGAGGAGAAAATGGTGCTAAAGCCGCTGGTAAACTCCGTTCAGAAGGTAAAAACTATATTATGCAAGATGGTGATATTTGTCACTTTAAATTCGGTAAATAAAAAATATTCAATATAATATATTTAGCTTAAATATAGAGATAAAAGCTTACTGCCTAGCTTAGGTAATAAGCTTTTACATGGGAGTTTAGTATAACGGCATTATAACGGTCTCCAAAACCGATGATAAGGGTTCGACTCCTTTAACTCCCGCCAGTTTGACTCCACGTTTTGGAGTTTTTTTATGCTTAAAAATAGCATTATTGCTAAAAACTTTTTAAGGTATAATTTAAAGGTTATGAAAAAATTAGGTATTATTATCGACTCATTTTCTGGTTTAACAGAAGAACAAGCAACAAAATTAGGGTTTAAATTTTTACCACTCCAAGTTGAAATTGATGGAAAAGTTTACGAAGATGGTGTAGCTGATCATTTAGAAGTTTTACACAAATTAGCACAAGCTAAAACATTTTTAAGTTCATTACCAAAGATTGAAAGTATTGAACGTACAGTAAAAGAAGCTGCAAGTGAATTTGAAAATGTTTTAGTTATTACTTTAAATGATAGTTTAAGCTCAACTAGTCGTTTTATTCGTAATTTTGCTGAAAACTACTCAAACATTCATGTAATCAGTAACCACTTTTCAGGAATTCAAGTTTTAAATGTTGCTAAATATGCATTAAGATTAGCTGAATCAGGCGAAACAGTTCCAAACATCATTGCTCAAATTGAAAAAATTAACCAAGACTCATATACGCTACTTGTTCCAAAAAATATGGACTATATGATTAAAGGTGGAAGACTTACAGGGATTAAAAAATTCATTATGACTAAAATTACAATGGTTCCTGTTTTAGCTTATGATGTAAATGGTCAAGTTGCTCCAGTTGCTTTAAAAAGAACTTTAAAAGGAGCGATTAACAAGTGTGTAACTAAAGCTAAAGAATATGGTGAAACAATTAAAAATCCAGATTTTAACTGAATGCATGGAATTGATGCTGAAATTAATGAACTAGTGCTCCAAGATGCTGCTGCAAATGGAATTACACTTACTAACGAACAAAATACATCATCAGTAATTGCAATTCATACTGGACCAGAAGCTTTTAGTATTACAGTAATGCCTAAACTTGATTAATGAAACATAATAAACGTAATAACGTTGCTCATGATGACATTAACGAAAATGTATATCAATTTTTGGAATATGATGATATTACCAAACAACAGCAACAATTAATCCAAGAAATAATCAAAGAAGACCAAGAAGAAATTGATGAGCAAAAAATTAAAGAATTAAAAAAATACCGCAAAACTTACGTTGCGGCAATTACAATTATTGTTTTAATATTTGTCCTTTTTATTTCTTTAACTGTTTTTTACTTCTTGTCAACATTTCTTTTTAAATAAATGTTAATAAACTAACTAGAAATGCATTACCTGCAAAACTAACAATCGTATAATTGAAATAAGCAAAGTTGATTACAAACTTTGTTTTTTTATGCACCACACTCATAAAAAATGATGCAAGTGAGACATAAATGTTAGTTGGAAAGCTAAAGACTCTAAAGAAGGAAATAATAATAAGCAGTACCATTGCTCCAAGACCTGTAGCTGCTACATTGGTAAACGCATCTCAAAACGGATCTTTTAGAATAACTCTAAAACTAATAATATAAACGATTAGAACGAGTAAAAACATAAAGATGACTTCTAGTCCGATCTCACGTTTTTGAAGCACGTCAACGTGTTTAAAGTCGTTATTTAACTTAAATCTTTTACGGATGAAACTTCAAAAGGTGCACGCACAGACAATTGCAAGTAAATGGATTAAGATTAATCATAAAAGATTAATTCAGACAAACTGTGATAAATCTAAGTTTCCAAGATTACTAAAAATATAAACGAAAATAAATAAAAAAGTACCCATTGGATTATTAAACGATGCAGTATTTGTTTTTAAAAGAACTTCATTATGTTCTAAATAACTAATTCCACGAAGGATAAACATCGCTAGTAATCCAGCAAGAAAGACACTTAAACCATAAATTGTTCCATAAAGGTGATTATGATGTTTGTATTTCTTACCGAGATAGGTACTTAGAAATGACATGGTAATTAAGAAACTTAAACTAATAAATTCCGAAATTCCAATTTGTCATAAAAAAGTGTTTTTAAGTAAGTATTCCATTATTTAGTTAAAATGTATGATTTAACTTTTAAGAAATATTGGAAACCTGAAATATATGCAAGTACTAAAGCTGCGATAATTGGAAGTCCAAAGACATATTGAATTATATATGTCATGGCTTCTTGAATTTCTCATCCATGACCAGCTCCAAGTACGAAGTTTCAAATTGTAGCTACGAATAAAATGATTACAATTCCGACTGAAACAAGTAAGGTTTTTAATTTTCCTAATTTGTCAGCTTGCACGTCAATATTGTGCTTACTCATTAAATTTCTAAATCCAGCAACAGCTAAATCTCTAATGATAAATAAAGCTACAACTCAAAATGGTAAATAACCCATTACAGCAAGAAAAATTAAAGTTGTGCTAGTAATTGCTTTATCAGCAATTGGATCTCAAAGCTTACCAAAATCAGTGATTTGTTTGTATTTACGTGCAAAATATCCATCAAGAAAGTCAGTTACCATACTTAAAATAAAGATAATTAAAATGAATAATAATAGTACACCAGTACCAATATAACCAAAATGATATTGTGTTGCTACTGCTGCAGTCATTAAAATAATTAATGGTGCTGCAAGTGCTAAACGAATAATAGTTAAAATATTAGGTAAGTTAAATTTACTTTTGAAGTTCTTCATAATATACTCCTTTGATTTCGTTTGCTAAATCTTCAGTTGGTTTTAAATCAAAGTAGTCAGTTTTTTGAAATTCTTCAACTTCTTTTTTAGCATTTTCGATGCAAGATGCAAAGTATTCACGATCAAGAGGAAGTTTTTTATCTCATAAGTTACTGTTTGTATCTTTTAATTCAAAAACAGTTTTAACAAATGCGATGTGTTGTTCTGTGTCTCTAAAACATGATTGAAAGCGATCACTTTTAATTTCTTTTTCTAATGTTCTTTTAGCAGCTAAATTTAATTCAGACATTTTGTGTTCACCAATACTTGGTTTGAAGTTCTTTTGTTCTTCTGTGTTTAAGTCCATTAATGCTAAAAGTTTTGTGCTTAATTCATATCAGTAAATAGCGGTTTCTTTTTTAAGTTCTTGTGTAGCTTGAGCGATTTTTTTCTTGTCTACTTTTTCTTTGATTCATGAATAAACAAAGAAAACAACAATAATTAAAACTAAAACTCCAAGTACTATTCAAATAATAATTGAACCATTTGCACTAAAATCTGAACTTGAGCTTGTTTGTTCTTCAAGTAAGTTTGTTGTGTTTTCTAACATGATACTCCTATTTTTTAATTGTTAATTTCCATTTTGGATCTTTTTGAACAACAAATTGTTCAATTATCATTTCAGCTTCTTGTTGTGAAAGCTGTTCTCCACGGTTAAGTAAAGTAAATAAATATTGACTATAAGAAGGATAATCAATTTTTGGTTTTGGGGTAGTGATTTGATAAGTTACCCGACCACCATCACTAAGTGGTTCATCAAATGCAATTTCAGTGTCTTTGACGATATCTTTAATCATTTGATTGATTTCTTTAACTTTAGCTTTTAACACTAAAAGTTCTTCAGCTAATAGTTTAACTTTTTCAATATCAGCTGTGACAAATTGTTTCTCGTTCATTTTTCTCCTTCTTAATTAACAGTCGGTACTGCAGTAGTTCCTGTATCAGGTGTTAGTGTTGCTTGTCCAATTACACCAGCTTTATAAGCAATAAATAACACTAAAATATTTAATCCGAAAAAGATTAAAGTACTAAGTGCGTCACTTAAAGTAGCTAAAATTGGAGCAGACATAACCGCAGGGTCTTTTTTAAAGTGAATTGCAACTAATGGGATAATTGTTCCTAAGAATTTTGCAAAAATAACTACGATAAATAATGAGAGTGAAGAAGCAATAATAATAAAGCTTAATTCACCTCAGTTTCCACCTTCTCTAAAACTTGGGATTGCAAAGTAAATATATAACCGAGCAATATTTGCTACAAACATAATTGCACCAATGATTGCTCCAACTTGCAATTCTTTACCAATAACCTTTTTAATATCTTTGTTTTTAATTTCTCCAAGTGCAGCAGCCCGCGTAATCGTGGTTGATGACTGACTACCAGCATTACCAGCAGAACCGGAAATAATTGGAATTAATCCAACAATAATTGCGGTACTTACGGTAATTTGAATTGAATCGATAAAACGTTCAGAAATTTCAGTAAATTGTTGAATAATAAACTGACTTAAGGTTGATGAAATCATTAAAATCAGTAATCAAAAAACACGTGATTTAACGATTTGCATTACTTTGGTTTTTAAATATGATTCTTCAGCTGCTTCAGGGTTAATCCCGGCCATACGATACATATCTTCAGTAGCTTGTTCTTGAAGCACGTCGATAACATCATCGGCTGTAATCATACCAATAAGGTAATTGTCTTTTGATACAACTGGTAAAGTAGATTGGTCGTGTTCAGAGAAAACTAAGGCAGCATCTTCTTTTGAATCTTCTGGTAAAACACTTGCAGTAACATCATAAAGTTCTTCAATCTTATCTTCTTCATTAGCAAAGACGATTTCTTCAAGTGTAATATCACCAAGGAATTTATTTTGCTTATCAACTACATAAAAGTGGTGAGCAAGCTCTTTTTTATCGTTGTAGTCTTTACGAATCTTACGTAAAGCTTTTTTAGCAGTTCATTCAGCACGGATAACAGAAATATCCACACTCATAATGCTTCCAATTTGATCTTCATCATATTGGAAAATTTTGTTGATTTTATTACGTTTTTCTTCATCTGTAACAGATAAGATTTTACGCATTAAGTTAACAGGTAAATCTTCAAGAACGTCAGCAAGTTCGTCAGTTTGTAATTCTTGAAGAATGTTCATACCTCAGTCTTCGGTAAATGATAAAGCAAGCTTAGCTTTAACATCATCTTCTAAATAAGCAAAGACTTCAGCAGCCTCATCTTTTTTAAGTACTCTTAAAATGTAAAGTTGTTCTCCGGCATCAAGATTTTCTAATGCACCAGCAAAATCTGCAGGCGTATTATCTTCTTCGAGTTCACGAATTCTTTTAACTTGTTTCTTACCTGCTGATGCACGTAAGTCGTATTCAAGTTGTGAAGCTAATTCGTCAGTTAATTTCATTATTGTTCTTTAAGATACTTGATTAATTGTTCTTGGAACTCTTCGATCTTGATGTGGTGAATGTTTGAACCTTTAACGATTTTTACACTTCCATTTTCTTCGGAAACTACAATTGTAGTTGCATCACATTGTTCTGAGATACCTAAAGCAGCACGGTGACGTGAACCATAGTTGTTTTCAACACTTCTACGTGTAATTTTGTAAAAAGTAGCAGCGTAATAAATTTTATTGTCACGGATAACTACTGCTCCGTCATGAAGAGGAGAATTTTTATTAAATATAGCAATTAATAAAGCACTTGAAATATTTGCATTTAATACAACACCATCTGTACGAAGGTTATCAATGTTATCGGTGTTTTCAATTGTGATTAATGCTCCTATTTTATGCTTTGAGAAATATTCAACACTTTCTCTAAGTTGGTTGATTAAACGGATTTGTGAGCTTTTACCCAATTTATCATATTTAGTCTTTTTAAAACGTGATGTAATAAAAGTTGAAATATATGGTTTAGTAATTACCAGTAAAGTAATTAAACAAATTACTAAGCAGACAATTACTAAAGCTAAAATAACTGAGTTATTCATTATGCATAAAGTGAAACAAGTCACGCAATAAGCATTAATGCTATTATGACAATAACTGTAACACCAGCTCCTAATAGGTTAAAGAATAAATCGCGTTTGTATCAAGGTTTTTGCTTTTCTGATAATAAAAGTTCTTTATTTTCTTGTTCGTTTTTTGCAGCTAAAATTGCGTATTCAATTTCTTGCTTACGAAAAGCGATTAAGTCGATTAATTGTTCTTTCTTTTCTTTTTTGTTTTCTTGTTCTAATTCTTGCATTATTCCTCCTCATATCACAAATAAGATTTTTCATCTTACTTTTTAAATAATTTTATATTAATATTTTATATTAATATAATAAATAGGTTATTAAATCGCTATATATTAGTGATTTATTTTAATATTATTGCTTAGACTCTAGCATATCTGTATTATAATTACTCTGGACTAAACAATGATATGTAGTGAATTTTTAAAATTCCGCTTAATGGTGCCGTTTTAAGTACTGTGTATGGGGTTGCATATGGTTTAGTTCGTGTTGAGACTATGCCATACAAACAGAAGTGTTGAACGGACAGAAGTGTGCAGCAATGCACTTTTTCTTTTGCTTTTTTTAAAAAAGTGAGTACCGAAGCACTCACTAATTTACTATTTATTATTATTAAAATTGAAAATTCCAAAGAATTTATCAAAGAATTTTTTCAGTTTTTTCACAACACGTTTTTTCTTATCTTGACGTGATTGAGTGTTTTGACTAAAAATAGAAACAGGTGGAAGTAAATTATCTAAATCAGTTCCAAAGGTTTTAATTTCTCCGTATCTAAAGCAATCAGCAATAAAACGTTTGGTTTGCTCTGAATCAAGATTTTCATCTTCAATAATTTCTTTTAATTCTTTTGCTTGAGATGTATCAATGAATTCAGATCAAGAATTTAACACTTGTTCTTCGTTTTGATTTTCTTCTGGTTTAGTATTTACTTTTTCAATAAATTGATCAATTAAATCTTTTTTGTTTCTTAAGGTTGGAGAAGATTGCACACTAGCATCAATTTGAGTTTTAAGTTCTTTTTCTTCAGCTTCATCGTTATTAGTAATGTATTTAGCAATTAAGCTAAGAATGTAGTCGATATTAACTTCATCTTGTCTAACTAATTCCATTTCAAAGATAAGATCATCAGCAACATCTTCTTTTTCAGCTTCTCTTCTAGTACGATATTTTTCGCTTAAAGAAAGGTAAATTGATTTATAGTCCATTAAATCAATTGGTGCAATAATTTCTTCACGTTCTACTTTTTCAAAGTCATCAAAAGTTGTTAGAATGTTCCGTAAACGAATTATTTCGTTGAACTTTTTAACAAATTGTTTTTCTTTGTGTTCACCAACTATTTCAGCTTGCATCACTGTAATTGGAAATTCTTGATTCATTTCACTAATTAATTCACGATATCCAGGATGGTATTTTGTTTTTCCTTCTTCTTTAACTTTATATCCATCTAAATATTCTTTAAATTCACGTAGTACTACAATGTTTTTTGCATCTTTGTTTCCGAATAAAGCAATTGCTTGGTTAGTAGCTTCACGAATGTTTCTAAAGCAAACAATATTACCGAAAGTTTTAATTGAGTTTAAAATCCGGTTAGTACGTGAAAAGGCTTGAATTAATCCGTGCATTTGTAAACCTTTATCCACTCATAATGTATTTAATGTGGTTGAATCAAATCCAGTTAAGAACATATTAACCACAATTAAAATATCGATTTCACGGTTTTTCATTCTGAGCGAAACATCTTTATAGTAATTTTGGAATAACTTTTGTTCTGTAGAATACTTTGTTCCAAACATTTGGTTGTAATCGCTAATAGCACGTTCAAGAAATTCTCTTTCGCTTTCAACTAAAGAAGAAACTTTTAAGTTATCAATATCTTCGTCAGTAATTAATCCGTCTAAAGGTTCTTTATTTTGCACATAGCTAAAGATAGTCGCTACTTTTAAATGAGAGTTTTTTGAAGTAGGAAGTTGTCTTTTAAATTCTTCATAATAAAGTCGAGCTTGTTCGATATTTTCAACTGCGAATATTGAGTTAAATCCGTTAAATTGTGAGACAGTTTTAATTTGTGTAGCTAAATGACTTTCTGCTACTTCTGCAATGTTTTCTAAACGTTTAAATTGATATTTTTCATTAGCTTTAGTTTTTTGGTTGTAGTGTTCTAAAATATAACTTACTACATTTGAAATTCTTAAACTATTAAATAACACTGAACGTTCATCGATTTTAGGAACTTTTTTGTTTTCAATATTACTTTTTGCGTGGAATGTATTAACATAATCAATTTTAAATGGTAAAACATTACCATCGTGAATTGCATCAACAATGGTGTAAGTATGTAATTTATCACCAAAAACTTCTTCAGTGGTTAAGTAATTACTTTGGAATAAGCTTTTACTTAATTGTGTTCGAAAAATTGGAGTCCCAGTAAACCCGAAAAAGAAATAGTTTTTAAATTTCTTTGAAATTCTTTTATGCATATCACCAGCATGTGAACGGTGACATTCATCATAAATAAAGACAATATTTTCGTTATAAATTGGATGTTTTTCGTTATTTTTAACGAAACTATCTAATTTTTGAATTGTCATGACATAAATTTTGTCAATGTGAAATTCAGAAATATCATTTAATTTACCGATTTCATCGGTTTTTTTAATTGCTTTAGTTGAATTTTCTTTAAAACGGTTGTATTCTTGGATAGTTTGGTAGTCTAAATCCTTACGGTCAACTACAAAGAAAACTTTGTCAATTTCGTCTATTCTAGTAGCTAGTTCAGCTGTTTTAAAAGATGTTAAAGTTTTACCACTTCCTGTTGTATGTCATATGTATCCACATGCTTGTTTAGTTCCTTGAGCATTATTAAAAATTGCCATTTTAATACGGTTAATAATTCTCTCGGTTGCAATGATTTGATATGGACGCATAACAAGCAACATTTGGTTAGCATCAAATACACAGTACTTAGTTAAAATATTTAATAATGTGTGTCGTGAAAAGAAAGTTTTAGCAAAATCGACTAAATCAGCAATTTTTGAGTTATTTGCATCAGTTCAATATGATGTAAATTCAAATGAGTTGCTGGTTTGTTTCTTAGTTGCATCAAACTTACTTTTAGCGTTTTTATGAATTGAGTTTCAACGAGTTGTATTTGAGTAATACTTTGTTTCTGTTCCGTTTGAAATTACGAAAATTTGAACATATTCAAAAAGTCCTTGATCGCTTCAAAAACTTTCTCTTTGGTAACGATTAATTTGATTAAAAGCTTCTTTGATGTTAACACCACGACGTTTTAATTCGATGTGTACAAGAGGAAATCCGTTAACTAAAATAGTAACATCATATCTATTTTTGTATGTCCCATTATTAGCTTCGTATTGGTTAATTACTTGTAAAGTATTTTTTTGAGGGTTTTTCTTATTGATAAAAGCAATGTTTTTGCAGCTACCATCATCTAGTTCAAAACTTACAATATAGTCAATTTGAATTCTTCTAGTTTTTTCTTGAATTGAATCATAATTTTTAGCAATATGATTCTTAAATAATCTATCTCATTCATTATCACTAAATTTGATATTGTTTAACTTTTCAAGTTGAATTCGTAAGTTTGAAACTAAATCTTTAGCAGTATGAATATCTAAATATTCATATCCTTGCTTGGTTAATTGTTTAATAAAAGAATTTTCAAGTGCTGCTTCATTTTGATATGCATCACTTCGCAATCCTTTTGGATGATATTCTGCTACAACAGTACTATCTTCAAATTGATAGAGAACATCATATTTAGACATTATTTATTTGTACCTTCTATTTTTTTAATAATTTCATTAATTTTTGCTCTAAGTTCTTCTTGACGTTTAACTACAGCATCAATTTCTTTATTTAATTCATTAATGTCAATTTGAGCTTCTGCATCAACTTCACCAGCAATATAGTTATTTACAGCAAGTGAGTAGTTGTTGTCAACAATTTCATCGTAAGAAATAACTCTTGAGAAGTTTTCAATTTCTTCGCGTTTTGTGTATGCATTCATAATTGCATTAATATTATCTTCTGTAAGTTTGTTGTTCTTTGTGATTTTAACGAATTCTTTTTCGGCGTTAATGAAGACAATATCAGTATTTGTTCTGTTTTTCTTCATTACGATGATTGTGGTTGAAATTCCTGTTCCGTAGAATAAATCATTTGGTAATTGAATTAAAGCATCAACGTAGTTGTTGTCAACAAGGTATTTTCTAATTTCGAGTTCAGCACCAGCACGGTAGAAAATACCAGGGAAACAAACAATCGCAGCAGCACCATCGTTTGAAAGATATGATAAAGCATGCATAACAAATGCTAAGTCAGCTTTTTGATTAGGTGCAAGGACCCCAGCAGGTGTGAAACGAGGATCGTCAATTAACATTGGGTTTTTATCACCTTCTCATTTAATTGAGTATGGCGGATTAGATACAATAACATCAAACGGAGCTTCTTCTTGAAGTTGTGGATGAATTAGAGTATCATCACAAGCAATTTTGAATTTGTCGTAGTTAATGTCGTGTAAGAACATGTTCATTCTACATAAGTTAAATGTAGTAGGGTTAACTTCTTGACCAAAGAATCCTTTACGAACATTTTCTTTTCCTAAAACTTTAATTGCTTTAAGAATTAATGACCCTGATCCGGCACACATATCATAAACTTTATCTACTTCGGTTTTACCATATGTTGTAAGTTTAATTAAAAGTTCAGAAACTTCTTGAGGAGTAAAGAATTCTCCGCCTGATTTACCAGCGTTTGAAGCATACATACCCATTAAGTATTCATACGCATCACCAAAGACATCAATGGTATTATGTTTGTAATCTCCAAGTTCCATTTCTGCAACTTTTTCTAATAAGTTAGTAAAGATTTTATTTCTTTTTAAAACTGTATCACCAATTTTAAGGTTGTTAACTTGGAAGTCACTAAAAAGACCTTTGAAGTCTCCTTCAGATAAATATCCACGTGTTGAATCTTCGATACTTCTAAATACTTCTTCAAGTGTTTCGTTTAAGTTTTCATCGTGTCTTGCTCTTTTAACAACATTTTCAAATAAAAATGATGGTTTAATAAAGAAACCTTTTGTTTCAATTAAGTAATCTTTTACTTTTTCAGCTTCTTCATCAGGCATTTTAGCATAGTCAAAACCTTTATTACCTGATTTTTCTTCATTTTGGTTAACAAAGTTTGTGATGTTTTCAGAAATGTATCTGTAGAACATTGTACTAAGTACGTAGCTCATGAATTCAGAAGCATTAATTTTTCCACGAACTGAATCAGCTATTGCTCAGATTGTTTTGTGTAATTCTTCTCTTTCGTTTTCTTTTTTATTATTCATAATTCCTCTTTTCTTCTGCTGTTTGTTAAAGTATATTAATTATAAAATAATTAATATATAAGCATATTCTTTTCAGTATTATTTGTGTTTTGTATATATTGTGTTCGCATTGTTTCCGATGTTGTACAACTTAACATTTATCGAATGCAAATAACTCTTTTAGATAGTATTCGTAACGTTGGTTTTCGAGTTCGATTAGCTTTGGTAAACCTATGTTTATATCTGTTAAATATTGACGTATTAAATCTAAATTATCAGTAATTTTTGTTTGTTTTTCAATTGTAGGAACAGCAATATTCATATTTAAAAACTTTTCTTTTTTCAAAGCTTTAGGAATTGCTGTCGGAATTACTAAATAGTTATAAATATAATTTTGTTTTTGTTTTAATGCATAATATAAATATTTTTTAGTTACCTTATTATCGATTATTGAAAAAGTGCAGCACACATCATTAGCTCAAAATTTTTCATCAATTCACCTAACGTATCCAGCAGTTCCATACCTAGCAATGGTAACTTCATCCTTATTTCTGTTAAATTTATCAAACATACCCAAATGACCTATTCCGCCACTAATAACCTTGTATTCTCCGCTTGATATACCTTTTTCGTTATAAATATCTTTTTTTCTAATTCTTTCACCTGGTACTAGTTTCGCTATAGAGCTTAACGGAAATAATTGATTTAATTTCTTTTCTTCATTTGAAAAGACTATTTTTAAGTAAGTATTATATTGTTTCTCTATTAAAACAAGCTCTTCGGTAAGCTCTTCGGTAAGCTCTTCGGTAAGCTTAGTAAATTGATCTAATATATCAACAATAAAATCCCTAATAACCTTATTTGGTCATGGTATTTCAAACTGACTTAGTTCTCTAATTCATAAACGTCTTAATTGATGTCTTAATGGTTTGTAATGTAAAGATGAATATCAATAATAAAAGTATCTTAAGTCTTTATTATCATTATCTCTTGCTTTTAGCAATTTTGTTGCACTTGACCGAATTTTAAAATCAAAATCGATTAATTTACAATCACCAGTAAAATCATCAATTAAAATAACTAAATTATCTTTCGATGCTTGATAAATACCTTCGGTTTCATCTGTATAACCAAGTAAAAAGGTCTTACCAGGTGTTAAAATTGGTGTTCCAGATTTTTCAACAAACCTTAAATATTCGGTTATATATTTATCTGGTCTTTCGTGCTTGATTACATCATCAACTTTGACGTATTCCACCCCTTCAGGACAATATTTATCAACTAAATCTTGAAGTATATATTTTCTCATTCTACCACCTACTTTTTAATATTAAAATTTTACTTGTTTAAGGTGCAAAATCGAATAAATTGTTTTACAAATTGCAATTTTTTGCATAGAAAAATGCAATGCTACATTTTCGCACTGCATTTAGCGTTATTTATATGATTTTAAGTATCCGTTTTTAAGTGATTCTAGAAGCACTTCAGCTTTGGTACGGTTTGAATGTCTATCTTTAGTATCTTTATAGTAGTATACATACGCAAGCAACTGATCTGCTCAGTAGTTTTTATTACTTGTTGAACTACTTCTATTTCCTTGGATAAACTCGTCGTTGTATCATCCACGTCAAGTTGCTCCAAGAGTTTTTTGTCATTCTTTAAGATATGCATCAAATTTAGGTGTTTCAGCGTGAGCTTGATCAAAGGCCATTAATGCACCTTTGTTAATGATTGCTTGCACGTCGATACCAAAACCGTTTCAGAAGGTACTTGAATTATATCCAAGCTGACTTCCAAGCATTCACATCATCGTTGCATAGAAACGATACATTGCTTTATATTCATCAGTTAATTTGTAATTTACTTTGTATGAAGCATCATATTCATCACTTGTAACTTTTCTAAATAATTCACGGTAAATTGGTGTAAAGAAGATTTTAAAGAAGTTTTCAGCTTTTGATACCACTTTAAAGATGTTTACATCAAATTTAACTGTGTACTTACTTTGAGAATCGTTAGTTACAACATATTCAATCGCTTTATAAATACCAGTTGTTTCGTCACTTAGAAATTCACCATTATTTCCATTATTTGTTGAAATATATCCGTATGATGAAGCATCAAAAAGACGGTTAATAAATTCAACATAGTTTTGATCACCAATATTTGTAAGAACTGATTGAAGGATTGCTTGTTTATCTAATAATTTATCAAGTGAAATATTGTATGGAGCATTATCTTGAGTAATGATTGATAAAGCTCCGTGAATTATCATTTCAAAGAATTTAGCACTTGGATCTGCTTCTGCTTCAAAGTTAGTATTTTGAATGTTAGCATAGATATTATTGTAAATAGTTGTAAATTCGCTAGAAGTTACAATTGTTTTCATAAATCCTTCAAGGACATTTGCAACTAAAGCATCATCAGTTTTTGAATTAAGTGTCATTCCACTTGCATTAAGCTTGTCAATTACAATTCTTGCAAGTCCTCTAAAGAAATCATGAGATACATCAACTGAGAAAATATCAACTAATCATCCACGTAAGTTTTCTTTAAGTGAATTTATGTAATCACTTTGATTTGCAGAAAGTAATAAGTTTAAAGCACCATATCAAGAAGTTTTTTGATTGTATGCTTCTGAATTATCAAGAAAGTCACTAATAATTAAACTGAAAATGTGTTTTAATTTTTCGTTGTTTAAAATCTTAATAATTGAATTATTAACGATTTCAAACCCTTCAGGATCATCTTGTCCAAAAATAAGTTTAGCTAAGTTAACATCTTTAATAACTTGAGTAATCTTATCTTTTTGAGAAATAAGTTTATTAATAATATCTAAAAGAATTTGTTTAACTACGACTTTGTGACTAATTGGTGTTCCATTTGGGTTAGATGCACCAACAATTAATTCATCAGTTAAGACCTTTTTGAAAGTATCGTAGTTAGTAATTTGCATTGAAGTAAGGAGATTATCCTTAATTTGAGCAATTGTTTCACTAGCTGAAAGTGCTGGTTGTTGAACGATGTTTACAATTGAATTTACAAGGTTATCAAGTAAACCAAGACGATCAATTCCATCACCGATATTATTTGCTAGGACATTAACATAATCACGAACTTCAGGTGTTGTATTTACTCCTAAAAATTCAAAGAATGTCAGAATTACATATTCAGCATTAATTTTGAAACTCTTAGTTTTAATTGCTCCAAGAATGAAAGTTTTTAAATTACTTTCAAACTCAGTTTTTCTTGCTTCATCACTAAAGAATTTCACCATTATGTCTTTAAGTGATGCAGCTTGTAAGATATCATCTTTAGCATTTAAAACATAACTACTAAAGCTTGCAACAAGATCTGAAAGTTGATCTACTTGCACAAATTCGTTAATAATGTTTTTGAAGATATTTACTCCTTCGTTATTTGAATTATCAACGAAATTGTTAAGAATGAAGTTTTGAGTTTCAACAGGGATTTGGTTTCAAACCATTGAACCAAAATCAAAGTTATGTACAAAGTAATTGCAAATGTTTTTAATTAATTCGCTTAAAGCGTATTTATTTTCATCAATTACATTTGTTTCTTTAAATAGTGATTGTAATAAGTCAAGTAACTTAGCTTCTAAGTTATCACTAAAGTATGTTTTTAATGAAGTAATTACAGGATCTACTAAACTATTAGCATCAAAGTCTGCTCCGTTTTTAGTTAATTCATCTAATGCAGCTTTAATTAAGTCTTGATTTAAATTAAGTTTTTGATCAACTAAATTTAAAATACTTAAACTTGAACTAAATAACTTAATTCCATCGTTTTCATCAATTCCATTAAGTAATACGTTGACATTAGAATTTTGAATTCCGTAGTAAATGAATTTTCCAATTAAAGTATTGATTAATTGTTCGTCATTTAAATTAACTAATAATTTTCTAACCGCAACTGTTAAATCGTTTTTAAATGTTTCATTGCTAAAGAATGCTTTTAAAAGCTCATTATAAGAACTTGCGCTTGTAAACTCATTAATATCATTAAAGAAGTGTTCTACTAAAGTGTTAATTACATCTTGAGTAGCTGAATCTTTAATTAAGGTTTTTAAAGCTGCTTTAAAGTCGTTATTTTCAATGTTAAATTGACCAAGTGTAGTAGATAAGTCAATTGCATTAATTAAACTATCAAGCTGAGTATCGTTACTAATAAAGTTTCGAATTAAAGTTTTGCTAAAGAAAATTCAATGATCTTTATTAGCAAATACTGATTTAGATGCTTGAATTAATTTTTGGATTAACTCAAAGTTATTCGCTAAATCTAAATCATTAATAATGTTATTACCAATGTGGTTTGTAAATTCTTCTGCTGTATCATTTTGTTTAATTGTGTTTAAAACAGTATTAAATAACGCATCATAAAGCTTAGAGTTTTGAATAAACTCATTAGCATTTTCAAGAACATTTTGAATGATTTGTTCTTTAGCTTCAAAGGTTACTAAATCTTGATCGAGGTTAAAGTAATTTAAGGTTTTAAAGATTACATTAGTAAATAACTTAATAGCATTAGGGTTTTTAGCAGTATCTAAAGCTACAGCTAAAAAGTCTTTTAATTTAGCTTGGAGTTTTTCATTTAACTGTTGATTATCTAATAAGTATTTAGCAAGTAAGTATGGATCAGAATTTTGATCTAGATATGAAAGATTATTTTCAAGTAATAATCTCGTAATAACTGGATCAAGTAATTCGTAAGTTGAATCATCATTTAATAAATCACTAATAGATGCAATTAAAAGTTCTTTTGCGGAGTTATCAAGAAACTCACTATCAATTGCGTTAATTGGATCTGAAATTCACTTGATAAGTTGACTTTCAGATGATTCTGGAGCTTGGTGTAATCCTTTAACTAATTCTAAAATTACAGCTTTAAAGGTATCTTGATTATTTCTAAAGGTATCAAATGTATAAATTTGATTTAAGAAACTTAAAAGATTATTTTGGTAGTGTTTTTCAATGGTATTTTTGATAATGCTTGGAACATTGTTAAAGACACTAAGTAAGTCAGTATTATTGTTATTTGCTGTTTTTAAATCACTAAAAATAGTTCCAATAATTTCATTTAAGAAACTAAAGTGTGTAATGAAGTTAGCTGTATCACTTGCAACACCTTTAATAAACTCTACTCGTTCAGGTGCAGTTACATTAACTTGGTAAGTTTGTAAGGTTTGAGTTAACACTGTTTCAATTAAGCTAATTGCGTTGTCATTTTTAATTACTAAGTTAATAAGTTTAATGATTTTATCTTCTAAAGTAGCAAAATCAAGGTTATTTAAAGTAATTTTAAGAGCATCATTAATTGAACTAATGTTTGCATATTCTTCTGAGTGAGTAATTACATTTTCAAGAGTTGCAACAAACACATCTTTAAACTCATTAGCTGAAATAATTTCACCAACAAATTCAGCAAACTTATCTTTTGGAATGTATTTAGTAATTTTATCTAAAGTATTTGCAGGTAATTGATTAATTAATTCAGTAGCGCTATCTTTAGTTGCTAATAATTTATAAACATTATTAATAATTGTTAATAAGGTTGTTTTGTTTTGTTTGAAAATATTTGCATTCGCAACTGCTTGAATGATTTTAACAATGTTATTTTCTAAAGTATTTGGATCTTGGAATTTGTCTTTTAATGATTGTACTAATGATTTTGTTACACTAGCAAAATCAAGTTCAAGTCCGTTATTTTTTAGTTGATTACTTACTGTATCAAATAACACTTCAGAGATATTTAAAATCGGATCAAGTTCACTATATAAACTAATTACATTTTTAGCAAGTGATAATAATTCTGAATTAGGAATATTTGCAAAGTAAGGTTTAAGCTCATCTTTAGCAAAGACTTTTGCTAATTCACTAGCTAAACCATTTTGTGTATCAGCATCATCAAGTAGGTCTTTTACAAGTGCTGTAATGTATGGTTTAAGTTCGTTTACAACTTCCTTGTTATTAAAGATTGCTTTAATTAATTCTGAATAACTATTAGCTTTAGCTAAAAGGTTATTTTGAGTAGTTAAATCTGCAACTAATTGTTTTGCTAAGCTTAAAGCAAGCTCTCTAGTGGTATCTTTATTAAGTTCTTTAATTAAGAAGTTTTTAAGTTTTTGATCATTTCAATTAATTACTTGTAATTGTGGATTAATTGCACTAAAGTCAGCATTTTGCAATTGGTTTTGAACAAAATCTTTAGTTAAGTAATTATTAAATGCATTAGTTGTAATTACGCTTAAAACATCAGCATTTGTAGCATTTCAAATTGGAAGATTTAAAACTATTTTTACAGTTTGATAATCTTGTAAGTCTAAAATGCTAATAATTACGCTAGGAAGTTTTGCAGCTAAATCATTTCAAGTTGCTACACTTGAATCATTAAGCACCTCAACTAATTTATCTTTAAGTTGGTTAATTAAAATATTTGAAGGGTTTGATTTAAGAAGTGTTACTAAACTATTACGAAGATCTGCTCCAAAAGTACTTGGTAAGTCTTGAGTAATTAAATTATTATCAGCAAGTAATTTTTGAGCTGATTTAGTAAGAGAATCATGAAGTGTATCTTTTGCTAATAATTCAAGTACTAGGTTAACAATAGTGTTTTTGTTTTCAGCGTAGAATCCTAAATCTTTAAATAATTTAAAGGTTGTACTATTAAGTTCTAAGCTTCCATTATTAAATACTTCTTTAATTAAACTTGGATTATCAATTAATTTATTAAGTAAGTTTTTAATTAATAAATTAAAGTGTTCTGATTTAAAGCTTTGTTCTACTAAACCAAGTAAATCTGATTTAGTTGCATATGCTTGAATTGTTTTATCTTGATCGTAGTAATTTCCTAGTGCAGTACTTACTTGTTGTTCTAAAAGTGAAATTACTTCAGGTTTATTTAACACATAAGTAATTAAGTATTTAAAGAAGTCTTGGTTTTGGTTAAATACTGGTGTGTCTAAGAATTTATTAATTAAACTACTAATTTTTGCTAAATCAAGTGCATCATTAGTTAAAACTAAGTCTTTAAGCTCAACTAATAAGTAAGCAGGATATTCAGCAAGTTTTGCAAGTGGATCACTAGCGGTATTAGCTTGGTCTAAAAAGTCGGTTGTTTTATTAATTAATAAGTCAAATACATCAAATTGATTAATGATTGTAAGTAAGTTTTGACTTAAAGAAGTTGCAAAGTTTGTAACTACTGCTTCATTACCATTAATAAAGTCTGGTTCAACTTGTTTTACCGCTTTAACTAATGTGTTTGCAAGGATGTTTTGCACATCGGTATTTGATAATAATGATGTTACAAATGACTTAATATTGCTATTAATATTTGCTCAGTTTAAATTAGTCATTACTAATTTTAATAAGTCATTAAATGAGTTTAATTTAATATCTGAAGCATTAGTAATATTAGTGATTAAATTATTCATTCCTTCATCAATGAAGTTATGTAAGTTTTGATCACTAAGAATTACACTTGCTACTTTTGTTAAATCAGTTACAGAAACGTAATTTTCAATTTCTTTCATTACATTTGCTGGAATTAATTTAATTAAACCATTAACTGCGTTTTGATCTAATTTGCTAATTGCGTAGTTAATTAATTTGTTAGCTAAATGTTTAACTGTGTCAAATTCACTTGAAGAAAGTTTTTTAGCATTTTGGAAGAATTTTTCAATTAATTTTAAGCTTTCAGTTTGTAAATCAATTGCTTTAACTTTTGCTTTAATATTTGCAAGTGTTAAGTTTGCTAAATCAGTTAAAGTATTAAGTTCTTTATCTTTAGCAAATGCAACAACTGTATTAATTAAGCTTGAGCTTAAATCTAAATCATCTTTTAAGTATCAAATGCTATTTAAAGTTTGTTCTAAAATAGCTTTAACGTTTGCTTGTGGTTCTGATTCAACGAATGCTTTAGTTTGCTCATTAGTAAATAATAATTGAGTAAGAAGTTCTGCTAAAAGTGGAATATTGCTTTGATCTAAAACATACTGATCAGCTAAAGAGGTAAGAGGTTTAGCAACATTAGTTCAAAATTCTTCATTTTTAAGAATTCTAAGTAAGGTATTTTCTCAGTTTGAAGCGTCAATTTGGACGTTTTCTTTTACGATTAATTTAACTAAGTTAGCACTAATTGTGTTAAATTGATCGCTTTTTAAAATTGCTAAAGCTAAGTCTTTAGTGATTTGATTATTATTTGCTCCTACAAACTTACTAAAGTCAATTCCATCAACTCAAGTAGGTAATTGTTTATGTTTAAGTAATTGAGCAAGAATATTTTGTAAGTAAGTAATGACTTTATCTTGTTTTGCTGTTTGAGCGTTAGCATAAGTATTAATTAAAGTGTTAGTTAATTTAACAAAATCAATGTTTTTAACTCAAGCTAATAAACTATCAACTACTGAATTATTAAAATCATTTAAGTTTTGTGAGCTATTTAATTGGTTAATTAAAAGATTAATTAATTGGTCAGTATCTTTGTTAGTCTTTAAGAATTCTAAAGCTTGAGTGAGTAAATCACGAGCAATAACTTCGTTATTAGCTAAATCTAAATCAACACCATTATTTTTAGCTACGATATTAAGTACTTTTAATAAAGTATTTAAATATCTTCCATCTTGTAATTGTTCTACAAGAGCTGGTTCAATGTTTTTAACAAATAATTCTTTGATTGCTTTGTTATTTCAAAAGACATTGAGAATATCAGTAGGAGTTGAGTTTTGATTAATTTGATTAATTCAACTTGTGTTTTTAATTAATTCTTGTAAGGCTTGAGCTACGAAGTTTTTAACTTGTAAGCTTCCTAAAATATTATTAATAATTTGTTCAACTTCAGGTACGTCAATATATTGTTCTTGAGCTGCAAGGAATGGATGAATTGACTTGATTAAAAAGTCATTGAATTCGTTAGTATTAGCTATCTTGTTAAATAATGCAGCTAATAATTCTGCTCATGCAGCTGTGTTATTTTTAAATAATTTACTATCAAGGACATTTTTAATTAATGTTAAGTAATTATTTTGATATTTGTTTTTAATTACTGTAAGAATGTCTTGAGGAATTTGACTTAATTTATTAAAGTATGCTTCAGAACTTGGTTCTTTGCTTGCTGCTGATAAAGTATCAAACACTGAATCGACAATTGGCTCTCATAAATCAAGTTTTTGTAATAAATCACCAAGTAAATTAGCTAAATCACTTGCTAACGCTTGTTGATCTTGCACTGGAACGCTTAAGTTAAGCGAATCAAAGAAACGACTGAAGATTTTTTGAGCTGCAGCTTTAAAGCTAGGTTCGTTCATAACGCTATCAATTAATGAAACTACTTCTGGTTTTACTTTCGCTCAGTCAATTTTGCTTAAAGCAATTTTAACTACATCCTCAATTGAGTTTGCACCTTGTACTTCTTTAGCAATTTCATCTAATTTATCAATAACTTGGAATAAAACATTATTAAATGCACTAACTAAATTAGGGTTTTGCATTACAATGTTTAATAAGTTTTCAAAGTTATCTCTACCTAAATATTGATCAAGTACATCTTGGTAATTAGCTTTTAATTGATCAACTAAAATTCTGCTTAAATCTAATTCTTTTGATTTAAGTAAGTTTGAAACTATTTCCTTAACAATTTCTTTAGTAGCACTTGTTTGAGCTGGTGTTTGTCCTTGAAAGCTAACCCTGGAAAAGAACTTAATTAAGTCTAAAATAGACTGCTTGTCTTTAAAGTGTTTTCCAAAGACAGTTTTTGCAACTGAACCAGCTAATTTAGGTAAATCAGAATTTCTAGTAGCAATAAACTGTGTTAAAAATTCACTAATAAAGTCTTTTGCAATATTTTGAATAAACGCAACTTCTTCTGGTGCAGAAGCATTAGTTAAGATTTTATTAATAATGTTAACTAATTCCATTTTACGTTTTGGACTAATTAAGTTCTTATCTTGTAAGTATTGAGCTAAGTAGTTAGCAATTAAATCTTTAATTTTATCGTTTGATAAAACTACTTGAACTCATTTTTGACTTCCGTTTGCAAGTTTATTGATTAACTCAGTATTTGGTTTATATTCGAATGGATTTTCTGAATCTAATAAGAATGCATCAAAGAATTCTTTTCAATTTCTAACGGTTGTAAAGTTATTTGAGTGATTAATAAATGTATCAACAAGTACTTTAACTAATTCATTAACATTTAAGTTAGTAAATTGGCTACCATCAGTTGCTAAGATATCTTCTAACATTTTTTTAAATTCAAAGTTAGTGATACCTGTAGCTAAGAAAACATCAGTTGCATAGTTTTCAACTACAAAGTTAATAGCATCTTCTTTATAGTTTAATGCAGCATTAACTAAAATGTTTTCTAAAATTTCAGAAACTCTTGGTTTATCAATATTAATAAAGTCACTGCTTGCTAATGCATTAATGAAATCAAAAAGATAATTATCATCCATTATTGCATCTTTAAAAGCTTGAGCAACGTTTGGAATAGTTAATTTATTTTCTTTTGCTAAATATTGTAAGTTTTGTTGTAGTTTATCAACTATAGTTTGGAAAATATTAGTGTTTAATAAATTATCAATAAAACGATCTGCAACAGAGATTCCGCTATAAGTTGAACTTAAAAATGTACGTAATCTACCATCTGGATCAAGTTTTTGTAAAATTGGGTTTTCAAGAATATAGTCTAAAACATTAACTGCAACGTGTTGGAAATGACGAATAAATTCTTCAAGTCTTTTTGAATAATTATTTCCTGTACGTACTAAATTTAAATCATTTTCAAATTGAGTTTTGTTATCAAGAAACATTTGAGTGTTTCAACCTGTATATCAAGCTGGATCACCTGAAATTTCAATTTGGTATTTTAAGGTTGGTTTATCACTGTTTAAGTAATCTTGAGTAAAATCAAAACCATCATAGCTATCTAATTTAAAGTTTGGAACTGCAAGTTTTAAGAATAAATCAAGTCCCATTTTTTTGTAAGCTGTTGTATTAGGGTGAATATCAAAAAAGACACTACTTAATTCTTTAGTGTGTTCATCTCAATATGTTGGGTTATATAAATTAACATAGTTAACATCATATTTTGAAGCAACTTCGCTTAAGTTGTCATTAAGCATTTGAATAATTTGATCTGAAATGCTGATTTTTGCATTTTCACCTAAAACACCTGAAAATGCTTGATCAAGTAATTGTTTAAGTCCTAAAAATGGAGTTGGATAACCAATTAAGTTGATATTAGCATTTGGTGCAAGTACCTTTAAATTACTAATAAATGTTGCTAAACGTTTTTTAACTTCAGGTGCTACTTGTTGGTAAATTTTTGAAATTAAAACACCAAATTGAGCATATGAAGGATTTTCAGTATCAAGTGTTTCTAAAATATCAAATAAATTAGATTTTCTAATTGCATCAATAGTTAAGAAGAAAAAGTCGTTAGCTCCTAAAGTAAATGTTACTAAGTTAGCTTTTTCAAGAGCTTGTTTTACTTCTTCTGGAGTAACCTTTTGGTTTCCGAGAATTTGGTTTAAAATGTTTGCTTGTTGTTTTTTATAATCTGTTTTTATACCTAAAAATTCAATTCAATCAAGTGTTGTCGCACCACTTACTGCATAGTTTTTAAACGCTTCTAAACGATCTTTATTGTTTAAAATGCGTGCGAAAAATGCTGGATATGAAGCTCCAGTTACGTTTTTATTTTTAAGTTCACCAGGATAATCTTGAGGAAGTGAACCGTCAAATCCTGCAGTCATTGAGTCTCCAAGAGCAACATAATTAACTTTTTGTTCAAGTTTAATTAAGTGTTCTGAAGGATCTTTTTCAATTTTGGCATCTAAAATTGGTTGGTTAATTTTATCTCCAGTGTTTGATTCTTGATCACGAGTTGAGCTAGTTACATCTGTTGGAACTTTTTCAGTAGATACTTTATTTCAATCATTTGATAACACAACTCCACCGTCACCAGTTTCAATTGCTTTTGAGCTTCCAGGAGCTGAACAAGAGCTACTAAAAGCTACGGTACCAATTGCACCGAGTAAAATTAGCATCGCATTATTTCTTTTTTTCATAATCAATTACTAGTTTATAAAAACTAGACCTTTCTGAATATTTCAAAATATTTCATTTTTCGAATAATATTAATAATATCACAAAAACTAACTTTTTTATTGTTTACAAAATCTCCAAAAACCACAAAAAGTTAGTTTTTAAGCATTATTAAAATAAAAAACAAACTTTTTCAAGTTAGTTTATTTTTTTTGATATCTTAACTAGTATAAAATGTTAAATTTTTATAATTTCCTTGATTAATCAAGGTTGTAATAAGGGTTTTCGGTTTTTACTAAGAAAAATCTTACTTTTGGGAAAATCCGAGGTAACTCTTCAAACATATGATATGCAAACACCTCTTCATCTAAATGTGGAATTTCTAGCATTGAAATATTATTTTCACGGAAATTAATTCAATCACTTCAACGAAAATCACTACTAATAATTAAGTCGACTTGATGACCTAATTCGTTAATTTGTCCAACATATCCACTACCACTTAAGATTGCAAAACTTTGAATTTGTTTATTTAATTCATTGAATTTTACGTTGGTTCTAAATGAAGTAAGTCTCAATTTTAACTTAATTAAATTACTTAGTTCATTAATGGTAGTTTTATGATCAACTAGTGCAGCGAATTTAGGCGAATTAACACGAACGTTATTTGCTAAACCTAAATATTTTGCAATTTGAAATGATGTTCCACGTGGTTCGCAATCATAATTAGTATGCATCGCATAAACTGTGATTTGATATTCTTTTAATTTCTTGTATAAGTCGAATTTATAAGGAGCTTTTTCTTTTTCTAGTTCCTTAGTTTCTTCAAAAAAGAACGGATGGTGAGTAACTATTAAGTTACAATCATTAGCAATTGCTTGATTAACTACATCAGCAGTTACATCAATAGCTAATAAAACACCACGAAGCTTTTTAGCTTGGTTAAATTTAACTGAATATCCAGTTGGATCTCATTCTTCAGCATTTTCAACTGGGTACATTTCTTGTAATTTTAAAACGAAATCTTTGATTTTCATATTAACCTCTTTTTTTAAAAAAGTTGACTCTCAGCCAACTTTTAAATTAATTAACTTTTTAAGAAATCTTTAAGGTTTGCACCGTGTTTTGCGTTATTTTTAAGTTTTCTAAGAATTTTGTTTTCGATTTGACGTACACGTTCTTTAGAAACTCCACCACGTTCTGCAGCAAGTTCTTCAAGTGAGTGCACTCTGTAACGATCACCATTTTCATCGTAACCAACACCAAAACGTTTTCTAATTAAATCTTTATCTTCTTGACTGTCTAAAGTTTCTTCAATAATTTCATGTAAGATTTCTGAAAGTTCTTCTTGTGAAGCGTATTCAACAGGTGAAATAATATTTTCATCTTTAACGAAATCACTAAAACTTGAATCGTTTTCTTTACCAACTTGTTTATCAAGAGAAATAGGATCAATATTAATTTTACGGATGTATCTAACTTTATCAGCTGTATATCCTTCACCAAAACGTTCAGCAATTTGCTCATCTGTTGGTTCTTGTCCAAGTTCTTGTTGAAGTTCTCTTTCAATTTTTGAGATTTTGTTAATTGTTTCAACCATATGAACTGGTACACGGATTGTACGAGCTTGGTCAGCTACAGCACGAGTAATTGCTTGTCTAATTCATCATGTAGCGTAAGTTGAGAATTTAAATCCTTTATTAACGTCGTATTTTTGTACAGCTTTTAAAATTCCAGCATTTCCTTCAGAAATTAAGTCGATGAATGTAAGTCCACGGTTTTTGTATTTTTTCGCGTTGTTAATTACTAAACGAAGGTTTCTTTGGATTAATTTATCACGTGCTCTTTTACCACGGAATCCACCTTTTTCCATTTGTTTAGCAAGTTCTTTTTCTTCTTCGATAGTTAAAAGCTCACCATATTTTCCAATTCAACGCATGTATCATTTAACAATATCGTTTGTTTCAGTAAGTTTGTTATTAAGGTTTTGTTTTTCTTTACGATCAACTATGTCAACATCAGAATCGAAATCAAATGAAAGATTATTTAAATCAACATCATCTTCACCGTAGAAGTCTTCTTCTTCTTTTAATCTTTCTTCTTCATCTTGCTCATCTTCTTCATCTTGCTCATCTTCTTCATCTTCATCAGCTTCTGATTCTTCATCATCTGGTTTTAAGTATTCTTCACTATCATAATCAGTATCATCATCTGAATCTGGATCATAATCATCATCGTCAAACTTATCTAAATCTTCAAGATCATCAAGATTAATTTCTTCATCATCTTCTTGTTTTTTATCTTTTTTAGTTGAATCTTTTGCTTTTTTCTTAGCACTTGCTACTTCGTTTTCGAAGTCATCTTCATCGACAAATTCATCATCACCGAAGTCAAATGAATCTAGAATAATTCCAGCGTCCATTAAGTCTTCCATGAAATCATCAAGACTTTCTTCATCTACCTCTAATTGTTTTTTATCTAGGATACGAAAGACATCTTCTTGAGAGAAAAAGTCCTTTTTAGCTTTAACTAATTCTCCTTTAAGATATTTTATAATCGAATCAAAACGTTGTTCCATAACTGGCTCCTATTCTTCTGGTTTTTTATCGTCAATTCTTAAAATTTTATCTTTATGTTTATATAAATAATCGTTCTTACGGTTAGTTCTTTCTGAAAGATTATATGTCGCTCGATTTAATTGTCTAGTTTTTTCATCTTTGTAAATCGAACCTACTAAGATGTTTAAATTAATTGTTATTCATTGTTTTAAAGTATTTACATCATTATTTTTAATTGCTGCAGCTAATTCTGGATTAGCGTTGATATTACTCTCAAACGTTGCTAAATATAATTCTCAAGCTTTGCTTAAGGTTTGCTCGTTTTGTTGGTTATTTTGTAGTTTTAAATCTTTAATTACTTGTTTAATTAATACAAGTCTTAATTTAGCTAAAATTTGTTGTTGCGTTTGAGTGTCTAAATTTTCATTTATATCTGTATTTTGGTAAGCTAAAATAATGTCTTGAATTATTTCGCTAGCCTCAAGCGGAAATAAATCACATCAATTTTCAGTTTGATAATTTGGTAATTTTTCCGTATTTGTAAATGTTTCATAAATTACACGTGAACGTAATAAGTAAATTAATCACGGATAAGCAGGATTTTTAAACATTTTAGTTTTAAATAATTCTGCATCTTTTTTATCATCTCGTTGAAATTTAAAATCTTGTTTGGGTTCGTGATAAGCATCGAACTTTTGATATGTTTTGCGAAACTCAGTAATATCATTTTTAACCTTAGTTGGTTGATCAATATAAGTTTCATCAATTACTAAATTCTGATCTAGATTAGCAAAATCTTGATGCATTTGGTAATCAACTTCTAATGGAATATTCTGTGGTTGTGTAACAAATTCAAGTGTTGTACCAAAATCTTTATGGAATTGATTTTGAACAAATTCCTTTACTTCTTTTGACGCATCTTTTAAGATATCTTGCAATTCGTGAGACATATTATTAATTGCATCAAAATCGGTTGAATTTTCTAAATTATATTTATGCTTTAAAATACGATAAACAAAGTTAATTGCTGATTCTTGATTTTCTGCAATAACTTTTTGTAATATTTCAGCTCCGTGAACTTTTAAAATCTCATCAGGATCTTTGGTATATGGATTACTAATAACTCTAATAGTTTTAACTTGTTGTGAAATTAATGCTTTGATGGATTTTAAGGTTGCATTCACACCTGCATTATCACTATCTAGAAATAACAATACATCCACATTTTTAATTTGTTCAATATGTTTAATAGTTAATGCTGTTCCCATCAGACCAACAACATTTTTGATATTTGCTTTGTATAAAGCGATAACATCCATAAAACCTTCAACAATAATAACTTGTTTTTTAAGAGCTATTTGATCTTTGGCGTTATAGAAGTTGTATAAAATCTCTGATTTTTTAAAATATTTAGTTTCTGGAGAATTAACGTATTTAGCTGATTGATTTTGATCGATTGTTCGAGCACTAAAACCAACTAATTCACCAAAACGATTTTTAATTCCAAAAGTGATGCGATCATAAAATAGTTGCCTAAGTTCTTTATTTAATAAACCTGCTGCGACTAATTCTTGTACATCTAAATCTATTGACTCAGCATACTTTTGCAATTCGTTATTTTTTGCAAATCCAATATCAAAATGGTTTCTTAAATTTGAATCGTATAAATCTCTTTGTTTGAGATATTCGCTTGCTTCTTTTGAAACAATTACTCTTGATTTATAAAATTCATTAATAGTTTGTAAAGTTTCTAAAACTTTTAAATCTTGTTCAGTATATCGAGCAATATGAGTAGTTTTATGTGAGTGAAAATCATAATTAATCCCTGCTTTTTGAGCAAGCACTTCTAGAGCTTCAACAAAACTAATACCTTTTAGTTTCATTAAAAACGAAGTAGCATTACCACTAATGCCACAAGCAAAACATTTAAAGATTTGCTTTTGTGGACTGACTGTAAAACTGGGTGTTGTATCTCCGTGAAACGGACATAAGCCAAGATAGTTGTTCCCTTTTTTATTTAAAGGTAAATATTCACTAACTACTTGAACAACATCAGTAGCTTTTTCTATTTGTTTAACAACCTCATTTGGAATTAAACCACTCATTTAAACCTCGATTATAAATATTTTTGAATATCTGAAATTGAAATTCTAACTTGTTCCATTGTGTCTCTGTTTCTAAGAGTTACACAGTTATCTTCTAATGTATCGTAATCAACTGTTAAGCAGTAATATGTACCAACAGCATCTTGTCTACGGTATCTTTTACCGATCGAACCAGCTTCATCGTATGTTACTGAAATTCCTTGTTCGATTAAAGCATCATAAATTTCATTAGCTTTATCACCTAATTTTTTAACTAATGGTAGAATTGCAACTTTGTATGGTGCAATTGCTAATGGGAATTTTAAAACAATTCTTTCATCATTTTCTAATTGTTCTACTTGGTAAGCGTTAGAAATAACAGCTAACATTAATCTATCTAGTCCAATGCTTGGCTCAATAACATATGGAACGATTTTTTGATTATTTGTTGGATCTAAATATTCTAATGATTCACCAGTTGCTTCCATATGTGATTTTAAATCATAGTTAGTACGGTTAGCAACCCCTAATAATTCACCTCAACCGAATGGGAATTTAAATTCAATATCACTTGTAGCATCTGAATAGTGAGCAAGCTCTTCTTGTTCGTGTGCTCTGATACGAATGTTATCATCAGTTAAACCTAACTTTTTAACAAAACGGTAAGCTTTATCAATGTAGTAATTAAATCATTGATTTGCTTCTTCTGGTTTTGTGAAAAATTCAAGTTCCATTTGTTCGAATTCTCTTGTTCTAAAAATAAAGTTTCCTGGAGTTACTTCATTTCTAAAACTTTTCCCTACTTGAGCAATTCCAAAAGGAAGTTTAGCACGAGTAGTTCTAAGTACGTTTTTGAAGTTAACAAAAATCCCTTGAGCTGTTTCTGGTCTAAGGTAAACTTTTGATTTTGAATCTTCAGTTACACCTTGGTGTGTATCGAACATTAAATTAAATTGTTTAATTTCAGTTCAATCTGTTTTAGCACCTTCGTATTCTTTGATGTGTTCAACTACGTAAGCACGCATTTCATCAAAAGACATTTTTTCAGGAACTAATGTTTCATCAACTTCTTGAATTAATTTATCTGCACGGTATCTTTTACCGTTAACTTTGTTTTCAATTAATGGATCACTAAAGTTTCCCACGTGACCACTTGTTACTCAAACTTGAGGATTCATTAAAATTTTTGAGTCAATTAAGAAATTATTCTTTTCTTTAATAACGAACTCTTTTTTTCATTGTTGACAAATGTTATCTTTTAAAAGTGAACCTAATGGTCCGTAGTCTCATGTATTTGAAAGACCTCCATAAATTTCACTACCTTGGAAAACGAAACCGGTATTTTTTAAATGATTAACAATTTCTTGCATTCTTTCTTTATTAAGCATGCTATATATTTTACCACTTTCAGATTATATATCTAATAAAATTAGATATATAACACAAATTTATAAAAATTTTATGAAAATATTAATTTTTTTAGCACTAAAAAACAGAGTAATTCACTTACTCTGCCTCTTTATTTTGTTCTTTCATTCCTTTTCTGTGACAGTCTCTACAACGTGCTTCGTAGGTATCATCACCTAATAAATGACGTTCTTTGGAACGAATTTTTCTAAAGGACATATTCGCTTGACCGTGACATTTCATGCATACAGCCTTTAATTTTAAGACTGTATCTGACAAAGCAAGTAGCTCAGCAACGACATTAAAAGTCTTTCCTTCAAAATCCATGTCAAGCCCAGAAACAATCACTCTAATACCTTTATTTAATAATTTAATAATTTCATTTACAACATTAAAGTCAAAAAACTGTACTTCATCAAATGCGACAGCTTCAATATCTTTGTCGATATAATTTCATATATCTTTTGAGTCTTTAATTGAAATAGCATTAATTTGTGAACCTGTACGAGATACGATTTGACTTTCAGCAAAACGATTGTCAAAGTTTGGTTTAAAAATAATCGACTTAACTTCAGCTATTTTTCAAATCGTAATTCTTTTAATTAACTCAGCACTTTTTCCAGCAAACATTGGACCAGTAATAACTTCTAACGAACCTTTTGGATATTTATAAAACATAATTGTCCTTTCAAATTAATAAGGTAAGAAAATCACACTCACAGAGTGTGAAAATATTATATAAAGCTTTTAATTTTAAATAGTGAATTATAGTCTTGAATTTTGGTTTTAATTAAATCATTTTTTTCTTTAATATCTCAATGTCTTTGCTTAATTTCTTCGTAGTTTGGTCATTTTTCATAGAAAACATAGTCAAAAAAGTAAAGTTCATCAAAAGCAATAATTGAGTTTAAAGAGTTATATTTAATTAAAAACTCCTTGTCTAAAGGTAATCTTTTTCTATTTTCTAACGCTCAATCTAAGTCAAGTAAGTATTGATCAAAAGTTTCTTCAAATTCTACTAATCCAGCATTAAGTTTTTCTTTTTCGATATCTTTATAATCATACTTACGATTTACACTACGGTCAAAGAATAATTGAGCTGTTTCATTTTGGTTTAAACCATAAATATATGGTTGTTCAGCTAAAATGAATTTTAATTCAATGTCTTGTAATTTTTTATCATCATATACATCTGCACTTGAATCTAAAATTTCAATATCGATGTAATCTTTAAAATTTTCTAATAATGCTTTTGGATCATCGTTTTGTTGTAAGAGTGCAAAAACAATTTTAGTGTAAAGATATTTTGAAGAATATTCGTTTGACATTAATAATTCTTCAAAAGTAACCCTAGGCTTAGATAAGTCTTGTAAATATTGTTTAATAGCTGTAAAAATGCTGTTAAAACGGCTTGTAAACCCACTTTTAGCGTTTGTTTTAGAAATATAAACAAAATCACCAATTGATCATTTAAATACTCCCTTAAGTGATTTATGTTCTTTTTGAATGTACTTCATTAAAACTCCTTAATTAAAATTAATTGTGTTTAAATTATGAATAATTTAATTATAAATTAATTTAAAGTAACCTTAATAAAACTATTTGATTTTCGTAAATGATATGGTAATGTGGAAAATGATAAAATTAAAGAGAGGAGTTTTTAGTAAGAAAATACATAAGTTATTGTATTTACAATATTTATTTAAATACATTGAAATGGAACTAATGCAATGCTACCAATTACGAAAATGAAAATTCATTTATCAATCTTCTTTCTGTTGAACTCAATCGGATCGGTCTTTTTAATCGCTAATATTATTTTACTTGCCAATATTAAAAATTACAATTTTTCAATAACTAATGAATACATCTTATACTTGAATCTTAATTTTGTATTTTGTGGTGGAATATTAGTATTTGGACTTTTAGCATTTTGTTGGTGATGATACATTACCTTTCTTTGAATTTTAAAATACTGAAAAACAGTTATATTTATTCGTGATAATAAAGAAAGTTATAAATTTTTAAATTATTACACTAAGTGAGCATACAAAATAGGTAAAAGATACGCAGTAAAACCAGAAATTTGTTTAACTGAAAAAGAAATTTTAAGTGAATTTAAAACCAACTTTGATGAACAAGAAGCTCAAACTCAAAACCAAACTAACTAGTATTATCTAGTTGGTTTTTATTTTGCTTTTTAAGCAAAGAAAAAGTAGGCCTAAGCCCACTTTAATTATTTAGTTTCATCATCTTTATCTTTTTTACGTTTTCCAACTAAAATAAGTCAAATAGAAGTAATTGATGTTAATAACCCAGTTACTCCTAATCCTAATCAATATCATTGAATGAATGGTTTATAAGGTTTTAAGGTTAAGAATGAATAGTATGTGTTAAGTTTGTTTTTAAGGTTAGTAAGGGTGTGAATGTCTCTTGAATTAAGTTTTTGATTATTATCTGAAACAAATAAATCATTAGTTTCATCTAATGCATTTATTATGTTATTTAAATCTTTAGGATGGATTGAATTTTTAATTTTTGGATCATTAAGTAAATCGTTTATTTTATTGTATTTTTCTAATAGTTCAGTACTTATTTTGTCTAATTGGTCTGCATGATTTTTAATTTCATTTGCAGATTCACCAGATTGGTGTGATAATGAATCTAATTTATCTTGTAAAGCATCTTTTTGAGCTTGAGAAATGTTATCCATGCTCTCTATAGCTGCTTTTACATTATTGTAATTTTCAGTTCCATTAAGCTCTTGCTTAGCTTGTTGGAATTGTTGATATAAATCATTTAATTTTGCAAAATCTTTGATTGTAGGATTATTTAAGTACTCTTTTAACTTTCCGTATGCTTGATCTAAGTTTGCTTTTTTCTCGCGATCAGCATATTGATAGTTTTGATCTTTAATAAGATTATCACGGAAGTCTTTTGTTGCTAAATATGAATCTTGTTCTAACTTAGCAAGGGCTTTAGCTTGTTCGTAAATATTAAAGTCATCTAACGGAGTTACTTTATCATTTTGAACTTTGTTAATAAAATCAGCTTTAGATTGTTTATCTAATGGTAATTTTTCAATTTCTGCAGCGATTTTACCAGTTAGATACTTATCTAATTCTTGATTTTCTTTAGCTAAGTTATTTGCGAGTTCTTCTAATTTTGCAGCACTTAAATCTTCTAAGTTTTGAGGTAGATTTTTAAGGTTATCATTAATTTTGCTTTGTTGTTCTGAACCAATTAAATCCGTAAGTCTTGGATCTGCAAACTCTGTTTGTTGTTTAATTAGTTCTTTTACCTTATCAAGAATTCCAGAAGCATGATTTTGAATTTTGTTAGTTACAGAATTTAATCTATTTATTAAATCTTCAATTACTTGTGAATTTGTTGAATTAACTAAATCATTTTCAATCATACTTTTTGCTTCTTGTTTTAAAGCATTAAGTTCTTCTTGAATTGCTTGAGGTAATTTTGCTACAATGAGTGGATCATTAGTAGCAAGAAGGAAATGTTTGTTAGCATCAAGTAAGTCTTGATCAAGTTTATCTAAATTATTAATTTGATTTTGAATAGTTTCTAAGTCAGCTTTATTTTTAGCATTATTTAATTGCTCTAATAATTTTTCTTTAGCTGGTTTAGCTGTTAACTTTAATGCATCAATTTGCTCTTTAGTTGCATTAAAGTTAGCTACACCATTAAGTTTATTTTGAGCTTGTTCTACAGCACCTTTTAGTTCATTTAATTTTTCTGCTTTTAAATCTTGATTTCAATTTTTAATTGCATCATTATATTTTTCTAAAGCAGCTAGATAATCTTTTTGTAAGTTTGGATCTGCATAAATAAAGTTGTTATCTGTTTGTGCTTTAATTGCATCAGCTAAATTATTTTGATGTTCTTTGTAAAGAGGTTCAGTAGTAGTTGCTGTATTAATTAAACCGTTTAAATCATCTAGGTTATCAAAAGTAGCTTGCCCAGCTTTTTCTAATAATTGATCTTTTAATTTTGTAGGAATTTCTTTAGCGTTAATATCTGCTTTTGCTTGTGCAACAATTTGATTTTGTACATTTGCAGTTTCATCAACTAATTCTTTTAAGATTGCTTGAAGTTCGTCATTATTTTTACCGATTGAATTAGCTTCAGCGTTATTAGCAAGTTCTTCTAATTTTGCTTTTGCTTCTGGTGTTAAAAGGTTCGCAACGTCTTTTGCTAATAATTCTTTAGCTTTATCTCTTGCTTTTAAGATTTCTTCGTATGTTGCTTGTTCTTCTGGTGTTCTTTTTGGTTTGTTATCTTCAACTGTTTTAATTAACTCTTTAAGTTTATTAATTGCATCTTGAATATCTGCATTTACAGTTGTATTAACTTTATCTTTTGAGTTATTTAAAGTTTGTAATACTTCAGACAATTTTGTTTCTGCAGCTGTAAGTTCATCACCTTTAAGGTATTCACTAAGTTCTTTACCATCTAATAAGGTATTAAGTTCATTATATTTACCTAATAACTCACTAGCTGAAGCATTAGCTGTTTGCAATTCTTTGAATTTTTCTTCTAAAGCAGCTTTATCAGCTAAGTTTGCTAAGTTAGCTTTTTCTTGTTCAACTAATTTAGAATCAAGTTTAGTTAATTGAGCAATTTTGTCTTTTGTCTCAGTTAAATTTGAAGCACCATTAAGATCTTCTTTAGCTTTAGCGACTTTTTTAAGTGCTTCAGTTAAAGCTGTTACTGACACATTTGATAAATCTTTTTTAAGGGTTTCCAAGTCTTTAATTGCTTGATTGTAAGCTTCTTTTAAGTTTGAATCAGCAAATTGATAATCTTGGCTTGTTGTAACAGTATCTTTGTCTGAAATTACCTTGTTTGCATCTTCGATAGGTTTTACAAACTCAGAAATTTGTTGTACTACACTTTTAGCTTCTAAAAAGTCTAATTCTTTTGAATTTTCATTAATTAACTTATCAAGATCTGAATTACCTTTAGTTTTTAGTTCGTCAGTTACTTCCAACTTAGAAATTGCATCTTTAGCATTAGTGATAATTTCGCTTTTTGAGTTGTTAAATAATTCGTTAGCATCAGAAATTAATTTTTCTAATTCAGCTTCAGATTTATTTGTGGTATTTTGTTCAAAGTTTTCTAAAAAATCATTAATTTGTTTTTTGGTTTCTTCAGCTAAATAAATATTTGATTCTGAAGCAATTACTTTAGATAATTTATCTTTTAAACTTTCTGAAGTTTTTTGTTGATTATTTTCTTTAGATTTTGCTTGAGCTTCTTTTAAAATTTCATTAACTTTAAAAGCATCGCTATTTTTAACTTCTGCTATTTTATTTTTGTAACTTTGAATTTCTTCTTGTGATAAACCTGATTCTAATTTATCTAATTCAGCATTTGCTAAAACAACAATATCGTTATATTCTTTAGTTTGCTTAGCTTTTAAATCATTAACTAAATTACTGAAGTCTTCTGCTGTTTCAAATTTTGCATCAGTAAATAAGTTTTGGTAATTATTGCTTACTAAATCATCAAAGCTTGTTTTAGTTTGCTCTGTTAAAACAAAATCGTTTTTCTTTTCATCTAAATCTTTAAATCATTTTGTTAAATCATTTAAATCATTAGCATTAGTTATTTTAGATTCAAAGTTAGTCACATTTGTTTCTTTATTTAAAGATTCTTTAATTTTAGAAGCAACATCTGCTGGAAGGTTATTTAAGTTTAAAGCATCAATTTTAGCTTGTTTATTTTTTGCACTATTAGCTTGTGCTTGAGCTAATGCTTCAGCTAACTTTTCTGTTCCAGCGATTATTTCTTCATATTTTTCCTTGCTTAATAATTCTTTAGCTTCTTTTAAAGCTTCTTGAATTGCTGTGTTTGGATTATTTTCATCATTGACAAATAAGTTGTTATTTAATGTTTCAGCTTCATTAATTTGTCTTTGTAATGATACAAGGTTTTCAATTGTAACTATTTTTTTGTTAAGTTCTTCATCATTTGGTAAAGAATTAATTTTATCAACTATTTCATTAAGTTGTTCTTTAGTTAATGCAGCTGGTTTAGTTTCATTTGTAATTCGTTCAATTGCTTCTTGTTTTGCTTTGCTTGCTTCATCATTTGCTTTAGCTTTTTTAAGCACTTCATTTACTTTAAATGGATCTAAATCAGTAATTGCTGTAATTTCATCTTTATAAGCTTGTTTTTGTTCTGCGGTTAAAAAATTATAGTTATCTAATTCAGTATTTGCTAGTTCAACGATTTTGTTATATGTGTTAGTTTTATTTTGATTTAAAGCTGTAAGAGCTTCATCTAATTTATCTTGTGTAGTTAAATCATTGTCTTTAGCAATGTCATTATAAGAATTAGTTGCTAATTCTTTAAATGTTTCTAATCTATCAGTACTAAAAACAAATTCTGTTTGTTTATCATTTAAATCTTTTTTTCATTTAGCATTAGTATTTAATTCTTCAGCTTTTGTTTTATAGTTATTAAACTCGCTTGGAGAATCAAACTTATTTAAAGTATCTTTTAATTTAGTTTGAACTGTTTCTGGTAAATTAGTTAAAACAGTCTCATTAATTAAAGATTGTTTATTTTTAGCACTTTTACTTTCTGCCGCGTTAATTGATGTAAGTAAATTATCTAAATTATCTTGTAACTCATCTGTTGTAGCATCATCTTAATTAAGATAATTTTCATTTCATTTAATTGTTTCTGCTAAATCTTTTGCAGGATTTGATTTATTATAAGTAAATAATTTTTCTTGAATTGCTTTAGCATTATTTAAATTACTGATTAATTCTGTTTTTTTAGAAACAGCTGCTAATTTTTCATTAAAATCAGTTGCTTTATTATTAATGCTATTAATTTGTGTAGTTAAGCTAGTAATTTGTTCTTCTGTTAATTCTTTAGGCGAATTAATTTGTTTAAGTTTTTCAATTAATTCTTTTTTCTTAGCTACTTGTTCATAATCAAGAGCATCATACTTTTCTTGCATTTGTCCTTTTAAAGTTTCAAGTGTATTAGTAATTTGCTCCATATTGCTTTCTTTGCCCATTCGAACTAAAAAAGATAAATAGGACAATCCCTTTCAATTAAAAAATTAATATATTCATTCGGAGACATATAACCAAGTTTCTTAATTGGTCTGTAATTATTTCAATAATGTACATATTCATCAATTAATTTTTTAATGTAGTTAATGCTCAATCTTTCGATGTCGAATTGCGAGAACAATTCTTCACGAATTCTTCCGAATGTATATTCAATTCATAAATTATCATTTGAATGACCTGGAATACCCATTGATTGTCTAATATTGTTTTTTAGTAAATATTCTTTTACATCTTTATCAAAATATTGTCTACCGTGGTCAGTGTTAATAATTGACACATTCGGTAGATTTTTTAAATCTTTTAAAACCACATCTGCACTTTGATTGTCGCTTAAAGTATATGAAAGTATTTTGTGAGTTCTAATATCTGTAATCATGTGCAAATGATAATGTTTATTATTATTGCGAATTATCATAAAGTCAGCCGATACAGCTTCATATGGTTTTAGATTTTTTCTTGCTTCAAAATCCACTAAATAGTCAAAATCTTTTGTAGTATCTTTTATTTCTTTATACTTTAAAGTCTTATTTGATGAGCTATTTACGTATAAGTGTGAATTATTCATTATTTTATTTACTGTAGGTTGTGAGATTTTAACATTATTTGTTTTATTTATTAAACCAGCAATTTTATCCGAACCAACTCTACCTTTATGTTCTTTGTATATCTCATTTACTTTTACAATATATTCAATATCATCTACTTTTGAATCGTTTCTTTTCTTATAACCAACACCATTTTTTCTATCATAAAATCTTGAACGAGAAACACCAAATAATTTACATAAATAACTGATCGAAAAACTACATTTTGTTTTCTTAATTTTATTAATAATTTCAGCTACTTTATTATTTCTCTCTTTTTTAGTAGAGTTTTCACCTAAAAGTTCGTCCAAAAGAACGTTAAGCACAATATCATAATCTTCTTGACGTGTGTTTTTAGGTGATTTTACTTGTCTATTTTTGTTTTTCTTTTGATTTGCTTTCATACTTATACCATATCGCTTTTTGTAATCTAAATTGTTATAAGTATTATATGGAATAAATTCGATTAGTTTTTTATTTATGTATTTTTTGCAGTTGATTTTAAAACGATGTAATCAATACTTATAGGTATCTGTATCTGTTCAACCCAATTCTTTTTCGTTTTGTAAAACATCATGTAAACTAACATCGTTTTTTACTTCATTTAATGATTTTGCAAATCGACTAACAGTATGTCACTGACCCATTTTTGTGTACCATAAACTGTCCCAATTATCTTTTTAGGTTCGAAGCATTAAAAAAACACACCATACGGTGTGTGAAATACTGAATTTTAAATTATTATTTGTTTACACGTGCTCTAACAACTGAGTAAGGCATTAAAGCAACATATCTTGCTCTTTTAATAGCGTTAGCAACTTTTCTTTGGTGTTTAGCACATGTTCCTGTAGTTGCTTTACCTTTGATTTGCCCTGTAGCTGTTACGTATTTTTTAAGAAGTTCTACATTTTTGTAGTCAACATATGTCATACCATTTTCACAGAATTCACAGAATTTTCTTCTACCTTGGAAAGCTTTTTTACGTTTGATGTAAGCCATTATTTCTCCTTTTTATTTTTCACTGTCTGAAACTGTAATTCCATCAAACTCACTAAATAATGAATCGAATTCATGTTTAGTGGGAGCTTTTGGAGTTTCTTCTTCTAAATCATCAAAAATATTTTCTGATGTTTTAACAGTTCTAACTTGTGAAAAATCAACATTTGATTGAGTGTTTAGATTAGGTTTTGGTGTAAATCCAGCAGCATTACTTGAGTTTCTATAATTTGAATTAGTTGCATTTCTACTTTCCATAACTTCTCTTGATTCAAGTAATCTAAAAGTATTTACAGAAACCTCTACACTTCTGACTGGTTGATTGCTAACTGTTGAAGTATATACATTTGAGTGTAATTCACCTTCAACGGCAACAAGAGCACCTTTTGCGGCATATTTTGCTATAAAATCAGCTGTATTTCTTCAAGCAACTAAATTGATGAAATCAGTTATTTGATTTTGTCCACTATTTCTTCGATCTAAAGCAATAGTAAATCTCACATATGGTACTCCGTTAGAAGTAGTAGCTAATGTTGGAGTAGATGTTAATCTACCGATTAAAATCACATTATTAATCATTTTGCACTCCTATGTGAATAATTAAATTATTCTTGTGTTTCGTCAGCTTTTTTAACTTTTGGTTGTGTGTTACGCTTTACGAAAGGTTTTTTGTTTTGGTTTTTAAATTCTTCTTTTTTGTTGCTTCTGTGGTGTTTTTTAGGTTTTGAGTTTAAACCTTTTTCTGAATCTAAGTTGATTACTAATGTTCTTCAAACTTCTTTAATAATGTTTGTGCGACGTGTGAATTCAGCGATGTTTGAACCTTCTGTTTCAACTAATGCTAAAACGTATTGTGCGTGTTTTGATTTGTTAATTTCGTATGCTAATTCGTTGTTTTCAAGTTTTTCAACTGATTTAACACCTTCACCAAAAACTTCTTTAAGTAAGTTTTCAACTACTGAAGTTTCAGCTTTAGGGTCAACGATAGTCATAATTTCGTATTTAATCATATCTCTCCTTATGGTCTATATATTCAGGGATACAGAGTAATTTTAGTATCCAAGGAGCGAAAGCAGTTCTTTAAACTATAGTTTATATATGTCATTCTACTTTACTCGTTTATTAATATACCACAAAATATGATTTTTTAAAATAGATTAAACAACATTTTCACAAGCATTAAAATAAATCGTTTTTTACCCTTTTATTTATTTATAAATAAATAGTTAGCATTTTTGTTTTTCTTGTTTTTTTAAATTAATTTTTAGGTATATTTATAGCATGAATAAATTAGTTATTGTGGAGTCGCCTAACAAGGTTGCAACAATTCAAAAATACCTTGGTAGCGACTACAACGTTATTGCATCTGTTGGACATATTTTAAAAATGAAAACAACAGGACAATATGCTCTTGGAATTGACTTTGAGAACTGAGAACCAGAATATAAACTCGACATCACTAAACGTAAAATCGTTGGTGAAATCAAAAAAGCTGCGAAAGAAGCAGATCATGTTTATATTGCAACTGACCCGGACCGTGAAGGAGAAGCGATTGCATCACACCTTGTAAGTTATTTTAAAGTTGAAGATAGATACTCAAGAATTAAATATAACGAAATTACAAAAGATGCAATTTTAAAATCAATCGAAAATGCTGGAGAGCTTGACTTAGCATTAGTTGATGCTCAAAAAGCACGTAGAATGCTTGATCGTATTATCGGTTTCCGTTTAAGTACTTTAATGCGTGGAAAACTTAAAAATGCACCAGGTACTGCTAGTGCTGGTAGAGTTCAATCTATCGCATTAAAATTAGTAGTTGATCGTGAAAATGAAATTTTAGCTTTCGTTCCTGAAAAATATGCAAAATTACATGCAAAATTAGAAAATAATCCTATTTTTGCATATTACTATAACGCAAACAATCCAAGCGATCGTAAGGATTGAATTTTTAACGACGAACTAAAACAAATTCAAGATGATTTTGCTAAATTACCACTTGAATTAAAAGTTACAGAAGTTAAATCAACAACTAGAACTGTTCCAGCAGTTCAACCATTTAAACAAGCTGTGCTTTACCGTAAAAGCTCATTAAACTCACAATCAACACAATTTGCTGCTCAAAAACTTTATGAAGGATACGGTGATGGCGGACTTATTAGTTACCCAAGAACCGATTCAACTAGACTTAGTCAAACATTTATTGATGAAGCTCATAAATACATCGAGAACAAATGAGGAAAAGATTATGTTGCTACTGAAGTTAAAGGATTTAGTGGAGATCAAGATGCCCATGAAGCTATTAGACCTACTAATATTGCTTTAACACCTGAAAGTGCACAAGCTTTATATCCAGAAATGAATGATGCTGAATATAAAGTTTATAAATTAGTATACGAAACAACTTTACAAGCATTAATTAAACAACCAATTCGTGAAGTTAAGTCATATACTTATCAAACTGATAAATATACATTCAAAAACAGCTACAGTAAAATTAAATTCGACGGATTTTACGTGGTAACAGGTAAACAAACAGATGATATCGATCCAGAATATCAAGAAGGACAAACTGTTAAGGTTGATGAGTTTGTTTTCGAGGAACACGAAACCAAACCAGCACCAAGATATAATGATGGTTCATTAATTGAAGCATTAGATAATATTAAAGTTGGTCGTCCTTCTACTTTTGCTACCACAGTTAAGATTATTAAGGAAAGAAACTTTGTTAAAAGAATTAACAATCAACTTGTTCCAACTGAGTTTGGAATCATTGTACTTAAAAACTTAATCAATGCTTTCCCTAATATTATTAACGAAGGTTATACTGCACAAGTTGAAGAAGAACTTGATGAAATTAGTGAATCAAAAATTCAAAAAGATCAAGTTATGCAAGAATTTTGAGATAGATTCTTAAAAGAGTACGAAAATGCAGCTGAAAAAATCGAACCTTATACATTTAAACTCTACGAATTAGATGAACCATGTCCAGAAGACCAAGGTGTATTATTAATTCGTAGTAATAAAAGAGGTCAAAAATTTGTTGGATGTAAAAATTTCCCAAGCTGTAAATTCACAAGAAGTCTAAATGAAGCTGAAACAGAAATGTTAGCAAACTTAGAAAACAACGATTCTTCAGATGATGAAGAATAATTTTAACGACACCGTATATGTGTCGTTTTTATATTTAAATTTAAAATTTAAGGAGAAATTATGAAAGAAACTAAATTTATTTTTGTAACTGGTGGAGTTATTTCAGGATTAGGAAAAGGTGTTAGTGCCGCATCAATTGGTAATTTATTAAAAGCAAGAGACTTTAAGGTTTTTGCGATGAAATTAGACCCATATTTAAACGTGGATCCAGGTGTGCTTTCACCATTTGAACATGGAGAAGTTTATGTTACAAATGATGGTGGTGAAACCGATTTAGATTTAGGACACTACGAAAGATTTATGGATGAAGAATTATCAAAATTCTCATCAATTACTAGTGGTAAATTATTACAAAGATTAATTAACCAAGAACGTGAAGGTGGATTTAATGGAAAAACAGTGCAAATTGTTCCACATTTTACCGATAAAGTTCAACAAGCTATTATGGATATTGAAGCACATCATCACCCTGATTTTGCAATTATTGAAATCGGTGGAACAGTCGGTGATTTAGAATCTAACCCATTTTTCTATGCTTTAGCTCAATTAAAATATAAAATCCCTAATCGTGTCTTTTTCATTCATACATCTTATGTACCATTTTTAGATGCGAGTGGTGACTTTAAATCTAAACCAACACAACACTCAATTGCAACACTTAGACAACTTGGAATTAATCCAAATATGGTCTTATTACGTTCGCATAAAGAATGTACTAACGATGTAGTGCAAAAAGTTGCAAAATACAGCTTTTTAGATGAAAAAACTGTAATTCCTGTCCCTGATTTACCTCAAGTTTACCAAATGCCTTTATATTTAGAAAAATTTGAAGTAGCTCAAAGCATTTTAAGTTATTTTAACTTAGAAGCTAAACAACCTAACTTAGCAAAATGAACCGAATTTGTTAATTTATTAACTGCTAAAAACTTAACAAATGTCAAAATTGGTATGGTTGGAAAATATGTGCAATTTGAAGATGCGTATAAATCAATTATTGAAGCGCTAAAAAATTCAGCTGCCTACTTACAGCAAAAAATAAATTTAGTTTGAGTTGATTCGGAACAAATTAATAATTTACAAGATGCAAAAAACGTAATTCAAGGATTAGACGGAGTAGTAATTTTACCTGGATTTGGAAACCGTGGAGTAGAAGGAAAAATTCTAATTGCAGAAGCAACAAGAGAAATGCTTGTTCCTACTCTTGGAATTTGTTTAGGAATGCAAGTAATGTCAATTAACCAAGCACGTAGAAAAGGTATCACTAACGCTACAAGTTATGAATTTAAAACAAAAGGAAAAGACGAAACTTATGTTTTAGATTTAATTCGTGGTAAAAATGAATCAGATAATATGGGTGGTACCTTACGTTTAGGAGCTTCATTTACTCAAATTAAACCAAATACTTTAGCTCGAAAAATTTACAGCAAAGAATTAGTTTCAGAAAGACATAGACACAGATATGAAATTAATCCAAAATATCGTGATTTAATTGAAGATGATGAGTTTATTTTTTCAGGAGAAGAACCTAATTCACATTTAGCTGAGATTTGCGAACTAAAAAACCATCCATTTTATTTAGGTACTCAGTACCATCCTGAATTTAATGCTAGACCACTAAAACCTAGTCCTTTATTCACTGAATTTTTAAAAAGCACTGAAAATTATTCCTCAAAATAAAAAAAAAAAAAAAAACAAACATCGAAAAACTACATTTTCGGTGTTTTTATTACAATTTTTTGTTATTTTTGCAAAATACAAAAAAATCAGGAAAGTTAGAAAAGAATATAATATTAATGACAGAAATGTCAAATTAATATAGGAGGTGTTATGGGCTTTTTTAAGCACAGTCAAGCAAATACATCTCAACAAAATTTAGCAGCTAGTACTGGTATTAAAACACCACAACAAACTGCTAAAAATACATTAAGCTTATTTAGTTTAGTGTTAATGAATATTGTTGCTGTCGTTAGTCTTAGAGGACTACCTGCAGAAGCTGAATATGGACTCGGTTCAATATTCTACTATGTATTTGCAGCGATATTCTTCCTTGTACCTGTGGCAATGGTAGCTGCTGAATTAGCGTCTACCTACCCAGAAAAAGGCGGAGTATTCCGGTGAGTTGGAGAAGCGTTTGGTCCCAAAATTGCTTTTCTAGCAATGTTCTTATTATGATCTGAAGTTACGATTTGATTCCCAACTGCTTTAACATTTGGTGCCGTATCTTTAGCATACATAATTCCAGACTCAGAAACTGCTAAGTGGCTTGCAAGCAATAAATGGTTTGTTCTTGCAATCGTGCTTGCTATTTACTGAGGTGCTACAGCTCTTTCATCATTGGGAACAGCAATGTTCGCAAAAGTTGCAAAATGAGGTGGTATTATCGGTACTATCATTCCTGTTATTATTCTTATCGGATTTGGTTTCGCATGAATAATTTCAGGCCATGCATCTGCAATGAAAATCCAAGCCAGCGACCTAATTCCAGAGTTTAACAACTTCAATAGTGTAGTGCTCGCTGCCAGTGTGTTCTTATTTTATGCAGGAATGGAGATGAACGCTATTCACGTTACATCTTTAAAAAATCCAAAAAGAAATTATCCAATAGCAATTATGATTTCATCAATTGTTACTGTATTTATTTTCGTTCTTGGGACATTAGCAATCGGATTTATTTTGCCTGCTAAAGACATTAACTTAACCGAAGGATTGCTAGTTACATTCAGAATGGCTTTTGAATGAGCTGGAGTTCCATGATTAGGTCCCGTGCTTGCTATTATGCTTGCAATCGGTGTTCTTGCTGGTATTGTTACTTGAGTATCAGGACCAAGTAATGGTATGTTAGCTATTGGAAAGGCCGGTTACTTACCACGCTGATTCCAAAAAACTAATAAGAAAGGTGTTCCAACTCATCTTTTGTTAGTTCAAGGTGCAATTGTTACAGTTTTATCAATTGTCTTTGTTGTACTTCCAAGTGTACAAGCTTCTTACCAAATCTTAAGTCAATTAACTGTAATCTTGTACTTATTAATGTATCTTTTAATGTTTGCTGCGGCAATTTATTTAAGATACAGTCAACCTAATCGGCCTAGACCATATCGGATACCAGGTCCTAAAAACATTGGTATGTGGATCTTTGCCGGATTAGGATTCTGTGGTTCATTACTTGCATTTATCGTAAGTTTTGCTCCACCATCACAAATTGATATTGGTAGTCCAGTATTATATGTAGCAATTTTATTAATTGCAGCAATTATTTTCACCATAATTCCATTTGTAATCTTTAAATTCAAGAAAGATCACTGATTAGATCCAAATACAGATTTTGCTCCATTTACATGACAAATCGAAAACACACACCCTGGAATAATCAATCACTCAAGTGGACATACTGATGAACTTTCAAAATCATATTTTGAAAACAAAATTAAAAGTGATTTAAACAGCTTTGATGCTGAAATCAAAAAAGAATTAGCTTCTGCGGAAGCAAAAATTCTCAAAGAAGAACAAGAATTAGTTTCAAAACTCGAAAAAGAAGCTTTATCATTCGAAAAAGAAGAAAACAAAAAAGTTAATAAAGCACAAAAATCGAATGAAAAAGCAATAAAAGCTCTACAAAAATCAGAATCAGATTTTACAGCAAAAGACAAAAAAATTTCATCAAATAATAATCAACCAGAACAATCAACAACCGCATCACAACCAACTGACGACAACAAATCAGAAAGTAAAAAATAATGAAACAACCAAGTAACTCTCGTGATGCAAACATTTTACTTACTGTTAAAAAAGCATATGAAAAATATCGTAATTTAAAAACAGGTAAAAATGCTAGTTACATTCCTTATTTAGCTAGTGTTGACTCAGATTTGTGTGGTGTTTCTGTAATTACAACAGACGGAGTTCAGTTTAATTTAGGAGACACAGAATTTCGTTTTGCAATCGAATCAATTTCTAAAGTTTGTACTTTAGGATTAGCTTTAGAAGAAAGTGGGTCAAAAGCAGTTCGAACCAAAGTTGGTGATAGTCCAACAGGGTTACCATTTAACTCAGTTATTGCTTTAGAATTACATAAAGATAAACCACTTTCTCCACTAGTAAATGCTGGAGCAATGGCAACAACTAGTTTAATTCAAGCTAAAGACAAAAACGAACGTTGAAACAAAATTTTAAACTTCCAACGTAAAATGATGAGTGACAAAATTGAGCTTTCAGATGAAGTTAATACATCAGAACAAACAACCAACTTCCATAACCGTGCAATTGCTTGGTTATTATATTCAGCAAACAATATGTATTGCGATCCAATGGAAGCTTGTGAAGTTTATACACAACAATGCTCAACTTTAGTTTCTGCTAACGACTTAGCTATTATGGCTGCTACATTAGCTAATAATGGTAAAAATCCAATCACAAACGAACAAGTCATTTCACCAGAAAATGTTCCACACATTTTAGCTGAAATGACAATGGAAGGATTATACGATCGTTCTGGAGACTTCGCTTATTTAGTTGCTCTACCAGGTAAAAGTGGTGTCGGTGGAGGAATGATTGCAGTTGTACCTGGAAAAATGGGTATCGCTACTTTCTCACCACCACTTGATAAATTCGGAAACAGTGTTCGTGGATTTAAGATAATTCAAATGATTGCAAATAATTTAGGATTTAATATCTATAAGCCTAAATCTTGTTGCGATGATTGTGAAGATTGTCGTACAGATGAAATTTATCAAAACTTCATTCAATCAGGTGATGAAGAATAATCTTTAAATACAAAGAAGGTTAAAATATGCCATTACACAAGGTAAAACATAATAAAAATGACAGCATTTTTGGAAGTAGACTTGCAGATATCCAACTTCCAAAATATAAAATGCCTAATGCAGAATCTGATCCAGATGTAGTTCTTGAAGTAGTTAAAGATGAATTATTTTTAGACGGAAATGCACGTCAAAACTTAGCTACATTCTGTCAAACATGAGAAGAAAAACAAGTGCACGAATTAATGGATATTTCTATTAACAAAAACTTAATTGATAAAGATGAATATCCACAAACAGCTGAAATTGAACAACGTTGTGTTTCAATGGTTGCTGATTTATGAAATGCACCAAAAGACAAAGAACCAGTTGGTACTAGTGGTATTGGTTCTTCTGAAGCATGTATGCTCGGAGGAATGGCGATGCTTGAACGTTGAAAAGCAAAACGTCGTGCAGCTGGAAAACCAACTGACAAACCTAACTTAGTATGTGGTCCAGTACAAGTGGTTTGAGAAAAATTCTGTCGTTACTGAGACATTGAAATTCGCCAAATCACAATGGAAAAAGATAGATTTTACATGGATGCTAAAAGTATGCTTGAACAAATCGATGAAAATACAATTGGTGTTGTATCAACATTCGGTTTAACCTTTACAGGTGCATACGAACCAATTCACGAATTAAGTGATGCATTAGATGAGCTTCAAAAAACTAAAGGACTTGATGTTGATATGCACATCGATGCAGCTAGTGGTGGTTTCTTAGCTCCATTTGTTGCTCCTGAAATTGTCTGAGATTTTAGAGTTCCAAGAGTTAAATCAATTAGTGCTAGTGGACACAAATTCGGACTTGCTCCACTTGGTGCTGGTTGGGTTGTTTGAAGAGATAAATCATACTTACCAGAAAAACTTATTTTCCACGTTAACTACTTAGGTGGAGATATGTCAGTCTTCCAACTTAACTTCTCACGTCCTGCAGGACAAATCATTAGCCAATACTACTTATTCTTAAGATTAGGAAAAGAAGGATACCGTAAAATTCACCAAAACTGCTACGATACAGCAATGTACATCGCAGACGAAATTAAGAAAATGGGTTACTTTGACTTAATTAATTCTGGTAATCCAAAAGATGGTATCCCAGCCACATGTTGAAAATTCAAAGATGGAGTAGACTTAGGATTCAACCTTTATGACTTAGCTGATAAGCTTAGAGTACGTGGATGACAAGTACCAGCTTATTCACTACCAGCTAACGCTCAAGATATCGTTGTACAAAGAGTTTTAGTCCGTCAAGGATTTGGAAAAGATATGGCTTCTATCTTAATTAATGATATGAAAAAAGCTATTGATGAATTATCAAAACACAAACCAACTGTTTCACTCGATGAAAAATCAGGTGGTTTCAAACACACTTAATAATCATTTTTGACAAAAATAAAGTCGGCATAATGCCGGCTTTTGTTTTTACTCTTTAGTTTTAAGTTTATATGAATTTTGTACATCAAAACCTAAGTTTTCATTTGGATAAAGTTTCTTAAAAGTACTCATAAACGATTTGTTTTGTTTTACAAAATTATTTTCTATATCAAAATAAATATCGTAATATAGTTCTCTAAGTACTTCAAACTTGTTTTCTATATCTATTTGTTCATTATAAACATGATAAAGAGCATCTGGAAGACTTAAATCAGTTTTTAAAGGTAATCATAGTCCATCGTTATTTGAATTTGATGTTTTAATAAATGGTTTATCCTCGTTTGAAACTACCATACCAGACGAACCGTGGCTAAAATTAGAATTAGAAAACATTACAAGTGGTGATAAATCAATATAATACTGATTATCAATTTCAAAAACTTTATTATTCTCTAAAAATGGTACAAAAATGTTTGGTTGATATAAACTAACTAAATCTATTAATTCATTACTATCTATAAAAGGTATAGTGTGATGTGCTTGGTTTTCAAAACTTTTAAATGTTATTGTATCGTTTTTTTGAAAATCAAAATAACCAATCTCATTTCTTAAACTACTTTTTGAAAATAAACTATCACTTTCATCAATAGATGTAAATTTCTTTGCTATTTCTTCATTTTCAAAATTTATTTCTAATATAGCGTAGTCTAAATAGGAATTCAGTTTTAAATTACGATATTTTTCTGGTAATAAACTAGATAAAGCAGAAATGTCTCTTTTAATATGATTTCTACCATCTTGAATGACTCGAACATTAACTTTTGTGTCGTTTTCAGTCGTGAACAAATTCATTTGAAACAGTTTATCATCAAATTTATCAAAAAACAAATGGCCAGCAGTAAATAAGAATCATTTTGTTGGATAACCAGTTTTAGGTTTTAAATAATTTAAAAAAGTTCCATTACCAGATATATATTTATTTTCATTTTGATAGTAAAAACCAATTTGATTTGGTGCATTATAATTCTCTTTTATAATCTCATTTTGAACTTTTTTAGGTTTGATTTTTTGAAAACCTTCAATCATAATAGAAGAATAACCATCAGAAGTTAAAAATGAATAAGCATTATTTTTGAAATATACAATTAGCATTCCATATTCATCTCAATATTCAAATCCAGCTAACTGAAAATTTTCATATTCATCTGGATTGGTTAAAAATAAAATTTTATCTAAATCTTTAGCTGTTTTTATATCTCTAACCTTCATCGAAGAAATGAGCTTTTGGTTTTTTATACGAAAAAAGGAATTAAAATATGATTGATTATAGAGTAATTCAGTACTACTTTGATATTTATTAAATATTTTAATAGCATGACTCTGTGTTCCATCAAATGTTCTTTGCCTTGCTTCAAAGTGATGACGATAAGAGATATAACCAGCTGCACAGCCAATTATAATCAAACCATAAAATGCATACCGTATTTTATTTTTTCATTTTGATTTTATTGCCATAGTTAAACTCATTCCCTGGTGATAGTAATTTATAATCTCAATCTTGATATCTATATTTAGATCCTTCTAACTTCGATTTGGAAATATACAGGTTCGGTAAAGAAAATCAACCATCAGTTACTTTTCAAGTTACACCATATTTTAAATTATCACTATAATATAAAGCTATTTCCAACATATTTTTAGCATTATATTTTCATTGGTATTCTCAATCGTTTAATCCTTGGTCGTTAAAGTTTTCATAAATAGTATGACCATTACCTACTTTAATTATTTTTATTAGAATATCAAATACTAATAAACCAGCAGCAACTAATTGTCCAGGAACTGGAATTGTTGCAGAAAGAGCAGCTACACTACTAATAGCCACATTTGCAGCACCAATTACAGCATCATAAACCGCTTTAACATTTACATAATCATTAGAACTGTTAATAATAGCCTCACCAAGTGAGTTAAGAAATGATGCTACATTAACTGCGAATAATATTTTTGTACCTACTTTTTTAAGAAGTGATGAAAAAGTTTCACCATAAACGTCCATAGATAGTCCATCTAACGATTTAGCTTTTTGCAAGAATTGTTGAACATATGTATCCTTTAAGATACTATGTCCTTCGCTAGGAAAGGCTTTTTTAATTGCAGAAATCAAATTAGTTAAATTAAAAATTTCATAACTTGCACTGGATGCAATAACTTTTAATACTTTATATAAACTAGCACCTTTATTTAGTAAGGTTTTGTTTAAAGTCGAATTTGTCAAGGTAAATTGATTTGTTTCAAAAAACTTTTGAATTTCTTCGTTAGACGCATAAAAAACACGAATTTTCCCAATTAAATCTCGATTAAATTTTTTCATATCACCTTCTGATTTTTCAAAAGATAATGATAATTCTTTTTCTACATCTTGATTTTCAAAATATTTTGTTAATAAATGAATTAAAAGGGTTTGATTATTTCAAGAAATATAACTTATATCTTCAGCAAAAACATTATCCGTAATCTCAAACATATCAAAACCAGATAATTTTATTTTATTATTGTTTATTAACGGATGATATTCCCTTTTATCACCTAAAGCAACAAAATCGGAAGTTACAACAGGTTTATATTCTTTTTTGTATCAAGTTTTACCAGTTTTTACTTCTTTGTGTTTGATTGTTTCTCTAGACATAAAGCGTTTAATTTCAAATAGTAAAACTCTTTTTTTCGAAATCAGTAATTTTTAACTCATTAACATATTTAATAAATTTCATTTTTGGAGTTTTCTATTCTAGGTTCGAAATTAATGTTTCTGTTTCGTTAATTGATTTTAATTTAGCATAAGCATTTTGAATCTCTGTTCGATTATTTAAATAAAATTTATTATCTACTGTTTTATAAAATTCCATTAATTCATCTGTATTATTTTTTTGCTTGACTTCTGTTTTAACACCTAATGGTATAACTAATAAAGGTGTAGCAGAGACAAACAATAGTGGTTGAATTCATTTTTTAAAAGTTCTGTTCATATAACTCCTTTCGTGATGAACTTTAAAGAATAGTCTTATTTATAATTGCATTTTAAGGAAATGCTATACTATAATATTTTCAAAATTATTAAGACTTGATTTTTAAAATAACTTGTTCAAATTTGAAAGTAAAGCAGTTTTTCTTTACCTTTATTCGATGAACTAAAACGTTAATCTGTGCTGGTTTTAGTCCTTGCATTTGATGTTCTATTTATACCTGTGTTTTTAATGACACCTTTGTTTAGTCCTTCCGATCTCTCCTATTCGTCAAATACCATTTTTTAAACTCTTTGCTAAATCAGTCAAAGACATTTTTTAACTCCTTTTTTCTTATTAGATTAAAACAAGTAAAGGTATGTTTTTTTCTTAGTAGTTGTCTCTTTAACTAGTCAACATTAAAAAAGCTGTTCACGTTGTTAAGAATGCGAACAGCAATAATTGGTTAAATTTATTCTAATTCAGTAGCACCAGTGTAAAGTTGGTAGTAGTATTTTTTATTTTTCATTAATTCTTTATGGGTTCCTTCTTCAAGGATTTTACCATGTTCTAAAACCACGATTTTGTCTGCGTTTTTAATTGTGCTAAGACGGTGAGCAATAATAAATGAAGTTCTTCCATGAAGTAAGTTGTCAAGTGCAACTTGAATTTTCTTTTCGGTTTGAGTGTCGATTGTACTTGTTGCTTCATCAAGAATTAAAACTAACGGATCTAGAATAGAAGTACGTGCAATTGAAAGTAATTGTTTTTGACCTTGAGAAAGGTTTTCACCAGCGTTTTCTAAAGAGGTATTATATCCATCACGCATTAAGTCGATAAATTCATCAGCATTTGAAAGCATTGCAGCTTCTTCGATTTCTACATCAGTTGATATTGTAGTTCCGTAAGCAATGTTTTCTGAAATAGTTTTACTAAATAACGAAGTATCTTGTAAAACAAGTCCAAATGCTCTACGTAAATCATCTTTATGGATGTCTTCGATGTTAATAGCATCAAATAAAATTTCACCACTTGTAACTTCGTAAAAACGATTAATTAAGTTTGCAATAGTTGTTTTTCCAGCACCAGTAGAACCTACTAACGCAACTTTTTGACCTGGTAATACATCTAAATTTAAATTATCAATAATTAATTTATCCGGTGTATAACCAAAACAAACATTAATAAATTGAATGTGCCCTTCTGCTTTTTTGAAGTAAGGAGTTCCGTTTTTATCAAATAATTCTCAGTAGAAGTTTGCGTGATCTTCGCCTAAATCATTTTTAACATCTTCAGGCAAATCGTTATATCTAAATAATTTAATTAAACCAATATCTGGTTCAACTTTTCTATCAAGGACACTGAAGATTCTTTCAGCACCAGCAATACCCATGTTAATTGAATTAAGTTGTTGTGCAACAGTTGAAATAGGGTTTGCAAAACTACGAGCATAAAGTAAAAATGAAACTAATACTCCAACATTTAAGCTTAAATATTTATTTAAAACGTCTGCTTGATCTCCGTTTAAATAAGCTAAAGTAATTCCACCAATAAAAGCAATAAATACGAAGTTGATTGTACCCATACTCATCATAATTGGCATTAATGTATGTGATGCAACTTTAGCTTTGAAGTTATTTCTATATAACTCTCAGTTTTTCTCATCGAATTTTTTAGCAGCTTGTTTTTCGTAATTAAAAACTTTAACTACTTTAATACCATCAATCATTTCATTAATATATCCATTAACATTAGCCATTGATGCTTGTCTTGCTCTAAAGTATTTACCTGATTTTTTAGCAATTACTTTTGAAACAAAAAACATAATTGATACTAAAAGTAACATAATTACTGTTAAGAATCAACTAAGGACAAACATTACAACTAATGAAAATGAGATTGTAAATACCGCATTAACAACTTGCGGAATACTTTGAGAAATAACATCTCTCAGTACATCGATGTCATTTGTAAAGTGAGAAATAATCTCACCATCTTGACGTGAATCAAAATAATCAAGAGGTAAACGTTGCATGTGTTCATACAACTCATCTCTTAATTTCTTAATAGTTCTATGTGTAATTGAAACTAAGATTCTTGAAAATAAATAGTTTGCAATTAAACCAATACCATAAACGCAACCAATTGCAGTCATCGCAATTGTGAATCCTTGTCAATCAAAAACTTCTACCTTACCAGATACATATGGTTCTAAATACTTATTAACTAAGATTGTTCCTAAAAATGCTTGTGATAAAACTTGAGCTGTAGTAGATAAAATAACACAAATAATAACGATTGTATAAGCTAGACGATTATTAGTTCAAATGTATTTTAATAATCGTCTAAAAGTTGGTTTTGATGCAGTTTTTTTATGTTGCTTTTTATTCAACATCATTTGTTTGTGACTCATATAAACCTCTATAAAATTCGTTATTATTTAGTAAATTTTCGTGTGTATCAAAATCTATTACTCTACTTTTTTTCATCACAATAATACGACTTGCGTTTTCGATTGAACTAATTCTTTGTGCAATAATAATCTTTGTTGTATCTTGTAATTTTTCATTGAATGCAGTTCTAATTTTTTTATCTGTTTTATTATCAACGGCAGAAGTAGAATCATCAAGAATAATAATTTTTGGTTTCTTAATTAACGCACGTGCAATACATAAACGTTGTTTTTGACCACCACTAAAGTTATTTCCTTTTTCTTCTACTTCAGCATCAAGTTGACCTTCTTTTTCCATAACAAATTCATAAGCTGATGCATTTTTTAAAGCTTCAATGATTTCTTCATCAGTTGCATCTAACTTACCTCATTGCATGTTTTCTCTAATTGTTCCTTTAAATAAGGTATTTTTTTGTAACACAATCCCTACATTATCTCTTAGTGTTGTTAAATCGTAATCTTTAACGTTTATATCATCGATGTATAAAGCACCGCTAGTTACATCATATAATCTTGGAATTAAGTTAACAAATGAACTTTTAGCACTCCCTGTAGCACCAATAACTCCGATTGTTTCACCAGCATTAATTGTTAAGTTTAAATCTTTTAATGTTGGTTTTTTAGCTCCACCATATTGTAAGAAAGCATTTTCAAACCGAATACTTCCTTTATTTAATTCATAAACTGGATTAGCACAGTTTTTAATAACAGGTTCTTCATTAAGTACTTCTAAAATACGGTTAGCAGAAGCTTTAGCTATTGTAAATGATACAAACACAAATGAAGCCATCATAAGTGCCATTAATGTTTGGAACATATAGCTAACAAATGATGCTAAAATCCCTATAGTCATTTCTCCATGTGGATTTCTAGCAATTTGTCAAGTAGCTACTAGCATAATGAAGAATAACGAAATGAAAATAGTCCCAATCATTAACGGACTATTAAGAGCAACTAATTTTTCAGCTCTAATCCCTAATTTTTTAACCCATTCTGAAGTTTTCTTGAATTCTTCTAATTCTTTTTCTTCTGTAACAAAAGCTTTAATAGTTTTAATTCCAGCAATGTTTTCTTTAGCTTTTGAGTTTAATTGATCATAACCTTTTAACATTGCTGAAAAACGTGGAAATGAAAAATAAATAATTGTAACTAATAAGATAGTTACTATTAAAATTACACCTAATAAAACTAAGGCTAATTTAACGTTTGATGTAAAAGCCATAATAATTGCTCCAACAAGCATAAATGGTGCACGGATAAATCCACGAATCATCATCATATATGCATTTTGGATATTTGTAATATCGTTTGTTAATCTAGTAATTAATGATGCTTTTGAATATTTATCAAAGTTGGCAAATGAGAAATTTTCAATGTTAACAAACATATTATGTCTTAAGTTTGTTGCGACCCCAGCAGTTGCTTTAGAAGCAAAGTAACCACTAGTAATACCAGCACAAAGAGACAAGATAGCAAGTGCTAAAATAATTCCAGAATACATTCAAATTTGATCTGTACGTGAATTTGTGATTCCGTTGTCAATTAATTGAGCTGTTAATCTTGGAATAAAGATTGCACATAATACTTCAATTATGACGAAAATCACTGAAATAAGCGAAGGAATACGATATCCAGCTGTTTGTGAAAATAACGTAACCCTATGTTTTGCTGAACTAGATTTCATTCTTTTCCTTTCTAACCTAATATAATTTATAAAAACAGTATACTAAATTTTGATTGAAAAAAGCAGCACAAAAATCAAAAATTAAACATTTTAAATATAGTTTATATTTAAATAACTTATATAATTACTATTATCTATTACAAGGAGAAAAGAATTAAATGCATGGATTTTTAATATTTTTATTAGTAGTTTTAACGATTGCATTACTAGTAACGTTAGTCGTTTTACTAAAAAACCTATATTTAAAGAAATTTGTAACTAAAGTTAAAAATTCTTTTATTTATGCTCAACAATCATTAAACACTGCAAAAAATACACTTAAAAAAGCTGATGTTTTACAAAGAACACGTAAAAACGATTATCAAAAAACATACTTACAATTACAAAAGCTATACGGTGATTTAGAAGTTTGTTTTGAAAAAATGCAAGACACTGTTGCTGAAATCAATAATTTAGCTCGTAAATATAAATGCCTAAAAACATTAAAAAACCGTGACCACTTTAATCAAATTAATCAAAAGTTTTTAAATGATTTTAATTCTTTTAACCAAATTGCTAATGATTTTCAAATTCCTTGAACTATAATTGATGAAGATTTCTCAAATATCTTAGATGTATCACAACATTTATTAAGATTTGTGGAAAATAAAAACTATAACATACCATATAGTTACAAAAGATACCGTAATAAAATTCTTGACTTTCGTAAAGAGTTAAATACGGTTGAAAAAGCAAAATTAAATGCAGAATTCGATAATGCAAATGATAAGATTAATGTCCTAAAATCTGAAATTAAAGACTTAATTTTAGATATTAACTCATTAGAAAAAATCGAACATTGTTTATATAAGAACTTACCAGATGTATTACACAAAAAAGCTAATAGTGCTAATTTATCTCCTGCAGCTAGAAAATATTACGCAAATCTTTATAAAGATTTAATTGAAATGATTAGAAACCGTAATGAATTTACTAATGAACAAATTATCGGCAGAATGCGTAGTATTTATCAAATGATTTACAACATGCATTATGATAGCTATAAAAAAGTTTTATTAGCTAAATTTAACGAACAAAATCAAGAATTGATTAAAGGTATTTTAGAAGACTTTAAAACAAAATATCAAAATCTAAAGAATCCGAATCGTAAGCTGCAAGATACTTATGAACATATTTTAAGATTATATGGAACACTGCAAAATTATGATAATTTTGAAACTACTTATACAAACCTAAAATACTTCAAGACCTTGCTTAAAGCTTTCAACCGCGAATATCTTTATACAATTCAAAAAAATACTTTAAAAAGCAAAGAACTACAAGCTAAAACAGAAGAAATTCAAGATAGCATTAACATTTACTTTTTAGCCTTAACAAATGATTTTTTAGATAATTCAAATGAAACAATTCATTTAGTTAATGAACTAAAAAATCTTTATGAAACCCAAATTGCAAACCCAATTTCTCGTGAAGAGCTTGAAAAACATTTAGATAAATGAAATTCATATTTAATTAATCTAATCCAAAAAATCAGTGAAAATGAACAATACTTTAAAATGTATAAAGTATTAGAAGCACACATTAGTAATAGCAATAAATATAAAAATAAACTTAATGAAGTAAAAAACGTGTTAAGCACAGCTAACAATGATTTACTCTCAAAACGTTATAAAGAAGCATTTATTACGTTAAAAACATATATGAATAAAAACTAGGAGCACAATGACATACGACAAAATTTTAATCCGTTATGGAGAATTAGTTTTAAAGAAGAAAAACAGAAAAACATTTATTAATCATTTAACAAACAACATCACTCATATCGTTGGAGAAAAACCTCAAGTTGAATTTGATAGAATGTACTTAACTTATTCAGAACACAATATGAATAAACTTAATTACGTTTTTGGAATTAGCTCATATTCTCCAGTTGCGGTAGTAGATAATGATTTAGAATTATTTAAAGAAAAAGTTTTAAGTATGGTTCGTCCAAATACTAAAACCTTTAAAATACAAGCACGTAGAAACAACAAAAACTTTCAATATCAAAGTAATGAATTAAACCATTTATTAGGAACACACATTCTAAAAAACACTAATTTAAAAGTAGATGTACATAATCCAGATCAAATTTTCTATGTAGAAGTTCGTCAAAAACATACATACATCTTTAGCGACTATACAAGAGGACTTGGTGGTTTACCTGTAGGTGTTTCTGGAAAAGTATTACACTTAATTTCTGGTGGTTTCGATTCTCCTGTTGCAGCATTTAAAATGATGAAACGTGGATTAAAGGTTGACTTTTTAACTTTTATTACACCTCCTCAAACTGATGAAAGAACAATTGAAAAAATTTCTAATTTAGTTAAAACACTTAATAATTATCAAGTTAGTTCAAATTTAATTATTGCTGATTATTCATACTTAATGAACTACATCGCAATGGTCTCTAAAGAATCATACAAAATCACTTTAATGCGTCGTTCATTCTATCGTATTGCAGAGCAAATCTGTAATAAATATGGACAACAAGCGATTTCTAATGGTGATAACTTAGGACAAGTTGCTTCACAAACAATTGAGTCACTTTCAACAATTGGTGCAGCAACTAATATGCAAATTCTTAGACCATTATTAACATTTGATAAAAACGAAATCATCGATATTGCAAAACAAATCAATACTCACGATATTTCAATTATTTCAGCAAATGAAACTTGTGAATTATTCGCTCCTAAAGAACCTGTAACTAAACCAACTGTTGCAGAAGCTGAAAGATTAGAACAAGAACTCGACTTAATTCCAAGCTTAGAACAACAACTTTTAGATGAAAAATTAGAAGTTGTGAAATTCTCAAAGAAGGATTTATTCGAATAAGGTGCTAGGCACCTTTTTGTTTTGCTTTTATACCTAAAATTAAGCATTTTTAAGCTTTTTTATAGTCGTGAAAATAGGGTTTTTATGATAAAATAAATACACTATGGAAAACACAATGTATAACTCACTTTTACAAATCAAAGAAAAACATGATGAATTAGAAAAACAATTACTTGAACCAGAAATTGTTTCAGATATTAAAAGATACACAAAAATCACAAAAGAAATTAACTCTATTAAAGATATCGTAGATGCATTCAATAAATATTTACAAGCAGAAGAAAATCTTAAAAACGCTAAAGAAATGCTTGTTCTAGAAAAAGATGAAGAAATGCAATTATTAGCAAAAGGTGAAATCTCAGAAGCAGAAGACACAATGAATAAACTTACAGATGAATTAAAGATTTTAATTCTTCCAAAAGATGAAAACGATAACAAAGACGTTATTGTTGAAATTCGTGGTGCTGCTGGTGGTGATGAAGCCAACATTTTTGCTGGTGATTTATTTAGAATGTATCAAAAATGATGTTCTCAAAACGATATGAAAGCTACTATGTTAGATTCATCAGCTGCAGAAAGTGGTGGTTTCACACTTGTTACATTTGCAGTTAAAGGTGATAAACCATATTCAAAATTAAAATTCGAAAGTGGTGTACACAGGGTTCAAAGAGTGCCTGTTACCGAAACAAAAGGTAGAGTTCATACCTCAACTGCTACTGTTACAGTAATGCCTGAAATTGATGATGATATCGAAGTAGAAGTAAGAAGTGAAGACATTAGAGTTGATGTATTCCGTTCAAGTGGTAATGGTGGACAATCAGTTAACACAACTGATAGTGCCGTACGTATTACTCACTTTCCAAGTGGAATTGTAGTTTCTTGTCAAGAAGGAAAAAGTCAAATCCAAAACAAAGAAATTGCAATGCGTATTTTAAAATCAAAACTTTACGATATTGAATTACAAAAGAAACAAGAAGAAGAAGCTGGATACCGTAAATTAGCTGGTCGTGGTGCAAGAAGTGAAAAAATTAGAACTTACAACTATCCACAAGATAGAGTAACAGACCACAGAATCAGTTTTTCAACAAGTTTATCTCCAGTTATGGAAGGTAAATTAAATCCAATTATTGATGCTCTTTTAACAGAAGAACAAAACGAAAAAATCAAAGAAGCTGGAATTTAATGCCAACTAAAGCAGACTTACTTAGAGAAAAAAGAAGATATGGTTTAGAAGAAGCTGTATCTTTTTTTGAAGAGCAACAATTACAAAAAGGGACACCAGTTCAAAAAATAATCGGCTACATCGAAATGGCTGATGTAAGAATTTATGTCAACGAAAAAGTATTAATCCCTAGATACGAAACTGAAGAATTAATTTATTGAGTTAAAGAAGATTTAAAAAATACTAAAGAATTAGAAATTCTAGATTTATGCTGTGGTAGTGGTTTTATTGGATTAGGCCTAAAAAAAGCTTTACCTCAAAATAACTTAACTTTAAGTGATATAGATCCAAACGCAATCAAACAAACGCTTGAAAACCAAAAATACAATAATTTAGATGTTAAAGTAGTCCAATCAGATTTATTTAGCAATTTAACACCAAATTCTTTTGATGTGATTGTTTCCAATCCACCATATATCAAACCATACGAAATTCTTGATGATAGTGTACTAAATTTTGAGCCACATCATGCGTTATATGCTCCAAATAATGGTTTATATTTTTACGAAACAATCTTAAAACAAGCACCTAAATACCTTAAAAATCAAAAGGGAATAGTGTATTTTGAAATTAACGCTTTAGATTTACAATATTGAGAACAACTTCAAACAATTTATAAAATAGAAATAAGAAAGGATATTGCTAATTTACCAAGAATGGTAAAAATAGTATTTGATTAAAATGAGATTAAGACACGATAACACAGCTCAAGATAAACTTAATGCTTCTGAGTTTTATATTAAAGATTTTCCAATTACCTTAAAAAATAATAACGTTTTAGAAATCGGTGCTGGAAAAGGTGAAATGATTTCTGAATTAGCTTTTAGAAATCCTAATATTACTTATTTTGCACTTGAAAAATATCCAACAGTAGCAAATAAAATTCTGACAAAAATAAAACAAAGAGAACTTAAAAACCTATTTATTTTAACTGAAGACGCAATCAAAATACCAGAACTTTTTAATGGTAAAATCGACACTGTTTGATTAACTTTTAGTGATCCATGGCCAAAGAAAGCTCACGCTAAAAGAAGATTAACTTATAAAACATTTTTAGATGTATATAAACAAATTTTATCTGAAGAAGGCTTTTTATACTTCAAAACCGACAATGATAAATTATTTGAATATTCATTAGAATCATTAACTGAAAATAATTGAGAAATAATTGATAGTACAACAGATTTACACAAAAGTAAGTATAATTTAGAAAACGTACAAACAGGATATGAAGCAAAATGAGCTTCACAAGGTAAAAATATTAATTTCTTAATTGCTAGACCAAAAAGATAAAAGTGAAGCAATTCACTTTTTTATTTAAAAGGATTATTATGCAAAATGAAGTGTTACAAAAATTAAAAAATGTTCCAAAAAAACCAGGTGTTTATTTATGAAAAAATAAACTAAATGAAGTTATTTATGTTGGTAAAGCGAAAAATTTATTTAACCGTATGCACCAGTATTTCGAAGGTTCAATTAACTCATATAAAACTCAAAAAATGGTTAGCGAAATAACTGATTTTGACTTTTTTGTTTGCTTAAACGAACAAGAAGCTTTAATTTTAGAAAAAAACTACATCGAAATTCATAGACCACCATATAACTTATTATTACTCGATGATAAAAGATATCCTTATATTTGTGTGAAATTAACAAATAAACTTTCTATTACTAGAGAATTTCGAATCGGTACTAAAAATGCAACAGCTAGTTATTATGGACCATTTGTTAAATCAGGTTTAGCACGAACATTAACACATATTTTACAACGTCTTTTTTTATACAATCAAGGAATTTTAATCGAAAAAGATAGCTACGAAAATTGAAAAAACAAATATAACCAAGCTACAGAATTATTAAAACTTAAAGATAATTCATTTGTAGAACTTTTAACTTCTAAAATGCACCAAGCAGCCGAAAGTTGGAACTTTGAATTAGCTAATGAATATAAACAAGCTATTTCGCTAATATCAGAAATGAAAGATACACAAGTTGCTGAACTTAGTCAAACCAAAAATGTTGATGTCTTTAGTTTTATCGAAACTGATAAACTCATTTGAGTATATGTGGTTATGTACCGTTATGGTGTGCAAGTTGCTCATGAGAAATTTACATTAGAAAATATTGGTGTATTAAACGAAATCATTAGCAAATTTTTAGAGCAATTTTATGCAACTCTTGAATTACCTGATAAATTGGTGTTTGATAAAAAATTCAAAAACTTGGAACTAGATTTTAATTATGCAAATCGAATCGCTTATCCTGAAAAAGGTGTGTATTTAGATGTTATTAATCGTGCTAATTATAATAATGAAGTAATCCAAAAGGATTTTGAAAATGAGTATTTACTCAAAAAAGAAGCAAGCGAGCAAGTTAAAAAAGATTTAGAACAAATTTTAAATCAAGGAAAACCAATTAATAACATTTTCTTATTTGATAATTCAAATTTAAATAACTCTTTTATTGTTGGAGTAGTAGTTGCTTATAAAGATCTTAAGAAAAATAAATCTATGTATCGTAAATTTAACCATAATGAGTTTGCTGGCGCTTTAAGAAGAAAAAGTGATGTTGAATATATGTATTTAACTATCGCTAGGTTTTTAAATCAATTTAAGTCTAATTTAACTGCTAATGATGTTTTTATAGTCGATGGTGGTAAACAGCAAATTAACGAAGCACTTTATGCATTAAAAGAAGCTAACTTAAGTTTTAATATTCCTGTTTTTGGTTTAGTTAAAAACGAACATCACCAAACTAGAGAGTTAATTGATGCGACATTTAAAAAAATCAACGTGTCACAAAATGTTTTTAATTTTCTAGCTCAAATGCAAGAAGAAGTCGATCGCTTTGCCAAAGACTTTATGCGTAAAAAACATTTAGCTAGTTCTTTTAGTAGTAAATTAACTCAGATTAAAGGGATTGGACCTAAAATGGAAGCTAAATTATTAGAGCATTTTAAAACTTACAATAATATTTATAATGCTAGTTTTAGCGAACTTGAAAAAGTAACGAATAAAAAAGTTGCAAAACTAATCGTTGAAAATTTCAGTAATAAATCTTAAGCTCACTTCAACAGTGAGTTTTTTTATGCTGCTTCTAACTGATTTAATAGCATTTTATTTAAATAACCTTGTGTTAGTAGTCCAAAGAAAAATAACAGTAAACCATAAAAAACAACGATTGTAATCACCAAATTAAATAAGAATTTTTGTCTAAAAACTAACAAATTGCTTTTTGGATTAATTAAAATCAGTAAATAAACTAGATTAGCTAGATTTAAGCTATAAGCTAAAATAATTACAATTATTGCAAAACTAAATAAACTAATAAATAGTCTTTCAAATAAAATTTCTATTTTCAGTACTTCTGCAAGCGAATTGTTTAAATTTGCTTTTTGCATCAGGTCTAATTTATTAATGTTTTCTTTTAGCTTTGCTAAATGATTAGTCACATCAAAAAACCAAATCTTTAGGTAATTAACAAATGACTTACCAATTACATTTTCAACGCTATCTTTTTTAAAATGAATTAAAAACACATTAATTCAAATAATTGTAATTAAACTTAAAAATAGCAAAATCATGATTATTCAAAAAGAAACTCATATTTTTTTGGTTCGTTTTAAATATGTTTTAATAAAAACTAAATTAGCAATCTTCATAACACCTCAATTAGTAAATAAGTTTTATTGTAAACTTAACTAAAAGTTAACTAAAAAAGCAAAATAAAAACTTCAACAAATGTTGAAGTTTAAAATTAATTATTTATTGAATATTATTCAACTGAAACATCAGCTCCAGCTTCAACTAAAGCTGCTCTCATAGCTTCAGCTTCTTCTGGTTTAACGTCTTCTTTAAGAACAGCTGGTAATGAATCAACGATTTTTTTAGCGTCCATAAGTCCAACATTAAGAAGGTCTTTAACAACTTTGATGATTGCAACTTTTTTACCGTTATCAGCTTTTAAAACAACTTTAACGCTTGATTTTTCTTCAGCTCCACCTTCAGCTGGTGCTGCAGCAACTGCAACAGCTGCCATAGGGTCGATTCCGAATTCTTCTTTCATTGCATCTACAAGTTCCATAACTTCTTTAATTGACATTTCTTTTAATGATTCAATAAATGTTTCTTTTGTTAATTTAGCCATTATAATTTTTCCTTTCTTATAACTAATTTAATTTGGGTTTTTTAATTATTCTGATTTACCTTCACTTACTAATTTAAGTGATAATGACATTTGTTGTAATGGTGCCATCATTGAACGAGCAAGAATTCCAAGTGCTTCTTCGTATGTAGGAAGTGAAGCAACCATTTTAACTCCAGCAGCGTCAACAACTTTTCCTTCAAATGTACCTGCTTTAATAACCATTAATTTGTGTTTTTTAGCAAAAGACACAAGTAATTTAGCAGCAGACATTTGATCGTTTTGTGAAAAAGCAAAAATGTTAGGTCCTACTAAATGGTCAGCTAAGTCAGCAAGTCCAGCTTGTTCAGCAGCAATTTTTACTAATCTGTTTTTGTAAACTTTGATTTCAACACCGTGTTGTTTAGCTTCTTTTCTGAATTCTTGTAATTCAGCAACTGTAAGTCCACGGTATTCAGCGAAAGCTAAAGCTTGAGAATCTTGAATTCTGTCTAAGATTTCAGCAACAACTTCTCTTTTAGCTGCTCTAAATTTTGATTCTGACATAGTTTGCCTCCTTTCAAAATTTTTGGTTCGCAATACAACAACTAAGAGTATACACTCGGCAACGTATTAAGCATTTGCAGTTGCTGTCTTTATGTATTGCTTACATATTATAAAAAAATATTTAAATATTACAAGTGTTTTTTAATAATTTTTTAATCTAAAAATATGAATTATTATTTATTTTGTCCACCTGTTTTATTAAAAAATAATATCATATTAATGCTAGATATTTCTAGCATAATTTAATTTGGTTTTCTATGTTATCAAGAGAACTAGAGAACCTTTCAAGAACACTTTGAATTTTAAAGAGAATTTCGTCAGGGAGTTCTCTTTTCTTTTGCAACAGTTCTTTAACTTTATGTAAAAATTTATGGAACTCTCTCGTTTTCTTAATTTCATTTGAAAGAACATGAACTAAAGGAATATTAATATCTAAATTTTTAGCTAGTGATCATAATTCTTGTTCACTTAATTGTTTTCCGTTTGGTATTCTTGCATCAAACTTTTGACCTTTTATTAAAAATCAAATTTTTTGATTTATATCAGTAACCAATGTTGCTTCGACACTACTTCTGATATAAATTCTTTTCCCTTCTTTATCAAAAGGTGCGTAATAATTACCGTTCATTTTAAAAACACCAGATGTAATTTTTCTTTTAATTTCTATTAAAAAATCAGGATTATCATCAAATAACTTTCCTTTTTCAAAAACATTTGATTTTGATATGTTGTTTTTATTGAATTTATTATTGTAAAAATCTACAATAGATTCTCAATTATCATTTAATGACTTAATAGAATTTATTTGATTTTCGTAAAAAAATAAAGGATAGTTCATTTGTGCTGTTAGAAAAGAACGCTCAACATTAGGTTTGAACGTTGGATTGCTTGAAGTTAATAACTTAATACCTCTTTTATTTAAAGCTTTTTCAAAATTTGTCATTGTTTCACCATTGATTCAAAAATTTCTTCTTCTATCTGTTGAAATATTTTGTGGAAAACCATATTTTTTAAAAACTTTATCTAGTAGTCTTTGATATCCTATTGCAGTTTCGGTTTTTTCACAATGAATAGCTAATAATTTACCAGTTGCAGAATCTACTGCGTGAAATAAAGACACAGTTTCGTTATTTCAAAACACTTCGATACAAGCATCTAATTCGATAAATTCTCCAAATTTTCTATTTTCCTTAATATTTAAATATTGTCTCTTTTCTATTTTTTCATCTGTTTGATTTATGTGCTCGATAATTTTGGTTAATCTGTTGATTTCTGTTTTTGTTAGTTTTGACACTTCTTGTTTTAATTTGTTTTGAAGTAATTTCTTTGCATATCTTTTAGTTTTCTTATGAGAAAAAGAATTAGCAAACCCATTTTTACGTAAAAGCTTTTTAAAATGAGATTTTGAATAGAACTGTCTTTCGCTTAAATTTAATCTGTCTACGAAATCACTTACTGTAATATCTGAAAAAGTAGAATTTTGATGTGGAAAAATAGCAGTCTTGATTTGGTTATATTTGTCGACTGCGTTGTTATAAATTTCTTGGGTTATTCCGCAATTTTCTTTTGTCTTAAATCTATTTCCGTGAACAAAAGAATAAAAGATTTCTTTAGTTTCTTTCTTGATTAAAATATCCTTTTTAATTCTTTGTATTGTTTTAGTTGAAACATTAAGCATTGTTGCAAGTTTTTGATTTGATAATTCAAAGTATCTACCTATCATTTCGTATTTATGCATTCTTTGTACTTTATACGCTGTTCTAGTTTCTATTTTCATAAGAAAACCACCTTTCAAGACACTAATACAATTATAGTTTTAGTATCTATCCAGGTGGACAAATTAATTAATAATTAACAATTTAACTTTATTTTAAGCTGAAAAATACTTTTTTATGTTTTTTAAGAAAAATAAAAAATAGTAAAATTTAAATAATATAAATATAAGTATTGGAGCAAACGATGAAAAGAGTTAAAACAAAATTATTATTACTTAGTTCATGTGGCGTTGGATTAATTACTCCATTAATCGCAATGTCATGCCAAAATGAAGATTACGAAAAAGAACTTAACCAAGCACATAAATCAATTACTTTTGATGTTGTGAAAAAAGAAGATATTTTTGCTAACAAAGTAACAAAAAATATGATTCTTTCTAATTTAAACCAAAGCAAATTTAAATTAGAAATACTAGCGACAATTCCAAACTTAGACAAATTAGACATTAATTATCAAATCACACACTTAAAAAATACAAAATTAGTAATTAAAGACACATATGTAATTACTGGATTTAAAAAAGAAGAAGACAAACCGATTGACAAACCAAATCCAGATGAAGCGGAAAACAAATTATTAATTTATCAAATTGGTGTTCAACAAAAATATTTAAAAACTAGACGCGACAGTTTACAAGAACTTCATAAAAAATTACCACTTTATAATGAAATTAATTGGAATTTATTAAAAGCTGATGCAAGCGAAAATAAATTAGAACAAAACAAACAATTAAAAGCCAATTTAGATGCTTTAGAATCAAAATTAAACAAACTTTTAGCTGCTAAACAACCAACAACCAACAACAATCTAATTAAAGATTTAATCAATCAAATCGACCAAGCAATTGCAAAATATAACAATCCTAAATTATTTGATTTAAAAAACACTGTATTAGCTTATAACAAAGATCAAAATTCAGCAATAAACTTAGATCAATTAGTGTTAGAATGACAAAACCAATTACAAAACATTATTATAGATATTTTAAAAAGCAGTTTAGAAAGTCTCTATCAAGAATTACAACAAGAATTTAAAGCTAATAATTTAAACTATCAAAAAAATTTAGTAAGCGAGTTTAACTTAAAAGCTGAAAAATTACTTGAAATTAATATCCAAAATGTTCAAACAGATAAATTAGAATTAGCAATTCAAGAGTTTAAACTTCTCAAACAAGATTTTGTAACTGCAATTAGTTTATTCAACGAACAATTTAAAGCATTACAAGCACAATCAAACAAACTAAAAAGCAAGGCTAATGGTTTTTTAACAGAGTTAAATAAAGACACAAAATATAATGATTTAGCACAAAAAGTTAATCAATGATCTGCTGCGATAGATTTAACAAAAAGCGAGTTAACTAATCTAGATTTAGTTACTAACTACCTTATAAAAGCACAACAACAATTAGAATTATTTAAACAAGAAAAAGAAAAATTAGATAAAGAAGCTGATAAAGTTGAAGAAGATAACCAAAATAAACCTGTAGTTCCCGATGATAATCAAACAAATAAGCCTAACGAACAACCAAATCCTGATAATACTCAAAAACCAGGAAATGATAATTCAAATAATGAAACCAATCCTAAACCAGATGATAAACCAAATGTTGGCGATACAAATCAACCAGATATTGAAAAACCTAAACCTGATACAAAACCAGATGATAATACGCAAGTAATTAAAAATTGAGGTAACGTACCACTTCCACATAAACTTGATGATCAAATTACCAAAGATGATTTAATCCAAATGTGAGACACAATGGTTTCAAAAAGAATGACTGGTGACATGAATTTTGGAGATCGTAATATTTCTACAAACCGTGTGTTTGATGCTTACATAGAATGAATTACTGAAAATTGAGTTAAATATCCTTATTTTTCACCAAACTCAGATTTATTTACTACTTCAGTAAAATCTAACTTTATCACTGAACCAGATGTGCCAGAAGGTGCTGTTACTATTCCACATAGCACATACATTCCAAATGACGAAAACCACATTAATAAAACCACCTGATTTGTTTCAACAATCGTTATGAATAATGTTTATGGTGAAGAATGATTAACACCAGGACCTTCACTTGACAATTTAAATCGTTTTGTACAAAATGGTTTGGCCTTAATTAAAGATGATATGAGTGATTGAGATAAAGTATTTGCTTTATATAACTACATTACTCAATACTTCTATTACGGAACACGTGGAGCTACATTTGTTAGTGTAATAAATAATGCTACTGGAGTATGTAAGGATTACGCAACTGCTTATGCATATTTATTAAACCAAGCTGGACTAAAAGCATTCCCATGAGAAACAGGTCACGGTAAAGGTGGTGGTGTTGGACATATGGTTGCCTACATTTACTTACCAGTTGATCAAAATAATAATCCAACAGCTTTCTCAAGTAAACGTATGTGATTCGATTCTGATCCAACTCAAGCTTCAAGTACTGGTGGTCCAGGTAAAAATTATCCAAAATCATTTAGCACTACTACAATTAGAAATATTGTAACCATTCCTGCAACTAGTCAATTTGAACCAAACGGTCAAGACCGTATTAGATATACTTTTAATCTTTTTGAAGGTGTTCCATTTAATAAATTATGACTAGATAATTCAATTATGTATGGGCCTGATAAATTTGCTCCTTCTAAGACAACAATGTTAGGAAATGCTTTAATTAACGACTCAACCTTAAGTGCTTATGAATTTATTTCTAATTATTATTACTATGATAATAAGTGATATTCACTTTGAATCAGTTTAAAAGGTTCAAATAAAGAAATAGCAATTAAATCACAAAACTTCTTTAATAAAAACGCAACTAAAGACGCTGATATTTATCAATATATTCCAGCACACCTAATGGAAAAAATCGAAAATGCAGCTAGAAGATTCTTTAAAGATTTCAGTAACAGTTGAAACGAAAACGCTGCACAACTATTTGGATATCAAGATAAATTAATATTTGTAGGTGCTTCATCACAAAGTTCTAATGCACAATTATCATTTATTATTTATGATATTACAACTCATCAAACAGCTGAATATCCAATTCCAAATTCAGTTGGTAAAACAGTGCAAAATTACTATGTTGATTATCAAAATAAACGACTAATTTTTAAATTTAGAGATACTGATAATCAAAGTTTTGATTTCCCGACAAATAATTTACTATTCAATCCAGGAAGCGGTATCCAAAACAACAACTTATATAACGAATTTATTTCATTACATGTTAAAACTTTAGAAAATAAATTGCAATTTACTCAAATTGGTAACCAACCATATCAAATTACCCAAGCAAAATATGATGAAATAAATTCAGAGTTAACTTCACTAAAAAATAGCATTACAGTAAATTCTTCTGAATCAGAAATTAATGCTGCGATTTTAAAAGTTCAAGAATTAACTAAAAAATATAATGATGCAATCTATGAAAATGCTAATCAATTAATTCTAATTAAAGATTTAAACCGTATAGATAGTGTTTCTGAAAGCATTTATAAAAACTATGGATACAACTTTAAAATCCACGCAATCAATTCTCCAAGTCAAATTATCAAGCCTAATGAATCGCTTTTCTATGAGCTTTATTTTAAAGCGAATAATACTAGCGATTGAGTAAAAGTGCTTACTGCTCAAGGTACAAGTCAACTTAGAATTAATTCTAAAATTGTTCCTAATGCTAATGGTGAATTCAAAATTAGAATTTTACCTAGAAAAGAAGCAACAGAATATATTGAAACAAGTACTTTAAAATTATCAGTTGAACCAGATCAAACATGAGTAGAATTACCACAAATACCAGAAGTTAGAGTTAATGATTTTTACTCATCTAATTTAGATGAAAACGGAAATTATTCAAACAAACCAGTAAATTTAAGTTTTGATTTCCAAACCATTAATAATAGCTACAATAGTTTTGATCTTGAGTTTTACTACGTTAATTTAGACACTAAAGCAAAAACTTTAGTTAAGGAATTACAGAACGTAAATGGCTCAATCAATTATCGTTTTGATCCAATTAGCGAAATTAATAACTCAAATCACGGATTATATTTTGCTAAAATCACTTTACATAATAATCAAACAAACAACAACTTAATCTTCTACACACCTAAAACACTACTATTTAGTCGTAGCGATCTTAATAACTTCGATTTCCAAGCTTGAGCTAATATTGCTAAAATAAATTAAAAATCTCGCTTATGCGAGATTTTCTTTTCTTTTTTCGATAGAAATTTTATAGTCAAATCCATCAAAAGTAAATTGATAGAATTGATCCTGTTCAAGTTTTGAATAAAACTCGGTAGCTAGCTTGCTAAATTCTAGTGTTGGAATACTAAATTGTTTTCCTTTTTGTATTTTTAATAAGCCTTTATATGGGATTTTAATTAAAATGTTATCTGTTAAAAAAGCTTCATAATCTTTCTTTTGAGTAATTAAATTCGGATTTAAGCGAATTTGACTATTATGCACTTTTTGAATTTGATTAAACGCTCTGAAATTTGGATCACCATTGATATTAACTCAAATTGCGTTAGTAGCTTTATCAGTATATTTTAATAAATCCTCAAAGTTCACAAATGGACGATAAGCTCATTTATACATTGACATTGTAACTATTGAAGGTTGAAACCATCATTTTCCATCCACAAAATTAACACGAATTTTTTTAAAGGTCATATTATCCTAATAGAATTTGTTCAATTAATTTGGCAACACCATCTTCATCATTGCTTTCAGCAATGATATCTGCGTGTTCTTTAACTTCTGGATGTGCATTCGCCATTGCAACGCCCACAGCAACTGCTTGCATCATTTCAACATCATTTGGAGCATCTCCGCAGGCAATTGCTTCAGCTAATTTTCAACCATATTTTTTAAAGAGCTCTTTAATTGCTTTTCCTTTATTTTGATGCAGCGGCATAATATCAAGCACATCTGATTGTGAAGGTATGCAATATGATTTAGGAAATTGTTTAAGAAACTCTAAAAGTTTTGGCATTTTATCTTGAACCTTTTCTCTTAAAATTAATAATTTTAAAATTGTGATATTTGGATTTTGCTCAATTAATTGTGAAACAGAAGTTTCTTCATAGTTTCAACGATATGGATTATCTGCAGTAGTATATGGATAAATTCTAGCGTTAAATCAGATAGGGTTATTGAAGTTTTCACCATACATAGTGTCGGTTGTGTAGGTTAAAAAATCAATTTTGTTAGCTTCTAAATATTTAACTATTTGTAATACTTCGGTGTTGTCTAATTTTCCAAGTACTGTAGTTTTTCCAGTTCTTCAATCATCAATAATTGTAGTACCATTAATTGCAATGACAGGGTCTTTTAAATTAAGCTCTGTGAATAATTTCTTATTCATATAAAAAGGTCTACCAGTTGCAATTACCACTCTTTTACCTTGCTTATGTAATAATTCAATAGCTTGTTTAGTTCGTTTGGTAACTTCTTTTTGACTATTTAATAAAGTTCCATCTAAATCGAAAATAAATGTTTCTAAATTATTTTTCTTTTTGTCCATAGGTTGCATTTTTACCATGTTTTCTTTGATAATGTCTTTCTACCAATGCAGGTTGAGCTAAATGAGAATCATTATTTGCTACAATCATTGTTTTAATTGCCATACGTGCAATAGTTTCCATTGTAAGAGCCATATTAACAGCATCTAATGGTGATTTAAATGATCAAGCAAATGGACCGTGTTCTCTAACTAATGTTCCTGGAGTTGCTTTAAAGTCTAAATGTCTGTTTTTAAACATTTCTAAAATAACTAATCCTGTGTTGTGTTCATATTCACCATTAATTTCTTCTGGTGTAAGAGCTCTAGCACAAGGAATTGGACCATAAAAGTTATCTGCATGAGTAGTTCCAAAACAAGGAATATCTTTACCTGCTTGTGCAAATGCAACAGCATTAACACTGTGTGTATGTACAATCCCTTTAATTTCTGGATTTGCTTTATAAAGTAAAGTGTGTGTTGGTGTATCAACTGATGGATTGTATTTAGATTCGTAAATATTATTGTCTAAATCAGTAACAACCATATCACTAGGTGTTAATTTAGCATAGGAAACACCTGAAGGTTTAATAACCATAAATTTACGATCTTTAGTAATTCCTGAGACATTTCCTCAAGTATGAATTACTAAACCGTACTCAACTAATTTCATATTAGCTTCATAAACTTCTTGTTTTAAAGCATCAAGTTCTGCTAAATATTCTGTAGGAATTTTATTCATTAGTTATCTCCGCCTATTTTTGCTCAAGTAGCATCATAAAATTCTTTTGCATCTTTAATATATTTAATTGCTTCTTCTTTTGTTTCTTCTGGTTTATTAAGAGATCACATTTCAATCATAATTGGTTGATTTAAACGTAATTTTTTAAGGATAGTTAACATGTATTCAAAATCAACTGTTCCTGTACCAAATGGTGTATCACGGAATTTTCCAGGCACTGTATCCTTAAAGTGAAAAGCAATTAATTTATGTTGTGCTAATTCGAATTCATTAAATAAATCTTCTTTATTAGCTCATTGATAAATATTTCCTAAGTCTGGGTAAATGCCTAAATATGGACTATTAATCATATTTACATATGTTAATGCACGAGAGTTAGTACCCATAAATCTTGTGTCCATAATTTCAAATGCAAGCATCACTGAATATTTACTTGCAATATGAGTAGCTAGTTTCATACCTTCAATAAAGTATTTTCTAGTTTCTTCATCTGATTCTTCATAATAAACATCATATCCTGCAAGTTGTACTGTACGAATTCCAAGTTTTTTAGCAAGTACAATTGCTTTATGCATAATATCAAGAGCTCTAGCTCTAATTTTTCGATCGTGTGAACCAAATGGGTATTTACGGTGTCCACTTAAAGTCATTGAGTTAAAGTTAAAACGATGTTTAACTAATAATTCTTGCACTTCTTTAATTTGTTCATCAGTTCAATCAAGACGTGCTAAACGCATATCTGTTTCATCAACTGAAAACTCCATAAAATCAAATCCAGCTGCTTTAGCAATTAAGATTTTTTCTTCTAAAGAAAATTTGTTATTAATCGCTTTTTCGTAAATCCCAACTAAACGATTAGCTTCAGTATTTGGCAAACTCATCTTTAAATTCCTTTGCTGCTAATTCTGGATTTTCTGCATCACGTAAGCTACGTCCTGCAATAAATATATAAATTGGAATATCTTTAAATAATTTAATATCTTCTAAAGCTACACCACCTGTAACTGTAACTTTAAATCCCATGTCAGCAAGTCTTTTAACAGCGTCAATATCTCTTTGACCTCATTTAACACCACTTGCTTGTGAGTCTCTACTACGGTGTCATACAACTTGTGGAACACCCGCTTTTTTCCATGCTTCAACTTGTTCTCAGTTGAAGTTTGAAGTCATTTCAATTTGCACTTCGTTTTTTACGTTATATTCTTTTCCAATTTTCATTGTTTCTTCAATTGTAGGAACTTCAGCAGCACAAATACATGTTGTATAATCAGCTCCATTACCAAAGAACATATTTCCAAATACTTTACCAGCATCTGCAATTTTTCCATCAGCTACGATAATTTTGTTTGGAAAAGCTTCTTTTAAAGCTTTAATAGCTTTTTTACCTTCTGATGCAATTAAAATTGTTCCAACTTCAATTACATCGATATATTTTTCTACTTTTTTAGCAGCAGAAATAGCATCATCGATTGTTAAGTTATCTAATGCGATTTGTAATAATGGTTTAGACATCATACTCCTTAGTTTGTCACATATTTTGTATAATCAACTGATTTAATAAAGTCGATAACTTCTTCTTTTGTGTTCATTTTTGCAATTTTATCTATGTTTTCAGGAAGCTCAAACACTGCAACAATTTGTGGAATAGCTACTTTAACGTGTGTTTCACCATCGATTGCAGCAATACAAATAAGCACGCTTACTTCCATTCCATTTTCAAAAACAACTGGTTCTTTTAAAGTTACTAATGAGAAACCATTTCCAAATACTGAACCATTTGTTCCAGTTGCGTGTGGCATAGCTAATCCAGGCATTAAAACATAATAAGGACCGTATTTAGCTGTTGATTCTAAAATTGCTTCATAATATTTTTCATTGATAATACCAGCTTTTTCAAGTGGTATTGTTGCTAATCTGACTGCTTCTTTCCAATCTTTAGCTTCTTGATGAATTTTAATTGAATCAAGTTCAATTAATGTATCTAATAAATTAAGTTGTTTTGACATATTGTTCCTTGATTTAATTAATTAACACCTTTTTCTTTTGCATCTTGTAATGCACCTTTAATTTCGTCTAAGTTCATAACGTTTTTAAGTCCGTAAACTTTAGCAGTTGTATTTTTAATTTCTGAAACGAAGTTTGCTGTACAAAGCACAACATCGAAGTTGTTTACAACACTTTTTCCTTGTCCAAGTCCAAGTGCTTCAACACTTCCTTGAATTCCTAATTCTTTAAGAGCTTGATTTACTTTAAGTTTAATGATCATTGATGTTCCCATTCCTGATCCACATAAACATAATACTTTCATGACTTCTCCTTTATAACACTAAGTTATTAATAAATTTAATAAAGAAAATTAATCGACAGTAATTAAACCGCCGATTAATTGATAAATTATTCTGTAATCAATTGTGGTTTGATTCTGAATACTTTTTGTAATAATGTTGGTTTTTCTTGACGGTTTGTATCAAGTAATTGTGAAAGAATAATTAATGCAACTGGAATTACTCCTGCATATACAATTCCTGAAGCTACTGGACTGAATGAAGCTCACATAGCTGCTCCAAAGAATAAGTTTCAGTCGAACATTCCTAAGAATCCACCTTTGAATGGTAAGCTGAATGCTTTTGTTGCATCTGGCAATCCATTGTACATGTGGTTTAATGCGTATAATCCACTTGCAATTACAAAGATTTCACAGAATCCAAAGATTGCTGGAACAATAATTGATGCTTTGTAACCACCTGATGCGTTTGCAAATACACCCATTGAACCTGAGTTAAAGAATAATGTAATAAATAATGGAATTACAATTGGGAAATGAGGCACAGCTCTTGAAATACCAATAACAATTCCAACAGCAATAAATTGTGCGATTGTACCAGCAGCAAATCCGTATGTTACAGAGTTAATTGCAAATCCATATGTAGCAGCAACGTCAACAGCAATAACTGCACCTGGAGCAACTTTTTCTGTGATACCTTGGAATGATTGTTGAAGTTCTGTAACGAACATTCTAACACCTGCTTGAAGTACTAAAATTGAAGCAACAATTTTAAGTGAACCAAGGAAAATGTTAATTACTCAGTTTTGAGCATCTACTTTTCAAGCACCAAAGTTAGTACCTGTAACATTTCCATTTGGATCGGCAAATTTTCAGTTTGGATCTTTAGAAGCAAATTGTAAGATTAAAATTAAGATTAAGAATAAAATGAAAATAAGCATTGTTTGAGTAAAAATGTTATCTTCGAAAATTTTAATTTTGTTACTAATTTTTTTAGTTTCTGCTGAATCTTCTTTTTTACCGAAGAATTTACCAATTCCATAAGCAATTGATAAACCTAACATTTGTTGGTGACCAACACAGAAACCAGCTTTATCAGTAACTGCATCACTACCTTTGATTGTAGCTGATGTACCTACTGATCAGTAAAGTCCTAAAATAATACCACTAATGATAATTGTTCCAATAATGTGGCTTGTTGATGCATAGAATTGTCCTGCAGCAACACCGGCATTTCCTTGTGCATCGTTAGTAAAGAACATTGTAAAGAACACAACAGGTACAACTACAGCTGCTTGTTGGAACATAACGTGTCCTGTAAGCATAACTGCATGCATGTTTGTTCATCTACGGAAAACAACCATAAGTAAGTTGATTGCAAATCCGATTAAAAGAGCATATGAAATTCAAGCTTCATAACCAGCATTTAATTCTCTAAGTCATTTAGCTGAGTCATTTCATACAAAGTAAGGATCTAATGGTGTAACGTCGGCTCCAAGTTTACTGATACCTGTGAAAACGGGTTTAGCCATACCAACAAGTACAGCAGCACCGATTTTAAGCATGATAACTCCGATCATTGCTTTAATCATTCCCAGGAAGGCATCAGAAAAGCCTCTTCCAAGTATTAGATATCCTGCGAAAACCACTACCCCAATAAGAATTGTTACAGATCCTAAAAAGTTAGAAATAAGAACTTTATCTACAAAGTATTTTGTAGCTGCACCAGCTGTTTCGTGGTACACTCCCATTCTAACTCCATATGTAATACCAGCCATCGCTGCGAAAACTAGTACAACAATTCCTAATCAGAGTAAGGCTTTATAGTTAAAAGATTTAGCCTTTTTTGTCATGATTAGTCCTTTTCTTTAACTAAAGTTAAAGCATAAAGTTATTTAAATTAGTCTAATTTTAAGTCTTTTTTAAGTTGTTTTAATTCTTCTGAAACTTTTGATTCATCGTATTTTCTTGGTTCATCAAAAGCAAGAATTTCTCTAGGGTTATTTACAAGCATATCTTGAATTGCATCGTCTGAAACCCCTAATTGTTTTAATAATGGAATGAATCTGTCGAATAAGTATGCTAATCCGAATGTTTCTTTTCCTTTTGTAATTCCGTAGTTTCTTTGGTAAAGAATTCTACCAGCGTCTAAACTTAATGTGATGTGTTTTTGGTACCCTTTGTCTACTAAGTATTTGATGTTTTCAGCAAGTGTAGCATCTGGATAGTATTTAACACGGTCTGGTCCATCTAAACAAAGTGTAACACCTGTTTCTTTAATAATTTTTTCGTAGTAGTATTTATCTGGGTTTTTGTTTAAGTGTGAAAGTTGAATTTTTCTTGGGTTAGCACCAAAGTCGATTAAGTGTTGTGCAACTTCAAGTGCCATCGTTCCAAGTTGTGTATGTACAAGAATTGGACATCCTGTTTCGATTGATGTTCTTGCAGCAACTTCAAGAGCTTTTAATTCAAGTCTATCAATAGCAGCATATCCTGTTCCAGCCTTAATAATTCCAGCTTTTGCTTTTGAACGTTTTACAACTGGTCCACTGTAGTTGTATTCATCCATTCCTTCTTCAATTTCAGCAACACACATTTTAACAATGTCGTCTGTAGGAACTAAAGCAAGTCATGAACTATATTTGTCATAGAATTTTGCTTTGTGGAACCCTGTAGACATAATTACGTGTCCACCTAAAGGTTTCACAGCTTCTGCGATTTGTAATGTTCTAATAACATCTCTACCAACGTTAGGTGGATCCATTGTTACGATTGTTGAACCACCTCTGTCAATAAATTCTTTAAATTCAGCGATTGAAGCATCAACATTTAACATTAAAAAGTCAATGTGTTCTTCAACTTCTGGTCCACCATTTTTAATAAAGTGGTCGTGGCAGTCTGTTACTCCAAGTTCTGTAGCAGGAATATCACCAAAGACTGTTCTTGCGAATTTTTCTTTCATTGTTCTCCTTCTTAACCATATAATAATGTATTTTGTTTTTAAAATAGAAGTGCAATTCAAAATAGTTTTTATTCATTAACTCAATAGCTTATTTTCAGCTCGTTGATATTTGGCTTCTATTCATTAAAATTCTCTATTATTTGCAGTCTTTTTTGCAAAGAAAAATGTAACAAATTTACATAAACTTTTATAATTATTTAAAGTGCTTATATATAAAAGGGAAAAAGTGTAAATAAATTACATTCTATAAATTTATGCAAAATAAAAAAATGTGGAAAATTTCCACAATTTTGTCTTTTTGCAACCCAAAATGGAGAAAACATTATGAAAAAAGCTACGAACAATTTCTGTCAAATTAAAAAACCCATTTTAAAAGGTGTCTCAGGTTTATCTAAAAACGATTATATTATTTTAGACTTTATTAACTGTTTTGAAGGAGATTCCTTTAATTATAAAATTCGTGATTTAGCTAAAGAAACTGGAGTATCTGTTGCAAGTGTGTCCCGTTTTGCAAATAAATACGGTTTTCACGATTATCAATCTTTAACAATCCATATCAATAAATCTATTCAAAAATTCCAGGACCAATATCCAATTTCTGAAAATAAAAATAATAATCATTCAACAATTAAATCAGGAATTAAATATGTCTTTGACAACTTATACAACCAAGACTTATTAATTCAAATCCAAAAAGCCGCTATTCAAATTAATAAAGCAAATAAAATTTTTGTTTTAGGTTCTGGTAGTTCAAAAAGAATGAGTGATACATTAGTGTCAAACTTATATAAAGTTGCTAAAAGCGTTGTTGCTGAAAATGATTTCCATACTTTTATTCCAGCGATTGCTGGTGGTAATAAAAACGACGTCTTTGTACTTTTTTCTGATAATTTAGTTTCGCCTGAAACATCATTTTGTATCAACGAATGTCATAACCGTAATATTCCTTTAATTGTTATCACTTCAAACAATCATTGCGATTTACTTAACAAAAATGACATTGCTATTATTTATCAAAAAATTTATTCAAGTAATTTAAATATCCCTTTATCAACTAAAATCTCACAATTAATGATTGCTGATATTCTTTTTGAATCTATTTTAATAGAGGATCAATCTTTAAGAAATAAACTCGAGGATGCAATCAAATTAATGGATAAGTGAAAGAATTTAAACAACTAAACTCCATATATAACTTTGTTATATATGGTTTTTTTATTATAGAAAAGAATATAATTTTAATGTGAAGAAAAATACTTAAGAATGTCGCACAATAACTAGTAATATAGTAGGTAATCATTATGAAAAATTTCAACTTTTTTAAACAAGGATTAAAACCCTTTATCTTAGGAGTAATTTCTTTAGGTGCGTTTATTTTTCTAATTCCTTTATGTATTATTGCGATATTTAACATAAAAGGTAACATAACAAACAACCAAGCAATTTACACTAGTTTCGGATTTAGTCTTTTCATTATAATTTTTTGATCTATAACTGCATTTTTAACATTAATAAATCTAATTTCAATCTTTTGATATTTAAAAAGAAATAACATAAGAAAAATAGAACATTTATTTATATTAGAATTAATTAACATTTCTAGAATAAGTAAAATGAATTTTCATTTTTCACAAAATTGATTTTTTAATCGTATAATTGTACCTTCTTTAGGATTGTCTTTTATCTTAGCTCTATTTATTTTCCCTATGGAATGAATGGTGTTTTACACATGATTTGAGCAATATAAATGATTAATTTGAGAACACAATAATTTATTCTGAACATTTATTTTAATCACTCTACCTGTACCGCTATTCTTATATTTATATTTATACACTTATAAGACAATGATTTTTAAAATTAATTTTGATATGATTTTAGCTAAATTTATATCCACTCATCAAAATTACGAGAAAGAAATTAATCAATTATTATTAGGAAGTGAAACGTATTATACAAGATGAAATAGCTTGCTATGAATTACTATGGAAATTATAATTATTGTTATTGTTTGAACATTTATAATTGCTTGAATTTGATATGCAACATATTTTTCAAAAGAAACAAAATATATAAGTATTCCCATTGTATTTACAATATTTTATTCAATTTTTTGAATAGGATATATTGTAGGGCTATTGATCTTCTTCTTTATACAACGTAAAAAGTTAATTATTAAATCTCACGAATTAAAAACCAAAAGCAAAAATATATTTTACCGTGAAGTTTTAACCGAAATTGTTAATATTAAAATGGAATATCCAGAAAACTCACTTATACACTACCAAAATTTAGTTAAAAAGTTTAATTGAGCAACAATTTATTATTTTATTTTTACTTTAATTATTTCAGGGTTAATTATTCTTTCATTATGTTGTTATCAAAACCTTTTAGTACAAAGTTTAACTAATTTAAATTCAAACATCGAAAGCACAATGGTTCCTGAACCATGAGTTTGAATATTCTCAACATTCTTAATAATCGCATCAATTTTCGAACCACTAATTACAATCTATTTAAATCATATAGCGATTAAAATTGCACACGAAAACAAATTAAAACAATTTTTGGAATTTTAACCATGTTTAAACTAACTAAATAACTAAATTTTAAAAAACCAATAAAATAAAAATTAATACATTAAAATTAAAATACAAAGATAGTATTATCAAATACTATCTTTTTTATTGATAGGAGAGAAAATGAGAAAACCTATTTATTTACACACAAATACTGAATATTCATTTTTATATTCAAAAATTAAGTTAAATGATTTGTTTAATTTAGCAGTTCAAAATAATTTAGAATATTTACCTTTAACGGATGTCAATAACCTATATGCACTACCTTACTATTATGAATTTAGTAAGCAAACTGGTATTAAGACAATTATTGGAATAGAAACTAAAGTGTTTGTTGATGAAACTAATTATTTTAAAGTTATCGTAATTGCTAAAAATAACCAAGGATTAGCAAAAATTAACCAAATTATTTTTAATGCTTCACAAAAAAGCTTTATTAATAATTTCCTTGATTTAGAAAGCGAAGACTTATTTGTTATCGATCACTTTGAAAAAGGATTATTAGCCAAAGGTTTAGAAAACAAAGCAACTGAAATTCCAAGTAATTTTTTCTATAACTCTAAAACTTTAATTAAACAAAATACAGTTTATGCCCCTACTAAAAGAATTTTAAACTTTGAAGATAACGAAATTTTAAGTGTTTTAGAACAAATTAGTGGAAAAGCGAAAAAAGTTTATACATATAATGACTATTTTGACACAAATGAATTTGAAGATATTGAAGAAACAGTTTATCAAAATATGGTTGCATTAGTAGAATCAATTAACATCACACCACCTACACAAGAAATTAAACTTGCAAAATTTTCAAATGATGCCGATCAATTATTTAAAGAATTAATTCAAGGTGAAAGATATCAACAAATTATTCAAAAATATGATTTAGCTACTGTCAAAGAAAGAATTTTATACGAATATCAAACAATTAAAAAGCTTGGTTTTATTGATTACTTTTTAATTATTTGAGATGCTTTAAAATGAGCTAGAGAGCATAATATTGAAGTTGGTCCAGGTCGTGGAAGTGCTTCTGGTAGTTTGATTGCTTATTTATTAAATATTACAGATATTAATCCATTAGAATTTAATTTACTTTTTGAACGTTTTTTAAATATTGATCGTGTTTCTTTACCCGATATTGATTTAGATATTCAAGACAACAAAAGAGACGAGCTATTAAGATACCTTCAAGAACGTTATGGTTCAGAAAAAGTTGCTTTAATTTCTACTTTTCAGACTTTAGCTTCTAAAAATTCAATTCGTGATGTTGCTAGAGTCTTAGAAATACCAACTGCAGATGTAAATAAAATTTCCGCATCATTAACTAAATTTGATAATTCTTTAACTGAAGCATATATTAAAAATAAAAAATATCGTGCTTTAGTTGATATGTATCCAAACTTACATGAATATGCTTCAAAAATTGAGGGATTACCTAGACAAGTTGGATTGCATGCTGCTGGGGTTGTAATTGCTAACGAAAATTTAATTAATCAATTTCCAGTTACGTACAACGAAAATGGTTTTACTCAAATTCAATTTACAATGAACTACCTTGAACGTTTTGGGCTAATTAAAATTGATTTCTTAGGTTTAAAAAATTTAACTATTTTACAAGAAATTGAAAATTTAATCCCTGTTGAAAAACGTTTCGATTCCATAATTACAAATAATTACTCAATGTTTGTTGATAAACAAACTTTTGATTTACTCAATAAACTTGCTACAAACGGAATTTTCCAATTAGAAAGTGACGGAATGAAAAAAGCAATTAAAGCCGTTCATGTTGATAGTTTTGATGATTTATACGCTATTATTTCACTATTTCGTCCAGGTCCTGCTCAGTATATTGAAACATATGCTGTAAATAAAAGAAACCCTAATTTAATTGCAAAAATTCACCCTGAATATGACAAAATTGTGCTACCTACCTACGGAATTATTGTTTACCAAGAACAAATTATGGAAATTGCACAAAAAGTCGCCAATATGACTTTTGCTCAAGCGGACTTATTGCGTAGAGCAATCTCTAAAAAAGATGAAGCGAAATTACACAGCTATAAAACAATGTTTTTTGAAGGTGGTTTAAAAAACAATATTAGCATTAGCACCCTAGAAACAATTTATGCAAATATTGAGAAATTCGCTGATTATGGTTTTAACAAATCTCACGCTGTAGCATATGCATTAATAGCTTATAAACTAGCATTTTATAAAGCAAGATATCCAATGGAGTTTTATTCAGTTTTATTAAGCAATTCTTCTGGAGATTTACTTAATATTAAAAAATATGCTCTAGATGCTAAAGAACAAGGAATTAAGGTTAATTCACCTTTAATTAATATTTCTACTGCTGAGGTTGAAGTTTATAATAAACAACTTTACTTACCTTTTATTATGATTAAAGGTGTTGGTGGAGTCGCAGTTACTAAAATAGTAAGTGAAATAAAAACTAACGGTTCAATTAACAACATCATAGAAGGATGAATTAGATTAAAAAGTGCAGGAATCGGTGATGCAGTACTCCAAACTTTAATCAAGGCTAATGTCTTTAGAAAATTTGGTAACGTAGTTCAATTATTAGATTTTTATGAAGAATTCAATAGCATTTATAATGCGTTTAGTCCAATTCTAAAAAAATCTAAATTAGATGCATCAGATTATGAAGCTAGATTAGATTTAATTAAAAAATTTATGCAAGAATTTGGATACGATCAAATGGAAATTCCAGCAAAAGAACGTAATTTAGATGCTGAAATGAGATATGAAAGTGAACTGCTTGGTGATATTTATAATGCACTACCAAATATTACTCACAAAAATAATTTAACGGTTAATAGACCAAAATTATCAGAAATTGGGTTAGATAGAGTTTGAGTTGTTGCTTACCTTACAAACGTACGTAAGCACCCTACAAAGCAAATGGTAACAGTATCTTTAAAAGACGATACTGCTTCAGTAATTTGCTACGGATTTGCTTCTAAAATGCTTGAATTAGCAAATTATCCAAAACCTAGAATCATTATGATTAATATTAGCAAAACAGATAAAAACTTTTTAAGAGTTTATGATTGAAAGGAATATGAAGATGAACAATAAAATTAGTTTAGTTGTTGATGGAAACTATTTAATGTTTCAAAGTTTTTACGCAACTTATTATGGAAATCCTGAAGGAATTCTTAGAAATAAAGCAGGTGTTCCAACAAATGGAATTTCAGTATTTTTAACACAATTATCACAGTTAATTAAAGAATTTCAACCTGACAACTTATTTATTGCTTTCGACGCTAAAGAAAAAACAAAACGTCACGAACAATATGAAGGATATAAAGATGGTCGAACCAAAGCACCAAGTGAGTTATTTATTCAATTTAAGTTGATTAAGGAACTTCTAACTAAATTAAATATTAAACACCAAGAAGTTGCAGGTTTTGAAGCTGATGATTTAATTGCTGCTTACTGTAAAAATATTCCTGGTCAAAAATACATTTTCTCTCACGATAGAGACTTAATGCAACTAATTAATGAAGATGTTTCAGTCATTAATAAAGTTAAAAAAGGTTTTTCTGCTTACTACGATCTCATTGATATTTATAATTTTGAAGATATCTTCGGTTATCCATATCAACACGTTATTGACTATAAAGCTTTAAAAGGCGATTCATCTGATAATTTACCAGGAGTAAAAGGGATCGGTGATAAAACAGCTATTGATTTAATTTATAAATTCGGAACATTTGACAATATTTATAAAAATATCAATTCAGATCAAATCACTAATGCAGTTAGAAATAAGTTAAAAAACGGTGAAGCTACTGGTCGAATGTGTTATGACTTAACAGTTTTAAATCCTGATATTGCTGATTTTAATACTGATACAAACTTTTATCACTACCATATAAGTTTTGATAATGCAGTCGATATGTTTAATGAATTAGAATTAAATAAAGCAAAAAAAGCAATTAAAGACGTCGCATGATAGCAGTAGTTGGAAAAATTTGTGCTGGCAAAACTTTTGTTTTAAAAGAATTAGAACAAGAAGGCTATAGTGTGTTTTATGCTGATGAATATGTGAATAATCTTTATGAAAAAAATACCACATTTTTATCAGATGCTAAAAACATGCTTCCTACTATATGTTTTGAAAATAATCAGCTTAATAAAGCAAAATTAAAGGAAGCAATTTCACAAGGAAAAATTGAACTTTCGACACTAGAACAGCTTGTTTTTAGGTATCTAGAGAATCATTTAAAAAAGAACAAATATGACTTTGCTGAAATCCCTATTTTGTATAAAACTAGATGTGAATTTATTCAAATATTTCAAAAAATTGTCGCAATTAACACAAACAGTTCACTACGTCAATCGCTCTGTGAAATAAGGGGTGTGGATAACTTTTGATTTAACTATTTTGAAACCCAAAACCACTATAATTGAGACGTAAAAGATAATTTATGTGGTGTGGAAATTGTTAATATCTCAATTAACAACAAGTGAGAACTTGAAAATTTAAAAAATAAATTAGTCAATCATTCCCTAAGCATTTAAAATAATATTACATTAATTCCAAATTAAGGTAGGTCGTGATGCAAAATCAATTACGTTTTTCATATTTCGCAGTTCAAAAAGAGCAACACATTTCAAGTGAAGATTTAACAAACTTAAGAGAACTTTATGGTTCAATCCTCGGGGCTGAACCTATCTTTCTTTACGAAACTCTTTTAGACTTTTCAAAAGGAACTAATTTCCAAAAAACAAGTATTGATTTTAATTCACTTAGCATTTTTTGTGCAATGGAAATTGAACATTTAGAAATTGCTCGTAAAAAGTTAGAAGCTATCGGTTTAATTAACACTTACTACGATAACAAAAAAGCAATTACTGTTTTTACACTCCAAAAACCACTTGATGCAATCGGTATTAAAAACAATATGTTTATTTCTGATTTAATCATTCAAAAACTTGGTAAAAGTCAATTTGACTTTATGATTAAAAACAAAAGTAAGAAAGTTTCTGTCCTTAGTGGTAAACAATACGAAGATGCTACAACCAGCTTTTTTGAAATGTTTAACCTTGAAAAACAAGAAGAGGAAGCAAAACGTGTTGATCAATTCTTAATTGATTTAGGAAAAAGAACCAAAAGCGATCTTGAAATTAAACAAATGTCTAAATCAATTAAGCCTACAGCAATCAAACTAGAATTTGGAAATACTCAATATTCAAATGAATATGAAGCTTTATTAAAATTAACAATTATCGACTTTTATAAACAATTATTAGATCACGAGCCAAATGAAGCTGCTCAAAATTATTTAATTGATTGAAAGAAAAAATTAGCTGACGATAAAACTATCAATCTTGTGATGTATCTTGCTTTCTTAAAACAAGGACATACTGCAAATAAATCAGATCGTTGATTAAAATTAGCTAACACATTAATTAAAGAAGTGACACAAAAAGAAATCAATGGTTTTGAAAATATCGAAAACTATTTAGATGGAAAATTTGAGTTTTCAAATGAATATAATGATGTTTATAAACAAAAAAACTTTTTAAAAGCACTTTATTTAAATAATAATAAGTAGGTAACTTATGGAGAAAATTAATCATTTTTTAAAAACTAATCTCTTTGTTTCTCAAGATGAATTAATTGCTTCAATCAAAAAACATCCAGAAATTCAATCACTGGTTGAACTCTTAAATATCTCAGATCAAGAGATCTGAGATAATTTTGTATTATTTAATGATCTTTTATCAGAAAAAAGAGATCCAAGCAAATATTTGTATCGGACAATTTTATATCGAGATAATAACCAAAATTTATGTGCTCGTAAACAAATTAATAATACAAAAGAAGCAAAAGAATATCTTTTAGAACATAACCTAGCATTTAGTAATATTTCTCGTCCAATTACTAAAATTTCAATCGAAGAACAAGAAGGAATTAATGAATCAAACCATTTTGATTTATATAACTTCCGTTCTGAACTACTAGAAAAAATTGATGATAAAGATAATTTAAAAAATATTAAAGGATGTTATTTAGAAGGAGCTGCAAATTCATTACGTAGCACCGTGCTTAGCAATATCGCAAATAGCTTTGCTTTACGTGATTATAAAGTAGCTTATATTAATATTAATTATCTTGAAGATGAACTCAAAAAAGGATTTAATTCAACAGATAACGAATCAAATTTCATTGTTGATACATTAGCAAAAATTGATGTTTTAGTACTCGATGAAATTGGATTTAAAAATTACAACCCTTGGTATATCGAAAATATTCTAATTAAAATCTTAGAACAACGTGAATTAAACCAGAAAATTACCTTTTTAGGTTCATACGTTTCAGTAAAAAATATTAAAAGTATTATTAATAATAAAGAAAATAAAATTTCAAGCTTCGCAATTGAAAAATTACAATTATTAATTAAAAAACTTTGCAAGCTTGAAATGTGGATAGGAAAATAATGAAAATAGTTTTAGCAGGTACACCAGCTTTTTCAGTACCAATTTTTGAAGAAGTAATTAAAAATTTTGAAGTGGTTGCATTAGTTTCACAACCAGATCGTCCAGCAAACCGTGGATATAAACTTGAACCAACTCCAACAAAATTATTAGCAGAAAAATATAATATTCCAGTGTTTCAACCAAATAAAATTGGTGAAATATATGAAGAATTAAAAGCTTTAGACTTTGATGTTTTATTAACTTGTGCCTTTGGTCAATTTATTCCACAAAAAGTTTTAGATTTACCTAAAAAAGGAGCTTTAAATATTCATGGTTCGCTTTTACCTAAATACCGTGGAGCAGCACCGATTCAATATTCACTTTTAAATGGAGATCAAAAAACTGGTATTAGTTTAATGTTTATGGAGCTAAAAATGGATGCTGGTGATGTTATTAAAGTTGCTGAACTCGATATTCTTGATACTGATACTTCTGATACTTTATTTGAAAAAATGTGCAAATTAGCAACAGAAAATATCACACAATGATTAAAAGACTTTGAGAATAACAACTATAACCGTATCAAACAAGATGAATCAAAAGTTATCTTATCTCCTAAATTAGAAAAGTCAGATGCATTACTTACAAATGATTTAGATATTGAAACTGCTTTTAATAAAATTCGTGCCTTTTCATCAAATCCAGGTGCATACATTCTTTTAGATAACAAAAGAGTTAAAATTTATTACGCTTCTAAAACAAAAACACACAATAATGCATTAAAATTACAGTTTTCTGATGGTTTTCTTTATGCAACAGATTATCAATTCGAATCTAAAAAGCGTGTGAAACTCTAAAATGGAAGTATTACCATAATAATAAAATCTATTATAAAATAGATTTTTTTATTACACAAAAAGTGTATATAATTAACTTGTAAGATATTAATATCTTATATAAAGTTAACTTAAAAATCTTACAAACTTATTCACAGAAAGGATAATAGAAACTTATGAAAAAAGTTGCAATTAACGGTTTCGGAAGAATCGGAAGATTATTTTTCCGTAGATTATTAGAAACAAACTCAAACTTAGAAGTTGTTGCTGTTAACGATTTAACAGACCCTAAAACATTAGCACACTTATTAAAATTCGATACAGCTTTCCACCAATTACCATATGAAGTAGAAGCTAAAGAAGGTGCTATTGTTGTTAACGGTAAGGAAATTAAAGTATTTGCTGAAAGAGATCCTGAAAACCTTCCATGAGGTGAATTAGGAATTGACCTTGTTGTTGAATCAACAGGATTCTTCACATCAAAAGAAGGTGGAGAAAAACACATCAAAGCAGGTGCTAAAAAAGTTGTTATTTCAGCTCCAGCTGGAAGTGACCTTAAAACAGTTGTTTACAATGTAAACCACGACGTTTTAACAGCAGATGACAAAGTTATCTCAGCTGCATCATGTACAACAAACTGTTTAGCTCCAGTTGTTAAAGTATTAGTTGACAAATTCGGAATTAAATCAGGATTAATGACAACAATTCACTCATACACAGGAGACCAAAGATTACAAGATGCTCCTCACCGTGATTTAAGAAGAGCTAGAGCTGCTGCTCAAAACATGATCCCTACATCAACAGGTGCTGCTAAAGCTATCGGATTAGTAGTTCCAGAAGCTGCAGGAAAATTAGACGGACTTGCAGTTCGTGTTCCTACAATTACAGGTTCAGTAGTTGACTTAACAGTTCAATTAGAAAAACAACCTACAGTTGAAGAAATTAACGCTGCTATGAAAGAAGCTGCTAACGAAACAATGAAATACGAAACAGCTCCAATCGTTTCATCAGACGTTATTAACTCACACTACGGATCAATCTTCGATTCATTATTAACATCAGTTAAAACAACAGAAAGCGGAAACTTATACAAATTATTCTCATGATACGACAATGAAATGTCATACGTTTCACAACTTGTTAGAACTGTTGTTCACTTTGCAAACTTATAATTATTGCACTTATAATCCAGGGAAACCTGGATTTTTGATTCAAAAAATGTGCACTATCAAGTGCACAAATATTATTTCATTGCTAAAGCTTTATTTCTAAGTTTAATTATATAAAATCAGTTTAAAAGGTATTGCGTTCATTGCGTTGTCGCAATTAAATCTTGGTCATTAGAATATTTATAATTATTCCAAATCATCAATTTAGTAATTGGAATAAATTGACTTAAGAAATTAAACTTTACTTCAAATAACCTTATATTGATACCATTTCATAAAGTAAAAGGTATAAATAAGCAACCTAATAAAATTAGAGCAATCACTAACTTTTGATGTTCTAATAAATACGTTTGATTAACCTCGCTTAGACTAATAAAATTAGAAAGAATTATTAATATAACTGATTGCAAGAATCAATAAATCGTAGTTCATTGGTATAAATAAATTAAACTTATTCTTCTAGAAATTTGTTTTACTATTCTGTCGTATTGCTCGTTAATTTCATAACTAGCAAAATCTAATTTCATTGCTTCAAATTCATCTAAAATGGATTTCATAATTTTTGTAGCACTTTTGTTATGACGAGATAATTTAAATTCTAGGTATAAACTTTCATTAGCCTTTCATCTTTTAGTCTTTAAAATATTATTATGTAAAATTAAAAATTTATATTCTATTGAATTATCAATTATAATATCTTTCATTTTTTTCTGTAGTGTGCTATATCTTAAGCAATATTTAAAGATTAATGTAAAGCAGCTAAAAATCACTGCTGAAATTATAAAGGAAATTTCTACTTCATTAATTTTTTTAGAATATAAAACGTAATATCAGATGCTTAATATTGTAAAAATAGTACACAATAGGTTTGAGAACATTCCTAAATTATATTTAACCATTAAGTTTCTTTTAATTCTTTTTACATAATAATTAATCGAGTCGTTTAGATTATTTTTAGTGTTGAAATTATTAGTGTTATTGCAGAAAGTTTTTAAATACTTAGTTAAATCTTTAGAGCTGCTTATTTTTTCTCAAGAATAAACAAATTTATTTATTTTTTTCATGAATATGTAAATAAGAATTACAAGTGTAAAGCAATTTATAAATAGCAATAGTAATCATAAGTATAAATTATCAAATATTAAGATTTGATAATTTAAGAAGCTAGAAACATAATCATGACTAGCTAATGATTTTATAATTAAACTAAATATTAATATTACAAAAATAAATAATAACCAAATAAAAAGAGAAGCGATAGTTTGAAATAATATTTTTACTGAGTATTTAAACTTTATTTTTTGTTCAGCATCAAAACTAAGATTTACATTGTTCAAGTTAAGATACTGCTTTACCAAGACTCTGATTTGTTCTTTTTGAACATTAAATCATTTTTTAAATGTTAATGGATTATTACTTAATCAAAAATATCAAGCAAAAACGATTGCAAAAATATGTAAAAATAACATCGTAAAAACAATTAAATAAATTTTGTAGTCTATGCTAAATAAAATAAACGGAAAAATTCAAATTAATAAACTAGTAGCAGCAAATATAAGTCAAGGTAATTTTAAATATTGTTTTTGATTAAATGAAACAAAATCGCTTTTAACATCTGAAAATCTTTGTAAATTTAATTTAGGCAATTCTTCAATTGTGTCTTTACTCAAATATTTTAGGATTTGATTACCATTAATTGTCAATAATTTATGTGTAAATTTAAAAAATCTTAATCCAAATAATGATAATCTAGCAACAACAAATTTTTTGTTCTGCTCAGTTGGGAAATTTAAATAAAATAACAGTGTTTCAAAAAATCAAACTTGTTTTCCTTGTCCAGGTTCATAAAGCAATTTACCAGTTTTATCAAATCTTAGTAAATAGCTAAATACAACACAGAAAATAACTCATATAACAGGTGAGATTGTATATACAAACATGCATAAAATAAAATAAATTGTTCGTTCTGTTTCTGTTAAATGATAATTATAAAGATATAAATTATGATCATCTATTTTAGCAATCACTATAAAGTATGTAAATGCAACTATAGTAAAAACTCAAAGTATTTTTTCTAACATTTTTAATAAATAGTTTTTTCAGCACTCTTTGTTTATAAAATATTCGAAAAAAAGCGATAAATCATCTTGAGTAATCTTATTTCTCTTTTCTTCATTTTCTCACCATTCAAGTGGTGCTTGTTTAATATTCTCGTTATACAATTGAAACATTTTATCATTTCAAATTTTTTTAGATGCTGCATTATGTGTCACTCTTATTTCGCCGTGGTAATTAAATTCATCGATTTTAATATTTTTAAAAGAATTAATATATTTTTTAATTTCCTCATTTGAAAAATCATTATAAAATACTTTTTTTAAATTACTGATATTTCCAGAAAATAATTTATTTATTTTTGTAAATTTAATAAAAAAACAAACGAGTGCAAATATTCCGATTAATATTAGAGTTAATCTTAATCAAATATTTGGTAACAAATAGTCAAAACTAAACAAACTAAAGATTATTAAAAATAACCCAATAAATAGATAAAGTTTAGATAATAAAATCGTTTTTGAATAACAAGTACCTAGTAAATTTTGAAGATCTTTTTGGTAGCTTCAAACCTTTGTATTTCACTTTCAAATAATTCTTCTTGTAATTTTGTTTTTATGACTAAAATTACCTGAATTTCATCTATTTCAAAATGAAATAAGTTTACCTTCATTTTTTAACATAATATTATTTTTTCAGCTAATGCTACAACCGCATTTTCAACAGTAACTTGTAATTCTTCAAAATCTTTTTTAAGTGCAAACATAGTTGTTGTTTCTGCAGCATCAATTATTATTTTAGCTACATTAAAAACGGCATCTGGATTTTTTCAAAATCCTCTGAATAAATCACAAAGATTTTTTAATTTCATATTTTTTATATTTGAAATTCATGTTCTCACATTCTCCATAACATCAGTTGGTGAACAAATTTTTGTTAATTTTGGTTTAGTAATTTCTTTAGTTAAATGTAATTTATCGCCTATTTTATACCTTCAACTATTAAAATTATTTAATTTTGTAATGATGCCTGGATTTGATTTAGCAATCAAAGGTTTTAATGCGACATTTCAAAAATTATCTGTATATTCTGCTATCTTTTCATAAATTAAATCATTTAGGCCTAAAGTAAAGAATTCGCCATCTCTTTTAATAATAAACTTAAAGTCACCTATTTTAGAATAACCATCAACAAGTGTTTTTATTGAAATTTTATTTTCTTTAGCAACTTCTGAAATTTGTTCAATTAGTTCTGTTGCCCTTAATTGATGATTATAATCTAATCTATTATTCTTGGTTAATTCTAGAGTTTCTTTTAATGTTTTATAATCTTCTTCAAGTGCATAATACTCATTTCATGACTGCACTAAAAAAGCAGTAGAGATTGTATTAGCCACTGTAAGTGTCGTAAATTCTTTAATTGCTCACGCAGCACCAAAGAATACTGCAAATAAAAGCCCTAATATAATCGCTCAATTTAACGCTACAAAGAAGCTTGTCGCAATATTTATATCTCTAGATTTCTTTAATAATAATTCTTTTTGTTCTACAGTATTAAATAAACTATTTTTAAAATTATCAAAATAATTATTTGAGTTTTTTAATTCATTTTCAACTTTAGAACGAATATCTTGCTCTATCTCGCGAGACAATAACGGTTGATAATTTAGTTCACTCTTACCTGTAATATGCTTTCCACTTGGAGTCTCTTCCACATGATAATCATCAAAAATATGAGAATTATCTATTCATCTAACAGAACCATAGCTACTGCTAAAATTAGTTTCCGATCTGTTTTTATTAAAATTGTCAAATTTTTCTTTGATGTTCTTGGTAGTTCCATTACCTTCTTGTTTGTCTATTTCGTGTTCTACTTTATCTCACTCAAAACCTAAATTTCGTTCATTTAAGTCTTGATTAGTAGTTAGTCTATCATAATATCCATTTGTTTTGTTTTTAATCCTATAATCACTATTTAAATCATTTTTTACTTCAGATAATTGCACATCATCTAAATATTTATCTACTAAATCATCAGTTTCCAGATTTTTATATTTTTCGATTTCTTTTTCAGATAGTTGTGCTTGCATAAATTTTTGACTAATGCGAGTTATTTTATCTTGTTGAACTCTTACTTCATATGTTTTTAAGTCCACTGTTTGTGTAACTACCATATGCTGATTGTTTGGTAAAACAGAATTAGCAGTCAAACTTAAAGCATTAATAAAATCAAGTACCTTACTCATTGTTTCCTTTCATATGAAAAGCCATACACATTAAAATATGTATGGCTTTAATTATTTATAGAAATAATGTCTGATTATTTAGACATTTTTTCAAGACGTTTGTTGAATCTATCAATTCTACCTGTAGCTTTGATTTGTGAACGGTTCCCTGTGTAAACTGGGTGACATCCTGAACATACGTCAACTGAAAAGTTTTGTTTTGTAGATTTAAAGTTAAACTCTTTACCACATGTTGAACATTTAACATTAACTTCGAAGTATTGTGGATGAATATCTTTTTTCATAATTTATTTCTCCTTTTACCTATTATTTTGAGTAGAACTCAACAACTAATGCATCTTTGATTTCTTGGTGCATTTCGTTTCTTTCTGGTAATCTATCTAATGTTACTTTGAAGTCTTTTCTTGTCATTCATGCAGCTGCTTGTTTGTTTTCTAAAGCATCTTTAATTTGAACGTTGTTTCTTGAACCTTCTTTAAGTTCAACAACATCGTTTACTGATACGATCATTGAAGGAATGTTAGCTTTTTTACCGTTAAGTGTGAAGTGTCCGTGGTTTACTAATTGACGAGCTTGTCTTCTTGTTGTAGCAAATCCAGCTCTGTAAACTACGTTGTCTAAACGTTGTTCTAATAATTGAAGTAAGTTTGTACCTGTAACACCTTTGATTTTAACAGCTTTTTCAAATGCTTTACGTAATTGTTTTTCACTAACACCAAACATGTATTTAACTTTTTGTTTTTCGTATAAGTGAAGTCCGTAATCTGAAAGTTTAACTCTTTTGTTTCCGTGTTGTCCTGGAGCGTATTGTCTTTTTCTACCTTTTGAAAATTCTTTTCCAGTTTCTAAAATTGAAAATCCATAACGACGTGCTTTTTTAAACACTGGTCCTGTATATCTTGACATATAATTTTCCTCTTTCTGCATAACTAGAGGGTTTATTTCTAATTAGGTAAATTTAACTTAATGTTTTCGGTTTAAGCAGCTAGCCTACTTGCAAATTGTTAAACAAGTTAAATTTGTAGCTAATCATAATAAACTGCTGTTTTTATGCTTTTATATTTTACCATTTAATATAAAAAAAGCTAGTTTTGTCCTAGCTTTTTTAGTCCTATATTATAGGCATTTTCATTTATTTTTCTAAAATTAGTTATCTTTTACTAATTGTCTTAAAGTTTTTAATTCCTTCATATTTAAAGCTCGATATTCACCAACTGGAATGTTTTTAACAGTAATTCCACCAAACTCAACTCTTTTTAAGTTGATAACAGTCTTATCAACTGTTTGGAATAACAATTTAACGTGGTGGTATGTTCCTACTGTTAAAACTACAAAATAACTTTTTGGAGCTCCTTCGATCGGAATAACTTCTTGATTACTGTATGCTTTATTAATAAATACTGGTTTATTTAATTTAGCTAATTCTACTTTCGAAAGTGGTTCATTTAATCTTGCACGATAAACACGAACTATCTTATATTTTGGATGCATTAATTTATTAGCTAAATCACCATCGTTAGTTAAAATTAAAACTCCTGTTGTATCGTAATCTAATCTTCCAACTGGGAAAATTTTGTAAGGTGTATCAATTAAATCAGTAACGATTCGACGATTAAAATTATCTTTTAAAGTACATACTGTTTTTGGTGGTTTATTTAGAACATAATAAACTTTCTTTTCTTCAGTAATCGGTTTTCCATTTACTCTAATATCATCGCTAAACGATGCTTTTTGACCTAAAACAGCAACTTCACCATTTACGGTAACTTTCTTACTTAAAATTAAGTTTTCCGCTTCTCTCCGTGAAGCTATCCCTGCTTTAGAGAGTAATTTTTGTAATCTCTCTTGTTCCATTTTATTCTCCTAACTGAATTTTATAAATCTCTTCAGCCTCTTTATCAAACTTTACACCTTTTTCTAAGTTAAAATCACGATTCACACGAACCACTTCTTTAAATCCTGCCTCTAAATCTTGATTTACTAATTCTCTTAGTTTTTGAATTCCAGGAAATCTACGACCATCACAAATTTTATCTGCAATAAAAATGATTTTGTCAAGTTTATTCATTTGTTTATCCATAGTCGTGTGGTATTCAATTGCGTGTAAAATTTCTTGGTCTGTTACACCATAACCATATTTAGCTCAAAGCATTCCACAAATTTGGTGTAATTTGTGATTTGGTACATCTTTAAGTTCTGGTGAATATTCGGCAATAAATGCTCTCGATTCAGCTTCACTTCATTCCTTAGCAATGTCGTGCATAATTCCAGCTAAGTAAGCTTGTTTAGCACTGACACCGTGTTTTTTAGCAAGTTCTGCAGCAAATGAGGCGGTTGCCACTGAGTGTTTTGCTCTTAGTGCGGTTAAAGAATTATGAACGATTTGTTCAATATATAAACCACGTGCTTGAATATAATCAAGCACCTCAGGTGAAACCATATCTAAGAAACCTTTTTTAAATTCAGTTGAACTATAGTCATAAAGTCTATTGTTTAATAAAATACCACCATATTTTTTAAGGTTTAACTTATTAATGTTCTTTCCTCTTCGAGCAGCAACTATTGTGACTGTTTCAGCAATTTCATCAATATTTTTTCATTTATTTAATTGTGGTAAATTATCTGATCCAATAATTAAAAATAACTCATCGTTAGGATATTTATTTTTAAGATATTTAACTGTATCAATTGTATAACTAACTCCACCTCTTTTTGTTTCAAATTCACAAATTTCCATATTATCAAAATCTTTTAATGCTATTTTTAGCATATTAATCTTATCTTCATTTTTTGCACCTTTAGCTTTAAGTTTAAATGGTGAAACATTTGTTGGTACAAATAATAATTTATCTAATTTAAGTTCATTAATTGCATATTTAGCAAGACTAATGTGACCTTTGTGAATCGGATCAAAAGATCCACCGTAAATTCCTATTTTCATAAATTCTCCTATCATTTTTTAAATACCACACCATCAAGATATGGACTATTATTATGAGTTTGCTTTTGCTTTTGACTGTATTCTTTTAAAGTAATTGCTTTTTTCTGATTAAATTTCTTGTTTATTTGGTTCATTATCCGATCAACATCAGTTATTTGATTTGGAGTCTCTTCAAATAAACTAATTGGTTCATACAGCTCAAATACACTTTCTAAGTTGCTTAAGCGAACTCCGATTCCTTTAATACTAATTTCATTAAAGTTATCACAGTAAAGCATATAAACAGTTTTTTTAATTATTTTAAAATCTGTTGAATATTTTGCAAAATTAAATTGAGTTCACTTTCATTCTTGATTTAATTCTCTAATTCCAACCGACACTGTTTTACAAGCTAGGTTTTTAAGCATCATTCGTGTATAAACATCTTCAAGAAACTTATCTAGTGTTATTTCGATTAATTCTTGTGAAACTGGTAAAACAGCAAATGTTTCACTTTTTCCAATTCCTTTAACTTCTTTATTAGATTTGCTAATAAACTCGTTTTTATCAATATTTAAGCAATCTAGAACATCAACAATTGTATGTCCTAAAATTGCTTGTAATTGCGTATTACTGCGATCATACTTAGCTAAATCACCGATTTTAAATATGCCGATTTCTTTTAATTTTGGAGCTAAATTTTTCCCTATACCGTGAAATTCATCAATTGGTAACTCGAAAAAATGTTCTGCAAAATTACTTACATCAGTATATCCAATACCAAACGGTTTAGAAATATTGGTAGTCATTTTACTAGCAAAAAAAGTATTTGAAATTCCGATGGTAATTGGAATATCAAAACGCTTTAGAATATCTTGCTGAATTTTTCTAGCTAAATTAATAGCTTGTTCTTTAGTTTGACACTTATTTGACACATCTAAAAAACATTCGTCAATTGAACATACTTTAATTTTGTTTGAATATTTAGCAGCTAGATAAGAAAAAATATCATTAGACAAAATGCTAAATAGTTCATAATTAGGTTGCACAATAATTGCATTGGGAACTACTTTTAAAATATCAGCAATCTTTGTTCCAGCTTTAATCCCTAAATTTTTTAACTCATAACTAATTGAAGTAGCAATTGCGTGATTTGAATTTTTTGCACAAATTACAGGTTTATTTTTTAGTTTAGGTTTTACTGTTCGCATTGCACTTACAAAGTATGAATCAAAGTCAATATGAAATAAAATTGCTTTTTTATTCATTATCTTTTAAAAATGTATTTGAAGTTAATAAAGCACAATTAACACGGTTTAAATGAGTTTTAACATTATAGAAAACTCACATTTGTTCTAGTTTATTAATATCTGCTTCTGAAATTTCTTCTTGATTAACAAATTGTTTCAATAATGTTGAAAGCTCAATAATTTCAGCTTTAGTTTTACCTTTAATTAAGTCAATGAATAAATCAGTACTTGCAATAAAAATTGCACATCCGTGTCCATTGAATTTAGCATCAACTAAAACATCATTATCTCATTGTAATTCAAGTTCAAGTTTATCTGAACAAGTATTACTAAATGTAGTTTGAAAATTTCCTACAGTTAAATTATGCTTATGAGTTGGTTTCATATAGTGATTCATAATTGTTTTACGAGCTTCATCGGCATTAAAATGCATAAAAATCACCTCCATTTTTTAGTACTTCAATTAAGTAATCTATATCTTCATAAGTATTATAAATTCCTAAAGAAATTCTTAAATAAGCACTTTCTTTTAAGATATTAACTAGATATAAAGCACAGAAAATTCCAGCACGTGTATAAATATTATGTTTTCCAAGGTAGGTAGCAACATCTTGTGGATGAATACCTTTGACGTTAATAATTGCTATATTATCACCTGGATTTGAATAAACATCCACATTATCTAATTCGGCTAATTTTGAATGTAAGTAATGTGATAAATCTTTGAGAATTTCATTAGTTTTTGCATAACCAATTTGGTTAAAGAAATCAATTGATTTATCAAACATAAAAATTCCAGCTAGATTTGGAGTTCCTGGTTCAAATGCAGCAATTGTATCTCTTAGTCCTCAAGATGAATTACATGTAATTTCAGTAATACTTCCACCACCATATTTTGCAGGTTTCATTTTTTTAAGTCACGCTTTTTTAACTGCTAAAATACCTAATCCAGTTGGACCATAAAACTTATTGGTGCTAAACGCAATAGCATCAACCTCTTTAAGCGAAACTTTTTCGTGAATAATAGCTTGAGCAGCATCTGAAACAATCATTAAGTCTTCAAATTGTTTAGCTGCTTGAAATAATTCGTGTACATCAAAAGTAACATTAAAATTATTAGTTTCTTGACTAATTGATAATATTTTAGTTTTGGAATTTAGGTTTTCAATTGGGTTTTCACTATAAACTACTGTTGCATTTTTACGTTTAGCAATTTCAATTCACGGTACGATGTTAGAACTATGATTATGAGTACAAAGTAGAATTTCATCACCTTCATTTAAAATGTTTTCAGACATTAAAGCAAGCACATTTAATGATTCGGTTGTTCCACTTGTAAAAATAATTTCTTCATCTGTAGCATCAATTAAGTTTCCGACCTTGGTTCGAACGTTTGCAACAACTTGTGCAATTTCACTTCCAAGCGGAGTATCTGCAGTACGTGAAGAAATTGATTTATTAGTATAAAAGTCAGTAACTGCATCAATTGCGATTTGTGGCTTTAAAACTAATGCAGCACTATCAAAATAAGTAATCTTATCTGCAATAGGAAATTGCTTTCTAATTTCTTTATTATTCATTACAATAAAATATTTAAAAGCTTTCTTAAACTCAAATTGTAATTTGGAATCTTTTTAAAATCATCTAAAAAATCATAATATCAATCTCTTTTTTTATGATTCAAGACGATTTTATTTTCTTTGTTATAAGGATTATGTTCAACAAATGTAAAGATGATTTTCTTTAAATAACATTGATAAGCAAGCTGATAAATTGCATAGTTAAAGAAGTTGCTTAACATTTTTTTATCTTGCTCAGTAATGTTTTCAGCAAATGGTAAATTCTTTTGAAAATCAATTGCAAAATCTTCTAAATTATCTCATCGACCTTTAGAATTTAATTTTGTAAAGTTCATTTGCTTTATTTTTGTTAAATCAAGTAATCCTAATTGAAAGAAAACATCTAAAACTTCATTGATTTTATGTTGTCAAAATCAAATATTAAAGTTAAATTTTCAAGATGTTTTTTTCTCTGCTGAATTACAATTTGCTGTTTGGTTATTTTTTGGTTCCATTAGCAACAAAATCTGATTTTGCAGAAAAGATTTCTAATTTTAATAATAATTTATAGTAGTTTTCTAAAACACCGTTAACAAATTTATATTGTCAATCATCATAACTAGCGTATGTTTTATCATCTTTGTTAATAGGTTTTAAGAAGAAAATTTTTGTAATTTCAATTGCTTCATTGATTGCAACTTTTGGTTGTAAGTAAAATAATTCTGTACCTGCTGTTAATAAAATAGCTCTAATAACTGGACTAATTCTATTTCACTCTCAGTCTTTGTTTATAAATTGACTTAGTGTTTTCTTTAAGAAATCATAGTTTTTTGAGATACGATCAATTAATAATAATTGTTCCTTACTTAAATAAGGGAATTCATCAAAAACCTCTTGAATCTTAATTTTTTCGTTTAATAATTCATATTTATAAAGTACTTGTACTATTTCAAAACGTACTTCTCTACGTGTTTTCACGTGCTTCATTTTTACCACCTTTAAGAACATAATTTAATTTGTTTTAATTATATCTTAATTTACTTAAGCTATAAGAATAACATAGGGTTAATACCATTTATTTTTTAGGTTAAAAAATACACAAATTTAATTAGACTTAACTAACTAAATTGTGTAATTACTATTTTTTAGTAAGTAGTGCTAAAGTTTCGATATGGAAAGTGTTAGGGAACATATCAAAACCTTGAATAAACTTAATTTGATAATTATTTTTTTCAAAAAATTGTAAGTCACGCACCATAGTTCTCGGATCGCAAGACATATAAATTACTGAGCAAAAAGCATTATCGTTGACTCAATTAACAATTTCTTCTCCTAGTCCACTACGAGGTGGATCGAAAATAATTAAATCGTTATTGTTAATTTTTTCTTTGTGTAAGACTTTAAATGCATCTCCTGCAATGTATTTATAGTTTTGTAGATTGTTAAGTATTGCGTTTTTATTAGCAACCTCAATTGATGATTTTTCTAAATCAACTCCTAAAATTGTTTGATGTTCATTTGCAATAACTTGCCCAATAACTCCAACACCACAAAATGCATCAATAATACGTGAATAAGAATTACTATTTAATTCACCAATCTTTGTAAACATTAAACTAGAGACTTCTTTATTAACTTGGAAAAATGATAATGGATTTAAAAGGAATTCCTTATCTAGCAGTTCTAATTTAAATTCTTTAGCTTGATAAACTAGTTCTGTTTTGAAGTTTTTAAGCACATAAAATTGAACTATTTCCGGTAATTCGTGCTTTAATATTTCTACTAGTTTTTTAGGTAAATCATAATCACTACCTAGCGAAATAACAACTTGTAAATCTTCAAAAGAATTAGTACGTAAACTAATTTCTTCAAAAAATCTTAATTTATCTAATTTATTTTCAGCTTGATAAAACTTATTAATAATTGTAATAATTTCATCTAACATAAAGTTTAAAAATGGATGGTTTAAAACTTGATTGCTGATTGCTTCTGCTTTATTTGTTTTTGGAAAGTGTTCGAAAGCTTGTAAGAAATCTTTATATATTTTTAATTTATAACGAACTTTATTACGGTAGTGAATAGTTTGAGTCGCTGGATAAAATTCTGCATAATTTTCTAGATTTATTTTTGTATTACGAACCAATAAATTTCTTAAGTAATTATTTTTAAATTCAATTTGTTTTTCATAAGCTAAATTAATTAAAGCAGCACTTGGAACTCTTTTAAAAGAAACACGATCTGGTGAGGTTTTTAAATAATTTAAAACGACAGCAAATAAGATTTTAGAATTCTTTTTTATGATTTTGATTTTAGCTGTTTCACCAGGCAATAAATCATAAACAAAGATGGTAAATTTTTCTTGCCGAATGGTTCCTAAACCTTCATATGAAAGTTCTTCACATTCAACCAAAACTACATCATTAATCTTCAACTCTACAAACATAAATTAAATTAATTTTTGAATAGTTCTTTTCTTTAAAAATTCTAAAACGCTCAGGAATAACAATTTTATCCTGTACATCGGTTTCAATAATAATCTCACCATCTGGGTTTAAGATTTCTTTTTCTGCAATTTTTTCTAAGATATGGTTTACAAGCTCAGTTTCTTTAAATGGAGCATCCATAAAAATGAAATCATAGGTTTTGCTTGTTTTTTCGATAAATAATTTAGCATCTGTATTAATTAAGTTAATATTATTTTCTTTAACTGCTTGAATATTTTTTTGAATTACTTTATAAGCACTTTTGTTTAGTTCAATCGCATCAACACTATTTGCGCCTCTGCTCATTGCTTCAATGCTTCAAGCACCACTACCGCTAAATAAATCTAAACATTTTTTATCAGCAATTTTAAATTGTAGACTGCTAAAGACAGCTTCACGAACCTTGTCTGTAGTTGGACGTGTAATTTTAGAATCCGGTTGTTCTAATTTAATATGACGATATTTTCCAGCTATTACTCTTAACATTTTTCCTCCTAATAAACTAAATGTGGTATTCCACCTAGCATAATTAAAGCTAGCGATACATTAACTAAAATAATGATAAATAAAGATTTTTTGTATTTCACTAAAATGATTGCAATGATAGTAGCAATTATTAAATAAACATATAACAAAATCTTACGTAAATGAGCTATTGGTGTAGCATCATTAAAAATACTTGCAAAACCAGTGGTTTTATCAGTAATTATTATTTTTCCAATATATTCAGTAACGCCCTTATTAAAGTAAAATTCAGGTAATGCAATACTAATTAAAAGCTGCACAGCTAAAGCAAGCATAATACCAGCTACTAAAGGTTTTGAAATAATTAATAAGTTTTTAAGCAATGAATTAGATTCAAATTTATTAATATAACGCATCGCTATTAACATTACAATAATTGCAGGAAGCGAAAATACTAAATATGTTAGGAACATCGCTAAATATCCTCACCAAGCTCCATTAGCAACTAAATAACCAGTAAATAAAGCAAATTTAGTCGAAATAACTCCTGGTGTTGCATTTGCGACTGTAAAAATTTGATTAATAACATTCTCATCAATGTTTGAATCAAAGTATTGAGCAAGCGTCGTTCAAAACCAACTAAAAATCGGCATAAACACTTGTCCACCACCAAACACAATTAAACAAATTACGATTAATAAAGGTAAGGAAATTAATAATGCTGTCATTACTTACCTTCCTTTTTAAGTTTTGCTTTTTGAATAAAAAACACAATTACATAAACAAAAAACACAAATAAAATCGGAATAATTGGAATGTTATATGGTGCTGGAACAAAAACTGTGTAGCACAAACTAAAAGCAAACACCCCAATTCATAATGGTGCACTTAACTGCTTTGAACTTTCTTTTAAATAACGATAAGCAAAAGCAATTAAGAAAACAATAATAGAAATTAATGTTCCAATCGCAATATACATAACGTATTCAAGTGGAATAAAGTTAAATAATTTAAATAACAAGAACGCAAAGAGTACGTGCGGTAGCATCGCAGTAATTGTTGCTATAGTTCCTTTAGTTTTTCCTAAACAAACACACGCTATATATCCAGTAGTTTGAATGACGCTAGGTCCTGGTAACATATTTGTGACAATTACTATTTTGTCAAATTCTTCCAGTGGTAGTCATTGCTTTTTATCAACACATTCACGCTTAATAATCGGCATTAATGCATTTCCGCCACCAAAACCAATAAAGGTTATTTTTACAATAAATCAAAAAACACTTCAAAATGAAATTTTATGTTTCTCTTTAGATTTCATTAAATACTAAATTTTTCTTTGATTCATCAGAATAAGAGAGTAAAAAGAGTTTTTTGATATCGTTGTTGTCTCTAACATTTGTAACAAATCTTGTGCTTGGTACTGTTATTTGGTGATTAAAATCGATTTCACCCTCATCTACTTTATTATTAGCGTTTTTATCTATTCAAAAATGAATTGTATTTCCATCGCTTAAATGTTTAAGCACAGCAGTAGTATAAGTGTAATATTTATTTTTAGGGTATAAACGATTGTTAATTTGTCTTTGACGTTCTGGTGTCATAGATAAATCATTTTGATCATACATTCTTGCACCTTCGTCAAAATCATAATGTCCAAAGAAATTAAAAATAGGGTTATATTTAATTTCTGCTTGATCAATCACTTTTTTATTATTATCAGTAATTACTATTCCTGTATATTTATCATCAGGTAAATATCCATTTACAATTACTTCGTTATTTTTTGGTGAATAAATTGATGCTATTTCTTTTCCGTATCCCATTGCTTGCAAGAAGGTTTGATAAAACTCAATTGAACGGTTCTTAGCTCTTTCTTTTTCAAGAACTTTAACTTCACCATTTTTATCAATATATTTAAAATCTTGAATTTCAAATGGATTATTTGGAAAAACTGTTGCATTTTGAATGTAATTTCCTTGACGAGAAGGATTACCTAAACCATTCAAAAATGTTTTTGATCAATCTAGATTAGCAGCTGAAGGACTAAATTCAGTAATTAAATCATTAATTGGATTGTACCGATATGTACCAAATCAACTAGATAAAAGTATTCTATTTTTACCGCTAGGGAATTTATTTGTTCTTTTTTCATTGATATTAAAATATGACTCATATGCATATTTTGTGTATTCACGTGGAATTAATTCAGTTGTTGAATAGTAGTAGAATAATTCACTTAAGCTCATAGTAAATAATAAGCGTGCATCAATGTAATAATTATCATGAAGAGATTTATTTTTTAGTGCATTTTGATCATAAATATTAGCTAAATAAAATAAATCAGCTAGTGAAAATTTTTCGTGTAAAAACTTGCGGTATTCGTTTTCGTTAATTCCAAATAATCCTTTTCAAATTTCTGGATTTAATTCTACTTTGTTATCAAAATCATAGTTTAATAACTTGACAAAATTGTTAATGAAATTGTGATTTCAATATTCTAAAGCATAATAATCTTTTTCGCCTTCAAATTTAGGTTGATATAACACTTTAATATTGTCAAACAATTGTGGTTCGTATGTGTTATATAAATATTTTTTCTCTTCATCATTAAAATCTAATGAATAGCCAACATATGAGCTAGCTCAGTGATGTAAATATTCATGGAATAATGTTGGTAATAAGAAAGCAATTTTTTCATACAGATTTAATTCTGTTTTCGCATAATTTGAACCATTAATGTAAATTTGTTTTTCATATGGTTTGTATAGTCCATAAAAACTTTGTTTTAAGTCTACACCACCATTAATGTTGATTGCTTTTAGTTCTTGTATTTCTGGTCCAAAAGGTACTTTACGTTTAAATTCATGTGCGAAAGCTTTAATTCCTTCAGCACCAAAGAAAAAGGTTTTTTTACCTGTTTGAGGATTTGAAAGCTCGAAGTCTCTAAATAATACTTGTGTGTACGGATCTTTATATTCTAAATATCTTTGTCCATTTGATGTAGTTTTAATATAAACTTTATCTTCTGCATTTAATAAATCGTAATTTTCAGCAAAGAATTTAGAATCTTCAGCTAAGTGAGAAGTTTCTGCTGGAGTAATTGCTGTTTTTTTATATCCGTAATTTTTAGGTTGTTCAACTTCTTTTACCTTTGGAGCTAAAATATTTGGGTTTTCGTGTGTGTACTCATAATCGTTAGGTACAAATTTACCTGAATTAGTTGTAACTTCTAATTCTGGTGTATTTGTTTGATAAAGTGTTCAAGCGTAATTTTCTTTTGGAAATTGTGACGAATCCACATTACCAGTTTGAAAGGTATTTCCTTTTCCAAAACTCAAGTCAAAATATTTACATGAAGCAGCAACTATAGGAATAGTTGTAAGTGCTACTGTTGAAAACATTAATTTCTTTAAAAATCTATTCTTTTTCATACAACCTCTTTATTCTATAATTGTACCTTTTTAATAAAATAAAACATTGGATACCCAATGTTTATTTTTTATCATTGTTATGTTTATTTTTATCTGATTTTTCGTTTTCTTTTAATCTAAGTTGTTCAATTTCATCCATAACTTTTTGGAAGGCATCGTTTTTTCTTTGTTGGTCTGCTTCTTTAAAAAGTTGGAAGAATGATTTTTTAGGGTTAGCTTTAATAAATTCTTCTTTAGCGTATTTGATTTCAGGATCGACAAAATAAATTTTTTGAACTGTTTCACCTGGGTTTGGAATTCTAAGTACCTTACGTAATAAGAAACCAATAGCAGGTGCTGTAAAGAACGCTAAAAGACACATAACAATATTTAAAAAGATTTTAATTCAATAAATATTTCCTGTATATCCTAGTGGATAATCAAAACTAACCAATTGATAAATAACAATTCCACGTGCTAGCTCTGTTGGAGGTATTGCAACTCCATCTTTATAAACTACACCAAATTGCATAAATTTATAACCGAATGTATATGTCGGAATAATTAATAAAAGTAAATAACCCATTGGTCAAATAGCATAACTTCAAATTGATGCAGTAGATACAGCAATTCTTTTTCTTTCATAAACTAAAGTTGAAAGCCCTAGAATTGGTGCAATTAAGTGCATAAAAATAGATTTACATTTTTCATCAATGTAAGTGTCTAAAAATGTTGAAGGAACCATTGCAATTCCTGTTCAATAAGCACCAGCAACAACAATGATATAGACTAATGATGCAAAATAAAATTTTTGTGCACGTCTTGAACGCTGTGCAAATGGGTAAAAGATTAATGTCACACCCATAAACACGTTACTTAAAAAAGTAAATCAATAAGTTGAACCACCTCAAAAAAGACGGTTTGCATTAGGATATACCAAATTTACCAAATTAGTGTCTGTGTTATTATCCGAAATACTACTAATTGCTGGTTCAATTTTTTTGTATGCTTCAACTGCACGGATAGAAACCATATGTCATTCAAAAAATGTAATTGAAATATAGCAAAAAACCAAAATGATACCGATTGAAAAAGTGGCTCAATCTTTTTTATTAAACTCTTTATATTTATTTAGAAAATTACGTCAAATTATTTTCATATTAGAATACTTTAAGTGCAACTGTAATAACTATTACAAAGCAAAGTCCTAAGAAGGTAATTCAATACGGCATTGTGCCTTTTAAGATTAAATCACCTTTATACTTTATAAATATTTTACGATTGCTAATTAAATCTTTATTAGCTATTTTAGACTCTTTTAGTTCAGTAATTAAACCTTCTAAATTTCTCACCGCTTCTGCTCGTGTAGATTTTTTAAAAACAAGTAACTTATTTTGAGCTACTTGTTTTTTTGCTTTAACAACATCGTTAATAAAAAATTGACGATAAATTGAGTAATCAACAACTGGATCTTTTTTAGGCATTAAAGAAACTCAGTAATTGCGATTTGAATATTTTTTGGTTTAACATCAATTAATTGCTTAATAGCTTCTTCTAATTGATTTGATAAATCTTTAATTACTGAGTAATATGATTTATCTTTAGCTTTTAATTTAATCTCTAAACCAAGTTGCACGTTTGTGTGCTCATTATCAAAAACTAATTTTGGTTTAGTAGTTAACTTAACAGTTTTAAAACGTAAAATTACGCTGTTTACAACATCTAAAATTGCTTGTTCTTGAACAATATAATTTTGATTTGAGTTATATAAAACGGTAATTCAGTTCATTATTTATTTGATTTTCCTGCGTATTTTCCAGTTTCTGTAGAAACTAAAATTACATCACCTTCTTTAATAAACATAGGTGTTTCTAATTCATATCCTGTTTCTACTTCAACTTTCTTTTGAGGATTGTTTGCTGTATTTCCTTTAACAGCATCAGGAGCAACAGTAACTTGTAATTCTACGTTAGCTGGTAATTCAACGTCAAGTACTTCACCTTCAAATGATCTAATTTGTACTTGAGCTCCTTCTTTTAAGAAGTTAAGTTCTCATTCAACTTTAACAACTGGAATTTCAACTTGTTCATATGTTTCATTGTCCATTAAAACAATGTTTTCTCCGTCATTGTAAAGGTAGTTCATTTTTTTCTTTTCAATGTGAGCTGGTTTAACTTTATCACCACCTGTGAATGATTTAATTGTTGTTGAACCTGTTCTAAGGTTTTTAACTTTTGCTTTAACGTTGGCTTGTCCACGTCCTTGTTTTGAGTGTTGTGCTTCTAAAACAACAAAGATTTCACCTTCTTCTTGGAAAGTAATACCTGGTTTAAATTCGTTAACATTAATCATATTTTTCTCCTTAATTAAGACTTAAAAAAATCTGCTTTCAAAATTTCTTATATTATATATTATTTTTAATAATATACTGTGGAGATATCAAAAAAAGCAAAAAGAAAAAAATAAAAAATCTTCACAGATTTTTAAACTTTGTTATAATTTAAAAGCAAATAAGCCCGAGTGGTGAAATTGGCAGACACGCTAGACTAAGGATCTAGTGGAGCAATCCGTGCAGGTTCAAATCCTGTCTTGGGCACCATATCTACCGAGAGGTAGTTTTTTTATTACATTTTCGTAGTATCTTTAAATGTTATTTCCTTAATTATTTTTGATATTTTTTCATAGATATTGGTTAATTCTTGATTAGTTGCATTTTTATTGTTTAATAATTTTTCAGCTTCTAAAATCGCATTATTTAATTCATCATTCTTGTTATTTTTGCTTTGCAATTCTTTAGCTTTTTTTAATTCGCCATCTAAAAAATATTTCGGATAAATTGTGGTTTTAGTATTAATCTCATAACAAGTAATTGCTACTATAGTTGTACTTGCAACTAGTCCTAAAAAAATCCATAACTTTTTCTTCATATGAAAAATTATAATAAAAAAAATCAGGATACCCTGATTTAAATTATTAGTCTGCTAATCCGTTAGCTTTGAATGTGTTAAGTAAGTCAGCAAATGCTTGTTCTTCATCTTCTCCTGTAACTTTTAAAGTAACTTCATCACCTGATTTAACACCTAATGTCATAATGTTCATAATTGATTTTAAGTTAGCTTCTAATCCGTTAGCAAGAATTTTTGAATCTGATTTATATTTTGATGCAGCTGCTGTTAATAATTGAGCTGGACGAGCGTGGATACCAATTGGATCTACGATTTTTAATGTAATTTCTTTCATATTTTTCTCCTTAGTTTACAGATTTAATAGTCAAATTTCAGAATGATAAATCTATTTTAAAGTGCTAATTTATTATAACCTAATTCACTGTTTAAACAAATTTATTTATTAAAAATTAAACTTTTTTTATGAAATGTTTTCACACAATCTATTTTACATAGTTTTTTGCTTTTTCAAATTGTGTTCTTATATCATCAAGGTGACTTATCTTTGTTTGTTCTTCTAATCTTAAATCTAATTTGTAGCCAGCACCTATTTCTTTGGAATGATACTTATTACTAGATGTTAAATCTAGCTTTTTTATTTGATTTTCAATAGCATCAATAATCAATTGAGTTCTAAGATTGTTTGCACTATTTGTAGATTTAAATGAAGCTTCTTGTCAGTTAATTTGCTCAATTATGTTTCTCAATCTATCTTTATCCTTTAATAATACAATACCATAACCGCGGTTATTTGGTAAACCTGTAAAAGTAGTTTGTAACTTTATTTCATTAAATGTTGTGGAAGGAAGGTAAAAATCACAAGCATTAAGCATTTTAATATTTCTTTTTGATGAAGAACTACTTCCGTTACTTAAAGAGTATATTTTAACTCACTCACTTTTTTATTTGACAATTCAAGTGTTTTAATTAATTTGCTCGGTAATTTGCTTCAACTTTGAAATACAGAATTCACTACTAATTTTTCACCATTAGGATAGTGGAAATTAGTATCCTCGACTTTGAATTCCATATATAAAGAATATCTACTATCTACCCTAAATCTAGGTGTTCCTTTACCGTTGGAACTAAATAATGGTGGTAAAACAAAACATATAAAGTCACAAAAATCTGCAGCGTAATTCATAAACTTTAATGCTAATTGTCCACATAAACCAAACGGTGGATTTTCAATCAAAATATTTTGTTTTGAGGTAGGTTTAAACTCAAATCAATCTTGTTGCATAATTTCTTTAGCTTGTGGTTGTATATCTAAAGAAATAGAATTAATCCCTTTTGGAAAATTAAAATAAAAGCTTCCATCACCTGCTGACGGTTCGATTAAAGTATATTCGTGAATGTCAATATCTCAATTTTCAGTAATAAAGTCTAAACTCTTACCAATTAACCTTTTAGCTTCTTCTACAGGTGTAAAAAATTGATCAAGATTACGGTATTGCTCTTTTTCGATTAAGAGCAATTTATATTTGTAATTTAAAACCTTATTTAATTCATTAAAGTAATTTATTGGTACCTCTTGGTTTTCTATTCATCGCTTTATTGTCCCTTTATGCAAATTCAAAAATTCACAAATTTCTTCAACTGAATAATTAGTCAAAATCTCATTTTGTAAAATTAAATATAAATCATTTTTAGTTAAGTCTTTTAAGTACATATCCATCTCCTTTTCCTGTTTTCCTAATACGATTATATAAAAGGAAATGAGCTTGAACAAGCACTTTTAATTACTATACCTTCGTACACTACTTTTAATATTAGCTTTAAATGCACACACTAAGATACTAAAAAAACATTTTGAATTTAAAAAAATCTTTTTAAATTTTTAAATTTAAAGAAAATAAAAAAAGTAAGATTAACTTACTTTTAATTTTTAAACATTAATCAATGAAACAACTTCAACATCGCTTCCTAATAAATCACGTCCTTTTAGTTCAGCAAGTTCTAAAAGAACAATAACTTTAGTTACGATTACACCTTGTGATTCTAATAATTTAATGATTGCTTTAGTTGTTCCACCTGTAGCTAAAACATCATCAACAATTACAGCTTTTTGACCAGGTTTAACAAATCCTTCTTGGATTTCTAAAACATTTGAACCGTATTCAAGGTCATAACTCATTGAAATTACTTTTCCTGGTAATTTATTAGGTTTACGAACCATAATAAAAGGTTTTTTAAGAAAAGCAGCTGCAGGTGTCCCAAATAAGAACCCACGAGCATCTGGTCCGACAATAATGTCAGCCTCTTCACAGTGTTTTGCAATTTCTTTAATTGTGTAATTAAGAGCTTCACCATTTGCTAATAAAGGTGAGATATCTTTAAAAATAATTCCTTCTTTTGGAAAATTAGGAACATCTCTAATTAAGCTTTTTATATCCATAATAACCTCTAATTTACTCTAACATCTTCGTAGAATTCTAAGATGTCATCTTCTGCGATGTCATTGAAGTCTTTAATGTGTGTACCGAAGTCTTTTCCTTTAACAACTTCTTTAGCATCGTTCATTTCACGTTTAAGTGAGTCGATACGACCTTCGTGAATTAATTTACCACGACGGTAAAGTTTAACTTTAGATTTTTCTTTTACTACTCCAAGATCCATCATACATCCTGCAATTTTACCAACTTTTGAGTAGTAAAACACTTTAATAATGTGAGCTTCACCAATTTTTTGTTCTTCATAAACTGGTGCTTTTTCACCGTCAAGAATTGTTTGACAATCCTCAATAATTTTATAAATAACATCGTGAGTAATGATGTCTACTTTATTTGTGTTTGCAGATTGTTTAATTGAAGGTGAAACTTTCATATTGAAAACAAAGATAGTAGCATTTGAAGCTTGTGCTAGTAATAAATCTGAATCAGTTACGTTTCCAGCACTTGCAGAAATAACTTTAATGAATGCTTCATCATTTTCCATTCCTTCAAGTTGTCCTTTAATAGCTTCTGCTGTACCTGCAACGTCAGATTTAATAATTACATTAATCGCTTTTTTACCTTCAGCATTAACTGATGAATTATGTGCTTCACTAAGACTTTGCATTTTATCTTGTGAGTATTTTTCTGTTGCTAATTTTTTAGCAAATTTTTCATCGTTCATACCAACGAATTTATCACCAGCATCAGGAGCATAATTAAGTCCAGAAATAATAGCTGGTCATCCTGGTTTAACAAATTCTAAATCATTTCCTAAAGAATCTTTAAGCATTCTGATTCTTCCGCATTTAGAACCAGCGACAATAAAGTCTCCTTTATAGAGGGTACCGTTTTCCACAATAATTGTTGAAACAACTCCAACCCCTTTGTCAACACGTGATTCGATAACTGTTCCGATTGGATATCTTTTTGGATTTGCACGTAAGTTAAGAAGTTCAGCAAGTAACTTAATTTCATCAAAAAGTTCTTCAAGACCTTCACCTTTTAAAGCAGATCCATAAACAATTTGTGTATCACCACCATATTCTTCAATAACAACATTAGCTTCAGCAAGTTCAGCTTTTAAACGATCAAGGTTTTTATTTGGTTTATCCATTTTGTTAACAAAAACAATAATAGGAACACCTGCTGCTTGAGCGTGTGTAATAGCTTCTTTTGTTTGAGGCATAACACCATCATCAGCAGCAACAACTAAAACAACAATGTCAGTTACCTTAGCTCCACGAGCACGCATTTTAGTAAACGCTTCATGTCCTGGAGTATCTAAGAATGTAATTCTAAATCCTTTATGTTTAATTTGGTAAGCACCTGTATGTTGTGTAATTCCACTACTTTCAGTTGCAACAATATTTGAATGTCTAATTTTGTCGATTAATGTTGTTTTACCGTGGTCAACGTGTCCCATAACTGTAATAACAGGTGTTCTACGTGCTAAATCTTCTTCTTTATCATCGAAGTTAACCTCTTCAAGGAAGTTACCTGCATCAATGTTTGTTTCTTTTTGGAAGTCAAATCCATTTTCGACACAAAGTTCTGCAATTTCTTCTTCTTCAAGCACGTGGTTAAGATTGTACATCTTACCTAACATAAAGAATTTTTTAATAATATCATTAGGATTCAATTTAGTTTTTTGAGCAAAGTCACTAATTGTCATTTTTCCTGTGAAGACAAAAACACCATCTTTTAATTCTGTTTTTGTATTTGAAAGTTGTTGTTTAATATCATCAACGTTACTAATTCTGTTTATTTTTTTACTCATAAAGCACCCCCTTAAGTTCTTGTTCTATCGTATCATATGTTTCTTTTGGGACATTGAAACGAAAAACACGATTTAATGCTTTAGTTTTTTTAATTTTTTCTCAATTTTGAGAAGTCGGAATAAAGTATGCACCTCTTCCTTGTTTAGTTCTGTTTAAATCTAAAGTAATTGTCTGAGTTGATTTTTGATAGTCGAATCTAACTAACTGACTAATGTCAACTATTTGATTGGTAACAATACATTTACGCGTGAAATTGTTATTCAAATTAGTCTTCTCAATCATCATCAAATTCACCAAGATCGATGTTTGTGTCTAATCCGTAGTTTGCTAAATCGCTATCAACTTTGAAATCTTTAAGTTCAACTTTTGATTTTTGGTAAGCCTTAACAGCTTTTTTACCTTTTTCTTCTGTACGTTCAACTGGTTTTGTAGTAGCTTCTGTATTTTCTTTTTCATCTTCAGAAACAAAGCTTTCATCAAACATATTATCAATTTCTTCAATGAAATCATAATCGTTATCTTCAACAGCAATATGAAGCTTTTCTTCATCGAATAATGAATCAAGTTCTGATGCAGAAGGTGTATTTGTTTTTTGTGCTTTCTTGTATTTTGCTTTTTGTAATGCTTCGATTTCTTGAATTTCAGCTTCTTGTGAAAGCATTTTTTCAATGTCTTCTTTGAAATCACTTAAATCAATATCAATTCCTTTGAAGAATTTATTTGATCTAGATTGAGCTGAACTACGTGAGTGTTTTGCTGTAGATTTAAATAATGGTTTGTCATATACAAATCTTTCAGTAAAGTCTAAATTACGTTCAGCAGCTTGATCGGCTGTCACAATTTCTAATTTAACACCTACTAATTTTGCAGCAAGCTCAATATTAATTCCTTTTTTACCAATTGCAGACATAATTTCAAGTGGTTTAACAATAGCGATATATTTTTTACCATCTAAAACTACATCCATTACTTTAGCAGGTGATAAAGCATTTTTAATGTATTCTACAATATCATCACTGTAACGAACAATGTCAACTTTTTCATTATTTAATTTTTCTGAAATAGCCAAAATACGTTTTGCACCTTCACCAAAAAGTGAACCAACAATATCGTATTGAATATCTCTTTCTGGATTTGGTTTAACTGCGATTTTAGTTTTAATCCCAGGAATTCTTTGAATTTTAACAACTAAAACATCACCATTAGCAATTTCTGGAATTTCGTTTTTAAGAGCTTCTTCTACTTCTTTAGGTGAATCAACTCTAACTTCACAAATACTTAATTTGCTATCGATGTTAACACTATCTAAATAAACATCAATAAATTGACCTGGTGAAAGTTTTAACTTATTAGAAATTTTATTCAATGGTAAGAAAGCAGTAACACCATCTTCAAATTTTAAGTTGTATGAACCTTTTGAGTTTTTAGATAAAACTTGAGCTCTGATTTTATCACCAATACGGTTTGAATATAAATCATAAATTCTTTGTTTATCAGCAAGTTTTAATGTTTGAATAAATCCATTTTTAATTGCTACTTTTGTTTTTTCTGGAAAAATATCAAAGTTTAAGGAAGCAGAAATAATATCTCCTTCTGAATGTTTTTTACCAGTTTGTTTAAGTGCGTCTGTTTCTGTAATAAATGTTACTCTTTGCACATCTGAAGGTTTATCATCTTCTAAATCGCTAAATTCAAAATCATCAGCAACAACTTCAATGTTTTGGTTTGTAATTGCTACTCTTTTAGCATCTTGGTCAGCTACTAATTTAATTTCAGCTTCTTTATCAATATCACGGTTTACAGCTTTTGCTGTTTCATCTTCAAAAATTTCTAAAACTTTTTCAAATGGTAATTTAAAAGTATTAGCATACCCTTGAATCATTTCAAATAAATCTAATTCTTGTGCTAATAATTTATCTGTAATTACTTTTTTCATAAAACTCCTAAAACTTAATATATGTTTCTATTGAACTAATATTTGCTTTATCAAATCACACTTTACGGAATTGACCTTTTTTGTTTCATTTCACTAAAATTCGTGTGTCTTCTTCTTCTAATAATTCAGCAACAAATGTATTTAAACCTTCAAAACTTTTTACAGTATGAAACTTAACCATAGTTCCAATACTATCTGCTAAATTATTTACATCTAAAGTTAAATCACTTCCTTTAGATAATACTTCAAGGTTATATTCATCCTTAAATCATGATTGTGTTTCAAGGTAATCATATAATTCACGAGAAAATTTTTCAACCTCATCTAAATTAGTTGAATTAAGTACAACTTCTAATGTAGTTCCTAAATTATTAACTAACTTAGCTTCGAGAATTTTTCCATCAAATTGCTCATTTAATAACTTTTTATAATCCATAAAAACCCCTATAAAAAGACTAAAGAGCTGCTTTCGCAACTCAATCTGTCCTGAATTAACTATATTTTACCATTTTTTGGTAATTTTTCTAGTAAACAATTAGTTATGTACTAAATATAATATGAATTATTATTTATTTTGTCCACCTGTTTTATTAAAAAAATAATATCATATTAATGCTAGATATTTCTAGCATAATTTAATTTGGTTTTCTATGTTATCAAGAGAACTAGAGAACCTTTCAAGAACACTTTGAATTTTAAAGAGAATTTCGTCAGGGAGTTCTCTTTTCTTTTGCAACAGTTCTTTAACTTTATGTAAAAATTTATGGAACTCTCTCGTTTTCTTAATTTCATTTGAAAGAACATGAACTAAAGGAATATTAATATCTAAATTTTTAGCTAGTGATCATAATTCTTGTTCACTTAATTGTTTTCCGTTTGGTATTCTTGCATCAAACTTTTGACCTTTTATTAAAAATCAAATTTTTTGATTTATATCAGTAACCAATGTTGCTTCGACACTACTTCTGATATAAATTCTTTTCCCTTCTTTATCAAAAGGTGCGTAATAATTACCGTTCATTTTAAAAACACCAGATGTAATTTTTCTTTTAATTTCTATTAAAAAATCAGGATTATCATCAAATAACTTTCCTTTTTCAAAAACATTTGATTTTGATATGTTGTTTTTATTGAATTTATTATTGTAAAAATCTACAATAAATTCTCAATTATCATTTAATGACTTAATAGAATTTATTTGATTTTCGTAAAAAAATAAAGGATAGTTCATTTGTGCTGTTAGAAAAGAACGCTCAACATTAGGTTTGAACGTTGGATTGCTTGAAGTTAATAACTTAATACCTCTTTTATTTAAAGCTTTTTCAAAATTTGTCATTGTTTCACCATTGATTCAAAAATTTCTTCTTCTATCTGTTGAAATATTTTGTGGAAAACCATATTTTTTAAAAACTTTATCTAGTAGTCTTTGATATCCTATTGCAGTTTCGGTTTTTTCACAATGAATAGCTAATAATTTACCAGTTGCAGAATTTACTGCGTGAAATAAAGACACAGTTTCGTTATTTCAAAACACTTCGATACAAGCATCTAATTCAATAAATTCTCCAAATTTTCTATTTTCCTTAATATTTAAATATTGTCTCTTTTCTATTTTTTCATCTGTTTGATTTATGTGCTCGATAATTTTGGTTAATCTGTTGATTTCTGTTTTTGTTAGTTTTGACACTTCTTGTTTTAATTTGTTTTGAAGTAATTTCTTTGCATATCTTTTAGTTTTCTTATGAGAAAAAGAATTAGCAAACCCATTTTTACGTAAAAGCTTTTTAAAATGAGATTTTGAATAGAACTGTCTTTCGCTTAAATTTAATCTGTCTACGAAATCACTTACTGTAATATCTGAAAAAGTAGAATTTTGATGTGGAAAAATAGCAGTCTTGATTTGGTTATATTTGTCGACTGCGTTGTTATAAGTTTCTTGGGTTATTCCGCAATTTTCTTTTGTCTTAAATCTATTTCCGTGAACAAAAGAATAAAAGATTTCTTTAGTTTCTTTCTTTATTAAAATATCCTTTTTAATTCTTTGTATTGTTTTAGTTGAAACATTAAGCATTGTTGCAAGTTTTTGATTTGATAATTCAAAGTATCTACCTATCATTTCGTATTTATGCATTCTTTGTACTTCATACGCTGTTCTAGTTTCTATTTTCATAAGAAAACCACCTTTCAAGACACTAATACAATTATAGTTTTAGTATCTATCCAGGTGGACAAATTAATTAATAATTAACAATTTTTCTAGTAAACAATTAGTTATGTACTAAATATAACTTTTTTTAATAGGAAATTCCTTTGTTAAAGCTAATACTCTTAATTTGTATGTTTCTAATTTAGCTAAATCATATACATTTTCAGATACATATTCGTAATAATTTCTTAATAATGAATTAATTATTTCAAATAATTCTTTTCATTTATTGAAATCACGTGATGTCATAGCGGCTGTACCAATTCTAATACCGCTTCCTAACATTGGACTAAGTGTATCAAATGGAATTGTGTTTTTATTTACTGTAATATTTACAAGTCCTAAAATTTCTTCAGCTTGTTTTCCGTTAATGCCATATGTGGTATTTACATCAATCATAAATAAATGATTGTCTGTACCATTTGAGACAATTTTTGCTCCAGAATTTAAGAAGTATGAGCAAAGTTCTTGTGAATTTTTAACAATTTGTTTTCCATATTCTTTAAATTGTGGTTGTAATGCTTCATAAAAAGCAACAGTTTTTCCAGCAATAGCGTGAAATAATGGTCCACCTTGATATCCAGGAAATACTCAACGATTCATTTTAACAGCAAGCTCATCATCATTTGTCATAATGATTCCACCACGACCACCACGTAAAGTTTTATGTGTAGTAGAAGTAATAATATCTGCATAACCTACAGGTGATGGATGAACTCCGGCAACAATTAAACCAGCAATATGAGCAATATCAGCCATTAATTTTGCACCAACTGTATCTGCTATTTCTCTAAATTTAGCAAAATCAATTAAACGTGAATAAGCTGAATAACCACAAATAATTAAGTCGGGTTTTTCTTTTTTAGCTAACTCTAAAATTGCATCATAATCTAAAAATCCGTTTTCATCTAAATCATATGAAACAGCATTATAAAATAAACCGCTAAAACTAATTTTATATCCATGGGTTAAGTGTCCACCACAACTTAAAGATAGTCCCATAATTTTTCCACCACTTGGCACACAAGCAGCAATAGCAGCAGCATTAGCTACACTACCTGAATACGGTTGCACATTCGCATATTTCACACCAAATAATTCTTTTAAGCGATCAATTCCCGCTTGTTCGATAATATCAACATTTTCACATCCGCCATAATAACGTTTTGCAGGGTATCCTTCACCGTATTTATTTGTCAAAACACTTCCTTGAGCTTTAAGAACATCTTCTGAAACATAATTTTCACTTGCAATTAATTCAATATGATCTTCTTGACGTTTAAGTTCATTATTAATAGCGTTTTCAACTAATTTATCTTTTAATTCAACATTTTTATACATTTTTACCTCGATTAGACATTGTATTTTTCGATTAATTTTTGAATTTCAGTTTCGTTTGCAACAATTCTTAATGTGATGTTATGAGTAAGTTCTTTTTGATAATCATCAACTACAAATATATCAAAGCATTGAGCGGTTTTCTTAATTTCATTTGTAATTTCTTGTAAATGATCTTTATTTTCAAGAGTGAATGTTAAATCAATTGTTTTTAACGGATTAAAATCAACTGGTTTAAATTTGTTTGAGTGTTTAAATTCTAAATCTAATAATTCTGCATAAAATGCATTTGTATTATCAAATTGCGGATGTAATTTCCCAATTCATCCAATCATTTTGTTTTGGTACATAATTTTTGCAGAAACATTAGGGTGAATCATTTCATTATCAGTAAATGGTACAAATTCTAAATTATTTAGTCCTAAGAAATTAATTACATCCTGTCTAAGTTCAAAGAAAGTTTTAGTTGTTGTAGCAAAACCATAAACAAAAATATTATTATTTACCATTCCCTTTTCAAAGAAATCAATTTGAGTCATTTTACGTTTTTGGTTATATTCAACAACTTCTTGTAATGAAGTAATAATAGAATTTCTAACCACTTCTCTTTCTTTTGAAACATATGTCATTAATTTTAAGTTATCAATAAATCCAAAAGGATTTAATTTATTTTTTACTTCAGATACTAAAGTAAATGTACGAGCTTCGTTATAACCAATTTTAGTTAATAATTGTTTTTTAGTATCTCTTTTTTGAATCATTACTGGAACATTAATATATGGTTCTGGTTTGAATTGTTTATATGAATAAAATCTAAATACTTCTTCAATTAAGTCTTCAAAGATTTTCACATCATATCTATAGTTCGGAACAAAAACTAAATTATTATCAAATTCAAATCCTAAATTGCGTAATTGTTGTTTTGCTTTATCAAAAATAACTAAATCAGTTGCATTTGAATATCTTTTAAGTTTTTTATCATCTCACTTAATTTGAACACGTTTTAGCTCAGTAATTTCATTAACTGTTTGCGAAATTTCTAAATCTTCACAGTAGTTTCTAATAAATTGCATTCCTAATTTTGCAACTTCTTCAGTAATAACTCTAGCACCTTGATTTGCTGAGTTAGAAGCTAATTTAATTTCTTTTGAACCATGACGAACCATTTTAGGATCAAAGACACCAATTTCAAAAACAAAATCATTTGTTTGTTCACTGGCTTTAGTTTTTTCTAATCCCATAACACAAGCTAGTGAAATTGGAGAAACATCATCATAAATAGCAAGTACGTTTTGTACATTTACTTTTTTATTACCTAAAATTTCTAACTCACCAGAATATAAGTTAGCAATTAAATTATTACCAATTGTATTTCGATCATAAACGTGTGCAGGGGCACCTGTAAATAATAAACAAAGATTTGTTAAATTGACAGCTCAAGAAAATCTACTTGATATTCCGTGTTTAGCTAAAAATAATTTTTCTTGTAAACTAGTTACTTTATTTCCTTTAACTTCAGTAAAACTTAATTTTTTTGCTAAACCTGGATTAACCACTAAACTACTTTCAAAAGTTGGTTGTACATCTTTTAATTCGAAATTAAATTCAGTTTCAAAGTATGTAGCTAATTCTTTTGCTAAAAAGTAATATGAATTAGCATCATTACGATTAGCTGTTACTGAAATTTCAATTAAATAATCATCTAATCCTAATAATTTCATCGGATCATCTTGAAGTGTAGCAAAATCATTAGGTAAAACTAATACTTGATTTTTTTCTTCAACTAAATCATATTGGTATCCAATTTCTTCAAGTGCAGCAAACATCCCTTGAGAAATTTCACCTTTAAGTTTAACTTCTTTAAAAGTCATTTCTCCTTTTGTAGCACCTACAGGAAAACAAACTGTTAAATCACCCGTTTTTAATATTCTGTTAGTTGTTTGAATTTGTAATTCACCATTTTTAGTTAAAACTTTAACAATATCTAATCGGTCAGAATTAGGGTTATCTTTAACTTCTAATACTTTTGCAAATAAAAGTCCGCTAACATCAGAAAAAGGCTTAATTTCTTCAACTTCAAGTCCAATTTCATTTAAAGCAATCTCCACTTCTTCAGCGGTTAAATTTCTTTTTGAAAAAAACTTATTTAACTGGTTTAACGATAAAATCATTATTTAACCTCCTTGAGTAAATCTCATTTAATCACACCTTGATGAGTTGCTTTTAAACGATTATTGATTTTCTTAAACATTTCTCCATTTTCAAATCCTTTTTTATAGCTATATGGGCTAGGGTGAGAAAGAACAATTTTATTTTTAGGATTAATATTTAAGTCTTTTGTAAATTTTTCTGCTTCACGTCCTAAAATCACAAATATAGCATTTGGATTTTCTTTTAAAACATTTTCAAGCACAACATGAGTGAATTGTTGTCACCCAAAAGATTTATGAGAATTTGGCTCATTTTCAGTTACTGTTCATACAGTATTTAAAAGTAAAACACCTTGTTTTGCTCAAGCACTTAAATCATTAGTTTCAATTTTTGTTTTTGGATAATCTTTTTGAAGTTCTTTGAACATATTTCTTAAACTTGCTGGAGTTTTAGCTTGCTTAGTACTAAACGCTAATCCGTCAGCAACATTTAATGAATGATATGGATCTTGTCCTAAAATAACAACTTTAGTTTCTGGTAATTGGAAAAATTCAAATGGGCGAAACATATCCATTTGATGTGGATAAATATTTTTACCGTTTTTTTCTGTTTCTTGTAATCCGTTTAGAATATTTTGAAAATAAGGTTTTTGACCTTCTGTTTGTAAAATCTTTAAAAAACTATCTTTCATTATTAAATTGCTCCACAATTCTTAAGTCATTACGGTATAAATCACGAATATCTGTAAATCCATATTTTATCATTGTTATTCTTTCAAGCCCAAGACCAGCAGCAAAACCATTAACATCTGCTGTATATCCAGCTGCTTTTAAAACATTAGGATGTAACATTCCAGCACCTAAAATTTCTATTCAAAGGTTATTGTAATAAACATCAACTTCAACACTTGGTTCAGTAAAAGGGAAATAACTTGGACGTAAACGAATTTCTACTTCTGTCTCTAAAACATATGATAATAAGCTTTTTAATGTTCAAATTAAGTTAGAAAAACTAACATGTCCAATTGATACAAAATCTAATTGTGTAAATTGGTGTGAGTGAGTTGCATCATCTTCATCGTTACGATATACTTTACCAATTGCAAAAATAGAAATCTTGGTGTCTTTATTTTCTTCAAGCACTTTCGCTGTAATTCCAGTGTTATGGGTTCTAAGTAAAGTTTGTGCATTAAAGTAAAGTGAATCATGCATTGCACGTGCTGGGTGATCACTTGGAATATTTAAACGATCAAAATTGTATAAATCCGAAACAATTTCACCTTCTTCTTTTTGGTAATATCCATTAGCGAAGAATCAATCTTTTAAGCGTTCCTCAACTAATGTAATAGGGTGTAAGCTGGCTACTTTTTGTGTAGGTAAAGTTACATCCACAAACTCTGAATCAATTTTTCTTTGAATTTTTTGTTGTTCAATTCTAGCTTCAGCTTCTTTAAAAAATTGTTCGTAATCAGCTTTTAATTTTGTGATTTCTTGACCGATTTCTTTTTTTAGTTCAACTTTAGCTTCTTTGAGTTGTTTTTGTAAAATTGCAATTTTGCTATCTGGTGCAAATAATTTTGCTTTTACTTGTTTTAAATCTTCTAATGTATTTATATCTTCTAATTTAAACTTCATAAATTATCCTTTCTTAATATTCTTTATACTATCTCAATATTTTTGATATCCTAGCTCATTTTGATTATTAGCAGGAATATAAAACTTCATATTTTTTAATTCTTTTGGTAAATATTCTTGAGGTAATCAATGTGTTGCTTTATTATCGTGTGGATATTGATAACCAATACCATCTCCTATTAATTTTGATGACTTATAATGTGCATCTTTAAGGTGCTTAGGTATATCATAAATTTTACCAGTTTCGATTATATTTTCTACTTTTTGCATTGCTTCGTAACTAGAATTTGATTTAGGTGCTAGAGCTAAATCGATAATAGCGTGTGAAATAGCTAATTTACCTTCCGGTAGTCCTAAACGTTCAAATACTTGTATTGCAGATAGAGTTCGCATTCCGATATTTGAATTTGCAAGTCCAACATCTTCATACGCAACACATAGCATTCTTCTAAATAATCCATCAGTATCACCAGATTTTAAAATCAAAAACCCATAATATAATGCCGCATCTACATCACTACCACGAAGTGACTTATGAAAAGCAGATAAATTATTATAATGAGCAGTTGAATTACTATCACTATAAAAATTAATATTAGGAACTATAGCCTTTAAATCTTTTTCAGTTACATATGAATCGTCATCTTTTAAAAATGCTAAAATTTGTAAATTATTAATGCTTGAACGAAAGTCTCCAGCACTATAACGAGCTAAATTAAGTAGCATTTCATCACTAATTTTTAAATTAGGAAAATGTTTAGCGGTTATTTTTTTAAGTCCTTGTAAAATATCATTTTCACTTAATTTTAAAAATTGCAGAATTTGCATTCTACTACGTAATGCAGGATTAACCTTAAAATACGGGTTTTCAGTCGTTGTAGCATAAACAATTATTTTGTCAAATTCTAAATATGATAAAAGAATATCTTGTTTGTCTTTATTTAATCGATGAATTTCATCGATAATAATAATTTCATTATTAGTTAGTATTTCAATTAAATCGCTTTTATTATCTACGCTAGCATTAAAATAACCATATTTTTTATTTAAGTCATTTGCTAAAGCAATTGCCGCTGATGTTTTACCTATTCCACTTTCTCCAAAAAAGATAAAACTAGTTAATAATTTATTTTGAGCAACTTTCTTAAGAAGCAGTTTAATATGTTCTTGGCCAACTAAATCATCGATTGTTTTTGGACGTAATTCATTTGCTAAGTTCTTTTTCATATCTAATTTACTTTCGAAAATATTATTCATTTTGAATATAATTTACCTCTATTATATCAAAAAAAGCACATCGTTTGATGTGCTTAGGACATAAGATGAAATGGGGCGATTGACGGGATTCGAACCCGCGAATGACGGGACCACAACCCGCTGTGTTAGCCACTTCACCACAATCGCCAGATGTAAAGTAATTATAACATATTACTTACTTTATTTTGCAATTTAAAAACATTTTGAAAGAACTACTTTCTATATAAAAAATACCCTCTTGGGTAAAGTTCTTTCAAAACTGAATAGTAAATGAATAATTCATTAAAATGTCTAATATATATAAAAAATACCCTCTTGGGTAAAGTTCTTTCAAAACTGAATAGTAAATGAATAATTCATTAAAATGTCTAATATACATCTTAACTTTTAAACCTATCAATTTATTAGTAATGGTCAGCTAAATGTATTGCTACACGTACACTTCCATCCTATCAACCTCGTCGTCTACAAGGAATTTCAAGGGAATACTTATCTCTGAGGAGGCTTCCCACTTAGATGCTTTCAGCGGTTATCCTTTCCGTACTTAGCTACCCAGCTATGCTCCTGGCGGAACAACTGGAACACCAGCGGTACGTCCACTCCGGTCCTCTCGTACTAAGAGCAGCTCTCATCAATATTCCAACGCCCACATCAGATAGGGACCGAACTGTCTCACGACGTTCTGAACCCAGCTCGCGTACCGCTTTAATTGGCGAACAGCCAAACCCTTGGAACCGACTCCAGCTCCAGGATGCGATGAGCCGACATCGAGGTGCCAAACCTTGCCGTCGATGTGATCTCTTGGGCAAGATAAGCCTGTTATCCCCAGGGTAACTTTTATCCGTTGAGCGACTACCGTTCCATAACGTATAGCCGGATCACTAAGTCCTGCTTTCGCACCTGCTCGACTTGTAGGTCTCGCAGTCAAGCACACTTCTACCTTTGCGCTCTACATACGGTTTCTGACCGTATTGAGTGTACCTTTGAACGCCTCCGTTACCTTTTAGGAGGCGACCGCCCCAGTCAAACTACCCACCACGCACTGTCTCCCCTCCGGATCACGGAGGCAGGTTAGAAACTCAACATACCAAGGGTGGTATTTCAAGGTCGACTCCATTAAGGCTAGCGCCTTAACTTCAAAGTCTCCCACCTATCCTACACATGTTAGGCCAAGTTCCAATACGAAGTTGTAGTAAAGCTCCATGGGGTCTTTTCGTCTTGATGCGGGTACCCGGCGTTTTCACCGGGACCATAATTTCACCGAGTCCATCGTTGAGACAGTTGAGAGATCATTGCGCCTTTCGTGCAGGTCAGTATTTAGCCGACAAGGAATTTCGCTACCTTAGGACCGTTATAGTTACGGCCGCCGTTCACCCGGGCTTCATTTCAACGCTTCGCATAAGCTAACGCATCCACTTAACCTTCGGGCACTGGGCAGGCTTCACCCCCTATACATCACCTTGCGGTTTAGCAGAGAGCTGTGTTTTTGATAAACAGTTGCCCCTCACAATTTACTGTGGCCAACTTGCGTTGGCGTCCCTTCTTGCGAACTTACGGGACCATTTTGCAGAGTTCCTTAACGATGGTTTTCTCGCGCGCCTTAGAATACTCATCTTGGGGACGTGTGTCCGTTCTCGGTACAGGTACCAAATATGTAAACGCTTAGAAGCTTTTCTTGGAAGCATGAAATCACATAATTCAGAAACTAGTTCCTATGCATCGCACATTCCGGTTATAGAGTACGCATTTAACTATACTCACCAGTCGGTGCTTACCCCCAAATCCAATAATGGGTAATGCTATCCTTCTCCGTCACTCCATCACTCATAAAAGGTAGTACAGGAATATTAACCTGTTGTCCATCGGATACGCTTTTCAGCCTCTCCTTAGGTCCTGACTAACCCTGGGTGGACGAACCTTGCCCAGGAAACCTTCCCCAATAGGCGTCGTGGATTCTCACCACGAATCGTTACTCATACCGGCATTCTCACTTCTAAACGCTCCACATATCCTCACGGTTATGCTTCACCGCATTTAGAACGCTCCTCTAACGCACTTTCGTGCCCGTAGCTTCGGTATCATGTTTTACTCCCGTTACATTATTGGCGCATGATCTCTTGACTAGTGAGCTATTACGCACTCTTTAAAGGATGGCTGCTTCTAAGCCAACCTCCTAGTTGTTTATGAAATCACACAACCTTTCTGACTTAACATGATTTTGGGACCTTAGCTGACGATCTGGGTTGTTGCCCTCGCGAGCCGGGACGTTAGCACCCCGGTTCCGACTGCCCGACAATGCACAATGGTATTCGGAGTTTGATTATAGTCAGTACCGCTAGGCGCGGCCATTCCATATTCAGTGCTCTACCACCAAAGTTTAACATCGGACGCTAGCCCTAAAGCTATTTCGAGGAGAACCAGCTATCTCCAAGTTCGATTGGAATTTCTCCACTATCCACAAGTCATCCGGGCACTTTTCAGCGTACTACGGTTCGGCCCTCCACTTAGGGTTAACTAAGCTTCAGCCTGCTCATGGATAGATCACATGGTTTCGGGTATATGTCGACATACTAAACGCCCTATTAAGACTCGATTTCTCTGCGGCTCCGCTTTTTTCCACTTAACCTCGCATGTCAACATAACTCGCCGGTCCATACTGCAAGATGTACGCCATCACTCATTAACGAGCTCTGACTAATTGTAAGTAAGTGGTTTCAGATTCTATTTCACTCCCCTCCCGGGGTTCTTTTCACCTTTCCCTCACGGTACTAGTTCACTATCGGTGTCTGGTTAGTATTTAGCCTTACCGGATGGTCCCGGCAGATTCAGACAGGGTTTCACGTGCCCCGCCCTACTCAGGATACTATCAAAAGTTCTTACCATTTCGCATACAGGAGTATCACCTTCTATGCTATAGCTTCCCAACTATTTCTGCTATGATAAGAATTTGTAACTTTATGTAGATAGTCCTACAACCCCAGCTAATGCTGGTTTGGGCTCTTTCACGTTCGCTCGCCGCTACTGATGAAATCATTATTTATTTTCTCTTCCTGTTGCTACTAAGATGTTTCAGTTCACAACGTGTCTCGCAAATGCAACTATTTTATTCATTGCATAGCAACCAGAGATTAATCTGGTTAGGTTTCCCCATTCGGAAATCCCCGCTTCGTAGCTTATATCCAGCTCCACGAGGCTTATCGCAGGTAATCACGTCCTTCATCGACTTCCAGACCCAAGGCATCCACCACAAACTCTTACTTATTTAAAAGTTAATTTAAGTATAAACCTATTGTTGATGTATATTCAAAGACATTTCAATAAATTATTACATTGTAATAATTACTCGGTATCAATCAAAACAAATTAACCAAAATTTAATTTATTTAATTTGATGTCGTTGTAATATCTTTACTATTCAGTTTTCAAAGAACAATGAGAGAAAGTTCTCTCAAAACTAGATATATCTATGGACTATTAACATAGTACATAACAATTTACAATATTTGATAATAAAAATAGTCTGGTAATAAGATGACTTATATATAGATAAGTCGTTGTACTCCGTAGAAAGGAGGTAATCCATCCCCACGTTCTCGTAGGGATACCTTGTTACGACTTCACCCCAGTCACCAGTCCTGCCTTAGGCAGTTGTCTCCGTAGTTAACAAAACCGACTTTGGGCATTACCAGCTCCCATGGTGTGACGGGCGGTGTGTACAAGACCCGAGAACGTATTCACCGTAGCGTAGCTGATCTACGATTACTAGCGATTCCGACTTCATGTAGTCGAGTTGCAGACTACAATCCGAACTGAGAACGGTTTTTTGAGATTTGCTCCACATCGCTGTCTTGCTTCTCTTTGTACCGTCCATTGTAGCACGTGTGTTGCCCCACTCGTAAGAGGCATGATGATTTGACGTCGTCCCCACCTTCCTCCGGATTACTCCGGCAGTCTCCTTAGATCATCTAACTAAGGACAAGGGTTGCGCTCGTTGCAGGACTTAACCGAACATCTCACGACACGAGCTGACGACAACCATGCACCATCTGTCATTCCGTTAGCCTCCACTATATCTCTATAGCTTTGCGGAAGATGTCAAGAGTGGGTAAGGTTCTACGCGTATCTTCAAATTAAACCACATGCTCCACCGCTTGTGCGGATCCCCGTCAATTCCTTTAAGTTTCACACTTGCGTGCATACTACTCAGGCGGATGATTTAATGCGTTAGCTGCGCCGATGGTTCCCATCAGCTAATCATCATCGTTTACGGCGTGGACTACCAGGGTATCTAATCCTGTTTGCTCCCCACGCTTTCGTCTCTCAGTGTCAATATGTGCCCAGTTAGCTGCCTTCGCCATGTTGATGTTCTTCCTAATATCTACGCATTTCACCGCTTCACTAGGAATTCCGCTAACCTCTACACAATTCTAGCGTGCCAGTATCCAACGCTATTTGGGGTTGAGCCCCAAGTTTTTACGTCAGACTTAACACACAACCTACAGACGCTTTACGCCCAATAATTCCGGATAACGCTTGCAACCTATGTATTACCGCGGCTGCTGGCACATAGTTAGCCGTTGCTTTCTGACAAGGTACCGTCAAGACAAAGGCATTTCCTCCTCTGTTTTTTCTTCCCTTATAACAGCAGTTTACAACCCGAAGGCCTTCATCCTGCACGCTGTGTCGCTCCATCAGACTTTCGTCCATTGTGGAAAATTCCCTACTGCTGCCTCCCGTAGGAGTCTGGGCCGTATCTCAGTCCCAGTGTGGCGGATCAGTCTCTCAACCCCGCTAAACATCATCGCCTTGGTAAGCCATTACCTTACCAACTAGCTAATGTTACGCACCCCGATCCTCTAGTGAAGCAAACGCTCCTTTTATATTAATTTCATGCGAAACTAATAAGTATCCGGCATTAGCGCTAATTTCTCAGCGTTATTCCAATCTAGAGGGCACGTTAAGTACGTGTTACTCACCCATTCGCCGCTAAATTCCGAAGAACTCCGCTCGACATGGATGTATTAGGCACACAGCCAGCGTTCATCCTGAGCCAGGATCAAACTCTCGAAAAAATTGACTGTCATGTATTGTATATATCTAGTTTTCAAAGAACTTTATTTAGCAATTTGTTTGCTTAACTATTATAACTCAAAAAATAATTTTTTTAAAATAAATTTTAAATATTTTTTATTAATCATTTTAAGAACGTCTTCGCAAATAATTTGCTTAATAAATATAACACATTTTTATGAGATTTAAAATATTTTTAATTTATTTTTAAATATTATTTAATTAGCAATAATATTAATAATATATAAAGGAGTTTTCTCAATAATGAATTCAATAAATAATAAAGTTTTAAATAGAATAATAGAATTAACTAAGCAAATTAATCAATGAAATGATGAATATTATAATCAAGATAATCCTTCAGTCACAGATCAACAATATGATGTTGCTCTAAGAGAGCTTGAAGAATTAGAAAGTAAATTCCCGCAATTTATTCAATTTGATTCACCAACTTTAAAGATTGGTGGTGTATCTGATAATAAATTTACTAAATATACCCACAAGAAACCTATGCTATCTTTAGCAAAAGCATATTCATTAGATGAAGTATCAAAATTCTTAGACACAAATTTAAAAGAGCAACATAAGCAACTTGAATATATATTAGAACCTAAAATTGATGGTTTATCAATTGCTTTACATTATGAAAATGGTATTTTGATAAAAGCAGTTACTAGAGGAGATGGAAAAATCGGTGAAGATGTAACTGAAAATATTTATCAAATCGCATCAGTACCTAAAAAAATCAATTTATTAGATCAAATCGAAGTACGTGGTGAAGTATATTTACCAAAATCAAAATTTAATGAGTTAAATAATTATTTGCTTAACAATAATCAAAAAACATTTGCTAACCCAAGAAACGCAGCTAGTGGCACATTAAGACAATTAGATTCAAGCATTGTATCTGAACGTGGATTAGATTTAATTATTTATGATATCGTTAATCCACTTACATATGGTATTAGCACACAATTACAAGCAATTAACTTTTTAAAAGAAAAACAGTTCCCTGTTCATCCATATTTTAAAGTTGCAACTGAAATTGATGAAATATTAGAAAATGTAGAAAACTTTGCTGAATTAAAAAACTCATTTGAATTTGATTGTGATGGATTAGTTTTAAAATTAAATGATTTAAGTTTATGAGATAAGATGGGTAAAACTGCAAAGTTTCCAAAATATGCAATTGCATTTAAGTATGAAACAGAAGAAGCAATTAGTAAAATTCTTGATATTGAAGTATCAATTGGTAGAACTGGAAAAACTACTTACGTGGCTTTACTTGAACCAGTTCAATTAAATCAAACCACAGTGTCTAAAGCAACTTTACATAATTATGAATTTATTGAAGCGATGAATATAAATTTAGGTGATGAAGTTGTAGTGATTAAAAGTGGTGAAATTATTCCTAAGATTATCTCGCTAGCTAAAAAACATTCTGTTGGCATTTTACCTAAAGCATTAACTTGTCCGTTTTGTAATTCTAAATTAGTGCAAAGCAATGATTTAGTAGATCAATTTTGTTTAAATGATAGTTGTCCTGAAAAACAAATACGTACTTTAATTCATTTTGTCTCTCGACCAGCTTTAAATATTGTGTCTCTTGGAGAATCGAATATTAGATTATTTTATGAATTAGAATATTTATCTGATATAGCTTCAATTTTTAATTTAAAAGAATATAAAGAACAAATCTTAAGCTTAAAGAGTTTTAAAGATAAAAAAACTAATAATATTCTTGATGCAATCGAAAAAGCTAAATCAGTGCAATTACATAAAGCATTATTTGCTATCGGAATTAAACATATTGGATTAGAGGTTGCTGAGATTATTTGTGAAAAGCTAACTTGCTTAAATGATTTAACTAAAATCAATTTAAACCAGCTTGATGCTATTAATACCATCGGTCCTAAAATTATCGATTCAATTCGTGAATTTATTAGTAAGGATGCAAATATCGAATTAATTCAAAAACTAGATCAAGTTCTAAACTATGAAACAAAAACCTTAAAAACAAACGAATTAGAAGGACTGACTTTTGTAATTACTGGAACTTTATCAAAAGAACGTAATTATTTTAAAGATTTAATTACCTCTAAGGGTGGTAAAGTATCTGGAAGCGTCTCTAAGAATACTAATTATCTTTTAGCAGGTGTAGAGGCTGGAAGCAAATTAGATAAGGCACAGTCTTTAGGAATTACTATTTTAAATGAAGAACAATTTTTAAAATTATTAGAATCAAAAAACTCGGTTTAATTCCGAGTTTTTGTTTGTCAAATTTGATAATCTCTATAAGCTTCTTGAAGTTGTTTTTTATTAGTTGGATAAGTAATTAAGTTCATTGCTCTTGTAAGTGGAAAAAATCCAATTTTATCAACTTCTGAAATTTGTCTTTTTGGATTCAAACTTCCATAGTATTTTGCTAAAAAGAAATGAACTTCTTTATTATTTCCATTAGCTAATACATACTGGTTATCATATGTTTTACTATCAATAATTTCTAAATATTGATCACTTGGAATTGAAGTTTCTTCAAGTAATTCACGTTTAGCTGTTTCTAAGAAGGTTTCATTACCTTCTTGGTGACCTTTTGGAAATGTTCAATATCCATTTTTTTGTTTGATTAATAAAACTTTGGTTTGTTTTTGAAATTCTTTAAAAACAATACATCCACATGAAATTTCTAAAGCCATTATTTAGATAACTCTTTCACCTTAGCTTGTAAAATTTCAACCTTGTTTAATTGTTCTCATGGGAAAGAAACATCGTCTCTTCCAAAGTGTCCATAGGTAGCAGTTGGAAGGTAAATAGGTTTTCGTAAGTCTAAGGCTTGAATAATTCCTTTAGGTGTTAAATCGAATGTTTGCATAATTGCTTCTTCAATAATTTCTGGATTTACTTTGGCGGTTCCAAAGGTTTCAACCATAACTGATACTGGTTCAGCTACACCGATTGAATAAGCAATTTGAATTTCACAACGATCTGCTAAATTAGCAGCTACTACGTTTTTTGCGATTCAACGTGCTGCATAAGCTGCACTACGGTCTACTTTAGTTGCATCTTTTCCACTAAAAGCACCACCACCATGACGTGCTGCTCCACCATAAGTATCAACAATAATTTTTCTTCCTGTCAATCCTGTATCACCAATTGGACCACCAACTACAAATTTACCTGTTGGGTTAATTAAAATTCTTTGTGGTGCTGCTAAATGATATTTAGTTAACACTGGAAGGATTATTTCGTTGCGAATAAAATCTTTAAATTTTTCTTCATCAAATTTTTCATCATGTTGAATACTTAAAAGCACAGTGTCAACAAAAACATTATTCCTATCAGTATAATCTAAAGTTACTTGTGATTTCATATCAGCTTTTGCTCATTTAAAAGAGTTATTTAATCTTAATTTTTCTGCTCTTTTTACAAGTTCATGAGCTAGCGTAATAGCTAGCGGCATATATTCAGGTGTTTCGTTAGTAGCATAACCAAACATAATTCCTTGGTCACCTGCTCCGATTTCCTTACCTTGATCAACACCCATTGCAATATCAGGACTTTGCACTTTAATATCAGTTTGAAAACTTGTTCTAGTTGTATAGTAACCAAGTTGTTTTAAAATGTTGATTGCTACACCGATAACATCAATTTCAACTGATGAATTTACCTCTCCTGCAATGAAAATATTATGTCCACTCGCCATTGCTTCTACTGCTACTTTAGCATGTGGGTCTAAACGCATATATTCATCTAAAATTGCATCAGATATTTGGTCACAAAGTTTATCAGGGTGTCCACTACCTACTGACTCACTTGTAAATAATTTTCTCATAAAAAAACTCCTAGTCTTTGAAGCATAGCTAGGAAATTCGGCATGTTAGTATTCCCCTGACTATCCACCTTACAAAACGCAGGTTGGCAATGGTCACAGCTGTCGAGCTACCATACTCTTTATGCTTTATTTGGTTTTTATATTATAAAACTTCTTAAAAAATTTCAAAGAAAAAGGTACTTACCTGGTGTAGTAAGTACCCTTATGAAACTATCTGGTGTAATAGTTTAAATTGTGGTGAATATGACTAATCAATGAATGATTAAGAATAAATATCAACTGGTGTTTTTTGATATTTATGAATGAATATTATTTATTTTAATTAAGCAGCAGGTGTAGGAGCTGGTGTAGGTGTTGAACCTGTTCCTGTAGTTGCTGGTTGTGTACCTTCAGCTGGTTTTGTTTCTTCTGGTTTAGCAGTTGAACCTGAAGCATTTTCTGTTCCTGGTGTAGAAGGAGAAGCTGGTTGTTCTGGTTGTGGTTGTGCAGGTGTTTCTGCAGCAGGCATTGATGTTAAGAAATCAAGAATTTTTGAACCTTTTGGAGCAGTTTCAAATTGTGCTTTAAGAACTTGAGCTAATGGTGATAATCCATCTGCTGTTTCTGCGTATGGTTTGAATAATGCTTCATTGTATGTTTTAACTTGTTCAGAAGTTAATAATGCTCTATATGCATCTCTTGTATCAAGTGATACATATTGTAAGTCAGCATTAGCTTTGAATAATTCTCTTGATAATACTTTAAGTTCATTTAAGTATCCAGTAAGTTGTTCTGTTTGTCCTGTTTGATCTTTTAAGTCTTTAATTGCTTGTGCTTTTTGAGCTGCTTGATTGTAGTTGACAATTGCAATTTTCTTAGCATCAGTGAATTTAACTGTTAATGGTTCTAAGTAATTTGTTTGTAAGTTTTTGTAGAATTCATTTCATGCATTTTCAATTTGAGTGTATGCATTATTTACATTGCTTAATTGTGAAGTTACATTAACACCTTCGTTGCTTGCAGTTTTTCTGTAATTTGCAATTAAGTTTTGTAATTTGTTTTGAAGTTCTTTTCCACTCTTATCAGCTTCAAATTTGTTGTAGAATGTTTGTGAATCGTTTGAATTTGTAGCTGATGCTGTGTTGTTTGCAGCTGGTTGTGAACCTGTTCCTGTAGCAGGTTTTGAAGGTTCGTTAACAAATGCTTTTTGGAAGATTCCTTCGTTTCCAGTTAATACTGTAAGTAATGAGAATTGTTCTTCTGCTTTTGCAATTAATGTATTAATTTTGTTTTGAGCAAGTAATAATTGTAATTGACCAATAGCATCTTTGTAAGCTTTGATTACATTTTCTGTTTTTACAGTAGGAACATCTTGTGCTTTAAGTGTTTGTTGAATTTGTTCGAATTTAGTAATTTCTGCTGGTGAAAGTTTATCTTGCATTGCAACAATTTGATTTACAAGTGTGTTATATTCTTGTCTTTGTTCAAATAATGCTTCAGCTCTATCTAAAGCTTCACGAACTGTAGCAACATCTTTAAGTGTTGTTGCGTTGAAGAATTGTTCAAGTAATTGTTTTCTTTCATCAACTGGTAAAATGAATTTTTCTGTTGATTTACCTTCTTGATATGCTTGTGCTTTTGCAATATCTTCTTTTGAAGGTGTGTAGATAATGTTTGCAGCAGCATCGTTGTAAATTCTGTTTACCATATTTTGGTGTTTATTTTTGTTTGCTACTGGTTGGTATTGACCTTGAGCATCTTTAGCAAATAAACTTGCGTATTTGTAGATTAATGATTTTACTGATTCAGCTGTAATATCTGTAGGCATTGTTCATGGAGTAGATGTATCTGTTGCATCCATTCACATTAATACTAATTTATCATCAGCAAGTTCATTATTTGAGTTTTGGTATGTTGTTAAGTAGCTGTACATTTGTTCAGCTGTAATTAATACATTTTGACCAAATAATTTAATGTAAGCTTCGTTTTTAGCTCCTGGAGCAAATACTTCTTGAGCTTTAGAAACAGCAGCAATGTTATTATCTTTTTCGTTAATTACTGTTGTTTGAAGTGTCATTGAAGCTTGTGATGATGCAGCTTGGAATGCTGCTAATACTGATTTGTAAGCTGTTGTGTAAGCATCAATTAAAGCAGCAGCAGTAACTGGTGTAGTTGCATTTGGTTTTGTAGCGTTAGCAAGTGTTGTAACAGCTGTATTTAATTGTGTTGATAATGTATCACTAATTAATTTTTTATCGCTGTTTAATAAACCTTGATATAAAGGAGCTAATGCTTTAACTCTGTTATATAATGCGTCGTATTTAACTTTTGCTAAGTTAGCTGTGAATTTTTGAACTGCTTCAGCTGTGTAGTTTTGAGCTGCGTTAGTTGAGTTTTGTAATAATTCACGGTTTGTTTCGTTAGCTTTTAATGCAGCTTCTACTAAAGTTTTTTGTGAGTAAAGAAGTCCTCATTCAAAGTCACCAGCATTTTCTTGTGATGGGATTGTAATTTCTTTGTTAAGACTTGCAACCATTTCTTTGTATGCTGTGTATTCTTTAGCAACTTTTGCATTAAGTAATGCTGTATCGATTGTTTTAACACCTTTTTCAAATTCTGCAATTACTGCATCTTCTGAAGAAGCAAAGTTTGTTCCCATGAATTGTTCAAATTGTTGTCCAGCTGGGAATGTATTTGTTAATGCAGTTGTATCTGCTGTAACTGTTGCTGTTACTACTGGTGAAGCTGTTAAATCGTTTTCAAGTTTTGCAATAGCATCTTTAACTGGTTTAGCAGCATCTTCTTTTAATGTAGAAGCATATTGGTTACCTTTAGCAATAGCAATATTTGCGTTAGCTTCAGCGATAGCAGCATCGATTAAATCTTTAGCTGTTTGTTCTGCAGCTTTTGATTTTGTATCATTTGCATTTGTAACAGCTGCATTAAAATCATCTTGAGCTTTTAAGTATCTTGCAAGGTTGTATGCATCTGTTAAAGCTTTTGTATCTTTGTAGTAGTTAGCAAATGTTCTGTTTGTTTCGTCGTTGTAATCTGTAACACCGTCTAAAGCAGTATTTGCAACTTTAAGAGCATCTGCGTATGCTTTTTGTGATTCTTCTGTTTTTGCTAATGTATTGTTTACATAGTTTTGTAATTGTTGTAAAGCAGCTTCGTAAGATTTAACTTGTGGTGCTAATAATTCATCAAAGATTGGTTGAACATCAGCTGGAGTTTGAGCGTTTGCTAATTTATCTCTTAATGCAGCAGCCACTTGTGGTTGTGTTTCAGCTAATTGGTTGATGTTTAATACAAGTAATTGTCTTACTGTTAAACCGTTAGGGTTTTGAGTAGAAACAGTGTTGTTTACATCTGTTTGAGCTGTTTGGTTTTCACCAGCCACGTATACTAATTTAGCATCTTTGTATGATGGAGCTAAGATTAAGTTATCTGTTGTGTATGTATCTTTAGCAATGTCTTTGCTTAAAGCAGCATCGTTTCATGATGTTGTTTGTAATACACCTTTAAGTAATGCTTGTGTATTTCTTAAATCTTTGTATTTAGCTTCAGCTTCATTTTGGTGTGCTGTAGCAGCATCAGCTGTAGTAATTGTAATCTTAATATCTTTTGAAGTTGGGTTAGCAATTTGATTGTAGTTTACGTTTGTTGCTTTAAGGTCTTGCATTAATTTAGCAGCAGCTTTTTGTAATCCAGATAATTGATCAACGTATGTTTGACCTTGTGCAAGTAATTTGTTTCTTTCTACATTGTCGTTATTTGGTTGATCGTCTTTAGATGCAGCAAGATCTGTTTTAATAGCCTCATCAATTTGAGCTTGAATTCCTGTAATTGTTACAGCTAAAGCTTCTGGTGCTCCAAGAGGTTTTAATGCATCAGAACTAAATGTATTAATAAGATCTGTTTGAGCTGTTAAATCTGTAACAACTTTTTGTGCAGCCTCAACTACTTTTTGAGCAGCTTTAATTGCATCTTGAGAAGGTTGAACTGTTGTTCCATCTTCATCTTGAGTTGTTTGTTTAACTTTTTCTAATGCTTTTTGAGCATTTGTTAAGTTTGTTTGAGCTGTAGATAATGCATCAGCATTTTCTTTAATTAAAGCAGCAACTAAGTCTTGAGCAGCTTTAATAGCAACTTGTAATTCTTGAGCTGGTTTTTGAACTGATGTTAAAGCAAGAGATAAGAATCTTTGTTTGAAGACAATATCACTTTGTTGTTCTTTGTTAGCTTGTAAGTCCATGTAAGCAGCTGTGTTTGATACTCATAATGCTTGGTTTAATTGGTTTAAAGCATCTTGGTAGATAGCAACTGTGTAGTCTGCTGCTATAGCTTCTTTTACTACTTCACCTTTGTCGTTTGTAACAGCTGGTTTAGCATCGTGTAATTTTAATGCTGTAGTAATAGCGTTGTAGTTTTTAGCAAATAATCTGTTTGCGTTGTAACGTGTGTATGTGTAGTACACTTGAGCTTGTGTATATGAGTTGTTTCATGCAGCTTCATATTCATATCTAGCTTTATCAAGTGTTGTGTATGTCATTGCACTATTAAGTGCATTAATAGCTTCTTGGTAAAGTTTAGCGTATTGATCTGGGTTGCTTTGTGTAGCATCAGATAATGTAGCAACATTAGCTGAATCTAAATCTTTACCTAAGTATTTAACTTGGTCTAAGAATGATTTAGCAACTGCTAATTGATCAGCGAAGTATTTTGCTGGGTTGTATTCAGCAACAGCTGGAAGTGTTACATCATTTGTTGTTGAAACAGGTTGACCTTCAGCATCTTTAACTTGTAATACATGTCTTTCTGGTAAAGCAGGTAATACTTGGTTAAATCCTTCAACTGTTTGAGCTTTTTCAAACACTTTAAGGTTTTGAGCGTATTCAAATTTGTTAAATGCTTCTGTAGCAGCAACAGCAAGTCTGTATCCGTTTTCAGCGTATTGGTAATCTGTAGGAACTTTGTTGTCTACTGTAGGAAGTGTGTTTTGTTTATTAACAACTTCGTTTAAAGCTTTAACTTCTTCTGCTGTAGCATCACTGTATGGAGCTTGAGAAAGAGTTGCGTTTTTGTTTAATTGTAATTGTGATAAGTAGTTGTCAATTGTTAATCTTGCTTGGTTGTCAGCATTTGTAAGAGCTGAGTTTAAAGTATTAATAACTTGTGTTAAGTCTTGTAATGCTGTAAAGACATCTCTTGTGTCTACTAAACCGATAAGTTTATTATCGTTAGCAGTTTTTTGTTCTTGAGCTGCACTTGCAACGTTAGAAGCAAATGTATTGATTTCTTCACTGTCAACTTTTTGTTGTCCAAGGTATTTTTGTAATGTTGTATAAACATCACCAAATACTTTTAAACTACCTGGATATAATGAAGATGGTTGTAAGTATAAGTTTAAAGCAGCAACGATTTGAGCTTGAGCTTTTTCAAGTGCTTGGAAGGTATCTGAAAGTGATTCTTTAGCACCTTTATTTAATGTTTCTGCTAAGTTAGCAATTAATACGTAAAGTTTTGCATGTTCAGCAAGTGCACCATTTTCAGCAACAAGTGTATTGTATTGAGCAAGTGCATCTTGTGTCATTCCTGTATAGAATGTGTTGATTGCTGTGTTTAATGCTTCTTTAGCAGCTTTATATTGATCACCTAATGTTTGATATTCAGCAGCTGTTGTGTATTGTGCAATTGTAGCTGGTGCAATAGCAAGAGTATCTTTCATTGCAGCTGTTTGAGCATCAGCAGCTTGGTCAAGAGCTTTAGCTAAAGCTTCAGCATCTTTAACTTTTGAATATTCAACTGTGTAAGCTGAGTTAGGGTTTTTAATGTTTGCTAAGCTGTTAGCGTGAGCAACTGCTCTGTTAAAGAAGTTTTGTTGTAATACAAAGTATGCATTTTGTTCAAGTAATGTAACAGCAGCTGTTTGTTCTTGGAAGTTAGCTGTTGTAATTTTGTCAGAAATTTGAACATTGTCATTTCCTGTTACATTAGCTAATGCAGCAGCTTGTAATGCTTTAAGTTGTTCTGTAACATATGAACGAACTGGTGTAGTTGTAACTTCTAAGTTTCCATCTTTATCTTTAACTTGAACTGTTTCACCTTTGTCGTTTGTTGTTGTTTTTACTCTTGTAATTACAAGTGTTGTATCATCAAATACACCTTTAGCAATGTATTGTGTTAAAGCAGTAACTTGTTCTTCAAATGCAACTTGAGCAGCTTTTAAATCTGTGTTGATTTTTACTTTAAGTTGTTCAGCAGCACTTAATGAATCCATACAGCTTTGAGCTGTTGATACTAATCCTTCTCAGTATTTAACGTTAGCAGCGAAAGCTAATGTATTGTTTGCTAAGTTATCAATATCAGACATTGCTGTAGAGTATGATTTAAGCATTGCGTTAAATGTAGCAAGTGTATCAGCATCAGCATAACGTGCCTTAACCATATCTTTTGTAAGTTGAATTGAAGTTAATAAATCATCTGTTAATTGTTGTTGTTCTTTGTCATTAACTTTGAATGTTGGTTCTAAAAGAACTCTGTCACTCATGTATGGTGAGCTAAATACTTTTGTATCTGTAGCATTAGTTGTATCAACTGTGTTGAAGAATTTTAAAACATAATCTTTAACACTGTCTTTGATAATGCTTTTTGCAAGTAATGCGTAAACAGCTGTTCCTTGGTCTGGTGTAATAATGTAGTTTCCATTAAGTACATCGTTAGCTTGTTTAACAATATTTGCTGTTTTTAAATCACCTGGTAATGAGTTAATAAGTTGTTGAATTTTATCTGTTTTAGCTTTTGTTTGAGCTGTTAATTCATTATCAACGTTTGTTAATGCTGAAACTGCTGACATAACAGAATCGTTAGCGTCTTGAATTTGTTTTTTAGTTACACCTTGTTGTGATTTAAGGTTTTCTGCACTAGCGATAGCTTTTTCAACGTTTTTAATAGCATCTTTAATAGCTTTTGGTTCTGAGTAATTAATTAAACTATTAAATTGTGATTGGAATCAAGGTTTTACAGCAGATGTATATTTGTTTTCAACTTCATTAACTGAATTAGAAGCTGTTTCAATTGTTTTATCTAATTGAGCAAAAGCTTCTTCTTTTTCTCTGGCTTCTTTATTTTTTACACTGCTTGTAACTGCTACCGGTATAGCTACAACAGCTGTTCCTACTAAAACACCAGAAACACCTAAAAGTAAGTATTTACTTTTTTTAGTCATATTATTCCTTTCTTTTAAAAAGATTTGATATCAAATTTTTATATCATAATGATATAAAGTCAGTACTGACAATTTAAAATATAAATTGCAGTGAGTTTTGGTCTACTACCAAATTGGTAGTCTAGAAACTAAAAAACATTTTAGTTATTGTTTTTAATCTCTCTGAGTATTTCGTCAATACGATTCCCAGTTTGGCTCACTTCATCTAGTAAAAAATGAACTTCTGGAACTTTCCGTCAATTTAAAGATTTCGAAAGTATCTTACGAACGTACCCAGCAGAATTATTTAGGGCGATAATTCCTTTTTGAGTATTTCCTGATAGATTTACAAATACCTTCAAATGCGACAAATCGTTTGTTAGTCTAACATCTATTACCACTGGGTCAATAACATTTACATTAGATAAATCGTTTGTGATAATATCAGCTACTAACTGATGAATTTGAGATTCTTTTCTCTTTAAATTTATTTCATTCATGCGTTTATTATATCAAAATACAATATTTGTATTAATTTAGAAATAAAAAAAACAACAAAAATAAGGAATTTGCATAATTTTGTTGCACAATTTCCATATTTAGTTGCTTAAAGTGTAATTTTTATACAAGTTTTTCAAAAACGTCATCACCTGTTTCTGTAACGATATCAGCACCAAAGTTACGTGCCACAATGTTACCTAATGTGCCTAAACCTTCGAAGTTAGGTAATACTTTAGGTGATTTGAATGATTTAGAGTAAATTGTTGCTGGTAAAAATTCTCTAGTGTGGTTAAATCCAGGGTAAAGTGGGTCGTTTCCGTGGTCACTAGTAATGATTAATAAATCATCTTCGTTCATAGCGTTAATTAATTTACCTAATTTAACATCTAAATCAGCAATGTTTTGAGCGTATCCATGTACATTTCTTCTGTGTCCATAGTGTGAGTCAAATTGAACTAGGTTAGTAAAAATAAATTTGTTTTCTCCACCTTGTGTTGCTAAATCAATTGTAATATCCATACCATTAGCATCTCCAGCACTTGGGTAGTGTTTTGAGATACCTTGACCTACGAAAATATCATTGATTTTACCAACAGAGATAACTTCAACACCTTTGTTTTGAAGTTCATTTAAAATCATTTCTCTTGGTTGGTTTGCATAGTCGTGGCGGTTGAATGTTCTAGTATAGTTTCCTTCTTCACCAACGTATGGACGAGCGATAATTCTACCTACGTTTCATTCAGGTCTACTTGAACAAATTTCACGAGCAGCTTTAGCATATTTATATAAGTTATCTAAACCTGTTCATTCTTCGTGAGCGCAAATTTGAAGTACTGAATCCATTGATGTATAAACAATAATTGCTCCACGGTTTTTTTCTTCGTGAGCTAATTCGTTAATGATTTCTGTACCTGATGCAGCTTTGTTTCCCACAATTGGACGACCATCAAAAGCTTTTGATAATTCGTCAATTAATTCTTGTGGAAATCCATTTTCAAAGAAAGTAGGGAATGGAACAATTGTTTTAATTCCCATCATTTCTCAGTGTCCTGCAAGAGTATCTTTTGCATTTGAAACTTCTTGCACTTTTGCCATATATGCAAGTGGTTGTTTTACATGGTAATTTCCATTTAAGTTTGTAATATTACCAATTCCTAATTTTTTTCATGTATCGATTTTAAACTCTTCAGCCATTGAAGCTGATCTAATAGTATTAGCACCAGCATCTCCAAAAGCTTTTTGATCACGGTCAGGACCAATTCCTAATCCGTCAGTTACAATCATAAATACACGTTTAAATTTTGCCATTGTTTCTCCATTCTGGACGCTATTTAAAAATAGCATCTTTTATATTTTATTTTGTTTCCAGTAATTGTTATTGAAAAAACTTTATTTTGTGGAATTTGTGAAAAACTATTCACATTTTTATGTAAAAGAATGATATTCAGTTATATAATTTATTTATCTGATTAAAATACAAAAAATTAAATAAAAAGGAGTTTTTATGCAAAAAATGTTATTTTTAGACGGTAATGTCTTACCTGATGATCTCTCATTTTCTAAACATTTAATGGATCGGTTTTATGAAACAGCAAAAAACTTAAATAAATACGATTTAAACCGAATTGATTTAAATAAAACCGAACATTCACGTATTTTTTTAACAAAGGAAACATTAAATACATACTATAATGATATTAATTCAGACAAATGAATTAATCTACTTAAAGAAACTGATATTCTTGTTCTTTCTTCTTCTATGATTAATTTTGGACCTAGTGTGGTTGTAAAGAATTTTATTGATTCAATTTCAGTTGCAAATAAAACCTTTAGTTATAAATATTCTAAAAAAGGTGACGCTATTGGACTACTTACCAATTTAACAGTAATTCTAGTAACTTCACAAGGAGCTCCAGAAGGTTGATATCCACACAATAATAATGAACAATGATTAATCGGCACATTTAAGTTCCTTGGTGCTAAAGTTCATCACATTGGTCAATACGGAACTAAAGTTGATCCACTTAAATCTGAAGGACCAACAAAGCACATTGATGAACTTAAGGACAAATTTAAAGAATTAATTTAGTTAAATTATTTTTAAATTCATAACATTTCAACTTAGTTGAAGTGTTTTTTGTTTTAACTTAAAATATAATTCAAAAATAGCAATTTATTTTTTCACATTTAATTAATAAAAAACGTGTTTTTAGTGCGTTTAATCCAATTAAATTACCTTTTAAGCCAAATTGTGGAAATAAATTAGAAAATGGTTTTTTGTAATTTATAAGAATATAATCATTATGCAAATAAGTTAGGAGGCCTTATTTAGTGCATAAACATTTGTTTAATATCTAAATCTAATAAATAGATTATTTAATACCAAATAGAAAGATAAAAATGAAAAAGATTTTTAAAAAATTACTTATTTTTAGTTCTTTAGTTTCAACCACAGCGGCAGTTCCTTTAGCAACTATATCTGCTAAGGTTGAAACTAAATTTAATAACAATATTGTCTTTGGTTCTGAATTACTTAGAGTTAACAGAATCGATAATAAAGATCATAAAATTGAATTTACTAAAACTATTACAGATTTAAATGGTCACAAAGTGTTTTTAGTTTGTTTTGATAATATTTACTCAATTATTGATACAAACAGTCTAATTACATTAGAAACAAGATGAGATAACCTCTTAGAATTTGAAAATAATCAAAATTTATTTTACATACCTACAATTGGAATTGTTGAAAAAATTAATAACTTGCAATACAAATCTGTTATTGATGAAACAATTTTTGATTATGAACAAATCAAAGATTTTATTGTTAATATTGACAACTCTAAAAGTCAATTTATAAAAGTTGATGAATATAAAAAAAGACAATTAGAATTAAATGATTTTTCTAGTTTTTATAGAAGCTTTTTTGTATTCCCAATTGATCCATATGAAAGGGTTACAGACGCATATATCTGAAGAGGTTCAAAAGAAACTTTTGCATCTACACCTAATGTAAGCAATTTAACAGAGCATGCATGATGATGACTTTCAAGAGACTCAGAACAAAGAATTGGGTATGATGAACCACGAACAGGTGGTGGTTGATGTTGTTATCACGAACTTGCTAATTTATTACTATATAATGAAATTTTTAAATATCCAGGTTTATTTTCCGATAGTGAATATAAGCGATTTATTACCAACGATCAAAACACTGATAATAAAATTCGCTATTCATCACAAATAAAGCAGCAAACTCACAATATAAAATTGATTTTGATGAAGATAGTTTTAACATAAATGATCAAGAAAATAATAAAAATAGCATTGAACAAAAAAGCAAAATTTTCGAAAAAGCAAAAGAATACATATTAAATGATAAAATTCCTGTAATTTTAACAACAGTTGGATTTACAAAAAATTCAAAAGTTTTAATCACGCTTTTATAGCATATGGTTACAATAAAGAAACTCAACAATTTTTAATTTCTAATTTATGAGCTAATCAAAAAACTAATGCATGTTTAATTTCTGAAAAATTAAAAATAAAACACCAATCTTTTTTTGCACTTAAACCAATAAACTATACAAATACAGGACTTAATTCTAAACCTTATTTTTATTATGATGGTAAATATAACACTTGACAACAAATCGAAGATCGTATAATTTATGACCACACAGCAAATGTCTAAGATTCAAAAATCTTATTTTATAATCTGAAATATTTTTACCATTATATTTTTACTTATAGGGTTTTTCTCACTTATATACATTGGTATCAAATCAATAACCGATCCTGCACCTGTTATATTAGTACCAGCAGCCACTCCAGATTGAGAGAACTTACACTATGGATATAGCTTCGATATGTGAGATTATTATAAACCATGTTTATTTCTTGGCATAGCTTTATATTTCTTACAATTTATAGAAGTTTTATCAAAGAAAAATAAAGTTTTATATGCTTTATTCCCTGTTTTCTTTATCAAAAAGATTAATTTTACAATTAGTAATAAAATTTTTGCATTAATTTGAAAATTCATCATTTTTATAACCTTAATTGCATTTTTTGGTTTCTCACTTCCAGAATACTCAATATGACTATTCCGTTTAGATAACCCTTATTGAATACATCACTGAGTAATTTTAGTATTTTGAATTTTTGACTTATTATTATTTATTTTTTACCCTCTTATTTCCGTTATTGATTTTAAATTATCTCAAGTAAATGAAATAACTAAGGAAATCAGTAATTAATTATGAAAGAAGCATTAATAATGAAACAAACCACTATGTCTAAAATTCAAAAATCATACTTTTTATTTTGAAATATTATTGTAATAGCTTATATATTAGTAGGATCTATTTACCTAACATATATGAATATTGTTACAAGTTTATATTGAGAAGATTATATATATTATTGATACGATATCTATGTGGCTAAGCTTTATGGAGCAAGCTGATTTTGAAAACAAGAATATCTTGCATTTTTAATCGTAGGTTTAATATTATACTTTGTTCAATTTATCGAAATACTTGGTAATAAAAATAAACTTATTTATGCATTACTCCCTCTTTTCTTTATTACAAAGATTCGTTTTTCTGTTTCAAATAAAACTTTTTCATTAACTTGAAAAATAATCACATTTGTTATATTGTTTTTAAGTTTACTTTTTGCAATTTATTTAAATATTCCTCGTTTAACTTCAAACAAACCTCAAACTATTTCATTTTTAGTTATTAATCTTATTTTAGTAACCTTTTATCCTTTAAATTGTTATATTGAATTTATGTTACCTAAGAATTAAATCTTTTAAAGTTAATAATTACGTGTAAAGCTAACTAAGCTTTACACATTTTTTATAGCTTTGTAACATATGTAAACAAAAATAGGCAAACCATAAAGCTCACCTATTTTTCTTGCGTGATAAATATTATTTTTCTAATTTTTTATTTTTCTTTTGTTTTAAGTTGTATCACTTTGGACTTATTTTTTTCGAAATAACATTCAGTATAATTCCAAAAACAATAAATGCAAAATAAATCGAAATAACGACAACGGTGTTTGAATTTGGAGCAACTCCGTAAATTTGAGGGAAAAAGTAACTAATCATTAAAACAAGAATTAAAATCATTGCTAAAACATAAATTATTTTTTCTCAAATCGGTATTGGTTTGATGACTTTCTTTCTTTCAAGTAAAAATGCAGTAATAAAAGTACAAAAATCCTCGATTACTAACGCAACTGCACTTCCTAAAATAGCTGTTTCAAAAAACCGATCTTGCTCACCTTCGGCTGTGCTTCCTAAAAAGATATTCATAACTCAAAAGACAACCAAGGTTATTAGAGTAATAACCGTAGTAAATCAAATCGCATTTTGAAATTCGCCTTTTTTGTTCTTTTTGGTTAGCTGATAAAATAAATTACCATCTTCACAAATTGGAACAAGTTTTCTTGCTGTTGATACACTAGCTGTAATTTTTGAAGTAACATCATTAGCTAAATATCCAATAATAAATAATATACTTCCAAAAATTAAGAAAACACTATAAATTCCAATCATTCCTTGTTTGGTTTTAATTGCATCAAATCCTAAGAGCAAGGTAAATGCAACCATATAGAAAGTTAAAACGGCAGCAAAAGAAATGATTAAAATTCTACGAAAACTTTTAACTTCGACATCTTTTACCATCGCTGAAACATCTTCAGTTCCTGCAAAAGCATAAACGAATAATAAAGCATTTGAAAGGATAAGTTGAGCATTAACGTTTTTTGAACCATTACGTGCAAACTCAGTAAAGTTTTCATCAAAACGATTATCAGTAATAACTGAATAAACTAAAATTCCAATTCCCATTAATAAAGCAAATCATTTAACAGTACTGGTTACTAAAATGATTTTTTTATTTGTTTTAAGTCCAATAGTAGATAGAAAAATTAAAAAGATAAAGAATAATAAAGATAAGATTCTTGTAATTCAGACATATGTTAAGTAATTCGGAGTATCCTGTGGAAATAACCCTATGATTGCACTAGCTAAGAATAACGGAGACACAGAGGATAAAATCGGATTTTGAACAAACTGATTTCATCCAACAAAGAAAGAGAAGTTATTAAAAATTTTTCTTTGTCGATCGGTTTTATTATCATTATCTAGATGTCTAACAAATGCGTAACTTCCACCATAATTTTCTTTAAAGTTATCTGCTAATCTTGAAAAAACAAGAGATACAGCAAAAATAACAAATGCAGAAAGAAGAATAATTAAATACCCTCATAAGCTAAATTGTACAAGTGTACCGATAGTGGTTAAAAATCCTACACCTATTACATAATTAATTGTAAAGAAGGTGAAGGATTTTTGTGTAAAGTGTTTAGTTGATGCTGACAAAATTATTTTTTAGCATCACATTCAAAAGAAAGAATTTCTTTAGGCTGTTTATTTAAGAATATAAAATCGAAAATTTCACTATATTCATAAACAGGAATGTAATTTAAAGTACATTTAATTTCATTTGGTACATCTTGAATATTTTTAACATTTCCTGCAGGAATAAAAATGTATTTTAATCCTTTTTGACTTGCAGCAAATGATTTTTCTTTAAGTCCACCAATTTCAAGAACTTTTCCACGTAATGTAATTTCTCCAGTCATTCCGATATTTGAAGGAACTGGTTTTTTGCTTAATGCAGAAATTAAAGCAGTAGTGAAAGTAACTCCAGCACTTGGACCATCTTTTGGAACTGCACCTTCTGGTACGTGGATGTGGATTGTATTATTTTCAAAATCAAAATCATTAATTCCGAATTTTTCAGCATTGCTTCTTACGTATGAAAGAGCAATTTGTGCTGATTCTTGCATAACTTCTTTAAGTGAACCTGTTAATTTAATTTCTGGTTTACCTGGGAATGTATTTACTTCAATTTGTAAAGTGCTTCCACCATAAGAAGTATAAGCAAGTCCATTAACAATACCAGGGATTGAAATTTCTTCTTTTTCTTCATCTTTAAATTGAATTACACCTAAGTAGTTTGGAATATCTTCTGGTTTGATTTCTTGTGATTTCATTTTTGGATTTTCCATTAATTTAACTACAACTTTACGTGCAATTTTATCAAAAAGACGTTTTAATCCACGCACACCAGCTTCTTTGGTGTAGTGTTTAATAATAAATTCAATTGTTTCATCAGACATTTTGAAGTATTTTTTATCAAGTGCAGTTTGTTCAAGCACTTTAGGGATTAAGTGTTTTTTAGCAATGTTTAATTTTTCACTTAATGTGTATGATGAAAGTTCAATAATTTCAACACGGTCTAAAAGTGGTTCAGGAATTGATTCATAATAGTTTGCAGTTGCGATGAAAATTGCTTTAGATAAATCATATTCGTGTTCAAGATAATGATCTTGGAATTTGATGTTTTGTTCTGGGTCAAGAACTTCTAACATCGCACTAGCTGGATCGCCTTTCATATCTGATTTCATCTTGTCAATTTCATCAAGTAAAATAACAGGGTTAGAAACACCAGCTTGGTTAATTCCTTTAATAATTTTTCCAGGCATAGCACCAACATATGTACGTCTATGTCCGCGAATTTCACTTTCATCGTGAACTCCACCTAAAGAAACTTTAATAAATTTACGGTTTAAAGCTTCTGCAATTGCTTTAGATAAAGAAGTTTTACCTGTTCCTGGTGGACCTACTAAAGTAATAATAGGCACATTGTTAAATGTACGTTTTTTAGCGTTATCACCTTCTTTAAATAAGTTTAAATCTATTTGATATTGGTCATCAATGTTAATTAATTTTGCATCATTTTCAGCTTTATTTTTAAGTTTTTGATTAATAATAACAGCTAAATATTCCACAATTCTTTCTTTAACCTTATCAAGTCCATAGTGATTATTATCTAATACTTTACGTGCGTGTTTAATATCTAAAAATTCCTTTTCAGTTTTTCTTCAAGGAAGTTTTTTCATAATATCAATATATGTTTTAGCTAATGTAGCTTCTGGTGAAGCTTGCATCATTTCTGATACTCTTTTTGTTTCAGATTCAATTAAGTTTTGAACTGATTTTGGATAAATTTGACTTAATTTTGGATTCTTAATTGTTTTTTGGTATTCATCTTCATTAACTGGAACATTCATTTTTTCTAAAGTATTTTGAATAGTTCTTAATTTTTCACGTAAGATGAATTCTTTTTGTTGATCGTTTAATTTTTGGTTAATATCGTCTTTAATTTTATTTTCAACTTCCATATATTTTGTTAAGTATTGTGTAATATCTCCAAACACTAACATTAATGGAGCTTCACAACTATCATCAAATGCAATAGTTTCCTTACTTGGAATTAAAATTGGGTTAAATAAGTTAATGTATGTTACAAATCTTGTGTATACATCAACATCAGTTGTTCCACCTAAAGCATTTGGTTCAAATTCTTTAAGTAAACTATGAATGTGTCTAATTCTATTTACACCACCTGTATTTGGATTTGGTAAGAAAATTGATTGTTCAGCAATTCCTGTCATCGGATCTTTTTCTGCAGCTTCTAAACTAGAAATTAAAAGTTCTAAGGTTTTGCTAATTTCATCAATTTCACTTGGTTTAGGCATTCTTTTATCAATATCCGCAACCACTTTAACTTTAAATGGTTCAAATCTTGAATCGTTTGCAAATTTTTCTAATAAGTTGTATGGAATTGCACTGTTAAATTGAATTAATTCAGCAAATGTTGGTTTTTCCTTGATAATGTGCAACATTTTTTGAGCTTTGAAAACTAAAATATGTTTTCCGTTTTCTTTTTTATATTTTAATGGTTGAATTAATGAAGCTTGAATATAGATGTCACGATCTGAACCGTCGTGGCTATATACTAAAATAAAACGAATTTGGTTAATAAATGAATCTAATGTTTCAGTTAAGATTTCGTTGATTAATTCAAATGATGGGCTATCTGTTATATCAATTTCACCAAGTCCACCAGGGATTACAGCATATTTTGGATTCACCACTAAAGGAAAGTGAACCAATTTCACTGCTTTTGGTTTTTTTGTTTCATTCGCCATTGTTGTTCTCCTAATCTTTTATTACAAAGTTAATAATTTTTGCAGGAACAAAAATCTCTTTTACAATTTGTTTGTTTTCCAATCATTTAGCAGCTTTTTCTTTAGCAAGTGCTAAAACTTCATCTTTAGTTGTTGATTTAGCAACTTTAAGTTCAGCTCTAAATTTACCATTAATTGAAATTGGGTAAGTAACTTCATCTGTGACTAATGCTTTTTCGTCAATACTAAAATCCTTTAAGTTCGCTAAATTAAAGTATTGTTCTGAAATTTCTCATGCAAAGTGTGGAATAAATGGTTCTAAAATATTAAGCATTACATAGAACATTTCAGTAATTAATTTTGGATCATTTACTTTGTCATATGCATTTAATGTTTCCATTGTTCAAGAAATTAAAGTGTTAAATGCATAATTGTTTGCTCTATTTTCAAAAGTTTCAAGTTGCTTTTGCATTCCTTGGTAAAGCTTCATTCTAGCTAATTTTTCATCAGCATTTAAAGTCGCTGAATCAATATTTTTATAATCAGTAGTTGTATCAATTTCACTAACTCTATCTCAAAGACGGTTAATGAATTTAAAACATCCATTAACTCCAGCATCACTTCATTCAAGTTCTTTTTGAGGTGGAGCTGCAAAAAGAATAAATAATCTAGCTGTATCAGCACCGTATTTAGCAAGCATTTCACTTGGCTCAACTACATTTCCTTTTGATTTGGACATTTTTGCACCATCTTTAAGCACCATACCTTGTGTAATTAAGTTGTTAAATGGTTCACGGAAAGGTACCATACCTAAATCTGCAATTGCTTTAGTAAAGAAACGCGCATAAAGTAAGTGTAAAATCGCATGCTCAATACCACCAATATATTCATCAACACTGTTTCAGTAGTTTAATGATTGTTCATCAAAGATTTTTTCATCTCACATTTGACTTGGTGTTGTGTAACGTAAGAAGTATCATGAAGATTCAAAGAATGTATCAAGTGTATCTGTTTCTCTAGTTGCTTCTGCACCACACTTAGGACATTTTGTTTTTAATCATTCAGCATTAGTTTGTAATGGATTCCCTTGACCAGTAAATTGCACATCAAATGGTAAAGTAATTGGTAAATGAGCTACATTAACTGGTTGCACACCACAAGTAGCACATTTAACAAGTGGAATTGGTGTTCCTCAATATCTTTGACGTGAAATACCTCAATCACGTAAGTTGAATTTAACTTCTTTTTTGAAGTTAAAGTCTTTAATTTGATTTAATTCAATTTCTGTATCATCAAATGCTAAATTGTTAGCTTGCATAAAAGCTAAATGAGTTGGGTTAATAAATGATACTAATTGAACTGGTTTGTTTGGATTATGTGAAGCAAAATCACTAATAATAACTGGTAAGTGTTTGTCAGTTACTGGGTTAATTACGTAAAACGGTGTTGCTAAATAAATCTTATGTGTGAAGTCTTTGTTAGCAAAGTGTTTATTAATATCTTCAAGTAATTTTAATTGTGCTTCAGTAAAGTAATTTTGTTCTTTAAGTGTTGTAACTAAATCGTGTTTATTTGAAATAGCAACATAATTAGCATTAATTAAAATGTTGGCATCTTTTTCGTATGCTAAAAGATTTACATCTTGTTTTTGATTTGCTTGGTTAAATAATTCAAAATCAAGTTTATATTCTTCACTACGACCAATTCAGTTGTGTTGCATTGTTAAAACTTGTTGTGGTCAGTGGTTTTCTAATGTTTTTAAATCATTTAATAATTCATCAGCATAAGCAGTAATTTTTAAGTAATATGTTTCCATTTCTTTGATTGTAACTGGATTATCACATCTTCAGCAAAGTCCATCGACAACTTGTTCGTTTGCAAGCACAGTTTGATCTGTTTCACATCAATTAAGTTGCGATTTCTTTTGATAGATTAACCCTTTTTCTCAAAGTTTAATGAAAATAAGTTGCTCTCATTTAGTGTAAATTTCATCTGATGTAATACATTCACGACTTCAAGCAAAAGAAATTCCAAGTCTTTGGATTTCTTTATCCATTGCTTCAATGTTCTTGTATGTCCATGTACGTGGATGAATTTGGTTTTTAATTGCTGCATTTTCAGCTGGAAGCCCAAAAGCATCTCATCCAAATGGGTGAAGTACGTTAAATCCTTTTCTACGGTAGTAACGTGCAATTGCATCACCAATAGAGTAGTTTCTAACGTGTCCCATATGTAGTTTTCCACTTGGGTAAGGGAACATACTTAAAATGTATTTTTTAGGTAAGCTTAAATCTGTTGAAGGTTCAAAGTAATTTTCTTCAATTCATTTAGCTTGTCATTTTGCATCTATTTCAGTAAAGTTAAATTTTGACATATTTCTCCTAATATTTATGCTGATTAATTGTTGAAACCATTCTGGTAAAGAATTTTGTTTTGTATTCTAAAACCATGAGTAAATTAATAATTATGATATTTATAAAAAAGTTTAAAGAGTTAAATGTAAAGTAGAAAATAAAGCTAGCTCAAAAGTAATTCTTAATTCCAAAAAAGTAAGTATTTAACGATTTGGTTAAATACACCTCTTTAATTGCGTTGTAGCTCGCTGAATCGATAATTCCAAATACCTTAAAGTAAATTGGATTGATCAAAAAAGTATTTAGAAGAATTAATACTAATTGAATAATTACAAATGAAGGACTAAACATTAAATTTAAAATAACAAGATGTTTTTGAATACTTGGATTTTTATTTTGATTTTGATTGCGTTTATAAAAGAGTTTTATAACGAGTGCAAAACACAAAATAAAAATCAGTTGAAATAAAAGTCCTACAAAGTTTCCTAGAAAGCTAAGTACAATAATTCCAGGTTGTAAAATTGACACAATAATAAATTTTAAAAGCAATAAAAGTATTGTGTGCTTTAAATCAATTAGATAGAAAGTAAAAAAGACAATAAAAAGCGAAATATTAAAACTTAAAAAGTAAAACTTAAAAGATAAGCTAATTCATTCAATTAGTATTGCAAAGGCTAAAAAAATAGCAGTTAAAACTAATCAATAAATCTCTTTTTTAAAACTATTTTTATTTGGTACCAAAAATTCTATCTCCTGCATCACCTAAACCAGGTTCGATGTACCCGTGTTCATTCAATTTATCATCAAGTGATGCTAAATAAATTTTGAAATCATTTCCGAATTCTTGATGAATTTTCTCTACACTATTAGATACACCAACTAAGCATACCAATTGAATGTTTGTAAACCCATCTTCTTGCAAGGTTTTAATTGCATCTGCAGCAGAGTTTCCTGTAGCTAACATCGGATCAACTACAATGATAAGTGAATCTTTTGGAACTTCTGGCATTTTGTAAAAGTATGGAACTGGTTGTAATGTTTCTTCATTACGATACATTCCAATGTGTCCCACACGTGCTTGAGGCACTAAATTTAAAATTCCTTCAACCATTCCTAATCCAGCACGCAGAATTGGAACAAGCACGATTTCTTTATCAAATGTAAATCCTTGGTATTCTTGGTTTAATGGAGTAAGAATTGTTGTTTGTTTTGTTTGGTAATCTCTTAGAATTTCATAAACCATTAATGAAGCAATTTCATTTAAATTATTCCTAAAAACTAAGTGATCTGCGTGTTTATCACGCATTTTAGTTAACTTAATTTGAATCAGTGGATGATTAATAATTTTGAGCATTATTTTCTCCTTTAAAAATGAGCTTTTTATGTTTTATATTATATTAGATATATCAAAAACAAAAGTGTTTTTTTAGTTTGTTTTTAGTTCAAAAATGGTAAACTCAATCATTAAAAGTGAATAAAAATTACAGTTTGACTTTGATATTTTGAATAAGTTTAAAAAATCATCATATTTTTTCTTTTTTATAGACTCTTTTTTCACTACAAAGTGCAATTACAATCAAGATTTTATTAAGTTTTCTTTTTAAGAATTAGTAAAAAATCAAACTAAAATAAAATAAATTGTAAGATTTTAAATTTTATTTTTTAAAAGCATATAATTATTGTATAAATAAGCATATAGGAGGGCTTATTGTTATGAAGATGATTGTCAAAATCATCAAAAGGAAAAACATGAAAAAATGATATAAAAAACTAATCATTGCAACCTCTATTGTTTCAAGTACAATGATTTTTCCTACAATAGTTCTTTCTGCAAAAACAGAAAAAAATAATGATTATGACTTTATAATCAATTCAGAATTAGCAAGAGTTAATAGATTTGATAATAATTTACATATTGTTAATTTTTCAAACGTAATTACCGACTTAAATGGTCATAAAGTTTTATTAATTTCCTTTGATAATATGTATTCAATTGTAGAAATTAAAAATTTAATTACATTAGAAACAAACTGAGAAGATATTTCTCAGTTATCTCAAAAAAATAATTTATTTTACGTTACCACAATAGGTATAGTTGAAAAAATAAATTCTAATCAATATAAAAGTGTTTTAAGTGGTGAAATTTATGATTATAGCAATATAAAGGATTTTGTTTTAAAATTAAATTTCTCACGTAGTGCAGATATTAAAAACGAAGAAATCGAAAAAAGAGAAAGTGAAATCAAATCACTCACTTCATCCGAAATAACTTCTGAACCTAAAAAATTACCATATACAATAGTTAATGACGCATATATTTGGAGAGGTTCAAAAGAAATGTTTGGTTCAACACCCAATATAAGCAATTTAACAGAACATGCTTGGTGGTGATTAACCAGAGATACTAAGGCTAAAATAGGTTATGATTTGCCAAGAGAAGATGAATATCCTAATGTAGATAAAAGTAGTGGATGATGCTGTTATCACGCATTAGCAAACTTGCTTTTGTATAATGAATTGTTTAAATATCCTGCGTTATTTTCTGATTCTGAGTATAAATCATACATAACTTATGATTCTAATCCAGAAAACAAGATTCTTTACACTTCACCAATATTTAAATGAAACAAGTTTAACGATCATCCAAAAAATGAAGAGGACCGCAGAACATTTGCTTATTTCTTACATAAACTAAATAATAAGAATTACCATAATTTTCACGGCGGTAATGCAGGAGTAAGTTTCAATGAGTTATATCAAAAGTTTGTAAACAATAAAGAAGTAAAAAACAAGTATCAAACTTTTTATAGTGATAATTGAAATAACTCATTTAGAAACGCTTATAAAACAATTATAAATGATAAACTTCCTGTTATTTTAACAACCGCTGATGTTGATGAAGAAAAATACACAAGATTTAACCACGCTTTTGTAGCTTATGGTTATGATAAAGATACAAACCAATTTTTAATTACTAATTTATGAGGTGGAAAGCGTACATCAGCTTGTTTATTATCTTATTATTTAATGGCAGATTATTATTCTTACTTCGCTATAAAACCTTTAAGTTTTTCAAAGACTTCTGATTATTTTAAACCATATTTCTTATATAAAGGTAAAAGATATAATTGACAAAGAATAGAGGATTACATTTTTTATGACCAAAGCGCAAACGTTTAATACTAAAAAAATATATATTTTAATCCTAAATATAACAATTATAACTTTCTTACTTATTGGTTTTATTTCTCTAATTTATGTTAGTTCAAGACTTGGAGAAGATATAACACCAGTAGTGTCTTCTGAAAATAACGATGGCTGTTCATCTTGCATTCCGGTATTTTATACAATGGATAAATGAACAAGATATTTCCCAACGTATCTAATTGCTGGTTTCTTATTATATTTTGCTCAATTAGCATGTTTAATAATCAATAAAAACAAAATAATTTATTCATTTTTACCTATTTTTTATATTAAAAAAATAAATTTAGATTTTGTTAATAAAAAACAATTTTTAACAATATCTATAATTAGTCTTACAACACTAATAATTCTCTTTATAGGTGCTACCATCACTTTAATTCTTGGATTATGTTGACCTTTTGCTTATCGACATAAATTATTAAGAGTTAATATTGTTCTATGAATTTTCAGCAGTATTTTGCTTGGATTTTATTTATTTATTTGAATTCCAGAATTTAAAAGACTTAAAAAACTAAATTTCCAACTTAAAAACTAACTCGCAACACACTTTAAAATGAAGTGTGTTTTTTTAAGCAAAAACAAATGATTAATAAGTGATTTTTGTATAAAAAAAATCGCTAGATAGCGATTTATATTATTTACGAATGTTAAGGTCTTGAAGAGCTTTTGTGTAAGCATCAAGATTTGTTTCTTTAAGGTGTTTTAATAAAACTTTACGTTGTGAAATTTTAGCTAAGAAACCTCTACGTGAGTGGTTGTCTTTAGGGTTGTTTTTGAAGTGTGATTTTAAAGCTTCGATATCTTCTGTTAAGATAGCGATTTGTACAACTGTGTTCCCTGTATCTTTAGCGTTTTTACCGTATTGTTTTACTAATTCAGCTTTTCTTTCTTTTGAAACCATAATATTTCTCCTTCTATTATGTTTTAAACCTAGCTAATATATTTATATTGACCAAGCTTAAAATTTGTGTTTACTAATCTAATTAGCTTGTTAATTATATATGTTTTTTATTTTATAAAAACAATAAAAAACTAAAATTTTTATGAAATTTATCATTTTTTCAAATGAATATATTTGTAATAAATTTGTATAATTTAGTTAAATAAATCAAACAACCTTATAAGGAGTTAATAATGAATTTAAACAAAAAGATTATCTTTGCTCTTGCCTCTAACATTGCATGCTTTGCTTTAATGATTTTTTTCTGAGCAACACTTTTTATTTCAATTGCAAATGTTATTTTTGGTTTTTTATTTACAATAGCTTGAATTACCGCTTTAGTCTTTAACATTCTAGTTAACTTAGACTTAGAAGTTAAAGGAAATGTTTCACTTAAAACACAATCAATCACCCTTTGAGTTGGTACAGGATGTTTAATTTTCGGTTTCATTGGAACAGTTATCTCAGTAATCGCTTTAGGATGAATGCTTGCTGAAAGAAATAAAGGACTTAAAGTTGAAGTTGCCGATGTAGTTGAACCAGAAGCTATTGAAAACAAAAAAGACGAAGAACAAAATAAAGAAAAATAAAAATATTCGAATAAGTTTGATTTTTAACAATAAAAAGAATAAAAAAGCACTTTTTGTGCTTTTTCTTTTAAAATTGTTTTTTAAATTTACATTTTTTACTAAAATTATATTTATGAATAATGATAAAGATAAATTAGAAACATTAAATACTCAAAATGAAAATAACACACAAAGTAAAGAAGTATTATTTATTACTGAACCAGCAGAACACGATCCAAAGACTAATAAAAGAAAGAAATTCTTAACTAGAGCTTTACCAATTCTTGGTGGAGTTGCAGTTATCGGATGCTCAGTTGGTGTTGCTGTTTATAAAACCGATAGACGTTTAAGTGCTAGATATGATGATTTAATTAAAAGAGAACACGAAACATTTGTAGCTTTAAATGACAGATACGGTAAAGTGCTAAAAAATAGTAAATTTTATCCAGAAGCTAAAAAACTAGATGATCAAGCAACTAAATATATTAACAACGAAGAATCAATTAGTGGATACGGAGCAAGAAGATTCGAAAGTAAATATAATAAATATATTGAGGCATTAAGTGTGGATAGTCACTTAGTAATGGTTGAGTCACAACTTAATACCAAGTGAAACAACCGTGGTGTAGCAATGCAACGTGAAGACTTGCAAAACTTAATTGATAAATATCGTAAAGTATTGCAAGAACAATTCGATGGTTCTGGAACAATCGAAACATTAAGTTTATCATTTGATTTTGCTCGTGAAGCTGCTCCAATTGAAGAACAATTAAATGCATACTACGAACAAGTGTCAAAAATTGCTGATCAAATTGCGACATTAAAAGTAACAGCTAACGACTTAGTTAAGAAATTAACCAACGCAGGTAAAGAGGCAGATGCTAAGAAATTTAAAGCATACTTAGATAAAGTTTCTACTAGTTCAAATATGGATTTAGTTGCTGCCCAAGCTGAACTTCAATTCCTTGAAAAACAAATTGATACCTACAATAATATCCTTAAAGAAAAATAAGATTTGCATAAAGTACCTACTTTATGCTTTTTTTGTATAAACAATAGAATTTATTAAAATTAAAATATGGAAAACAATAATAAAGAACAATTAATTACATCTGATTTAGAAACTAAAAAACATAAGAGATGAAAAAGAATTTGAAGTTCAGTATTTTTTGGTGGAACTTTACTAATTTCTGTTGGTATAGCTGTTGGAGTTACTTATACTGTAAAAAATAACACCATAAATCTAAGTGATGAATATATTCGAATGGCTAATAATGTTATAGAAGAAATTAAAAAAGAAGATTTAATGAAAATGGCTGAAAAAAGTAGTTATTACCAAAAAACAATGAATGACTTTGCAGAAGCACAAAAACTTAAAAATGAGAATACTAAATATACCATTCAAGCAAAGAAAGAATTTGCAGAAGAATATTTATTATATAGCCGAGCATTACAAGGTGATGCATTTTATTATGAAACAATCGATAAAGTTAACAATTGACCAATTTTAAAAAATGAAGGATTAGCTACAGAAAAACAAGAATTACTTACTGCAGCTGCAAACCTAAAAGAATCTATTGCTAAAGCAGTTGCAAATAACGATGAAGATACATTAACATTTTCAATTGCTGATTTTCTTGTAGAAAGAATGAAAAAAGTTTTTGCAATAGCAGAATATAAAGAAAAATTGAATAAAATAAACGAATCGTTAGATGAACAAATAAGCAGATGCAAAGAATTAGTATTTGAACTTTCGAATGTCGTAGATAAAACAAATAGCCAAAAACTTTCTGACTACGTTCAAGATTTAGTTTCTAAGAGCACTAAAGACGATTCAATAACCAAAATTGAAAATTTACTAGAAAAACTTAAACAACTATACGAAGAATATAACAAAATCCTAACAGAAAAAAAGAGCACAAGTGATTAACTTGTGCTTTATTTGTTAAATTGTTCTTTAGCTGAAAGATAATCTAATTCCATTACGTTATCTTTTTGTTTTGAAATAATCAGTCTAACTTTATTTAAAACAGTAACTAAAATCATTTGATTATCTTTGATATTTAAATTATCTAAATCAATTGGATGAATAAATCTTTCTTGTTGCATATTTACGTGTAATAACACATAAAAACACATATTATCGATTTGAGTAATTGCAAGATAAATTCCAGGATGCATCGCTGTTAAATATTTAAAAGTTTGTAGTGGCTCATCTTTTTTATAATAAGCACTAAAAGCATATTCGCTAACTGGCAATAATTCATTCACGTATTGCACATTACCTACATAAAGTTCTTCCTTTAATTTAGATGTAGACACCTTTTGATTATTATCTAAATAAGGTTTATAAGCATGTACTTCAGCATTAGGTAAGATTCTTTGGATATCACTTGCATCACAACTTGCATTTCTTCCGAATTTAAAATCAGCACCAACGATAATTTGACATTTTAAATTATTAGTTAATTTTTGTAAAAATTCTTCACCAGATAAAAGTGCTACTTTTGAAAAAACAAGTTCAACAATTGCATCTATTTCCAATTGAGCCATTGTTAAATATTTTGCATTATTATCAGTAAATACTTGTTTTTTAAATTTAGGCATTAAGTCTTCATTACTAAAAGTAACTAATATTTTTCTTCCTTTTTCTTTTTGTAGCATTTCTTGATATAAGAGAAAATGCCCTTTATGAAATGATTCGAAACTTCCGATGATAAAAGCGTCGTTTTCTTGTGGAGTAAAAGATTCAAACGGAATAACTAAAATACTATCTTCATCAATTTCGACTTTTGGTTCAACAAAATGTGTCATTAGATTAATTTTAACTCTTTTAATTTTCAGTAAGCACCATCGTATTCACAATCAAGTGCAATATCATTTGCTACACGTTTGATTTTATCGTTAGCTCTTTCCATTGCTACACCATAATGTGCATCACGAATCATTTCAAAGTCATTTGAACTATCACCAAAGGCAATTAAGTTATCCATTGAGTAACCTAATTGTTTAGTTAAAATTTCTAAAGTATGACTTTTAGTTACGTTCTTAGGAGAAATGAAAAATCCTCTTGATCAACGAGCGGAAATTTCCATTTCATAACCTTTTTCTTCGATGTATTTAGACATTTTATCGCTAAGTTCTCTAGTATTATGTGCAGAGTTGATAGTAATTACATATAAATCTGTGCGAGAAAGGTAACCTTCAGCAAAATCATAATAATTTTGTTCAAATGGTCTAATAAATCATGAAGTAGTTTGTAAAGAAGGAGATTTGTAAACTTTATCAAAGTCTGATACAGAGAATCCATCCATTTCTTCGTCAAAAGTACGATAAATATCAATCACTTCTTCTTTCTTTAAAGTTGCTTTAAAAGTAAAGTCTTTTTTATTATTGTCTCAAATAAAAGCACCGTTAGCACCAATAAAGTAATCTACAGGTGCAAGTTGTTCTAAAAAGTCTCCAATTGTCGCAAACTCTCTGGCTGTAGAAATTACTGTAACAATCCCTTGATCTTTTAACATTTGAAACATTTTTCTTGTGTTTTCACTAAAACGTGTTTCTCCATTTGGTAATAATGTCCCATCGACATCAAAAGCTGCTATTTTAATTGTTTTCTTTAAGTTTTTCATTATAACCTTTCCATAAATACTTTTTTTGGTGAAAATTTTTCATCTTTAACCTCACCAACACTAGCTACTTGATTATTATTTATAGCTAAATAAATTCCATCTTTACCATTTCTTTTAGTAAATGAACGTCCAAACTTTAGTTGATTTTTTTCATAATCATTTAAATCAAAGGTTGGTAACACAAATAACTCGTTTAAACTAATTTCACTTAATTCATTTTCTTTTAAATTATCTAATTTCACTTTTCCACATTCTTTTCTAAGTAACGAATCCATTACACAAGAATTATCACATTCTTTAGCAAGATCCATTAAGACACTTCGAACGTATGCACCTTCAGAAACTTTCATTTCAAATTTAGCCCATTGTTTCTCAAAATCAAATTCAAGTAATTTTAATTCATAGATAGTAATTGATTGTGGTTTGATTTCAAACTCAACATTTTTTCTTGCTAAATCATAAGCTTTTTGTCCGTTTATTTTTTTAGCACTGTAAATTGGTGGTATTTGTGTTGTTTGCTGTTTGATCTTTAAAATTGCTTGTTCAATTTGTTCTTTTGTAACTGAATTATCAGTAACTTTTTTATATTCTGTATCTATATCATATGAGTCAGAATAGTACCCAAACAAACAAGTTGTAACATATGTTTTTGTTTTATCATCAATATACTGTAATAACTTGGTGTCTGATTCTGTTGCAATAATCATTAAACCGCTAGCTAATGGATCTAAAATACCAGTATGCCCTATTTTCTTTGTTCCTAGTTCTCTACCTAATTTTCGAACTGTTTGATTAGCAAAATCACCTGATTTTTTATAGAACTTATAAAACATCTTCTGTCCTTTCTGAAAAATCTAGCAATTTATTTCTATAGTAGATATAACGTTGTTTTTCGAGTTCGATTATTTTAGGTAATCCGTTAAGTGAATTTTCTATAAAGTTCTCTAAAAAAGTTAATTTATCAGATACTTCTTTTTGTACTTCAACATTTGGTAAAGTTAGCAATATCTCTCTTACTGTTGGAGTTGCAATATAAGGAATTCCACCAGTTCTTGCTTCAAATTTGTGTATATACTTCAGATAAAAATATAAAAACTTTAAGTCTAATATATCTGTCTTTTCTTGTGTTAAAGAATAAACACGACTGACCGGATAAATAGGTTCGTTAAAATATTTAACATATCCTAATGTTCCTACCCTAGAGATACTAATAGAATTATTTGGTACATATGGAATATCGGTATATCCGAAAATCATATTTTCATCTTTTCCGTTTCCAATTACTGGAACGTAATATTTATCATCTTTGTGTAAAGATCCTTGAACATTGACTAAATCTTTACCTATAACTATTTTTACAATATCATCAAGTAGATACGATTTTAATTTAAAATTTTTGTCAATTTTTTTAAACGTATTTTTTATGTACGTATTTAATTGTTGTTTTCTTAGCATAAGCTCATGCGTAAGGTTATGCGTAAGGTCAGTAAAAGCGTCTAATGATTCAACAATAAATTTTTGGCTTTCTAGATCAATAATCGGAAATAATTCATTAGAAAAAGAGTTTAAATTAATAGAGTTAAACGTACCACCTTTATTAAGGTTTCTACCTTCAATTCTCTCGACAAGAATAAAGAAAAGATAATAAACAAATTTAGGACTTATATATTCTTTAAAATAACCTTTAATCGCAAAATTTGTAAATCTTCTATCAGCTCACGCATCTTTTTCAAGATAACCAATTTCACCAACAGTTGCTGAATTCGAAATGATAATAGAATCTTTAGGAAATAATTTTCTATTTCCTAAAACCATTGCATTTACTTTTAAAATAGAATCGGTTAAAAATCTACCATGTTCTCTTATATCTTTAAGAGAAAAAACATCAATTGTTGGATTTTCATAAAATTCGCTAACTTTTGTAGAAATACTTTGTCCACCACGTATATCAAACACTTCTTTCAGTGTTAATCAAACAACTTTGGTACTATCTAATTGTTTGATTTTTTCAATAATTTTGTGATCAATTGATTGTTTCATTTTAACTCTCTTTCTAATAGTTCTTAAATTATATAAAATAACCTCAAATAGTTAAAAAATGAATAACTTTTCGTAAGCAAACATTAAAAGCTTTAGTATTTTTAATACTAAAACACTTGTTAAAAACTGAATTTTGCAAGTCCAAGCAAATTAAAAAATGCTATAATAAATTTTAATTATGAATAAGACAGTGAATAAAAAGCCAATTATTATCTTTAGTGGACCAAGCGGAGTAGGTAAAGGAACAATCGAAAGATTGCTTTTTGACTTTGAAGAACTTAACCTATCTTTATCTTGCTCTGCAACAACAAGAAAAAGAAGAGAGGGTGAATTACACGGTATTCATTACTACTTTATTGATGAAGATGAATTTCGTGACAAAATCAAGAAATTCAAATTCTTAGAATTCTCATATCATTTAGGAAATTACTACGGAACATTATTTAGTGAATTAGACAAAATCCACGCAAAACACAAAGTTCCAATGCTTGAAATTGAAACACGTGGAGCAAAACAAGTTATCGACAAACTTTCTAGTGGTGAAAATGCTGATAAATATAACTTAATCACTATTTTTGTACTTCCTCCAACAATGGAAGACTTACGAATTCGTATTTTAAAACGTGGTTCAGAAGATGAAGAAACACTTAAAAAACGTCTTAAAAAGGCTGAACACGAAATTGAAGAATCTTCAATTTTTAGATACAAAATTATAAACGACTCACCTGAACGTGCTGCTGATGAAATCAGAGCAATCTTACACAAGGAAATCGGAATTGATTAATTATTTTGCAAATTCTTCTAAAGGTGAGATTCGTCCTAAAAATGATGATCGTGTTGGTGTTTTCGAACGTGATAATGCAATTTTAGCAGTACTTTGCGATGGAATGGGTGGACATTTAGCTGGAGATATTGCAGCTAGTACAGTTGTTAATTCTCTTGGAATTGAATTTCAAGAAACTTTTCGCTTTATTGATGCAATCGAAACTAAAAATTGAATTACATCAGCCATTGAAATTGTTAAATCTGATTTAAAGAAAATTGCTGAAGCAGATTATGAAAAATCACAAATGGGAACCACATTAGTAGCTTGTTTAATTATTCCTGATGAAAAACGTTTCTTTGTTTTTAACGTCGGAGATTCACGAGCTTATGCATATACAACCAATTTAGAATTAATTCAAATCACTAAAGACCAAAATGTCGCTAACTCTTTAATTGAACAAGGTGCTAACTTAGAGTTAGCCTACCAAGTACCTAACGCAAGACACTTAACAAGTGCTCTTGGGCCTAAAATCTCTACAACAGTAGAAATTTACGACTTTGATGAAAAAAGTTACGACAAAATTGAAAAAATCTTACTAACTTCAGACGGTGTTCATGAATTTATGTTTTTAAATGAAATTGAATATATCATTAAACAACCAAAAGCACCTGAAGCTATTGTAAATCAATTAATTGCACAAGCTGCAATGAACCAATCTAACGATAATATGAGTGCAATCGTACTTGATTTTAATCGTGAAAAAGTAGAGGTAGATGATGCCAAATAACGTTCCAGTTAATAATATTATTTATAATTCGACAGTATATGACAAATACGAATTAATTAGTATTATCGGTAAGGGTGGCATGGGTATTGTTTATCTTGTTCGTGATTTAAAAAACAAACAATATTATGCTTTAAAATACCGTAATAACGACTTAAATAATACCAATTTAAGTCGTTTTATTGCGGAACGTAAATTACTTGGTCGACTTAACTGTAAAAATATTCCAAAATTATTCGATTACTATGAAGATGAAAAAGAACAATATTACGTAATGGAATATATTGACGGAACAACATTACACAAAAAAATTAGTGATAATGGATATTTATCAACTCGTCAAGCGGTTTACTACGCTAAGCAAATCGCTGAAGCTCTAGGTGAATTACATGCTAACGGAATTATTCACCGTGATATTAAATCACAAAACATTTTAGTTAACGTAGCTCATGAAGTTAAAGTTGTTGACCTTGGAATTTCATTATCAAAAGAAAGTCAACGTTTAACTAAAACTAACGCTGTAGTATGTAGTCCATACTATGCAGCTCCTGAACTTTCAATTAAAAGCACTAAGATTACTAAAGCGGTTGATATTTATGCCTTAGGAATTGTACTCTTTGAAATGATCATCGGAAAATATCCATTTGAAGGTGAAGTGGAAGCACAAACCATTTTAATGCACCGTAAAAACACATTTCCTGATCCTCGTAGTTTCAGAGATATTCAACAAGCATTAGCGAATGTTATTATTAAAGCTACAGCTAAAAACCCAAACGATCGTTACCAAGATGTTTGAGAATTTATTGATGATTTAAGTACTTGCTTAGATAAAGAAAGATTTTTAGAAAAACCTTTATCTCCAAAAACATTACAAACTAAAAAGAGTATTCCAGATGTTATAAACTCTAATTGATTTTTAGTTGGTGCAATATTATTTATTCTTGCAATTATTATTACAGTTATTTTATTGGTGGTATTTTTATAATGGAAAAGATTTTTCGTATTCACTCAATTATTGCAGGTATTTATCATTTATACGATGATAAAACACACGAAACCTTAAAAATACCAGCTGCTGGTAAATTAAGATACCAAGGTGTTACACCAGTAGTTGGTGATTTAGTTGAAGTTAAAGATAACTTAATTACTAAAGTGCTTGAACGTAAAAATGAATTCATTCGCCCTAAAGTTGCTAACATTGATCAAATGTTTATTTTTATGTCAATTAAAGAACCTGAATTTCAAAGTTTTTTAGTTGATAAATATTTAGCCATTGTTGAAAGCAAAAACATTATTCCATTTTTATGTTTAACTAAAGTTGATTTAGATAATGTTCTTGCAAAGCAATGGCTAGACTATTATCAAGGAATGAATTATCAAGTCTTTTTAATTGATAATGATAATCCAAATTATTATGATGCTATGCATCCGTTTTTCAAGGATGAATATTCAGTTTTCATGGGTCAAAGTGGAGTAGGAAAAACCACCACTTTAAATTACCTAGGAAATCACGATTTTGAAACTCAACAAATCTCAAAAGCTCTCGGACGTGGAAAACATACCACAAGAGTTGTACAAGCCATTCCGTTTAATGAAGGGTTTTTAATTGATACTCCAGGATTTTCATCGTTAGAACTGAATATGACAAAAATAGAGCTTGCTCAAAGCTTTAAAAGTTTTAAAGAGCTAGCTAAAACATGTAAATTCCGTTCATGTTTGCACATAAATGAACCTGAAAATTTCTGTGCTGTCAAACAAAAAGTAGGGACTTTAGAAGTACCTACTTTAAGATATGAGAACTATTTAAAGCTACAAAAAGAATTAGACTAGTATAATTTAAATAGTTATCATAAGGAGAATAAATATAATGAAAAAATATGTTACACCAAGTTTATTAAACGTTGAACCTGAAAAAAGATTAGAGGTTGCTAATACATTAGTACAAAACGGTATTAAATGAATTCACTACGACATTATGGATGGTGAATTTGTTCCTAACACAGCTATTACACCAAAAGAAATTGCTAATATTGCAGCAAAAGGATTGCCACATATGAAAGATGCTCACCTTATGGTGGTTGACCCATATTCATATGTTGATTCAGTTAAAGATAGTGTAGATGTAATTACATTCCACTACGAAGCTATTATGGATGATGAAGAAAAGTTCGAAGACTTTTTAAATGAATATCATCACGAACTTAAAATTGGACTTGCAATTAAACCAGAAACTAGAGTTTCTGAAATTAAAAAATATTTAAATAAATTAGCTTTAGTTTTAGTGATGTCAGTTGAACCAGGTAAGGGTGGACAAAAATTCATGCCTGTTGCTCTTGAAAAAATTCACGAATTAAAAGAATTAAGATCAAGAAATGGATATGACTACTTAATTCAAGTCGATGGTGGAATTAACGGTGAAACAGGACCAGAGTCATTCCACGCTGGTGCTGATGCATGTGTTGCTGGTACATACTTAGTATTTGAACCAACTAAAGAAAGAATTGACTCAGTACTTGGTCGTTACGCAAATCATAATAAATAGTTGTCATCTGACAACTTTTTTATTACTTATTTTTAATAAATAGTAGTAAAAAAGAATATAATAATCACGAGGTTATTATGCATTTAAATAAAACCCGTACTTTCTTAATCGTTAATTGATGCAATGGTGCACTTTTTGGCTTTACATCTATTTTCTTTATTGTTTGTGTAATTCTTTCAAATGTTCCAATTACATTTGATGACGGTGCAGCTCTTTCATGAAACGAACCAATATTTTTCTGACTAGTTTGATTCTGTCCTTTATGGCTTATTACATTACTTATTCTATTACATAACTTAGTCATTATTATTTCTCACAAAATTAACTTTCCAATGGTCATGTTACCATTAAGTAAAAAACGTAAAGATGAACTTGCTGCAATTGAACTAAAAGGTTCTAAGGGTGTCTTAATTAGTTTTATCATCTTTACATTATTAATTTTATTCGTTATGTCTCTTACATTTTTTGGTGTCGTTTTATATGTGCAAGCACTAAATTCGGAATCACATGAAGAATGCATTAAACATTCTATTGAAATGGTATGTATTAAAATAACCCCAGCATATGTATATATTCCTTTCTTATGTACTTCAATCTACTCATTAATTTTGGCAATCACATTTGTCACATACAATTGCATTACATTCTTTAAGAAAGTTAAAAAACCAAATACAAGAATAGCAAATTAACCCTTGCTATTTTTTCCTGGGTTTCCGAGTTGTAACTAGGTAAAAATAAATACACCTAAAAAATAGGTGTATTCGTAAACCTAAAATAAAATTACTTGTACAAAATTGCATTTACAATATTTGATATTGTTTTGTAATCTTGTACTTGTTTTTTATTATCTTCATTTTCAATGAAAGTTTTTTCTACTTCTTTTGAGTTTATATACTTAACAAAATATTCAGCTGAAACAATAGCTTCAATAAATCTTTTGTTTGTGTAATGTTCATATAAAACTCCACTATTTTCCAAAGTTGAATTTACTAAATAAAGTGAGTATTTTAAAATAACTAACGACATAAAGCATAATGTAAAATGTGCGATGATGTGTTCATCTTTTCACACATACATTGGTCTAACTTCTAAAGCTGTTTTCAATGTTCTAAAGTTTTCTTCTATTTGTCATTGTTGACTGTAAATATCAATTATTTCAAACGGAGATAAATCAAATCTATTTGTCTCGTAAATGTAATAACCGTCATATTTTTCATCTTGTTGAATTTTTTCTACATCTAACTCATAGTAAGATTTACCAATTTGTTTGAAAAAACGACACTTTTTAGAACCGGTTAAGTCATTTGCATTAACATAACCATCTTTATTTTTTCTTTTGTTAAAATTGTTTATTAAAGTTTTTCTATCTTCTCTATCTTTTGCTGCACGACTTTCGCTGAAAGTAATAATTCTTTTTCTAACTTCACCGTTAGGTCTTTTACTTTTAAAAAGCGAAGCATATGTCATTTCTTTAAATTTAATATTATTTTTTTCGATGTAATCACTTTCATCCAAAACATATTCCTTAAACTTTTTACTACTTGTTTTTAGTCTATAAGAAATAATATAGTTAATTTTATGTTGCTCTAAAAAACGAATATTAGAGTTGATACTCATACCTTTATCAGCAATAATTGTGACATTTTGAATTTTGTAAATTGACATTATTTCCAACATAAAAGGTATCATTGTTTTGCAATCTGCAGTAGAACCCTTGAATACTTTAAAAATGTATTGGTATTCCATTAATATCAGTCGCCATTCCAATCACAACTTGATCTTCTTTAAATTTTTCCATTCTTTTGAATAACCAGGATATCTTAAACCATCTCTTACAAAACTTTCAAAGTAAGTTGTGGTTGAATCAAAGAAAAATAAATTCACATTTCTATTTGTTAATTCACCTATTCTTTGGTTTAAATTAATTAATAATTGATCTTTTTTGTCGAAAATATAATCTAATAAACCGTAAAATGACGTTTTCTTAACATCTGGAGTTTCTACAAATTTATGTTTATTTTGAAAAATTCCGATCATACTTGTAGGGTCTAAAATACGTGAAGTAATTGTGTATTTCAACAATTTATCTAAATCTTTATGTTTAGATTTTTGAATGTTTGAAAATAAATTCATACTATCAATTACTTTATAAATAGTTTCAACACCATATTTAACTGTTTTTGTTTCTACGGTTTGACTATTTAATGATTTCAGTAAAATTTCTTTAACTTTTTCCTTGCTTTCAGTAGTAGGGATTTTTTCTGCTTCTTTTTTGAGAACACTAATTGGGTCAGAAACAATTTCCATTAACTTTTCCAACCTACCAATTCCTACTTGATTACTATAACCTTTTCCGTAACCGTTTGAAACTGCTACCGAAACATATGTATGATCTTTTCTTTTATGTTTGATGACAATGAATTTTTCCATATTTTCATTATATCATTTTATACAAGTAATACAAGTAAAAAAATAAGAAAATTAGTGTTACCTATTATTTACATAGTAAATAATAGAAAAAATTAGAATAAAAAATTGAGCTTCCAACTCGGAAACTCAGGAGCATATGTATATATTCCTTTCTTATGTACTTCAATCTACTCATTAATTTTGGCAATCACATTTGTCACATACAATTGCATTACATTCTTTAAGAAAGTTAAAAAACCAAATACAAGAATAGCAAATTAACCCTTGCTATTTTTTCTTGCTAATTTAAAAAGTCGCGAAAAAAATGACCCTCTTGGGTCATCAAAATAAAATTAAAGGACAATTTAATAAATGAAATTGAAATGGAGCGAGTGAAGGGAATCGAACCCTCATAGTCAGCTTGGAAGGCTGAAGTTCTGCCATTAAACTACACTCGCGTTTAATGCTTTAATATTATAACACGTTATTATTAAATACCAAAGCATTTTTTAATTTTTTTAATAATTTTATTATTCACTCAATTTAAGTAAGTCTAAGTTAAGCTCAACCATTGTTTTTTTACCGAATGTTTCGATAGAAATAGTAGCTTCATTTACTTCAACGTTAAGTTTTTCAATTGGACCAATTTCACCTTTATATGGACCATCGATTACTTCTACTAAGTCACCTACTTGTAAAGCAAGTAAGTTCTTACCTGTGTTGAATAAGTCGATTGCTTCTTGTTCTGCTTTAGACATTTTACGTATTTCAAGAGCTGAAACAGGTGTTGGTTTTGCTCCTTTTCCTGATGATCCGACTAGCCCTGTAACATATTGTGTGTTACGGATAACAAATCAAGCTTTGTCAGTCATATCCATTTTTGCAAAAATGTATCCTGGATATAAGTTAACTCATTTAACTTTATATGTGTCACCGTGAATTTTTTTATCTAATTCTTTTGGTGTAAGTGTTGGTCTTTTAAAAATTCTAAATGGACCATTTTCTGTTGCTTCTAAATCAAAGTTTCCTTCAACTTGTTCAGCAAAAATACGGTTGTTAAGTGCTTCTACAACGTTTTCTTCTTTTCCTCTAATTGTAGAAATCATATATCACTTGAAATTATTCATTTTAACCTCTTCTACTTATTTAAATTGATACTGATGAACCATTTGCACCAATTGCATTTCATAATGATTGAAAACCAATTGATACAGCGTAAACAAATAAAACAAAAATAATTGTGAAGATAATGATTTTAACGAAGTTTTTTCAGTTAGTTGACCCACTTGGTCATCTAACTCTTTTAATTTCTTTTGCTACTCTCCGAAAGAAATATCTTTTTTGTTTACCACGTTCTTTAAGTTGTTCTTCGGTAGCAACTGCGTAATTAATTTTTTCTTTTTTACGTTGAAACATTAAACTTCCTCTTTGTGTAAAGTGTGTTTTTTACAGTGAGGACAGAATTTTTTAATTTGCACTCTCGCTGCATTACCAGCACTTTTATTTTTTACATAATTTTTCTTTTTGCATTCTTCACATGCTATTGATACTTTATTGTTATTCATACATTAATTTTAACATATAGCAATTTTATTTAAAACAGTTAAAAGAGTATTTTCTCTTGAATACTTTCTAACATTTTATTTCTACGTTGAGTGGTAATAAAACTTCATTGTTTTGAAACTAAAAAATTATTTAAAATTTCTTGTTCAGTTTTATTTAATTGACTTTTAAGCCTATTTTGCAGTTCTAAAAAACTTTCCATGTTACTTTGAACATTCTCTTTATTTAGTTCTTGATGTAAATTACGAATAAAGTTATTCGTATATTGTTTATGAGCGAGATTTCTTTCAAATCTAAACTGTTTGTTATTGATTTTATTAAAATAATTTAAAGTTTGTAATTTTAAATGCGTTCAAAAAAACGAATCGAAATTAATCTTTCTGAATCGATCGGTAGTTAAATATGTTTTAATACATTCAAAACTTTCAAACAATAAATGGTTATAAACTTCAACAAACTCAAAATGATGTTCACCAATCATTCGTTTAATTTTACGAGCAAGAATACAAATATTAGGATAATGATAGTTTTCAAAATTATAGATGATTTTTTCTTTGGTGATTTTTCTTGAATTAGATAAATGAAAGAAATTTAGAATTTGTTCTGGTAATTCATTTGGAAGATTAATCATTATTAATTTTATTGATTGCATCAAACAAAATAATCCCTGTAGCAACAGACACATTAAGTGATTGCACAGTTCCGAATTGTTCGATATAAACAGCTTGGTCTACAACAGACATAACGCTTTTTGATACTCCATCACCTTCGTTTCCCATAACTATAACGCAAGGATCATTATAGTTAGTTTTGGTGTGTGGTGTCGCTGTTTCATTTAAAGTTGTTGCATAAGCTCAGTAATTAGCTTTTTGCATTTTAGTGATGGTTGCACTTAAACTATTTACTCTATAAAAATTCATTCCAACAAAACCTGCTGAACTAATTTTGAGTACTGTAGAGTTATTAACTTCTGCAGAGTTATCCTTTGGTAGAATAATATCTTTAATTCCTGCGGCATTTGCAGTACGAATAATAGCACCAAGATTATGCGGATCTTGAATATGATCTAACATTAAAACAATTTTAGGTTGTCTTTTAATTAACAAATTAAGATCGCTATACTCTAAGGGTTTAATTAAAGCGATAAAACCTTGGTGATTTTCATTTGTGAGATTTTTAAAGAAATTCATATCTTTAACTTCTACCTTAATATTTTTAGGTAAATATTTTGCGTTGTCTTTGTTTAATAAATAAACTTTTTCAACTTTCATTCCGTTTTGAATTGCTTCAAGTACAGAATTTCTTCCACACATTAATAATTGTTTCATATTTTATATGTCCTTTTGTTTGTTTTTAGTTCATCTTTTTTAGATTAAATCATTTTTTGCAAGAATATCTCTTAATGCATCAGCATTTGCAAAGTCTTTTTTAGCAACTAATTCTTTTCATTCTTGATAAGTCGCAACAAATTTACTATATTCAAAATCTTTAAATTGATATCCTAATTGGTTAAAGATTGTAATTAAATCTTGCATATCTGTCGGATTATTTTCAGTATTAATTTTTTTAATTAAATCATTGACAGACTTATTGAAGTTACTAAATTTACGTTCGAAAATCATTCTTAAAATATTTGTTGCTATATCTGTTTTTTCATTTTTAGTAACATCAAGCTTTTGCAATGCAGCATTAAAGTAAATCTTTTTGATTTTCTTATGCAATTTAGTTACGTTATTTAATAAGTTATCATCGATATTAATTAATCCTGTAAAACTATTTAATAAGAAAATAGTTTTAAGATAATCAGCAGGATATTGATTTAAAAAGTCTTTAGCTAAAATCACATTTTGTAGTGATTTAGACATTTTTTCACCATTTAAATTAATTTGACCTGTTCTTAATCATTCTTTTGCAATACTTTGGTTAGTTAAAGCTAAATATTGAATATTTTCATTTTCATGATGTGGAAAAGTTAAATCCATACCTCCACCGTGTACATCAACACCAGCATTGCCGAAGTTTTTATAAATTAAAGCAGCGCATTCAGTATGTCACCCTGGACGTCCTGTACCAATTCCTAACTTGTATGTAATTCCAACGTTAGTATTTTTTCATAAAGCAAAATCAGCTGGAAAACGTTTTTGATAGCTTTGGTCTTCAAATTGCATATTATCAAGTTTTTGATTTGATACTTGTCCATAATTAGCTTTGTTTTTTGCTACATCAAATCAAATGTTTTTTTGTTCATCATAATAAGCGTTTTCTGAGTTAATTAGCTCTTGGATAAAGTCATTAATTGTATTTAAATTTTCAGTGACATACTCAATTTTGGAAATAGTATCAACATTAAAATCTTTTAATAATTCTAAATACTTATTTCCGTACCGAGTAGCAATTTCGTTTTCAGAAACTTTTTCACTTAAAGCTTTATTAATTATCTTGTCATCAATATCAGTAATGTTATGCACGAATTCAAATTTAATACCTAAAAATCTAGCAGCTTTTAAAATTAAATCCATTGTAATTATTGGTCGCATATTACCAATGTGAACATCATTATAAACTGTTGGTCCACATACATAAACTTTATAAATATCTTCCATAGTTTCCTTATTATATCGATTATTTAACTCATTTAAGGGAGTTTTTAGGTTAAAAATAATTTTTTTGAATTTTTTAGTATATTTGCTTAAAATAAGCGTATATTTTTACAGCATTTTTTATATAATAAATTTAATTTATTATATAGTACATTTACTTTCAAAAGGAGAATAATGACACTCAAACAATCTGTAAAACAAGAGATTTTAAACAAAATTCAAGAATTACAACAAGAAGCTTACTTTGATGCAGAATTCGATGCTCAAAGTTTAGTATTTAATCTTAATGAAGCAAAAGTTCCAGAAAAACTTAATGCTGAACAAGTTGTGTATGATTATGCAACTAATATTGCTTTTATTTTAAAACAATATAAAAAAGCAGCTCCAATTCAAATTGCTGAACACTTAACTAATAAATTAAGAGATAGCAAATTATTTAAAGTAGTTGACATTGCTACACCTGGATTTATTAATATCGTACTTTCAGACTTTGCTTTTAACTCTGTAGTTAAAACAATTTTAGAACAAGAAAATAATTACGGTAAAAATGTTGTAACACCTGAAAATATTAATATTGAATATATTTCAGCTAACCCAACAGGTTTCTTACATGTCGGACACGCACGTGGTGCTTGTTATGGTGATGCATTAGTTAGAATTTTTAGACACGCTGGACACAATGTTGAAAGCGAATACTACGTAAATGATGCAGGAAACCAAATTAATGTCTTAGGAAATTCAACACGTGTAAGATATTTAGCATTATTTGGAATTGAAGAACAAATGCCAGAAGATTGCTACCGTGGAGCTGATATTATTTGAGCAGCTGAACAAGTTAAAGCAAAATATGGTGATAAATTTGTTAGCTTCACAGATGAATTATTTGCTGAATTTAAAAATGTTGTAACACAAATTTTATTAGACAAAATTAAAAGCGATATTGCTAAATTAAATATTACTTTAGATACATACTCAAGTGAAAAAGCAGTTAAAGCAAGAGGATTAACCAAAAAAGTGGTTGAAGAATTAAAACAAGACACATATATAGAAGAAGGTGCTTTATTTTTAAGAACTACTAAATATGGTGATGATAAAGATAGAGTTTTAATTAAAAGTGACGGAAGTGATTCATACTTATTACCTGATATTGCTTACCACCAAACTAAATTTGAAAAAGCTGATAAATTAATTAACATTTGAGGTGCAGATCACAGTGGATACATCGCACGTGTAAAAATCGCTATGCAATGTTTAGGATATAATCCAGATGACCTTGATATTTACACAATTCAACTTGTAAGATTAATTAAAGATGGGCAAGAATTCAAAATGTCTAAACGTGCAGGAACTAGTGTAACTTTAGAAGATTTACTTGAAGTTAGTTCACCAGATGCAATTCGTTTTACAATGTTAACTAGAGAAATCAACAATAAATTTGATTTTGATATCGACTTTGCAAACTCAAAAGATGCAAGTAACCCAGTATTTATCGTTCAATACTCACACTCAAGAAGTGTTAGCTTGCTTCAAAGATTACAAGCTGCAAGTTTAAATGAAATTGTTTATACAGATAAAGCTAAAAAAATTATTTTAGCTTTAGATGAATTACCTGAATTAGTTAGAACTATCGTTCAAACTGGAAAAGTTAACTTAATGAGTCAATATTTAATTAACTTAGCGAAATTATTTAATAGTTTTTATTCAGAAACTAAATTAATTGGACACGAAAATGAAGCAGAATACGCAGCTCTTGTTAAAGCTACTAAAATTGTTTTAGCACTAGGATTAAGCTTAATTGGTGTTTCTGCTCCTGATAGTATGTAAAATGTGGTTAAGTTTCCATTAAAAAATAAAATATTAGTAAAATACAACTATAAAAAAGTTAAAAAACTATATTATAATAACAGTATTGTGAAAGGACCAACATGAAAACAAAAACAATGCTAGAAATTGCAATCGCAAAAATTTCTGAAAATACTGCTAAATCATATACTTTTGATGAACTTTTCGATGCAGTCGAAAGTGAATTAAAAGATAAATGAGTTCACGACTTAGGTTCAAAATACGAAGATCTTCCTGAGGAAGAAGCTTACGAAAAAATCAGAACTAAAAAATTAGGTGAATTATACAGATTACTTACAGTAGATAAAAGATTCACAAGAAACCCTGATGGTACTTGAATAAGTACTACATACGAAGTGTTTAATAAATAATATTAAGGAGATAAATATGGCATTAGTAAACGCAACAGAAATGCTTAAAAAAGCAAAACAAGGTAAATACGCAGTTCCTCACATTAACATTAACAACTTAGAGTGAGCTAAAGCTGTTTTACTTACAGCACAAGAAGAAAACTCACCTGTTATTGTCGCAACAAGTGAAGGTGCTTTAAAATACATGGGTGGAATGAATGTTGTTGGAGGAATGGTTTTAGGTTTAATTAAAGACTTAAACATCACAGTTCCAGTAGCATTACACTTAGACCACGGTTCATACGAAGGATGTAAAAAAGCTATCGAAAATGAAGCTTACACATCAATTATGTTCGATGGTTCACACGCTCCATTCGCAGAAAACTACGAAAAAACACAAGAATTAGTTAAATTAGCTAAATCAAGAAACATGTCAATGGAAGCCGAAGTTGGAACAATCGGTGGTGAAGAAGATGGTATTGTTGGAAATGGTGAATTCGCAGATCCAGAAGAAGCTAGAAAAATGGCTGAACTTGGAATTGATGTATTAGCTGCAGGGATTGGAAACATTCACGGTCCATACCCTACAACATGAAAATCATTAAGCTTTGAAACATTAGAAAAAATTTCACAAGCTGCTGGAATTGGAATCGTACTTCACGGTGGAAGCGGTATTCCTACAGAACAAATTCAAAAAGCAATTAGCTTAGGAATTACAAAAATTAACGTTAACACAGAACTTCAACAAGCAAACCACAAAGCTTTAAGAGCTTACATTGAAAGTGGAAAAGACTTAGAAGGTAAAAACTTCGACCCTAGAAAACTTTACAAACCAGGTTTTGATGCTATGTGTGAAACAGTTAAAGCTAAAATTAGAGAATTTGGTTCAAACAACAAAGCTTAGTATTCTTGAAACTCGCAATAGCGAGTTTTCTTTTTGTATTAAAAAACCAGCAGTTAATGTCTGCTGATTTTTAAATCTAAATAAAGTACTGATCTATCACTTTAATTTGTATCTTTCTAATTCTAATATTAATAATAGAAAGAACAATGAAACTTATAAAAGAATAGATTGAAAGAGTGTAAACCATTCAAATTAAAGCATTTGTTGCAAAATATTGTGCTCCTTCAATACTTCAATAATTCTTAGTATATAAAATACCTAAAAGACTATATATAAGTCCAAATAACATAATTGATGAATAATAAATCAAATTGATATTATATTTGTTTTCTAATTCTAAATCGGTTTTTAATGTTTGATAAGGAATATTTGAATGTGTAGAATATCAAGATTTTATTAATTTAGATTGAAACTTTTTAAATGTACTATCTTCACTGTTATAAACTGTGTAATTTTCTTGGATGTTGTTACTGAATTTATTAAATCTTCTCACCATTATAATTAAAGAAAATAAAGAAAAAATAGCTAAAAACATAAAAGCAATAAAATATATAAATGTTCAAAAAGGATCGTCAGATTGTAATTGTGTAAATAAATAACTATTCACAACAATTCAAGTAACTATAAAAAAAGGTAAAGTCACACATGTACCAAAAAATACAACAAAATCTATTAAAGGATTTTCTCAATGGTATCGACTTAAATCATTATTATCACTAAAATGTTCCATAAAAAATAATTTTAAAGATTTATAGTTTAAAAGTGGTAATATAGCAAACACTATAATAAAAATCACAAATACAATGATTACACAAGACATAAAAGCCATTTGTCAAGGAATAGTAATTGAATTATCTTCTAAGTATCTCATAAATGATGCAATACTTACTAATAGAAGGAACAAATTCAATATAAAATGAATTTTGAAATAATTTTTTAATGATAATTTGACATTATTTACATAATAAATATCTTTTAAGTGTGACGTTTTAAAGATAAAAACTCAAGTCAGTTTAAAAAAGATATTTCTTCTTTTTATAATTTCAGAATTAAGTCATTCTATACGCTTTAGTTGATACCAGATTAAAAATATCATTATAAACATACCAATAAAAACAAGTGGAAATAAAATGATTGAAAAGTTAGTAATATTTTTGCTCATTATGATTCTATCAAGCGAAAACCCTTCGATTTTTCATTCATTTTGTGTTATATTGTAAATTGCTTTTAAGAAAAATGGTAAGAATATAAGAATCAATAATTTAAATGCATTATATATTCTATAAGTTAAATCCAATTTAACTAAAGTATCTGTCTTGATTTACCTATCTAAACTTTTAATATCCATAATATTTGCTTCCTATCTATTTCATTTAAACCATAAGTTTTGTAAGTTATCTATATAAAATTTTATTGAATTTATATTTAAAAACATAATTCAATTTTCATAAAATAAACGAAATATGAAAATAATTTAAATTTATTTCATATTAAATTAGATAATTTATCACAATAACTTATATTTAAATTTTAAATTAAATTATTTTTAAGTGATTGAATAAATTTATAAAAGTAAAAACATCAAAAAACGTTTATTTTTCTTAATTTTTTAATGTTTTTACTTTTTTAGTTATAATTAATATAATAAGAAATTGAATATTTCTATAAAAGAGGTAAATATGAAAAAATACGACTTAATTATTATCGGATGAGGTAAAGGTGGAAAAACCTTAGCTGCTTCATTAGGAAAACAAGGTTGAAAAATAGCATTGATTGAAAAAGATTCATTAATGTATGGTGGAACATGTATTAATGTTGGTTGCCTACCTTCAAAAGCTTTTGCTCATAGTGCACAAGCATTAGATGAAGTACGTAAATTAGATTTAGCAACTGATTATGAATTAAATAATAAATTCTATCAAGCATCATTAAAACATAAACGTGAATTTGTTAAAAAACTAAACAACAAAAACTTTAGTATTTTAGATACATTAGAAAATGTTGATTTATATTTGGGAACTGCATCTTTTAAAGATTCTAAAGTCATAAGTGTTCAATTAAAAGATGAGTTAATTGAACTAACTGGTGATAAAATCATTATCAACACCGGTGCTTCATTTAGAAAACTAGATATTAAAGGAATTGAAAATACACAAGGAATTATTTATAGTAATCAAGCACTAGAATTAGAACAATTACCTAAAGAAATGCTAGTAATTGGTGCTGGATTTATTGGTTTAGAATTTGCAAATTACTTCAATCAATTCGGATCAAAAGTGACAGTAATGCAACATAATGACTCATTTATGCCTAGCGAAGATCTTGAAGATTCAAATTACGTTAAAGAATTATTAACAAAACAAGGGATTGATTTAAAATTTAATACTCAAGTTTTAGAGTTTAAAAATCAAAATAATCAAGTTGTTGTTACTTATAAACAAAACGACCAAACTTACACACAAACATTTGATAATGTTTTAATCGCTGCTGGTCGTGTTCCTAATACACAAAATTTAAACTTAGAAGCAGTTGGTATTGAAACCAAAAACCAAGCAATTGTTGTCAATGATTACCTAGAAACAACAGTTAAGGATGTTTATGCAATTGGTGATGTTAAAGGCGGACCAATGTTTACTTATGTATCACTGGATGATAGTAGAATTTTACTTTCTAATTGATTAAATACTCCTAAAAAATACACTTTAAAAGATCGTGACTTATTACCTTGATCTACTTTTTTAAGTCCAACCTATGCACGTGTTGGTTATAATGAAAAAGAAGCGACTGCAAAAAATATTAAATATATTAAAAAATATTTACCAACTTCTGGAATTCCTAAAGCTCACGTAATTAATCAAACAGATGGTTTTAATAAAATTTTAATTAATGAAAATGATGAAATTATTGGTGCAACTTTAATGAATTATGAAGCACATGAAATGATTAATATTTTAACCCTTGCAATTAAATTAAAATTAAAATATCAATATTTAAGAGATTTTATTTATACACATCCTACTTTTACTGAAAGCTTAAATGATATTTTAAAATAAAAAACAGCATTGAAACAATGCTGCAAATAATAGATGTTTAAGAATATACATCTATTTTTTTATTGTTCATTTTCTAAGTGGTTAATCAATACCTTTACTAAATTAATAATTTTTAACTTAGATTTTGAAATTCTTTTCAATTTATAGGTTTCTTCATAGTGAGGTGTACTATTTACTGCTCACATTGCTGTTAAAATAAATAAAATAATAAGCACAAATAATGTAGCTAATAAATAAGGTCAGTATGTCTTTAGTGAAATACCTAAAAGAGCATAACCGAATTTATTGTCTGCATCAGCTCAACCAAAATCTATTAAACAAATAGCTAAACCTACAGCTATACCTAAGCAAAATCCACTTAGAATGATTTTACAAATTCATAAAAATGTACGTGTTCTCATTTTTATACTAAATGACTTCATTAATTTATCTATATCATTTTGTTTAACCTTTAAATCAATATTAGTTTCTAGATTATTTAGATCACTTAAAACATATAATCAAGTTAATTTGTTTTTATTCAAAGCTTTTTGGTATTTAAAATATTTAAATAAGAATAAACAAAAAACAATTACTATTAAAATCATAAAAAGCACATAATATAGTCAATTATTAAATCACGGTTTATAGCAACAACAAATTAGCCCTATAATTATTCCTATAATATAAAATCAATAACAACTGCTAAATGCATTCTTAAACAGTTCTTTAAAAGTTTTTAAATCAATTTGTTTTAATTTATTTCAACTTAATGTTGGAACTTGATTAATAAGGTTATGTCACTCGTAAGAACGAAATGAAGCTTCATCTTTCTCGGAAATATTTTTTTTAAATTTTTCAGCATTTTCTGGCTCAGGAAGTGCCATTTGAGTTATATCCTGATATAGGATAAAATTATCTAGATTAGGGTTTGCTAAATAATTCGCTAATAATTCCATTCTGATAGTATCAGCATTTAGGTAAGTTCATTTTGGTTCAAACAACTTTTTCTTATAAAATAAACCACTTCGAGCTCACAATTCATAGACAAACGCAAACCAAATCGCTGTGAAACTAATTAATAAAACTAAAAATAAATATAGTGAAAAATCATCATTAACATCATATGTATAACCAAATAATGTGAATGTCTTTAAACCAAGCAACAAACTAGATCAAAAAAGTATATTTAATAAAATACAAAATAAAAAATGATATTTAGCATTAAAACGAATGCTTGAGAATAATAATTCTCTAAATTTGGTTATTCACTGTGATTCAGAAAATAAATCATACGATTCTTCAATTTCTGAAATGGTAACTCTTTCAATATTTTCGTGCTTTTTATATTTAGTTTTTGAAGCTCCAATTAAAAAACTACTTGGAAAAGTCAATTGTAAAAGACTTTCAAATTTTTTTGTTTCTTTATAAACTTCATTATTATTTAAAGCTGTTTTGATTAATTCTGGTTTTTCACTTTGAAAAGCAATTTCAAATCACTCTACAGTCCAAATTTTATTATGCAAAATAAAATTTAAATTAAAACAAAAAATATAGAAACATATCAAAGATAAAATTAAAAAAAGAATTCTTAAATATTCAATTCGTATAATTTCTAATGGTGTGAATAGAGCAGCAGAAAAACTAAAAAGTGTAAAAAAGAAACTATAAAATAATCAAAAATTTCTAGTTCTTAAAATTTTATGAGTAGCAGCAATTATATTTTCTGGTACTTTATGTAACCTTGTCTTATGACGATATTCGGTTAAATTAATAGAATAAGGTCTTTTATAACTCGATTTTAAATAATCAAGTAAACTAATTTGTTTCATACCTATAAACTCCTAAAAGTCATAATAATAATTTAGTTTTATTTACAGCTTGGTTAGTAATTAATAGTTTCTTATTTATACAATTTTTCATTTTGCTCCTTAATTCAATTATAAGTGCAAACGATACAAAACAAAAGAAAAAATCAGCTCATTGAACTGACTTTATAAATTATTTTTTCTTGTTATTTTTAACTAAACCATAGATTGTAGCAAAGGCACTTGTACCCAAAATTCCAAGAGCTAATCATCAATATCAAGGTAATCTGTCTTTTGGTAATCTATCAGTAGTTAATGCTGTTTTAAAGACATTGTCAATCTCTTTAAATTCTGGAGAATTTACAATTTTTTGAATATCTTTAACATCTTGTCAACTGTAATCATCAGCAGATGTTGCTTGATTTTCGAAGTATTTATTATCTGTTAAAACATTTTCAAAGTCTTGATAAATCTTAGGTTGATTTACTAAGTTTTGAATTGCTTTATTAAATTCTGCTTCATTATTATTTAATAATGAGTCAATTGCTTTAATAAATTCTTGTCCATTTGTCTTGTAATTATTTACTTGATTGTTAAATTTATCAATAAGTGCTTGATTTACTGAATTTGTTGCTGTTAATGGTTTTAAATTATTAATTGCTTTTTCAAGATTATTTTTAGCTTGGTTATAAGTTGTTTCATCTTTTGCATTAGAATTTAAAAACTCTTCTAAAGCAGTATTAGCAACTTTTAGTTTATCTAATTCATTAACAATGTTTTGGAAATCTTGAAGTGAATCTTGTTTTACTCCTTGATTTACTAATTTATCTAATTTATCTTGTAAATCATTAACTACGTTTGGTTGTCAATCTTTCGGATTAGTATCAATAACTTTTTCAATTTCTTTATTAAGATCATCTAATTTTTGATCGTTAGTTTTAATCTTATCAAGTGCATCTTGCAAGATTTTATCTGCTTCTACTTTTGTTTTAGCATTATTTCAATCTTGTTTAATTTTATCTTTGTATGAATCAGATACATTTGGTAAGTTATCTAAAATATGATCAATTTGTGGTACTTTCTTACCGTTATCTGTATATTCTTGATCGCTAAATTTCTTAATTTCATCTGCTAAATTATGTAATTGATTAATTAAATCTTGTAATTTATCTGTTTCAGCAGTATTTGGAGTAGTAGTTTGATTTTTAACTACTTCTAATTGTTTTTCAACTTGATTTAAAACATCTTTATAAGCATCTTGTAATGCTTTAGTAGTGTTAAAGAAGTTATTTGACTGAGTAAAGTCTTTTCCGTTAGCTAACTCATTTTCACCATTTTGAATAATTTTTTGGTATTTAGCATCACCAGTTAAATTGTCTTTAGCTGTATTTAATTCATTAATTAAATCTTTAATTTGACTACCTAAATTATCTTTATAAACTGACCCTGTTTCTTTATTAAGTAGGTTATTTAAAGTATCTAATTTATCTTTGAATGCAGTTTGTTCTTCTGGAGTTGCATAGACATAATTGATATTACTAATTGGGTTAGTTAAGTAACTTTCTGGTAAATTATCTACATATTTTTTTGCATCTGCCATCGCATTATCAAGTTCTTTACCTTGAGCTACAATAGGAGCTAACTCATCAATTGTTTTAGCGGCAATCACTTGTTTTTGTAATGCTTCTTTTTGAGCATTATTAATATTTTTTAAATCATTAATTTGATTTAATGCATCAATTTTTGCATTATCAAGTAATTGTTTAGCTGTTTGATTATCAATTTGTTCTTGAGAAGCTTCTGGGTTATTTGCTATAGCTTTACTATTATCAATTTCAGGTGTAAATCCTGGAACTGGTTCTTTAAGAGTAGGAGCTTCTTCGATTGCTTTATTTAAATCATTTGTTTTAACATTGTGATTTAAGTCATTAATATGTTCAACAATATCGTTATAACTTGGGTTTTCACCTAAAGCTTCAGCTTCTTTAATTGCATTGTCAAGTGCATTAGATTTTGGATCAACTGCTTTTGAATTGTTAATAACATCCTCAAGAGCTTGTTTTTGTTTATTTAACTCATCTTTTAGTTTGTTAATTACATCTTGTAAGTCACTAGCAGCTTGATCGTATTCTTTAGCTGTTAAATTGTGATTATTATTAACTTCATTTGCTTTATTAATTGCATCTGCTAGTTCTTTAGCTAAAGTATTTTTTGGATCGTTAGGATCTCCAAAAGTAGGTGCTAAATCATTAGCTTCTTTTAAGGCATTAATTAAGTTATTTCTATCAATAATATTTTGCAAGTTTTTTGTTTGTTGCTCTATTTCTGCTTCAGTTTTTGCGTTTGGATTATTTAAAGATTCATTTGCAGCATTAATTGCATCAGTAAGGTCTTTTGAAGGTTTTGCTACTTTATTTGCATTATCTTTAACATTATTAAGTTCGTTTAATGCAATTTCTTTATTTAATTTATCAGCTTCATTATTAAAGAAGTTTTGATCTTTTGTTCCAAAATCATTATTTGGATCTTCAAGAATATTTTTAGCATTATTAATTGCATTTTCAAGTTCTGGACGTTTAGGATCTTGTTTTAATGCATTTTCATAAGCTTCATAAAGTTTTTCTTTTTTCAGAGCTTCTTCAATTTTTTCACGACCAGCATCAAAATCTTGATTATCTGAGTCAGCATTATTTAAAGTTTGTTCAGCTGGTTTTAAAATATCATTTACAAACTTATTATTTTGTTGCATTATCTCTGGAATAGTTGCAATGACATTTTCTAATTTATTTTTCGCAATTAAGTCTTTTAATTTTTGAATTTCTTTAACCACATTAATTGCTGGTTCTTGAGAATTTGCTACTTGGTTTGTAGCTGTATTTATTTCATTAGTTAAATAATCTTTTGCAGGGTTAATGTTTTTAGCTTCATTAATTACATTTTGAAGCTCATCTTTTAAGTTTTGAATTACTTTATTAGCTTTAGCTACTTCATCTAACAATTTATTTGCATCATTTTGATATGTATTAGCATCCTTAATTGGTGTAGCATTAAGCTCATTGTTGGCCGTAGTAATAGCTGTGCTTAAATTATTATTAGCTTCTAATACTTTATTAGCATTATCTTTAATATTTGCTGGTTCAGTATTAGTTACTCCTTCTAATAATTTATTAACTTCGTTTGCCTTAGCAATTGCTTTAGCTAGAGGTTCTTTTAAGGTTGCTTCATTTAAAAGTTCTGTAGCTTTAGTTACGATCTTATTAGCAGTATCTAAAGCAGCATCTTTTAATGCAGTTGTTTCAAAGCTTGGTTGTAGGTTAGTTATGTCTTTCTTAACTGTCTCAAAGTCTTTCTCTGCTTGATTTCCAATTGCATTAGTAATATTTTGAGCATCCTTAAAGATTTTATCTAGTTCTGGAGTTTTGTTTTCAATTCCACTAGCTTTAGCAACTGCAGATTGTAAGTCGAAAATATTTTTATCTAATTCTAAGTTATTAACTGCATTAGTAATTGCTGTTTGTTGTTCTGGAGTTAAGGTTGCTGTATCTGGAGTAGTTGCAGCAATTGCATTAACTAATTTATTAGCAGCATCAAGCATATTTTGATGTGCGTTTTCTAATGATGGATCAGTAGGTTTAGCAACGTTATTAATTGCATCGTAAGCTTTATAAACTGGTTCAAGGTTATTAGCTTTATTTAATAAGTTAGTTTGGTTAGTAATTTCAACTTTAATTTTAGCTTCTTGTTCAGCTGTGAACGGCTCTTTTAACGCTGCTTCTGTTTTATTAATAAAGCTTTGAGCATTATTTAAAGTAGTAGTTAAATTATGTGAAGGTTCTGGATTGTGTTTCTTAATTTGTTCTACTAATTCTTTTAAGTGATTTAAATCAATTGCTGTAGTTAACTTACTAATTTGTTCATTTAATGAAGCATTAGTTGGATTTTCTTCTTTCGCAACATTTGAAGCTTCAGCAATATTATCATTCATTCAATCAGCATTTTCTTTTTGAGCTTCTTTAATTAACTGATCAAGCTTATCTTTTTTACCTTTTAATTCGTCTTGTAATTGTTTAATTAAAGCTTGAAGTTTATTTGCAGCTTCATCGTATTGCTCTCTTGTTAAAGTATGATTATCATTTACTGCACTAGCTTCCTTAATTGCATCTGCAAGAGCTTTAGCTTCTTTATTATTTGGATCTTTTGGATCTCCAAAAGTTGGAAGTAAGTTATTAGCAGTTGCAATTTGATTCATTAAATTATTTCGATCTGCTGTATTTTTAAGATCTGCTGTTTGAGTATTAATTTGCTCTGTAGAAACATTATTTGGATTATTCAATGTATTTTGAGATGCAGCAATTTTATCTGTAAGTTCCTTAGATTTAGGAGTTTCTGATTCAGCAGCCACCTTAGCATTATTAAGTTCATTTAACGCAATTTGTTTAGTAAGCTCATCAGCTTTAGTATCAAAGACACTTTGAGGTTCATTTTTGTATGTTCCTTTTGGATCTTCTAGCATATCTTGAGCTTGATCAAGAGCTTGTTGTAACTCTGGACGTTTTGGATCTTGTTTTAATGCTTTTTCATATGCATCATAAAGTTTTTCTTTTTTCAGAGCTTGCTCTAATTTTTCTTGAGCAGCTACATAATCTGGACGATATGAATTTGGACTATTTAAGGTTTCAGTTACTGGATCAAGCACTTGTTGTTTAAAGGTTGGATTAGTTTTTAAACTATCTGGAACATTATTAATTGCATTTTCAAGATTATTTTTAGCTTCTAAATCTTTTAATTTACTAATTTCTTTAACAAGTTCAATCGCTTTAGCATTTGGATTACTTAGTAACGCATTTGCTGTAGCAATTTCATTAGTTAAGTAATCTTGTGCTGGAGTAATTGTTTGAGCTTTAGCAATTTCTTCTTTTAAAGCATCTTTAATTTGTGAAATTAATTTTTCAGCAATTTGAATTTGTTCATCTAAGCTATCAGCTTCATTTTCGTATTCAGTAGCTGTTTTAACTGGAACTGCATTAATTTGTTCATTTGCTAAATCAACTGCATTTTGTAAAGTTTCTTTTCTCTTTTCAATTGTCATTTCTTGATCTTTTAAGTTTTCTGGTACAGTGATTGTTCCATTATTTAAAAGTTCAAGCACTTTATTTGCTTCAGCAATTTTCTTAGCAAGCGGTTCTTTTACAGTTGCAGCTTGTAATAATTCTGTTGCTTTAGTAATAATTTGATTTGCGTTAGTTAAATTATTGTCTTTAAGAGCTTCGGTTTGAAGTTGTGGTTGTAATTCCTTGATTTTATCTCTAATTGCTTGAGCTGTTTGTAGATTTACATCCTTAATAGCACTAAGTAATGTTTGAGCATCAGCAAAAATCTTAGCAAAGTCAGTTGTTTTATTTTGAATTGGACTAGCAACTACTTCCGCTTGTTTTAATTCAAAAATTTCTCTTGCTAAATCAATGTTACTTGCAGCTTCAGTTACTGCTGTGCTTTCAGCAGCTTCAAGGTTTTCAGTATCTGGAGTAGTAGCAGCAATATCATTTAATACAGTACTTGCAAGTTCTTTCATTTGGTTATACGAATCTTGTAAGTCTGCTGGTTGAGTACTTGAAATAGCATTAACTTTATCATTTGCTAAATAAACTGGTTCAAGGTTATTAGCTTTATTTAAAGCTTTAATCTGAGCAGCAATTTTATCGTTAAACTCAGTGACTTGGTCGTTAGAAACATCTTGTTTAATTGCTGTTTCGATTTGGTTAATTAAGTTATTTGAATTATCAAGCACACCTTTAAGTTCGTGTGAAGGTGTAGGATTGCTTGTTGAAACTGCTTCAGTTCTAGTTTTTAATTTATCAAGTTCTAAAGCTACAGTTAATTTATTGATTTGATTATCAATTGCTGGATCAGTTGCAACTGGGTTGTTTGCAACATTTTCAGCATCTTTAATTAAATCGTTCATTCATGGATGGTTAGTATCTTTAGCTTGTTTAATCAATTCTTCAAGAGCTTCTTTTTTATGTGCTAATTTATCAGCAAACTCCTTAACAACTGCATTTAATTTATCAGCAGCTGCATCATATTCAGCTTTAGTTAAACCTTTGTTGTTATTTACTGTGGTTGCTTCAGTAATTGCATCTCTTAAAGTTTTTGCATCAGCACCATTTAATTTTGGTAATAAGTTATTTGCATCTGTAAGAGCATTAATTAATTTATTTCTATCAGCAACATTTTGTAAGTCTTTAGTTTGAGCTGTAATTTCAGCAGTAGTTTTGTTATTTGGATTTGCTAATGTTTCATTTGCTTTAGTAATAGCATCTTGTAACTCTTGAGATTTAGGAGTGATTTGGTCAGCAGATTGTTTTGTATTATCTAACTTATTAAGTTCAATAGCTTTTAATAATTTATCAGCTTCATTATTAAAGTCTGCTTCAGTTTTTGCTGGATTATTAGTTTTATCATCTAACATTGTTTTAGCTTCATCCATCAATGTTTGTAATGCAGCATTAATAGGGTTTTGAGCTAAAGCATCTTTATAAGCTTCATAAAGTTTTTGTTTAGTAAGCTCATATTCTAAAGCTTTAGCAGCTTTATCGTAAGCTTCAGCATTAGAGTTTGCATCATTTAACACTGTATTAGCTGGAGTTCAAGCATTAGTGTTAAAGGTAGCATTATCTTTTAATTCCTTAGGAACTGAATTCATTACATTAGCTAAATTATTTTTAGCTATTTCATTCATTAATTTGTCAGCAGCATCAATTAATTTAATTGCTGTAGCACCTTGGAGACTATCCATTGTGTTTTCAGCTGCTTTAGCATTATCTAATAATGTTTGAGCTTCAGTAATTGCATTAGTTAACTCACTTGATTTAGGGTTAGCATCTTCTGCAAGACCTAATTGTGTACTTAATTCACTAATTGCATTTGTATACTGTGTTTTAGCTTGGTTAGTATCAGCTAATAATTGTTTTGCTGTGTTATTGTATTCTTCATTTGTAGCTACTGGTTCTTGGTTAAATAAGTTTTCTGCAGCTGTGATTTTGTTACTTAAAGTTTCATAAGCTGTTTTCGTATTTGTAGCATTGGTAATTGAACTATTGTTTTTAAGTCCAGTAGTTGTAGCATTTGCAAGAGCTGTTTGCACTTTCTTAGCATATTCTAAATCTAAACTTAAATTGTTTTTAAGAATTGCATTGTTAAGTAACTCTGCAGCTTTATTAACTAATTCATTAGCAGTTGTAATGTCAGCCGCTTTAAGTTTTGGATTGGTTAAATCACCTTCTTTAATAGTATTTGCTGTTTGGTTATTAGCTTGTCAATCATTTAGGTTTTGGTTTTGTAAACCATTTAAGATGGTATTAGCATCTTTGATTGCATTTTGTAAGTCTTGACTTTGATTACTAATCTTATTAGCATTAGCAACTGCGGTTTGTAAATCAAAGATATCACCAACAAGTTTAATATTATTTGCTTGATTGTTAATTTGTGTTTGTACGTTTGGTTCAATAGTTGGAGTAGTAGGAGCTAAATTATTAACAATGTTATCTAAAATGCTTTGAGCATTATTCATTGCAGTTTGATAGTCATTTTGTAAGCTTTCAGGTTGAGTTGTTGGTAAGCTTGTTAGCTTATCATAAGCTTTAAATCCTGGTTCAATGTGACTTCCTTGGTAAATTCAACCAGTTTGGTTTGTAATACCAGTAGTAATTTCGTTTTGTAATGTTGTAGTAAATGGTTTAGTATCAAGTGTGCTTTCAGCTTGAGTTACAAACTGTGTTCCATCAGCTAAAATTTGACTTAACTCATTTGACACAGGAGCATTTTCTTTAGCAACTTTCTTAATTAATTCTTTTAAAGCATTTAAATCAATACTTGTTTCTAACTTAGCAATTTGCTCGTTAATTTGATCAAGTGTTGCAGCGTTATTAGAATCAACTGCTTTAGCATGTTTAATAATTGGATTTAATCAATCAGCATTTAATTCTTCATCTTGTTTGATTAATTCTTTTAAGCGATCTTTTTGATTGTTTAATGCTTGTTGTAATTTTTCAACTACTGCTTTAAGTGTATTAGCAGCTTCATCGTACTTAGCTTTAGTTAAAGTTTTATTAGCATTAACTTTGGTTGCTGCATCAATTGCATCTTTAAGTTCTTTAGCTTGTTTATGATTTGGATCGTTTGGATCACCAAAAGTTGGTAATAAATCATTCGCTTCTTTTAAAGCATTAACTAAATTGTTTCGATCAACTACATTTTGTAAGTCTTTAGTTTGAGCTTGAATTTGTTCAGTTGTTGAGTTAGTTGGATTACTTAAAGTGTTTTCTGCATTTGTAATAGCAGCTTTAAGTTCGTCACTTTGCTCATTTGTTGGAACATTTTTAGCATTTGTAAGTGCATTATTAAGCTCATTTAAAGCTACTTCTTTGTTTAATTTGGCAGCTTCATCATTAAAGAAATCTTCGTTTTGATCTTTATATTGATTATTTGGATCATCAAGAATTGCTTTGGCATTTTTTAACGCTTCTTGTAATTCTGGACGTTTGGGATTTTGACTTAAAGCATTATTATAAGCTTCATAAAGTGGTTGTTTTTTAATTGCTGTTTCAATTTTAGCAACTTGTTCGTTGTAATCACTAGTTGTTGAACTAGCATCATTTAAGACTTTTGTAGCTGGATCAAGAATATCTTGTTTAAATGTTTCGTTCTTTTTCAGATCGCTAGGTGTTAAATCAATTGCGTTTGATAATTTATTTTTAGCAACTTCTTTATTTAAAGCAGCAATTTCTTTTTCAACATCCACCATATTTGAATTAGGAAGTTTTAATAAACCTTCAGCACTTGAAATAGCAACTGTTAAATCTAAACTTTTTGGTTCAACTGCATTAGCTTTAGTAATTGCATCTTGTAATTTAGCTAATTCTTGATTAATAAACGAATTTGCTGTATTAATAGCAGTATTTAAGCTATTAGCTTGATCAATGTAGCTTTGAGCAGCTTCAACTGGTGTTATTGCTAATTTATTATTTGCATCTGTAATAGCAGTATTTAATGCATCATATTGCTTTTTAATATTAGCAATTTCAGTTTCTAATCCTGCTGGATTTTCGTTTGCTTTATTATTTAATCTTTCTAATACTTTGTTAGCTTCAACTACTTTTTTCTCAAGTGGTTCTTTTAAAGTTGCTTCGTTTAATAATTTAGTTGCTAAGTTAATCACTTCTTGTGGAGTTAAGTTAGTTTCTTTAAGTGCTGGTGTTTGAACTGCATTTAAAGCTTCTTTAACTTTCTCGGCAATTTGTTCGTTAGTTAAATCATTGTAATTTGCAACTGCGTTAAGAATTTTTGAAGCATCATCAAAAATTTGTTGATATCCAGTTGTTTTGTTCTCTACTGGTGTAGCTTGATTTACTGTTTGAGCTAAATGATAAATATCTAAAGCAGTATTTAATTTAGCAGCTTGATCATTAATTGTATTAGCAACTGGTGTTTCAACGTTGTACTCTTTATTAGCTGTTTCTATAGCAGTTTGTAGTTTACTGTAAGCGTCTTTATCATCTTTATTTGTAGGTTCAGTCACTGCACTAGCGTTTGCAATTGCTTTAGCAAGTGGTTCTTTAGTTACTGTATTTTCTAATTTAGTTGCTTCATTAGTTAATTCACTAATAGTTGCATTTGAAACAGTACTATTTGTAGCTTGGTTATTTGCTAACTCATTTTTAGCTTTGGTAATTAAGTTATTAGCAGTTTCAAGTTCGCTAGTTAATTTATTTGAAGGGTTAGGATTTTTAGTTTGAATGTCAGCAACTTTGTTAGCAAATTCTGCTGTGGCAATTGCTTCTTTTAATTTTGAAATTTGAGCATTTACATCATTTTCAGTTGCATTAACATTATCGTGTACTCCTTGAGCTGTTTGAATGTAGTCATTCATTCAAGCATTATTTGGAGTTTGTTTAGCTTGATCAATTAATTTTTGTAACTCTTCTTTAAGTGTTGCTACTTTATTAGCATTAGCAATAGCTTTATCAAGTTTATCTTTAGCATCAGCAATTTGCTCATCTGTAGCATTTGGATTATTTGAAATACTATTAGCATTATTTAATGCTTCTTGTAATTCATTATTTTGTTTTGAAGCTGCTGGTAAGTTATTAGCAGTATCAATTGATTTATCAAGCGCTTCTTTACGAACCGCATCTTTTAATTTATCAATTTGGTTTTGATAATCATTTACATTTGAATTTGTTCAAGTGTTTTCAGCATCTTTAATCACGTTTTGAAGTTTTGTAGATGGATTGCTAATTGCTTTAGCTTTATCAAGTTCAGTTTTTAACTCATTACGTTTAATAGCATCATTAAGTTTATTTACTGCTGTTTGAACTTCAGTAGCATTACTTACAGTATCCATTTCACCTTTAGCTGTATTAATTGCTGTTTGTAATTCTGGTGAAATTGGTGATTGACTTTCAGCATTTTCGATTGCTTTTTGTAACGGATCTTTTAAAATCTTATCTTTAACTTCAGCTAATTTATTTTGTAATTCAGCTGTAGTATGTGGTTGGTTAAGATAATCATTAACTGTGTTTTTATAGTCTTGCAATGCTTTTGATGAATTATTATCAATTTTTGATAATTCATTACGGATTTCTTGTTTTACAAAAGCATTATCTAGATCGTTTAAAGCTTTCTTTAGATTTTCTGTAGCAGTATTAATTGCTTCAACAGTTGAAACTTCACCATTAGCACTATCTTGCGGTTTAATTGTTATTGCAGCTTGGTATGCATTATTAAATGCTGCTAATTCCGGACTATTAATTGCTGCTAATTGTTTAATTAACTCTGCTTTAGAAGTTTTAGTTGTATTAGCAATGTTAATTTGATCTTGTAATAATCCCATTGCTGTGTTTTTCGCTTGAGCATTTTCAATAATAGGAACTAAATCATTAAACTTAGTAATTGTAGCAGCTTTAGTTTGAGCAGCATAATCAGCTTTTTGAGCTGGGTTTAAGTTGCTTTCAGTATTAATTTGATTTGCAACTGCCGTAGCTAATTTTTCTAAAACAGATTTATAAGCTGCATCTTTTTGTGCTTTATTAATTTGTTGACTAACAGTTGAAATATCTGTTGCTGTATTAAATTTAGGTTCAGTGATGTAAGCTTTAATCTTTGGATCTATTTCACTAATTTCTGAAACTAATTGGTTGTAGTAACCATTTAATTTATCGTATTCAGCTTTTAAATTATCATAAAGCTGAGTTACTGAAGGAGTACCTTGGTTAGTAGCACTAGGAATAATGTTGGCAAACTTACTAAAGTCAGTTGGAGAAACTAAATTATAAGCAGTAATGAAACTTGCACGATTAGAAGCTAATTTAAGTAAAGGATCTTCATTAGTTTGATTTGGATGTAATTCAGAATTAATAGTATCAACCAAATTATTTAATTTACCTGTAATTGTGTTTAACTCACTTAAAAATGTTGCAAAGTTCTTCATCTTAAGTGGTTCAATATAAAGCTTTTCATTTACGTTTGAGACATTGTCAAAATATTTATCCATATTTGAGTAAATGTGAATTGAATTACCATCAAACATACTTCAATTTGAAACATCTACTTTAAGAGCTTCTTTTTGAGCTGTTGTTAAATTTGGATAATTTTTAACTAAATCATAAGCAGCTTCTTTTTGAGCAATAATTTGTTGAACTTCATATTGTCAAGCTTGTAAGTAACTAAGAGCACTATGATGTTGATTTTCTAAAGTATCAGCAAAAGTTGTATTCGGAATATCTTCTAAAGCTTGTAAAGCGTTAGAAGCTTCATATTTACCAAATCATTGTTTTTGAGCCGGTTCATTAAATCACTCAATTAATTTATTTTTAATAAACTCATGAGTTCAAAGTTTATAAACTGGAGCATCTGCATTATTTTTTCATTCGAAGGTTTGAGCATTAAATTCTGTTTGGTGTTCTTGAATAAATTGAGAAACATCATCTTGAGTATAAAGTGGTGTTCCTTTTTTATCCATTGCAAAGTAATTGCTAAATGTATTTGGGAATTCTTTTGCAGCTACATATCTACCATTTAATAAACTATTAAATGTTTCTTTTAAAGCATTGATTAATAACTCTAATTTATCACTTTCATAAACTCAGTAGTTATTTTCGTTTATATTATATTTTGAAGCTAAAACAACACTTAAAGCAGCCGGAAGATTAGCAGTTGTAGTTGTACCATTAAATCCATTAAATGTTCCTTGGGCATCTTTACCTAAAACTTGGTATAAAGTAGCAATTAAAGGTAAAACATTTTGTGAATTCAATGGTAATTGAATTTCACCATTTACCACTCATTCTTGAGCGTGGTCTTTATTTTGAGATCCATAGAATTGACCATTACCAAAAATATAATCACTATTAGTTAATTCAACTTGTGATTTACCTTGTGGCATCACTAAATATTGATTAAATAAGTTATTTAGTTCGGTAAATTGTGTGGCTAAATTAGTAATTAATTGTTTGATTTTAGCACTATTATCTACTTTTGAGTTAATTACATCATCAACATAACTTTGGTGTAAGTTTTGGTAAATTGCTTCGTTATTTCAATTATTACCTTTAGCTGTTAAATATTGATTATCTAACTCATTAATTAAATTAAATTTAGCTACTCAATCATTATAGAAAGTGTTTAATTGTTGTTCACTAGTAAAGTGAGTTGTATCAATATCAGTTTCAAAAGCAGTTAAAATTTTATTTCCAAGTGTGTAAGGATTTTTTAAATCAACTACATTTCATTCTTGCTGTACTTTTGGATAGTTGGTATTTCCACTTGAAAGTTCTTTTGCAGATGGTTGTCATCAGTAGTTAACTGAAGCACTATCTACTGTTGTGTTAGGAATAATTCAAGCTTTATAACCATTAGCATCATAATTTGGAAGTTCTGGATGTGATTCAGTGCCTAATTGCAACTCTACTCCATCAACTTGTTTGTTAGTAAATCCTTGTAAGTTGATTGTATTAGTATATGAAGCTGTAGTGATTGGATATGAATTTTGAGTTCAAATATTATTTTGTTGTGAATTAATTAAGTTAATGAATTTTGCATAAATTAAAATTGCAGCAATTTTAAGTTCTCTATCTGGATAATTTTCTAATAATTTGTAGTTTGGATTTTCACTAGTTAAAATACCATCTAATTTGTTATTTAAATTAGTTTTTTGTTCTGCAGTTAATCCACTAAAAGCATTAACTTGAGCTTTAGCATTTAGAATATCTACATTAATTGCTTGATATGACGTTTCAATACTTTCTGGATTAAATTGTTTGTTAAAGTTTAAAACTTTTTCTAAAGTAGTATCTGCTTGTTGGGTTAATCCTTTTATTGGTTTATAAGTATCTGAAATAGTTTTAAGTAATGTTTTAGTTTGATTTAAATTAGTTAAAAATGCTTGGTATGTTGAAGTTACAACATTTGAATGTAATTTTGCGTATTTATCAGTTGGTACAACACTGTATTTATTGTAAATGCTTTGAGCATTTTGTAATTTAGTTTGTAACTCTAATAAAGCATTAACGTATTTAATTACATCTTCACGGTTAGTTAAACTTAAAACAGCGTTTTTAAATAAAGCAATTGTTCTAAGTGCAAAATATTGAGTTGATAAAGTATCGATTTTGCTAAGTGCCGTTGCAATTAATTCAGTAGCTGTTTGTTGCTTATTATCAAAACCTAAACTTTTAGCAGTCACTAAATTTTCGATTGTTTTAAAAACTGCTTGAATTAAATCGTTAATTTTCTTAGCTGATTCATTGGTATCTGTTGTTCCTTCGAATTTAGGAGTTGAAACAGATTCTCAGTTTGCAAGATTATTAATTCCATCTTTTAATTGTTTTTGAAGTTCTGGTGAGTTAAAAATATATTGAATGTATCTGGTATTTTTTTGTTTAGCTTCTGTACTTTCAGATTGTTGGTAAACATTTAATCAAAGATTATTTTTTTGGAATTCTTGTGAACTATTTGAATTAGGATCTGCTAAATAATTCATCACTGGTTGATATCAATTATTAACTTCATTTAAAACTCTTGGAGCTTCATAGTCAGCTTGTAATAAGTTATATAAATTAGTTAATCAAATATTGTTATCGCCAAAGTGAGTGCTATCTCAATCACTAAAAATTGCATTGACAAATTGTGTTGATTGATCTTTTAATAATTTTTGATTATTAAAGTCTCATTTATCATAAATTTTTAAGTTTGCAGGTCCGAAGTATGCGTGGTTCACGCTTTGAGCTGTTTCAGAACCATTTAATGCATAAAGCTTATTAAATCCATTAGTGTTATTTCATTGCACATCTGAATAGAATAATAAACTTCCATCACGTTCTCAAGAATTTGTATCAAAGAATGTACCACCTAAGTTTCCATCGGTTGCTTTATATTTTTCTCTTCAAGAAACTGAGTGGTGACTACTTTCATCATTTCCAGTATTTCCGTAGTTATAGAAGAAACCACCAATTTTAGGATCTTTAAAGTATCTCTTAAGCACTAAATTATCACTATTTAAGAAATTAGCTTCAGATTTCATATCTGCAGGTCATTTAGAAACATCAGTTCTAAATGTTAAATTAATGTTATAAACATTATTACCTTTAATGGCTGTTTGATATGTGTCTCCTTTACCCATTTCAACTATAGTTTCAGGAAATTCTGCAATCTTAGTATTTTTTCATCATAATTCATAACCATAACTATCTGGTAAGAAAACATTATTTAAATTAGCTTCACTAATTTTTTCATTTCCTACCGCTTGTTCTTGAATTTGAACTTTAATTGTACGGTAATTTGAACGATCAAAAGAAACCGAGTTAGAAGCTACTGTGTTATTTTTATCACCAAGACCATTATAACCACGGTATCAAGCTACTGTTGCAGTAATTCCAGAAGGTGTTGTTTCTGCAAATGGTCATTGATTACCAATTTCGTCCATATTATCTACAGTTTCAAACTCCATTACAACTGTAGGATTATATTTAGAATTTGCATATCAGTAATTACCATTTGAAATTCTTCCATAAAGCACAGAACCAATGTTTCTTAAGTTTTTAGCATAAGCACTTTGATCTCTAGGTTCTTTGTCGTTGAACGGTAACAAGTCTCCCATTAAGAAATTAGATCATTTATTGTCTGGTGGTCCATCCTTTTCTCTACCAGCTTGTTGTAATCAATAAACATCATTTTGAGTTGACGAATTATTATCAACTGTTTCGTATGCTAAGTTATGCAAAATATATGGTGTATTGTAATCATTTGTTCAACCTGGATCATTAGCTGGTTGTCAATTAAATTTTTGATTAAAACCAGTATTTCCAATTACAATTTGATTTACATTAAATTTATCTAAATTAAATTCGTTATTAGCGGTTCTAGTGGGACGTGGACGAAGATATACAGGAGTATTGTAGTTAAAAATTGACATATCATTATTAACCAATTCTCAAACTTTACCAACAACACCATCACTTTCTGGTTGCAATTGATATTTTTGATCTTGGAAAAACATCGCAATACGTACAGAGTTATCAACTAATTGAATATCTTTTGTTAAAGCTACACCAAAACGAATATTACCGTATGTATTAAGTTTTAATCCTTGACTAGCATTTGCTGGTGCTCCACCTCATCCTGGATTATTAGGAACATATCAGTTATTAAAAGTAGCTCTTCATCTACGTTTTTTAGGAACTGACATATTGTAAAACATATTAGATAAAGGATAAGAATCACGCATTGTTCCAGGTGTAATTTCTTCTATATTAACCACATTTTGAATACCTACACTCTTTAATGAACCTTCGTCATTCGGAATAATACTTGTACTCTTAAATGAACTTCCACCTGATAGTCCTGCATAAGAATAAAGTCCTCAAGAACCTGTATAGTTAGTTCACTCAAACGAAGTATTGTCATTTAAACGATTAGAAAAGTTTAAGAAAATATCTGTGTTATTTTGTGGACCACTCTTGGTAAAATCAATGTATGAATTTTCAACATATTTTCCAGAGAATTCGGTACTATCATTTCCAAAATATTGAATTCCAGCACTTCGACTTGCACTATTTGACATAGTAATTAGAAAAGGTGCAATTGTAGCAACTCCACTAGCCAAAGTTAATAAAATTTTTGCTTTCTGTTTCATATTTAATTCCTTTACTGTAATTTTGTATTTTTATCTATAAATAAGCACTATTAATTCATAAATAATTATATAATTTTATTTATTTAAACAGTTCATAGATTTACAGATAAAAATAACATTTATTTTATAAAATTCTAACAGCAAAATTCAAGAATGAGAAAAACAAATATTTTGATTGCTTGAATTTAATATAATTCATTTTATGAAACATATTGGCGTTGATATTACTACTATTTCAAGATTTGAAAAAGTTGATTCATATTTTGCAAGACGTATTTTAAGTGATGCAGAATTTGAGCTTTTTCAAACATTACAAGACGATAAAAAAGCAAAATTTTTAGCTCGAGCATGAGCAATTAAAGAAGCTATTTTTAAAGCAAATAATGATTATTATGAATTTAGTAAAATAAATCTTCAAAAAATCAATCACCGATGAACTTTTAAAAATTTTGAAATATCAATTAGTCACGAAAAAGATTTACTTATTGCTTTTGTGATTGAAAGAGAAGGAGATTAATGAAACAATTAGCAATTAAACCATGACTTAAAAAGATTTTTCTAGCACCAGTTTGATTACACCGTTTTAGAAAAATTTGAAAATTTTCACGTAAATACAGAAGAAACCCTGAGCAAATGTTACTAGAAGATAGACATAAGTATATGTTAAATGTGTCTAAAAAATTACTTAAACTTTATAACATTGATTTAATTATCGAAGGATATGATAATTTACCAACTAAAGGTGGTGTGTTATTAGCTCCAAACCATAAATCTAATATTGATCCATTTGTTGTAATTGCAGCACTTGAAAAACAAAGTGAAGCTTATGGAGAAAAACACAAAATCCCTAACTTCGTTGCTAAAAAAGAGTTAAACGATAAATTTATCGTAAGACATGCAATGAATTTATTAGATACATTTTTAATTGATCGTTCTAACTTTAGAGAAAGCATTCAAACAGTTTTAGAATTTGGAACATTCATTAAAGAACAAAAAACATATGGTGTTATTTTCCCTGAAGGAACTAGAGTTAAAGGTGATGAATTAGGAGACTTTAAAGCTGGAGCTTTCTTAACAGCTCAAAAGAACTACTTATCAATCGTTCCAGTTGCAATTATTAATTCTGAACACGCAATGGATAAAAAGAGAACTGGACGTTTAAATATCACTATCTCATTTTTAAAACCAATTAAGGCAAGTAGTTTAATTAACCAAGATTCGAAAGCTATAGCAGAAAAAACCAGAAAAATGATTGCAGAGGAAATTGCAAGACATGCCCAAAAAGAAAACTAATCAATATTTTAAAAAATCAGAAAAATCAGATGAATTTATTTCGAATGAATATACTTTTCAAATCGATAACTTCGATGGTCCGTTAGACTTATTACTCAGTTTAATTAAAGACAAAAAAATCAGCATTATGGAAGTCAATCTTTTAGATATTGCGAATCAATATTTAGAGATTATCAATCATTTAAAAGATAATGAAGTTGATATTGCTGGTGAATACTTAGTAATGGCTGCTACTTTAATTGATTTAAAAGCTAAAATGCTATTGCAAGATCCAAAAGATGAACCAGATGAAGAAATCGAAGAACAAAAGAACTTACTGCTTCAACAATTAATTGAATATCAACAATTTAAGGAAGTTAAAGAAGTCTTACGTAAGTTTGAAGCTGAAAGACAAAATATTTATATTAAACAGCCAAGTAGTGTAGATGAATTTATTGTAGATGACGATGATTCTAAGCTAGATGGACATTCAAACCCTTTAAAACTAATTTCTGTTTTAAGAAAAATGTTTGAACGTCGTTACGCACAACATTTAAGAGAAACAAAAATTGATAACTTCAATTTAACACCAGCTGATCAATTAGGATATTTAAAAAACTTATTAAAACAACACGAACAGCTTTCATTTGAACAAGTTTTTGATTTGCCTTCATTAAAACACTTTGTTGTTACTTTAATTGCTGTTTTAGATTTAGCAAGACAACAATATTTAAAAATTGAGCAAAATACTCAATTTGATAAAATTGTAATAACTAGAGGAGAAGCATTCTATGAAAAATAAAATTTTAGAAGCGTTACTTTATATTCAAGGTGATGAAGGTTTAACTTTAGATCAAGTTAAAGAAATTTTTAATTTAAATACTAATGCGGAAGCAAAAAAAGTAATGAACGATTTTCATAAAGCTTTTAACGAAGTTGATCGTGGTTTAAAAGTTGTAGTGTTTAATGATGTATATAAATTAGCAACACGTGAAAGCGTCAAAGAATACATTCAAAAAATGGTGAGCGTAACCAAAAAACAACGATTATCTAATGCCGCTATTGAGGTTGCTGGTATTATTGCATATAAACAACCAATTACACGTGGTCAAATTGCTACAATTCGTGGTACAGCTAGCGATCAAGTTATTAATACATTGTTAGTTAAAGGTGTAATTGAAGAAGTAGGTGTATCACCTACTCCAGGGCATCCATTACTTTACGGTGTAACTAACAAGTTTTATGATTATTTTAGAATTACTACAATGCGTGACTTACCATCATTAAATGATTTTAATTACATCGAAGGTGTAGAAAACGAAAATAATGACTTTGACTTATTTAGTAGTCAAAGAGAACAATAATCCTCTTTGAGGTTTATTTTTTTATTTTGTGAAAGGAAAATATGTTTGAATTAATCGCAACGAAAAACGATGCTGGTCGGACATTATTTAAATTATTAGTTAAATATTTAAATAATGTACCAATCAGTAAAATTGAAAAGCTGTTTCGTAAAAAAGATATTAAAGTTAACAATGTAAGAAACAACAAAAAAGATTACTTAGTACAAGAAGGCGACCATATTGTTGTTTACGGAATTGAACAGGCTCAAAAAACAGAAGTTATCAAATACAAAAAAGGTGATTTAGATATTCTATATGAAGATCAAAATATTTTAGTAATCAACAAAAAAACTGCAGTAGAAGTTCACGGAAGTGATGATTGTTTAGATTTTCAAGTGTTAGCATACTTAAAATATAAACAAACTGATAGTTTTAAACCTTCACATGTTGGTAGATTAGACAAAGAAACGAGCGGAATTATTTTATACGCTAAAACTTATCAAGCGTTAGTCCAATTAAATGAAGCTCATTCAAAATTCACAAAAAAATACCAATTTTTAAGTGATTTTAACGAAGCAAAACGTGAAGTGGTTTTATATATGTTTAAAGATTATGAAACAGGTAAAATGAAAGCATCTCGTACTGAAAGGCCTAATTCAAAACAAGCTATTACCATTTTAACTTTTGATGGAAAACGTAAACTAGCAGAAATTAAAACAGGACGTAAACACCAAATTCGTGTTGCTTTACAAAATATTGGTAAACCAATTTATGGCGATAAAAAATACGGTGGTAAAAAAGCAGAACGCTTAATGCTACATTCTTATTATTTAAAACTAGATGGTTTAAATAATGAATTAAAATATTTAAATAAAGTTGATTTTTATTGTTTACCAAAATGATAGGAGATTCTAATGAAAGAAATCAATCAAGAAAAACTTAGAGAAATCGTTAGTTCTTTAATGCTTGAACCAACCGATGAAGTTGTAGAACACATTTTAGAAAACTGACACCAATTACAAGAAGAACTTAAGGCATTAGATAAATTGGATTTAAAAAATGTTAATCCTCTTACACATTTAAATGAAACACCACTTGTGGACTTCTTACGTGAAGATGTCGAAAATACAAAATGAAGTATTACAAAAGAAGATATTCTAAAGAATGCCGCAGATAAAGATGAAGACTATGTAATTCTTACGAAGGTGGTTAAATAATGGAACGTAAATTTAAAAATTTAGGAAATTTTCAGGCAGCTCAACAAGAACTTTTAAACGATAAAAATAATGCAGTAGCTGCAGTTTATAAAACTAAAAAAGGATGTGCTCAAGGTCAAATCCTTTCAAATGTAGTTTTAACAATTAAAGATGTTTTTGCAACTGATGACCAAGTTACTCGTGCTAGTTCAAAAATTTTAGATAACTTCCAACCAAGTTATAACGCTACTTCAGTACAAAGATTATTAGATCACGGATGTATTCCAGTCGGCAAAGTAAATAATGACGAACTTGCACTTGGAGGAACCGGAACATTTAGTGGATACGGAATAATTACCAACCCACTTGATAGTTCGAGATACGCTGGCGGTTCTTCATCAGGTTCTGTTGCTACTTTTACTAAAAATGTAGGTCTTGCTTTAGGAAGTGATACAGGAGATTCTGTTCGTTTACCTGGAAGTTATAACGGAATTATTGGATTCAAACCTTCTTATGGTGCAATTAGCCGTTATGGAATGTTTGCTTACTCTTCATCATTAGACACAGTAGCTTACTTTGCTCACAATATGAATGACTTAATTTTAGCTTCATACGCACTTTATGGTGTGGATGAAAAAGATATGACCAGTGTTCACGTGAAAATGGGTAACGTAGTTAAAACAAAACCAAACAAAATTATCGTTTTAGACTTTAGTGAATTCTTAGAAGACTACACTAAAGCAAGTTTTGACAAATTAGTTGCTAAATTAAGAAACGAAAACATTAAAGTAGAAATCATTAAACCAAACTTAGATATTTTAAGAGCGATTAAACCAGTTTACCAAATCGTCTCATTCTCAGAAGCCTCTTCAAACCTTGCGAACTTAAATGGTATTGCTTTTGGTTCAAGAGTTAATGGAAATTCTTGAGAAGAAATTATGACTAATACACGTAGTGCTAAATTTGGAAAAATGGTAGAAGAACGTCTTAGTTTAGGAAGTTATTTCTTATATGAAGAAAACCAAAAAGAATTACTTGTTAGAGCACAACAAGCTCGGAGAGTAATTAAAGATTATCTTAACTCATTACACGAACAAGCTGACGCTGTACTTTATCCAGCATACGTAGGTGTAGCACCTAAATTCACCGATACAACTAAACACGATGTAATGGACTATATCTTAACAGGAAGCAACCTTGCTGGAAACCCTTCAATTACTATTCCGCTTGCAAAACATGAAGGATTACCATATAGTATTGCACTTGATGCAAAAATTTATCAAGATGAAAAATTATTAGGATACGCAGAATACTTTGAAGAAATCATTGGAGGTTTAAATGACTAATTTTGAAACAATTATCGGAATTGAAATTCACTTAGAATTAAAAACAAAAACAAAAATGTTTTCTCCAAGTAGAATCGACTTTAATGCTGAACCTAATACTTGTGCAAACCAAATTGATTTAGCTTATCCTGGAACTTTACCTATTGTTAATAAACAAGCTGTTAAATTCGGTGTAGCTTTAGCAAAAGCTTTAAATATGACAATTGATGATGAACTTCATTTTGATAGAAAGAATTACTTCTACCCAGACTTACCAAAAGGATACCAAATTACACAATTTTACCGTCCAATTGGTTCTAATGGTACTTTAGAAATTGAAACTAGCGAAGGAACTAAAACAATTAAAATTGAAAGAATTCACCTTGAAGAAGATACTGCAAGACAACACCACAGTGATGATGGAACAAAACTTGATTACAATCGTGCTGGAATTCCATTAATTGAAATTGTTACTTACCCAGTAATTAGAAATGCTGAAGAAGCTGCAGCATACGTTGATATGATTAAAAAGACAGCTCAATGTTTAGAAATTTCAGATGCTAAACTTGAACAAGGAAGTTTAAGAGCTGATATTAATATTTCACTTCGCCCATATGGTACAAAACAATTTGGAACAAAGGTCGAAATTAAAAATATGAACTCTCTTTCAAATATCAAAAAAGCAATCGAATTTGAAATTAAACACCAAAGCGAAAAATTACACAAAGGTGAACCAATTTATCAACAAACAAAACGTTTTGATGATCAAAACAATATTAACGTTGTTATGCGTACAAAAACTGGAACTGTAGACTATAAATACTTTCCAGATCCAAACATTCCATTTATTAAACTTTCAGATGAATTTATTAATTCGGTAACACTTAAAGAATTACCAAACGCTAAAAAACAAAGATATATCGACAATAACATTCAACCTATTTACATTCAATCATTAATTGATGACTTAGATTTAGCTAAATATTTTGACTCAATTCCATATGCAGATAAAGACAAACTTTCTAAAGTTTTCTTTGCGGAAATTGTGTCTCTTGCTAACACTAAAGGTGTTTTAGCATATGAGTTAGGAATTAAACCAGAACACATCGCTCAATCGCTAGAACTTCTTGAACAAGAAGTAATTTCAGGAAAGTCACTTAAAAAATTAATTCCATTACTTGTTAACTTTAATGGAGAAATTGAAGAATTACTTGAAAAACACCACTTAAAACAAATTACAGATGTTAAATTAATCACTGAACTTGTTGATAAAATTATTGCTGAAAATGAAGCACTTGTTGCTGAATATACAACTAGACCAGAACGTGTTGTTAAATTCGTTCTTGGAGCTTTAATGAAACAAACAGGTGGACAAGTTAACCCTGTTGTATCAAACGAAATTGTGGTTAAAGAATTACAAGCTAAGTTTAACTAATTTAAAATTCACTAGAGCTTTTCTAGTGAATTTTTAAATATAGTAACCATTATCCCTAATTAAAGCTTGATACATTCTTAAAACATGTAAATTCGTCGTATTAGACACCACGATTAAATATTGTTTTAAACTATGAAATGAATATCAAACAGCTTGCAAGAACTCAATTGATTGCACCTCAACTCCTTCGTGTCGATTGCAAACAAAACCACCTTCATTTAAATTAAAATGAATTAAATTACGTTCGTTTAAGCATAAATGACAACTAGTAAAATTAGGACATAGACCAAAGTAAATTAATGATTGAGCATATAAAAATGTTAAAATCTTATTTCCTGTTAAAGGACTAATTAAATCGTAAATTTCAAGGCACTGTTCAAAAACATGATTAGGTGCTTGAATATTTGCTAATAATTTCACATATTTATCAGCAAATTCTGCATTTTTAAGTTCATCAATGTTTATCGAACTAATTAAATGAGATTTTTTTAATTTACCTGTTTTTCCACTTAATCGAGCTGCAAAATATTCAACTTCAACTAATGCACCAATTTGTAAATTCACACGATTTTTTGAAAGTGGTTTATTTAAGCCTTGAGCAGCTAATTTTAAAATTCCATTTTTAGTAAAAAACGACACAATAAATAAGTTTTCAGAGTCTTCATGAATATTTAAAACGATTGCTTTTTGTATTGATTCAGCCATATTTATATCATATAAAAATGTCGAATTTTCAATGGAAAAAACTTTAAATTTAGGTACATTTTGGTGCTTTAAATATATGTTAAATAATGTAAAATATATTTACTATTATATTAGAGTAATATGTTAGGAGCAAAATGGATATCTTAGAAGTCAAAGAAATCTTTGCAAAGTCATTATTTTCAACAATCGGAATTACTAAAGTTCACCCTTTAACATTTGATGAGAACTTTACAACCGATGAGGCAATTGCATTAGATGATGAAAAATTACTTGACTACATTTATGTGGATAAAACGGATTTAGGTTGAAATTTTCAAATAGGATTATCAATACTTGATGGGATTCAAACCAAATTTATTGCTACGCAACTTAATCAAAACGTTACAAATGCATTAAAACGTAAAAAACAAAAACTAGATAAGTTGACCATTATTTTTAGAGGAGTAATTAATGAGTAAAGTTTTAAATGGTAAGGATCTAGCTGCTGCGATTATTTCTGGTTCGCACGCCTTAAGTAACGCTAGACAAAAAATCGATGCACTGAATGTTTTCCCAGTTCCAGATGGTGATACTGGGACAAACATGTCTTCTACCTTAGCATCAGTTATCCCTAATTTACAAATCGATAAGAATCCTACAGTTGAAGAAGTTTCTCAATCTGTTGCTCTAGATATGATTTACGAAGCTAGAGGAAACTCTGGAGTTATTCTTTCTCAAATTTTTAAAGGTTTCTCACTTGGATGCACTGGTAAGGTTGCTTTAACTACTAATGATTTAGTTGAAGCTTTTGAATCAGCTAGTGCTCGTGCTTACAAATCAGTATTTAAACCAGTTGAAGGAACTATTTTAACAGTTATTCGTGAAACTAGTGAAAATCTTAGAAAACACTGTTGAAATCAAGATTTAACAATTTTAGAGTTTTTTGAAGCTGTAGTTAAATTTGCTCGTAAGAGTTGTGATGAAACACCAAGCAAACTTAAAACTTTAAGAGAAGTAGGAGTTACCGATAGTGGTGGTGAAGGATTATTTACTGTCCTTACTGGTATGCTTAGTTACTTCAAAGGTGAACCAGTTGAAATTTCTGAATCAGGCGATGAAATTAGTAACTTCATTAGCGACCAAGAAGTTTATGAAGGTGAATTCGGTTACTGTACTGAAGTACTTGTAAGATTAAATGATGTTGATAAATTTGATAAAGAAGCATTTACTAAAGGATTAGAAAAATTTGCTAATTCTCTTGTAGTGGTTAATGATGATGATATTTTAAAATTACACGGGCACGTCCTAAAACCTGGTAAACTTTTAAACTTTGCTCAAAAATTTGGTGAGTTTATTAAAATCAAATCAGAAAATATGACATTACAAGCCAACCAATCAAAAGCAAACGTTGACCGTTTAAACGAAATGTCTCAAACCGCAAACCGTAAGGATATTGCAATTGTGTCATGTAACTTAGGTAACGGTATTATTAAAAGAATGAAAGAATTAGGTTGCGACTACGTAGTTGAATGTGGTCAAACTCAAAACCCATCAGCTCAAGATATTATTAAAGCGATTCAAGCAGTGAATGCCGATAATGTCTTTGTGCTTCCTAATAACGGAAACGTAATTTTAGCAGCTCAACAAGCAGCTCAAATTTACCAAGATTCAAACATTATTGTTATTCCAACCAAAACACAAATCCAAGGTATTAGTGCGATTATGAACTTTAGTCACGAAGTAGACCCAGAAGATAACATCGAAATGATGACTGATGCTATTTCTGAAGTTGCAAGTGGTGAAGTTGTTCAAGCAGTTAGAGATACCACAATTAATGATGTAAAAATTCGTTCAGGTGAATATTTAGGTATTCTTGATGGAAAAATTATTACATCAAATAAATCTCCAATTCAATCTGCTAAATACATTGTTAAACAAATGCAAAAAAACTCTCCTGAAATTATTAGTATTTATTACGGAGAAGAAGCCTCACAAGATCAAGTTGATGAATTAACCAACTTTATCGAAGGTCAATATGATGTCGAAGTTGAAACCATTGAAGGAAATCAACCTAACTATCTATTCTACATAGGAGCTGAATAATGACAAAATATACAATTGTTTTTGATTTAAATGGTAATGATAATGGACAAAAAGCAGGATTAGAAGCTGCAATTGATTTTGCTCAGCGTAATCCACTTTTTTTAATTAAGTTAATTGGTGATTTTCCTTCTTTAGATAACTTAACTAAACTTGATAATATTGAATACATTAATAATCCAAAAGTTCCAACTAATCCAAAAGATTTACGTGGATCATTAATGGAACGCACTTCAATGAATCAAGCAATCGATATGATTAAAAATAATGAAGCCGACGCAGTACTTTCTAGTGGAGATAGCGGAAGTTATATTACTGCTTTAACTTTTAAATTAGGAAGGCTTGAAGGTGTTTCTCGTCCAGCTTTTATGCCAGTATGTAATGCAATTAACGGACAAAAGTTTTTATTTATGGATGTAGGTGCTAACTTAATCGCAAAAACTGAATACTTAGTAGAATGAGCTAAGTTAGGATCAATTTTTGCAAGCGTTATGTTTAATAAAGCAAATCCAAGAGTAACTTTATTAAACATCGGAACAGAAGATTACAAAGGAAATGAAAATACTGTTGAAGCAAACAAAATCTTAAAAGAAGATCAATCAATTAATTATGTTGGATTTAGTGAACCAAGAGACTTATTCCGTGGGTATAACGACGTAGCTGTAATTGATGGTTACGGCGGAAACCTTGTGCTTAAAAGTTATGAAGGTGCTATTTTTACTTTTAAAGATTTATTAAAAGAACACTTTACAAAAACTTTCTTTAGAAAAATTTGTGCATTAGGACTAAAAAAAGCATTTAAAGAAGCTGGCGATGTGCTTGATTACCGTCAAGTTGGTTCGGCTTGAGTAATTGGTGTTAATGGTATCGCAATTAAAGCACACGGATCAAGCGATCAGCTTTCATACACTTCAGCACTTAATACAATTAAGGAAGCTCTTGAAAAAGACTTGCTAAACCAACTAAAAGGAAAATTACAAAATGACTAAGTCACATAACTTAACTGAGTTTTTTGATAATCACGATATTAAACCAAATAAATCTATTTTATATATCGAAGCATTAACTCACTCATCATTTACTAGAAATGAAAATGGAAAAATTAAGAACTACGAACAACTTGAATTTTTAGGTGATGCTGTTTTACAATTTATTTCCAGTTCTTACATTTTTTTAAAATATCCAGAATTAACCCAAGGCTTTCAAACTAGATTAAGAGCCAAAGCAGTATGTACTGATACATTAAGCAAAATTTCAGTAGATATGGGATTAATCGATATTTTAAAAACAGGTCCAGGACAAATGGAAAAAGATGTTAAAGAGTCTCACAAAGTCCAAGCAGACATTTTTGAATCAATTGTTGGAGCAATTTATATTGACCAAGGCCTAAAAAAAGCACAACAATTTATTGCAACATACATTTATCCAGTTATTGATAAAGTACACTTAGAAAATAATAAAGATGCTAAAACTGAATTACAAGAATACTTCCAAAGTTTTAGTAAAGAAAATATTACCTATCAAACAGAGCAATTAGCAAATAAACAATTTAAAGCTAAAGCAATACATGATAATCAAATTTTTGGACAAGGAACAGGTAATACTAAAAAAGAAGCAGAATTAGAAGCTGCTAAAGATGCATTAAGCAAACTTCAATAAGTGAGGTGCAAAATGAAATTAATTAAGATTGAAGCACATGGATTTAAATCTTTTGCTGAACCAATTGTTCTACACTTTGATGGTGGTGTAGCAGGAATTGTTGGACCTAATGGTTCAGGTAAAAGTAATATTAACGATGCTATTCGTTGAGTTCTTGGAGAGCAAAGCTCAAAAGAATTGCGTGGAGATAACATGGAAGATGTTATTTTCGCTGGTTCTAAAACTGTACAACCTATGAATCGTGCAACTGTAACACTTACATTTGATAATCGCGATCATAATTCAAGTATTAATACAGATTTTATTACAATCACTCGTTCATTAGAACGTGGTAAAGGTGTGAACCAATACTTTTTAAATGGTGAACCTTGTCGTCACAAAGACATTAAAGCTATCGCAATGGAAAGTGGTATCGGAAAAAGTTCTTTAGCTATCATTTCGCAAGGAACAGTTTCTGATATTGCTCAATCAAGCGATGAACAAAGAAGATTAATTTTTGAAGAAGCTGCTGGAGTATCAAAATATAAACTAAGAAAAACAGAAGCTCTTAAAAAATTAGAACGTACCGAAAGTACTTTAAAACAAGTTGAAATTGTTATTAAAGAATTACAAAAAAGACTTGAACCACTTAGAAAACAAGCTGAAAAAGCTTTGGCTTATAAAGAAAAAACAACTAAGTTAAAAGAAGTTGAAATTGCTTATTTAGCTAGTGAAATTGTTCGTTTAGAAAAACTTTATCATGAACTTGATAAGGAATTAGCAGGGGTTGAAGATACTAAAAACTCTTATCGTGAACAAATTGATTTATTCACTTTACAAATTAACGATAAACGCACAGAATTAAACGCTTTAACTAGTGAACTTAATAAGCTTCGTGGAAAAAGAGAAGCTCTTAATTTACGTCTTTCAGATCTGAAAGTAACTCAAGCTAAAGAAAACGAACGACGTGATTTAATTGCTCGTGGTGAAATTCAAACCACAACAAACGAACAAATTGAAGCGATTGTTTCAGCAATTCAGGAACTTGAACACAAGATGAATTACTTTAAAGAAACTAAGTATAATCTTGAAATCAAGATGGAAACTTCAAATAATCAGCTTGTTAGTCTTAAAAAACAAATTAACGAACAATATATTACAGTTAATGATGCAGAAAGAAAAATCGAAAGCTGTAAAACACACCTTGGAATCTTAAACGAAAAGAAAAATAGACACACTAACTTATTTAAAGGAACTAAAACTATTGTTGAAAATAGATACAACTTTAAGGGTTATAAAGGTTTAGTCAGCGACTTAATTAAAGTGCCACAAGAATATGTTTCAGCGATTGAAACAGTGCTTGCAAACGCTGTACAACATGTAGTTGTTGATAAACCAGATACTGCCGTTGAAGCAGTTAATTTCCTTAAGAAAAACAAAGGTGGACGTGCTACATTCATTCCTCTTTCATCAATTAAAGATAAATTTATTCGTGATGATTATTTACTAGTAGTTCGTAATCACCCTGGATTTATCGGTTTAGCTAGTGAACTAGTTGAAACTAAAAGCGAGTACAACGTACTTAAAAACTTCTTATTAGGAAATGTTATTGTGGTTGACGATATTAAATCAGCTGAAAAAATCTCAACCATTTTAGATAAAAAATATATGGTTGTTACTCTTGATGGAGATATCATCCGTGTTGGTGGTATTATTGTCGGAGGTACAGCTCAAGAAAGTGATGACTTCCTTGGAATAGATAATAAAATTGCTGAACTTGAAAAATTAATTCCTGGTTTAGAAAACATTAAAGCAAACGCTTTAAATCAAATTTTAAAACTTAAAAATGAACTTCAACGTGAAGAAACATTTAACAGACAACACACATCAGAATACGCAACAATTAAAGTTCGTTTAGAAAGCTCACAAGCTGAACTTGATGAGTTTAAATCACGTGCTGCTCATTTAAACCTTTCTAAACAACTCGATGAACAAAAATTAAATATTGCTCCATTAGTTGAAAAAATTCAAGAACTTGAAAATGAAGCTAGATTAATCGATTTTGATATTCAAACTAAATCACAAATTGAAAATAATTTAAAAAATGATTTAAATCAACTTGAAAGCGATAAATCTAAAACAACATCTATGTTGCTTACTTTAAACGATTCATTTAACCAAAAAATCAAGTTATATGAAAACGCTAAATTCTATTTAAAAGAACACAAAGAACGTTTATCTCAATTTTATAAATTAACACTTGAATACGCTCGTGAAAACTATGGACTTTCTATGTCGGTTGAAGCAGCTAAAAACTTAATTCAAGAACTTAGAAGTGAAATTGATGCTTTAGGTAATGTTAATTTAGAATCAATAGTTGAACTTGAAGAAGTTGAAAGCCGTTATGATAATTTCAACCAAAACTTTGAAGAATTAACCGAAGCTAAAAATACTATTTTAGGTGCTATTGCTGAAATGGATAAAATTATTATCACTAGATTAACAAATATTGTTAATGATGTAAACCAACAATTCTCAAAAGTATTTAGCTCTATGTTTGGTGGCGGAACAGCTGAAGTTAAATTTGTCGATCCACATAACGTGCTTGAAAGTGGAATTAGCATTTATGCTCAACCTCCAGGAAAAAGTATTAAAAACTTAAAATTATTCTCAGGTGGAGAAAAATCATTAATCGCTATTTCATTATTATTTGCTATTTTACGTGCTAGACCTTTACCATTATGTATTTTAGACGAAGTTGAGGCAGCCCTTGATGAAGCTAATGTAGTGCGTTATGGCGAATACTTACAAGAACTTAAAAAACAAACTCAATTCTTAGTTATTACCCACAGAGTTGGAACTATGACAAAAGTTGACTCTTTATTTGGGGCAACAATGCAAACTCGTGGAGTTACAAGTTTCTTTAGTGTTAAATTAGAAGATGCTAAGAAAATGGTTGATGAAGCAAATTAGAAAATTAAAAGACTAAATAAAAATACCAGAATTATCTCTGGTATTTTTGTTTAGCCTAATTATTTGTTTTCAGCTCTGTATCTTGCTACTTCTGCAACACAATCATCAATTACTTTTTCTACATCATCAAATGAATTAATAATTGCACCTGAAGCTCTTTCGTGGCCACCACCGCCTCATTTAACTGCTACATTACGCACAATTGGTCCATTTGAGCGGAATTCAACTCTGATTCTTCCATCTTCTTCTTCAGTAAATTGAACTCAAAATGGATAGCCTTCGATATTAGCAATAGCATTAACTCTGACTGAAGTTTGTGGTGTTTTTCCAAATCTTTTGGTATCTTCAAGACTATTTTGGATGTATGCAACTCCATCACGAGTTTTAAGTGTTGATAATAATCAAGCATTAAATTTTAAATCATCAAGTGTAACAGTAGCTAAATTAGTGTGAATAAAGTCTGAATCTAGACCTGCATCATAAAGTTTAGCAGCAAGATTTAATGTACGTGAGCAAGTATTATTAAATAAGAATCTACCACTATCTGTGTTAATTCCTAAGTAAAGTAAGTTAGCTGCACGTTTAGTAATTTTTCAGTTATTTACAACCGCAATTTCAGTTACCATTTCATCGGCTGCTGTATATGAACTATCTACTCAGCGGATGCAGCTTTCTCCTAAGTCATCATCATTAGGGTGATGATCAATTCTAATTACTTGCTTAAATAAATTTTTATCTAAAACTTCACGGCATTCAATTCTTTCCTTAAAGTTTGCGTCAACAACTACACCTAAAGATTCTTTTAATACTTCATCAGAAGGAATTTCATCCATTTTTAAATCTAAAAATGGAAATGAACCTTTAGCATCACCAATTGCGTAAACTTTTTTATTTGGAAAGTTAGTTTCTAATAATTCTTTTAAACCAAATTGTGAACCTAAACAATCACCATCTGGACGAATATGGTGAAAAATTACAATTGAGTCATATTTTTCTAATTCTTTTGTAACTAATTCTAAATTACCAATTTGCATTATTTATTTTCTCACTCTCTAATAGCTTCATTTAAATCATTTAATACACTAGGAACTTGATCTCAGCTTTGTAATGTAATACCAGCAGCATTATCGTGTCCTCCACCGTTATATTTACGTGCTACAACATTAACAAGCGGTCCATTTGAACGAAGTCTTCCACGCACTGTTCCATCTTCAAGTTGCACAAATAACGCTCAACAAGAATTATCTTCAATATTTGCCAATTCATTAACAAATAATGCCGCTTCTAAAGAATTCATTCCGTATTCAGCAAGAATTTCATTGGTAATTTCATAGTAAAGTACTCTACCTTCTTTTTTAAATTCACTAAGAATTTTTCCAACAAATTTAATTTCTTTAAAAGTACGTTTTGATAATTCTCTTAAAATATCAGCTGGGTGGAATGCACCTTCATCCATTAAGTAAGCTACTAATCTGTGTGTGCGGCTTGATGTGTCTGGGAATAAGAAACGTCCACTATCTGTGTTAATTCCTAAATAAATGTGTCCTGCTGCACGGTTTGTAACTGTTCATTTTGCATCGTAAGCAATTTGAGCAACCATTTCTGCAGCTGCAACATAGTGTTCGTCAATCCAGTTATATTCATAATCAATATCAGCATCATTAGGGTGATGATCAATTCTTAAACGTGCTGTTGTACGTTTTTCATAAAGTAAGTCAGAACATTCGATTCTGTCTCCACTAGAAGCATCAACAACAATCGCTAAAGAATTATTAAAGTCGATTTCATCATAAGAATTGAATTTGTATTCCATAAAGTCAAATACATGCATATTATTTCCTACTGTATAGACTTTTTTATTTGGATAATTAGTTCTAATTAATTCTGCAAGTCCAGCTTGTGAACCTAAACAATCACCATCTGGACGAATGTGGTGAAAAATTACAATTGAGTCGTATTTTTCAATAGCATCAATTGCTACTTGTGAATTTCCAATTTTCATATTTCTCCTTAAAATTATGTATTATCTAAATTTTACTTTATTCTGTTTTTAAAATACTAGAATGGAATAAATTTCCATAAAAAAATAGCCCAATGGGCCATTTGTATAATTTAAAAAACTATTTTTGAATACGGTCGTCTAAAGCTACATAGCCTTCAACTTTTTTACCTTTGTAAAAACCACAAAATCTACATACTACGTGTTGCTCAATTAATTTTGTACAGTTTGAGCATTTTACAAGGTTAGGTGTTTCTAACGCACTGTGTGTTTGTCTTTTGTGTTTACGTTGTTTTGAAGTTTTACGTTTTGGTACAATAGCCATATGGTCCTCCTTTGTGGTTTTTATAATTTTAGCAAAATTATTATATTATAAATTTCAATAAAGAATAGTATTTTTTTATTTAATTCTATTACTTAAAAATAGTAATAAAGAACGATTTTTATGCTTATAAATTATTTTTTCGATTCTAAAAGTTGAACAATGAATTTTTCTAATTCACCATTTTTTGCAAGATTGTAATTTAAGATATTTAAAGCATTAAAACCGTTTGTTAATTAGCTCTAAATTGTGTTAAATTAATAAGTACTAGAATAAAATAATCTAATAATTAGTAATTATGACTTCTGTCCCTTTTCTATTACTTCCATCACTATTGACAGCTCTACGAACTTGGATTGGCTCTATTTTATATTCTTGATAAAGTTCTCTAATTAATGGTGTATCGTGATTTGTTAACATTAAATAACAACCACGTTTATCAAGCTTTTTAAATTCTTTTGCAAGTCTTTTATGCGATTCATAATCAAAGCCATCTTTTGTATAAGAATCAAAAGTAGTTGCATTAAGTGGTACATATGGACTATCTATAAAAATAAAATCGTCTTTTTCAGCTAATTTAAAAATCTTTTGGAAATCACCATTAAAAATAGTTGTGTCTTTTAAAAATTCTGAAATTTCCATTAAATTCTGTGCATCAAAACTTGCACCTGAACTTTTATTATTAAATGGTACATTAAATAACCCTTTAGAGTTAACTCGAAATAAGCCGTTATAACATTTTTTGTTAATATAAATAAATAATGCAGCAAGCTCAAGGTCGTATTCAGCACTCTTTATCTTATCGTTAAATTTATCTCTAATTTTATTGTAAAATTCTTTGTCGCAATAAATACTGTCTAATTTTTCAAGCAGCTCAATTAGCGGATAAACATTGTCTCTAATTTGCTTATAAGAGTTAATTAAAACAGGATTAATATCATTAATCACTGAATTACTGTGAGCTAGTTTGAAAAAGACAGCACCACCACCAACAAAAGGTTCAATATATCTATTATATTTTTTTGGTAGGCGAGTACTAATTTGATTTATAAGTTGTCTTTTACCACCTACTCATTTTATAAAAGGTGTCATTTTTGTCTCCTTATTTTTAAGTAATAATAATTTTAAAAGATTAATAGTATTATGATCGCATAATTCAAAAAAATATTTTAATACCTAAAAATAAGGCATAAAAAACTTTGAATATTTCCTTTATTTTTAACATCATTTAAATATAATTAATAAGCAATATAAATATATTGCCTAGTGGAAGATAACTCGAATAGAAGTTACCGTTAGACCACAATATCGAAAGGATACTTAACATGGCAAAAAAAGAAATTCAAAAAGTTGCTAAGTTAGAGTTCATCGCAGGACAAGCTAAACCAGGTCCAGCTCTTGCTGGGGTTGGTGTTAACATGCCTGAATTCACAAGAGCATTTAACGACGCAACAAGAGACAGAGGAAACGAACCAGTTCCAGTACAAATTACAGTTTACAAAGACAAATCATTCGAATTCAAATTATTCACAGCTCCAGCATCATACAAAATTAAACAAGCTGCTAAAATCCAATCAGGTGCTGCTAACCCTAAAACAACAATCGTAGCTACAATTTCTAAAGAACAACTTAAAGAAATCGCAGAATACAAAATGCCAGACTTAAACACAGATGACGTTCACGCTGCTATGGCTACAATCGCTGGTACAGCTAAACAAATGGGTGTTGTAATCGAAGGTTACGACGACATTTTCAAAGCTAAAGCAGAAGCTAAAGCTGCTGCTAAAGCTCAAAAAGCTGCTATGGCTAAAGAAGCTGCTTTAGATGCTGCTCTTGAAACATTAGCAGAAACTAAAGGACAAGGTATTGAAGTTACAACAATCGCTGATGAAAAACGCGCAGAAGAAGGAGAAGAATAATTATGGCTAAAAAATTATCAAAAAACTTAAGAGCTGCTAGAGAATCATTCGACAGAACAGTTGCTTATGATTTAGCAGAAGCTATTGAATTAGCTAAAAAAACTTCTTACGCAAAATTCGATGCATCAATCGATTTAGCTTTCAACCTTAACCTTGACGTACGTAAAGCTGACCAACAATTACGTGGAGCTGTTTTACTTCCAAACGGAACAGGAAAAACAGTTAAAGTTTTAGTTGCAACAAACAACCCTGAAAAAGCTAAATTAGCTAAAGAAGCAGGTGCTGACTTTGTATTAGACGGACCAGCTGTAGAACAAAAAATTAAAGAAGATGATTTCGACTTTGACGTTATGGTTGCTGACCCAACAATGATGCCTTTACTTGGAAAATACGGAAAAAAACTTGGGCCTAAAGGTTTAATGCCAAACCCTAAAACAGGTACAGTTACTCCAACTCCAGAAAAAGCTGTTGAAGAACTTAAAAAAGGTAAAGCAAACTACCGTACAGATAAAGCAGGTATCGTTCACTCTCTTATCGGAAAATCAAGCATGTCAACAGAAGCTTTAGTTGAAAATGCTAAAACACTTATCTCATTAATCAAAAAATTAAAACCAGCTGCTGTTAAAGGAACATACATTCTTAACTTAACAGTTTCAGCTTCAATGGGACCAAGTGTTAAAATTAAATTAGAAAAATAATTTCACTAAAATAATATAAAAGCACATTTTGTGCTTTTTATTTTTCTCTATTCAAATTAAAAAGCCAGTAAGTTATTTGCTTACTGGCTTTTAGAATTATCGTTTATGATGGTTTGAAAAGTAAATTCTTTAAGGTTTTTAAATCCACTTGGAGTTTCTTTTAAACGATATAAAAATGGTGTATCCATAAAAGTCGGATGATTACGTTTAAAACTAGCTACACCTTTATTCGTTGTTTCATCAAACTTTAAAACTACAAAATTAATAATGTCGTTTAATCTTAAAATATCATTTACCTTACTACGTGGATAATCTGATACCTCTTGTTTATAAATAATAAAATTTGCTTTATCTTTCGTTTCTACAATAGCATATTTTAAGCCAGTACGAATTACTTTTCCAATAACTATATCTTTGCTTTTATATGACATAACTTTATTATATAGAGTTTTTGTTTAATATCTTAAAAAATGCTAAAAAATGCACTCGTTCAATTTTTTTAGTTCGATAAATAAGGCAAAAACGGTAAAAATTAATATTTTTTTGCTATTTCGTTCAATTTTTACAATGCAAAAACTTTTTGCTCTATTTTTTAGGCTTAAAAATTTTAAAATTTTGCTTAAATTTGCACTTTTTTGATGATTTTTAGAACTTTTAATACTATGTGCAAGTAATTTTGGTTTTTTATGGTACTTAACTTAATAAATTGAAAAAACCACCTAAATTAATTTATAATTATTTTGGTTATAAAAATGATCTTTTTATCCAAAAAATTTTAAATATTGCAATATATAAAATTAAATTTTTAAATTTTAAACAATAAAAATAAAAAAGTAAAGGGGCACATATGAAACGTTTACAATGTTTATATAAACCAAACAAAGACAAAAACTACCCATGAGCATTAAAACACCCAAAAGTTGAATCAGCTCTTGCAGTTTTCAAAACACGTAAAGATGCTATGGCATGATTCTTATCATTAGGATACGACTGTGCTACATGATTCCAAAACGATAAAAAAGTTTGAGGTGGACTTTTAATCGCTGAAAAAGATGAAAAATCAGGAAAAATGGAATACGAACTTAATGTTGAAAAATTCGACGGTAACTTAAACTACGATGAAACATTAGAAGAATTAAACATTAAACCTGATGGTTACAGAGATGAAAAAGCTGCTAAAAAAGCTTTAGATGCTGTTGTTGATTACAAAATCTTAAGTGATCACCACACATATTTCCCAGTAGATGACGATATTGTTATCGAAAGAAAAAAATCTAAAAAAGATTTAGAAATCGAAGAACTTAAAGCTAAAATTCTTGAACTTTCAGCATTACTTTCTTCTTCAAGTGCAGATTTCAGAGAAGAAGTTGCTAAATTAATGGAACAACTTCAAGATTCAAGTACAGACAAAGAATTACTTAGAAGACAAATCGAAATCTTAAAAGCTCGTCAAGAAGCTGAAGCTCAAAAAGAAAAAGAAGTTGTTGAAAAACCAGTTGAAAAAGAAGTTGTAAAAGAAATCGTTAAAGAAGTTATTAAAAAAGAAGTTCCAGCACAATCAAAAGCTGTTAAATATGTAAACTTTGATGATTTATCAGTTTCAGATAAAGTTAAAGCTTTAGCTTTATACTCTAAGAAACTTGAAAAAATCGCTGATCAATTAAAAGAACAAGCAGTTACATCAGAAGAAGATTTAAAAGAAATCACAAACAACTTATCTACAGCTGCTGCTAAATTAAAAGCTGTTGAATCATTAAAATTAGAAGATGAAGATTTAACAAAATTATTAAGATTAGCTTCATTCACATTCAAGAGAAATTACGATGCTGTTCTTAAAATGTTAGTTGGTTCAAAAGATATTAAATTCACTCCAGCTACATCAGTATACGTAGTTGATGAAAACGGAAACAACTTAAAATTAGCTCAAGTTACATCATTCGTATTATTCGATTACAAACACGTTGGATTTGTTCCAGAAAAAGATTACCACTACGCAATCTTTGAAACAAGCAACGAATCGTCTAAATTCTTAGTATTCGATTGACCAGTTGAAACAGTTTCAAAATCAGAAGTTGTTGTAACAGAAGAAAGAGAAGAAGTAGACTTCTGAGTTAAAGCTTTATTCGTATTCTTATTAGGATTCGCATACGCAGTACTTGCAACACTTGTTATTGTTTTAGCTTGTGGTGTAATTTAATCAATTAGTACATTGCAAATACAATGTCGACAAATTAATTTGTCGGCATTTTTTTATATTTTTAGTACTATTTTTCAAACTTAAATATTCAATTTTTAATATAAAATATTAATAAAACTTTTAACAAATAAAGTATTAAAGGAGATATATATGGCGAAAAAGAAAAAGGTTATTGCTTATACTACTGCTGGTGCAGTGGTACTTTCTAGCGGTGTTATTGCAACAGCTGTAGCAGTTACAGAAACTCAAAAAACACAAGCTAAAAACGATCAAATCAAGCAATTACATGCAAGATTATATGAACTACAACAAAAATTAAAAACTACATATGCTAATTTAAATGATGAGCAAATGGACGAGTTAAATCATAATGGTTTTAACACAATACTTTGTGTGCAAGATAATGAAAAAATAACTGATTTAAACAAGCTTCACGAGTTAGTTATTGAATATCAAAAACATCAACAAATGGTTGATGAAAAAATAACATCAGAAAAATCTAATTTAATTAACCAAATAACTCAATTACTAAATACAATCGAAAAAAATAAAAACAAATTAAACGAATACCAAAAATCTTCACCAGAATATAATGAAATTGATTTTTCTCCTATTAAAACAATTAACGAAAGATTAAGTGAATTAACTGCAAGTGAGTTAAAGGAAAAACAACACTCACTAATTGAAATTAATTCAAAATTAGAAAAATTATTAACTAAAAATGAACCAGTTAAACCTGCAGAAGATAATAAAGTAAGCAAATTAGAACAGCTTAAAAACGAAGTTACAGATCTTCAAAACCAAATGAATGCTAAGTTCAAGCAACTAAACGAGTACCAAAAATCACTTGAAGACTTTAAGAACATTCTACAAGAACTTTTAACACTTGAATTAACAAATAAATCCACAACTGAGTTAAATGAATTAAAAGATAAATTTAACAAGCAAATTTCTCTGTTAGATAATCTTTTAACTAAAAAAGAACCAGTCGAAGATAATAGTGAATTAATTAAAGAAATTCAAAAATTACAAAAGGACATTAAAACAAAATTTGACAATTCACAAGCAAGTATAAATTCACAACCAGGATTTGCTGAATTAAATCAAGAATTATTAACTAAATCAACTGATAATCCTGCAAAAGATGATTTAAATAAATTTAAGCAAGATTTACAAGATTTTGAAACTAAATTAGATAAGTTAATTAGTGATTATCAAACACAAGAAAGACTTAAAAACGAAGTTACAAGTCTTCAAACCCAAATGAATGCTAAATTCAACCAACTAAATGAATACCAAAAATCACTTGAAGACTTTAAGAATGCTAATCAAGAACTTTTAACACTTGAATTAACAAATAAATCTACAACTGAGTTAAACGAATTAAAAGATAAATTTAACAACCAAATTTCTCTGTTAGATAATCTTTTAACTAAAGTCAAACCAATTGAAGATAATAGTGAATTAATTAAAGAAATTCAAAAATTACAAAAAGACATTAAAACAAAATTTGATAATTCACAAGCAAGTATAAATTCACAACCAGGATTTGCTGAATTAAATCAAGAATTATTAATTAAATCAACTGATAATCTTGCAAAAGATGATTTAAATAAATTTAAGCGAGATTTACAAGAATTTGAAACTAAATTAGATAAGTTAATTAGTGATTATCAAGCACAAGAAACACTTAAAAACGAAGTTACAGATCTTCAAAACCAAATGAACGCTAAATTCAAGCAACTAAATGAATACCAAAAATCACTCGAAGACTTTAAGAATGTTAATCAAGAACTTTTAACACTTGAATTAGCAAATAAATCTACAACTGAGTTAAACGAATTAAAAGATAAATTTAACAACCAAATTTCTCTGTTAGATAATCTTTTAACTAAAACTAAACCAATTGAAGATAATAGTGAATTAATTAAAGAAATTCAAAAATTACAAAAAGACCTTAAAACAAAATTTGATAATTCACAAGCAAACATAAATTCACAACCAGGATTTGCTGAATTAAATCAAGAATTATTAACTAAATCAACTGATAATCTTTCTAAAGATGATTTAAATAAATTGAAGCAAGATTTAAAAGAATTTGAAACTAAATTAGATAAGTTAATTAGTGATTATCAAACACAAGAACAAGCAAGACAAGCAAAAATTAATACAGCTAAAGAATTGCAAAGAAAATTATCTACTGAGTTAAACAAGCTTACAAACTATCAAAAATCTCTCCCAGAATATAATCAAATTGAATGAGACTTAGTAAATAAGGAAACCAAAAACTTAACAACTACTGAATTAGAAACATTAATTACTTCTTTAAATAACAACATCACAAGAACTGAAGAACTACTTAAAAAACAAGATACAACCAAAGTTAAAACATACCAACTAATGGATTTACAAAAATTTATGTCTTTAATGAATAATAGACTAAATTCATATCAAAAAAATCTCCCTAAATATCAAGATGTTGAGCTAACACTTTTAAAACAACAAATACCTAACGAGGTAACTCAATTTGAATTTAATGAATTAAAATCAAAACTTGAAACAAATATTAAAACATTACAAGAACTAGCAAAAGAACATAGCGCTGATGAAAAAATTAATGATGATCATTCTGTTAATGAAAAACTAGAATTCTCAAAAGAAAGCAAAGATAAATACGAAATTCAAGACTATCCAAAAACAGAATTTGATAACTTTTATGGAAATAATAAAAATAAACTAGAAATTATTAACGAATATTCTCGTGAAGACATAGCAAAAAATGTCCCAGTAGCTTACACAAAAGTTGCAAATCTAGACAATTTCCCTGGATATCCTAGCTTAACCAATGATTGAAGAAGCTTAGATTCTGAATTTGCTAAAAAAACACATTCTACAACTAATGAAGAATTAAAAAATAATAGAATTATCTGACAAAGATTAATTAAGCAAGGTGACTGCGACACAAAATATGTTAAGAATGAAAGCATGTTAATGTTTACACCACCTTTTGATTCTTGACATAACCAAGATAATATTATTAGAAAAATTAACGAGAATAGATTTGATAAACACCCTTCAAGTATTAATGCTTTTGGTGATTTATCAGTGCAACCGACACAAAAAGCAGTAACAGCAAAATGAACTGTGTCTCCAACTTTCTGAGGTACTACACCAATTGGACTATATGCACCAGCTGGTGAAGTAATTACAATTCAATTACCAAAAAGCCAATTAGATTCATTAAAGAAAATGAATTTAAAAATCGTAATTGGACAAGAATTTGAAGATAACGAATCTGGAAGAGATGGAGAAACAGGAAATACTGCTCCACGTTTTGCAAAAATGAGAACCGCTTTTGATTTAGAAAGAATTTTTAAAAATCCTACTCAACATCAATTTATTACTAAAGATGGTATCGAATACGTACAATTTAAAATTGGTTCATCATTCGGTGGAACAATTTCATTTATTTGCAAAAATGACCAAGTTTCATCAAATGATTACTCTTCCAATCCTGACTTAACATTTACAATTTCTGGTGCAGTAAGAAACCTACACTATATTAACGGTGTAACTACTGCTCAAGAATGAAAAGATATGATTGAAAATACACGTACACCAATTTTTACAGCTACAGGTGATGGTGTAACTGCTTATTTAATTGGTTATAAACGTAATTTACAAGACTGAATTTATAGTGCTGGTAAAAATGTTGATACACCATATCAATATTTCTCAAAAATTAATGCATCAGCTAAAATTTCAAAATATATGACAGCTCAATTACGTGATCGTTGAGCTAAAGCTGGAGCACAACAATACTGATTAACTAAAGACTTTGATTTTACTGGTGGAATTTATGCACATAATGTTGGTGGAGCATTCTTTGTTTTACCACTTGGTGATTCTGGAGAAATTCTTAGCACCAGCGATCAAACTTTCCAACCTAACTTTAACTGAGGAGTAATGCACGAAATGAACCACTCATACGAGTGAAACGTATTTGGTTACAACAAGCCAAGAGAAGTAACAAATAACGTAAATAGTGTATTAGAATACGGAATGTTTTCTCCTATTACTGCATATCGTTCTGAAGATTTACCGATTGGTACAGGTGAATGAGGATGAGGATCACGTTCTATTCCATTTACCAGCATTAAAAACCAAACAATGAATTCAGCACAAGGATACAACACTGGAGATGATGTAACCGATTCATTATTTATGTTAGTTCAAACTTTAGGGCCTAAATACTGAATGGAATTTACAAGATTACAATACTTATTTGGATACCCAGAACAAAACTTCTTTAAAAATTATGTAAATGATCCAGAAGTTGAAAAATTACTTAATGTTTATGCTCAAACTTCTCCTTTATCAACAGCTTACTTAGCTTGTTTAGTTGCTGGTATCGACTTAACAGATTGATTTGAGCATAATAAAACTTGAGCAGACTTTGCTCTAAAAAATAACACTTTAATTTCAAAAGAAGAATTACAGGCAACTTGAGTAAAATTAAAAGCTATTATTCAAGCAAGATATCCTAAATTTACACCAATTACAAATATGTATGCTTCTGGTATTTTCTTACCACAAGCAAATAACACTTGAAGTTATTCAGGTGATATGGTTCGTCCATACCAAGTAGCTTATGATAAACCTACAGTTTTTGATATGGATAAATGAACATACATTAATAACTACGAAAATAAGAAAATTAAAATCAAATCTGCTAAAGTGTTAAATAAACCTACTATTGGAACTGTAAAAAATATTGATGCTACAAAAATTGAATATACTCCTAATGCTAATTTAAAAATAAATGAACTAGATTATTTAGAAGTTCAATTAATTGATGAGTATGACCGTGAATTCCATGTCGTAATTAGACCATTATTAGCTTATAAATTTGAAAATTCATTTACTGTAACAAAATACACAATTCCAGAAAATAGTTGATTAGAGCTAAATGGAGAATATTTAGCTTGAAGCAATAGCGAACAATATAAAAATGACCTTAAAAAAACCGGAATTAATAATTATGCACTACGTAGCACTGATACAAACGTGCGTAATAAATTAAAATTATTTGCTAACTTTAATGAATTTAGAAAACAAAATAATATTGTTTCTACTACTCAAAGTTTTAACACTAAAGCTCAAAGTCCGATTAAAACTAATATTGAAAATATTAATACTAATAACAATATTATTAAGGTTCAAACTTCATTTGTTCCAATGCAATCTGGTTTCTACCGTACAGATGTAGCAGTTGATAACCGTGAAGGCTATGTATTAGTAGTAATTAATGATAAAAGCACTAATAATGCAAAAGTTGTGCAAGCTACAAACGTTTTATATCACTTAAATAAAAATCTAACAAATAATGGTCAAATTAACTTCGAACTTGAAGCTGGAAAACTTTATGATATTCAATTATTCATTGTTTCTAAACAAACTAATAACGCAACAGTTCAAGACATCGAATTAAATTATTTAGGCACAGAAAATTTAAGCAATGATCAACTTAAAAATAAACAATTTAAAAATATTTTAAAAACATCAAATTACGCTAACGAAGAAGTGTTTGCACAATACGGAACAAATATTTTCCAACTCCAAGCAAATTGCAAACCAAGATATTACTCATGAGCACTTGAAAATATGGATATTTTCAAATACGACTTTAATACTTGAAAAACTAACGCTGCAAATGATGAAAAAACATTTACAACAGAAAAATACATTAAACCAGGAACTATACGTCATAATGTAACTCAACCAGTTCAAGTAGACGACCAAGTTAGTTCAAATGTTAAGTTAAATTTTGAAAATATTTTTGACGATTCAAACGAAGTAAATAACTGAAAAGCAAAACAAACAGGTATGGACGAAGTTACATTTGAATTTGAAGTAACTAAACCATTCTTTGTTAAAGGATTTGATTATAGTAATATTGGAAATATCAAAAATAGACCAAATATGATTGAGATTCGTTCAGCTGTTGATCAAAATGGAACTGTTAAAGATTTAATTTGAAACGGTGAAATCAACGGTTGAAACGTAGCAACCGATCAATACTTAGGTTATAACAAGGCTACAACTACATTTAACGAAGGAATTCTTTTTGCTGGAAAAATGTCAATTCGTTTATATAGAGATCTTTCACTAGCATCACAAGTTCAATCATCAAGTAGCGATACATTATTTAGATATTCATATTTACACTTTAATATGGGTAATCCAAGATATGATTATTTAATTGGAGTAAATTCTAAAAATGTTAATTTTGAAGGAACTCACCAATTTACAGATGAAAATACTAGAGTGAATAATGCAAAAGTAACTTTAAGTGGATTGAACTCAAAAATGATTGTTGAGCTTGATGAAGATGTAGACAAAATCGCACTCTTTGGTGATAGGTTTAATAGAGGTGCATTATACGATGTTTCAATCGAACAAGAGGGTCAAACAACTTTAACTCGTTCAGTATATGATACTTGAACTTCAAGAGAAAAAGAATTATTTAATGTTCCTTTAGTTGAACTAAACGAACTTCCTAAAGGTAAAAAGAAACTTATTATTAAATTAACCAATGCAAGAACACCTTTAACAATTCAATATATTGCTACAAAAAGAACTTTAGTTAAACACAGTTAATACTTAACCTACCACTTGGTAGGTTTTTATTTACCAAAGCACAAAAAAACAACCTTGTTTTCAAGATTGTTCTAATTAGTTATTCTTTAAAAGTTCTAACTCAGCATTTGTTAATTCGCGATATTCACCTATTTTTAAATCTAAAGTCGCTAAATCTAATTTCCCAATTTTTTGTCTATCTAATTCAATTACCTTATATCCAAAAGATGCAAACATCCGTTTTACTTGGTGATATTTGCCTTCATTTATCGATAATAAAGCATTGTAATCATCTAAAATTGTTAATTCAGATGGTCTGCAGATTTCACCATTAGATAAAATAATCTCTTGAGCAAATTTATGGACCAAATCGACGCTTAATTGTTTATCAACTGTAACTTTATAGGTTTTATTTAAGTGTTTTTTTGGGCTTGTTAGTTGATGTGAAAATTCACCATTGTTAGTGATGATAAGAAGTCCGGTAGTATCCTTATCTAAACGTCCAACAGTATGCAAATTTTTAATCTGACTATCAAAGTCATTCATTAACTCAAAAACAGTTTTTGAAACATCATCATAATTAGCACAAACATAATCCTTTGGTTTGTTCATCACAAAATAATAATTTTGTTTTAGACCAACAAGATAATCATTGACCCTAATCTTATCTTGTTCTAAATCAATGTTTACTATTTTTGTAACAAGAATATCATTTACATAAACTTTTTTTCTTTGGATTAATTGCTTAGCTTCTTTACGTGAAACATTAACAAAATTTGTTAAAACTCAATCTAGTCTTTTAATATTTGACAACTATTTTTTTCCTAACATTGCAAACATATTCTTTTTGTAAACTTCAACACCTGGTTGGTTAAATGGGTTTACTCCTAAAAGATATGCTGACATTGTAAGTGCTCTTTCAAAGAAGATAAATAAACTTCCAAGTGTAGCGGCATCAAATTTATCAAATAAAATGTGGATGTTTGGAACTTGTCCTACTTCTACGTGTGCTCTTGTTGTAGCTTCAAAAGCAACATTATTTACTTGGTGTAAATCTTTTCCTGTTAAGTAACTTAATTTATCTAAATCTTCTTTATCAGCTTCAAATTTGATGTTGTATGAAGGATTTTTAAGTGTTAATACTGTTTCAAATAAAATTTTGCTTCCTTCTTGAATCATTTGTCCAAGTGAGTGTAAATCAGTTGAGAAAATTGAGCTCATTGGTCAAATTCCTTTTCCATCTTTTCCTTCACTTTCTGCAAATAATTGTTTTCATCATTCAGCGAAGTATTGCATTTTTGGTTCATATGAAACCATCATTTCTGCTGCAAATCCTTTTTCTTTATGTAAGAAATATCTTGTAGCAGCATATGCATATGCAGCATTTTCACTAATTTTATCTGATGAAAGTTCCTTGTTTGTTAAAGCAGCTCCTTCTAGCATTGCTTTAGCATCAATTCCAGCACATAAGAATGGGAATAATCCAACAGCTGTTAAAACTGAAAATCTTCCACCAATGTCATCTGGAACTACAAATTTTTCATATCCCTTAGCTGTAGCTAATTCAAATAAAACACCTTTTGCTTTATCTGTTGTAGCAGCAATTAAATCTTTTGAATTGCTTTCTTTACTTTCTAATAATTCTCTAAATGCTCTAAAAGCAATAGAAGGTTCTAAAGTTGTACCAGATTTTGAAATAACATTAATTGCAAATTTCTTATCTTTTACATATTCTAATTTACTATATAAAGCTTCTGCAGAAATATCATTTCCAGCAAATACTAATTCCATTGCTGGTTTTTTATATGAGTAAGGACCATAAATAAAGTCATATCCTGTTTTAGCTCCTAAGTATGAACCACCAATTCCGATAACAACAACAACTTCAACTCCTTGTGATTGTCATTGTTTTGCTTTTGCTTCCATTCTAGCAAATTCTTCTTTATCGTAGTTAGTTGGTAAATCATATCAACCTAATCAGTCTTTTTCAGCAACTGTTTTGTTTTTAACAGCTTCGTGAATTTCTGATACTTTACCTTGAAAGTTTTCAATATCTTGTAAACCATGAGGTAAAGCGTTTTTTAAATTTAATTCTAAGTGTGTTAATTTCATACTTCCTCCATTTTGTATAAATTATATATTTTCTTGTTTGTTTTCAAGTAAGTTTTTTACTCTTTATTTACCTTTTTACACGCTTAAATCAAGCTTAAAAATTCTTTAGCACATCAAAAAAATAATGTAATATTGATAAAATTATATTATTAGAAACTTTTGGAGGAAATATGAAGAAAAATTGAAAAAAATCCTTATTAATATTCCCTTTAGCAATTTCACCAGTTGTTGCGATTTTTAGTGCAACAACTACAGAAGATGTACGAGAAAATCAAGATGATAACAATAAAGAACTTTTAACAAAAGAATATGCAGAGCAAATGAGCAGAGGTGAAATTTTATATGCACCTGATGCAAAAAATCCAAACGGATATTACGATGCACTCATTTATAATCAACCACCACTTGATCCAGATGTCGACGATGATAACGATGGTCTAAAAAATAAAGATGAAGTTTATATCACAACAATTGATGGTAAGAAGTATTATAAATACAATTCACACCCAAGGTTAAAAGATACAGATGGTGATGGAATTATTGATAGTCAAGATAGCGATCCATTACAATGGAATTGAAGTCCTAGAGATGCATCGGTTTTTGAAAAGTTAGCATATAGAGATACAGAACAAATCAAAAACATTTTAAATGATTCTACTTATAATGATTTTGAAAATCAAAAGGACGATTTAAAGAGCTTTATTGGTCAAGATGAAACAGAAAAAAATTTCACTTTCTGAGTTAATTTTCAAAGAGAATATGCAAGATACTGAAAATTAGTAATGTCATGACACAAAAGTCGAAGTGGTTTTGACGCGTACTGACTAACTAACCAAAGTGATCTTCCGTTTATTAAAAGTCAAACAATTAATGTTTTAGCAATCCGTGGTACTCAAGGTGTTTTTTCAGATGCTACTGAAGATCTAAAGCTTGGTTTTGGTGCAAAAACCGCACAAGATAAACACGCTGAAGAGGCGATAGGTTATGTAACTAATAAAGATTTTTATTTCCTTCACGATAAGATAAATGATCCTGGAACTACTTTAGAAATCCCTGTAAGTGAAATTAAGGACCGTGACCTAGTAAATGAAGTTTACATTACAGGACACTCATTAGGTGGATACTTAGCACAAGTTGCAGGGATTAAAGATCGTTCTAAATTTGGAAAACATAAAGTTACTCATATCTATACTTTTAATGCTCCTAAAATCAAAAATAGTGATTATTTAGAAGAAAGCAACAAATTAAATAGCGAAGGAAAATCAACGCACTATGTTGTGGAAAACGATAATGTGGTTAAGCCTCTAATCGGATTTTTTGAACCTAATGTTCCTTTAGGTGAGACAAACGGACAACACTCAACTAGTTCATTTTTAGAAGATGCAGTAGTTAAAAAAGCATTTGAAGCTGGTCAAAAAACAACTTGATCTGAAATTCATAATTATGAACCTGAATTAAAAAAAATAACCCTACAACCTAATTTATTAACAATTAATTACCTTTATAAATCTCAAAATCTAAAAAGCATTAAAACTATTCAATTCAATCAACAAAGATTTGCAGAAGAAATTAAAGAAAATGTACCTGAACATTATCAAATTAAACAAGGTACTATCAAAGAATTTGAAACAGTTGAAGATAAAAATGTTGAACTTGAACTTAAGAACTATCCAGTTAAATACTTATTTATATGTGACGGTAAAGAAATCGCAACAAAAACAGTAAATGTTAATCTTGAAAACCTTGCAAACTACGAACTACCTACTTTACCTAATCATTCACAACCAACTAAATTTGAATATGAATTATCAGATAAGTCACAACTTAAACGAATAACTGAATTAGCAGAAAATCAAACAATAGTAGTTCAGCTTAAAGAAACAAAGTACTATTCGCCAGATCAATATGATAGAGTTGATATTCAATTTGTAGACTCAGAAACAAATCAAGTAATTGATGAATATGTGCAAAAAGATTTACCTAAAGATCAAAATAACAATGATATAAATATTCAAGAAACTTGAATCCCAGTGGGATATCAATTACACGAATCAAACCAAAAGGTACTTAAAAATAAAAAAGTAAAAGTATTGATTGATAAGAAGACCTTCACAATCACATATAACTTCACAGCAGACCAGCCAAATCCACTAAATGAAACAAAAACATTTAAAGTTAAGTATCAAGAAAATCTTACAGCACCTGCTATTCCAGTAAGTACAAATGTTGATTATGAATATTACATTAACACCCCTTTAGAAAATATTACTGATGTTGAAGAAGATCAAACCATTAACGTTAAATTACTTGTTCGTGAAATTAAACACACAACAACAATTGAATACAAATTTAATGACGAAGTTTTAAAAACTCAAATTATCGAACATAAACCAAGTGATACTATTAACCAAAGTAATTTAGAACTTCCTACTGGATATGAATTAAAAAATGCTAATGTAGAAATTACTAAAAATTCAACTAATGTAATTGAACTTCAAAAGCAAACTTTCACAATCACATATAACTTCACAGCAGAGCAACCAAATCCACTAAATGAAACAAAAACATTTAAAGTTAAGTATCAAGAAAATCTTACAGCTCCTGCTATTCCAGTAAGTACAAATATTGATTATGAATATTATTTAGAAACTCAATTAGATAATCTTCAAAATGTTCAAGAAAATAAAGTAATTAACGTTAAATTACTTGTTCGTGAAATTAAACACACAACAACAATTGAATACAAGTTTGAAAGCAAAACAATTAAAACTCAAGTTGTTGAGTTAAAACCTAGCGAACAATTTAATAATTCTGTTTTAGAACTTCCAAATGGATATGAATTAAAAAATGCTAGTGTACAAATTACTAAAGATACAACTAATTTAGTCGAGATCCAAAAGAAAACTTATACAGTTACATATAACTTTAATTACACTCAACCAGAAGTTGGTACTCAATCAATTACAATACCAGTTTTATTTGAAGAATCATACTTGTTACCTAAAATACCTACTCCTTCAGATATTGATTATGAATATATCGCTGAGGAAAAACTACCAGTAGTTGAATCAGTAACAAAAAACGAAACTTTTGAAATTAATTTAAATTATGTTGCAAAACCTACTGTTGCAACAACCTTTGAATTCTTTTACCAAAACAACTTATTAGATACGCAAGTAATTCAATATAAACAAAGTCAACAACCAAAAGTTCAAGATTTAACTGTTCCTGTTGGATATCATTTAGCTCAAAATAATTTAGCATTAATTAAAGGAGCGACAAATAGAATTGATGTAACGAAAAATATTTATCAAATTACATTTAAATTTATCGATGAAAGCAACAATAGCGAACTTGCTACTAATACTTTAGAAGTTCCTTATAATGAAAATATCACTCTTCCAACATTACCACAGTCAAATAACATTGACTTTGATTGAAGAATAAAAGAACAATATACACCAACTCTTGCTACAGAAAATAAAGTAATCGATATCTATCTTTTAAAAGAACTAAAAGAATGAACCACAACATTTAATTTCATTAATTCTGATAATAATCAAACAATAGATAGTGCTACATATTCTCTTACAAAAGCACCTAGTTTATCAGTTTACAAACTTAATGAATTAAATATTCCGACTGGTTTTATAATTGATTCCAATAAAAACAACAGCATCACACCAAATCAAACAAATACCCTTTGAGTTACTCCACAAATATTTAATGTCACAGTTAAATATTTAACCAATGATAGTAAAGTCATTAAAACTGATGTTTTAAATATTAAATATGGTGCAACACTAAATATTAATGACTTTGTATTAGACAATGTTGGATACTTAATTGATCAACCTACAAAATCATTCACCATTATTAATAACAATCCTATTAATGTGTTAGTAAGAGCCGACGAATCTACAATCCCACATATAACTAAGTTTAATTTTATCTACAACAATAAAACAGTAGAAAACACACAAGTAATTAAATCAATTGGTAATGTAAAAGTAAAACCTAATCCGCTTGAAAATTATGACTTAGTAAATCCAGAAACAATATACGAACCAAGAAATGAAGGTGATGAAGATATAAATGTCGAAGTAACTCCAAAAACATATCACGTAGTACTTAATTATGTTCTTGATGATAAAGTTTTAAAAACTACTAATGTGCTTGAAAAATTTGGAAACACCATTTCTCCACAAGACTTTGAAGACGATAATTACAAGTACATAGTTAACACACCTAAAGTAATTACTGTTGCAAAACCAAATCAAACAGAAAAAATTAGTCTGAATAAAGATGCTAAGTTCTATGAGTTGCAATTTAAAGATGAAGATAGTAACTTAATTGGAAAACCATTTAATAAATTTCCTAGCGAACTTGCTGCAATTACAATTCCAAATCATTATGAATTAATTGACAGAAAAGCATTATCACTAGAAAAACTCATTAAAAATGAAATTAACTTTATTCAACTTAAAGCTAACTCATATACATTAATAGTTAAATATTTATTCAAAAACAAAGAAGTTTCTTCACAAACAATCACTAAAAAATATAACAGCATTGTTTCAAAAAGCGATTTACAACTTCCTAGTGAATATAAATTAACAAATGAATTTAATAATTTAAAAATTGAAGAAAACAAAGTTATTTCACTTGAATTAGAAAAAATTACAAAATCAACAAACACCACAGAAAATAAAGAAACTAACACAACTATAAATAATCCTAGCGAGTTAGTCAATGCCTTAGAATTTTTATCAGCAAATGAAAAACAAACATTCGCAAATAACATTACTAAAGCAAAAGAAATTAACAATATAAAAGCAAAAAACTATGAAACATTAACAGACAATACTTTTGTAAGTAATCAATTTAATAAAATAATTAAAAACGAAATAATTCATAATGATTATTCATCAAATACCTATAAAAAACATATTGAGACTAATACTGAAATTGTTAAAAGTCTTGATAATCTTTATAACAAATGAATTAACGATATTACAAATATTCAAAATATAAAAACCGACTTACAAAGCTTAAATCTTAATCAAGATGTCTTAAATACATATCAAAACCTACTTATATTTAACGAAAACTTTATCTACAATAAAATTATCATCACAGAGTATTTAGATGCTCAAAAGTCTTGAAAAGATACAATTCTTAAAAACTTAAATTACGAAGAGTTTAATAAAGAACCTATCAAATTTGTGGATTTAATTAATAAAATTCAAAATGAAATTAAACCAATGGAACAAGAATTAAAAGCTGCTCATTTAGTAGTGGATGCAATAGCAAATAATTCACCTGAGCAATTACAAGATGCAATTAGTAAAATTGATAATTTTACATTAAAAGACAACTATAATAAATTAGAAAGTCTTTTAATCACTAATAAATTCTTTGAATTAATCAAACAAAATAGTATTGATCCAGCAAAAATAACATTAAATGACTATCAAACTATTCACAAAATAAATGTAACAGAGTATCATTTAGTAATTCAAAAAGTTATTAATGATGCAATCAACTTAATTACAGAACCAGAACCAACTAAACAAGAAATAGCTCAATCATGATTAAAGAAAAATTGATATGTAATACCTCTTAGTATTGTAGGTATTGGATTAATTGGTTGATTAAGTTATTATCTTATTAAAAAAGGGAAAAATAAAAAGTCACATAAATAATGTGACTAATAACTAGGAGAAATCCTAGTTTTTTTATCCAATAAATTTAACTCAAAACTATAAATATTTTTCTGGGTGTTCTTGTTTCATTTTTGCAATGAAATCTTTTTTATCTAATGAACCATATTTTTCCATTAATTCAACGCATTCATCATATTCTTTAATTGCTCATTCGATATCTTCAAACCCATCTACAGATGTAATTCCTGGACGTTTTCAATTTTTGTATGTACTAAAGAATGTTTTAACTGTGTTTAAAAATGGTTCTGGTAAGTCTGTTAATGTATTAATGTGGTCTAATCTATAATCATCATCATGAACTGCGATTAATTTTGTATCTGTTTCACCATCATCAATCATTTTCATTGCACCAATAATTCTTGCGTTTAATTTAACACCTGGAGTAAATTGTTCTGGTGAATAAACTAAAACATCTAATTCATCACCATCTCAGTCTAATGCTTCTGGAATAAATCCGTAGTTAGCTGGATAAGTGAAATCACCTCTTAAAATTCTGTCTACTTCGATTTCTCCAGTTTTTCTATTGTATTCATATTTAATTTTTGAGTCTTTTGAAATTTCGATTTTTACTTGTATTATTTTTTTCATAAATTAATGATATCATAAGATACAAAAAAGCATAAAAAAATACCCTCTTGGGTAAAGTTCTTTCAAAACTGAATAGTAAATGAATAATTCATTAAAATGTCTAATATACATCTTAACTTTTAAACCTATCAATTTATTAGTAATGGTCAGCTAAATGTATTGCTACACGTACACTTCCATCCTATCAACCTCGTCGTCTACAAGGAATTTCAAGGGAATACTTATCTCTGAGGAGGCTTCCCACTTAGATGCTTTCAGCGGTTATCCTTTCCGTACTTAGCTACCCAGCTATGCTCCTGGCGGAACAACTGGAACACCAGCGGTACGTCCACTCCGGTCCTCTCGTACTAAGAGCAGCTCTCATCAATATTCCAACGCCCACATCAGATAGGGACCGAACTGTCTCACGACGTTCTGAACCCAGCTCGCGTACCGCTTTAATTGGCGAACAGCCAAACCCTTGGAACCGACTCCAGCTCCAGGATGCGATGAGCCGACATCGAGGTGCCAAACCTTGCCGTCGATGTGATCTCTTGGGCAAGATAAGCCTGTTATCCCCAGGGTAACTTTTATCCGTTGAGCGACTACCGTTCCATAACGTATAGCCGGATCACTAAGTCCTGCTTTCGCACCTGCTCGACTTGTAGGTCTCGCAGTCAAGCACACTTCTACCTTTGCGCTCTACATACGGTTTCTGACCGTATTGAGTGTACCTTTGAACGCCTCCGTTACCTTTTAGGAGGCGACCGCCCCAGTCAAACTACCCACCACGCACTGTCTCCCCTCCGGATCACGGAGGCAGGTTAGAAACTCAACATACCAAGGGTGGTATTTCAAGGTCGACTCCATTAAGGCTAGCGCCTTAACTTCAAAGTCTCCCACCTATCCTACACATGTTAGGCCAAGTTCCAATACGAAGTTGTAGTAAAGCTCCATGGGTCTTTTCGTCTTGATGCGGGTACCCGGCGTTTTCACCGGGACCATAATTTCACCGAGTCCATTGTTGAGACAGTTGAGAGATCATTGCGCCTTTCGTGCAGGTCAGTATTTAGCCGACAAGGAATTTCGCTACCTTAGGACCGTTATAGTTACGGCCGCCGTTCACCCGGGCTTCATTTCAACGCTTCGCATAAGCTAACGCATCCACTTAACCTTCGGGCACTGGGCAGGCTTCACCCCCTATACATCACCTTGCGGTTTAGCAGAGAGCTGTGTTTTTGATAAACAGTTGCCCCTCACAATTTACTGTGGCCAACTTGCGTTGGCGTCCCTTCTTGCGAACTTACGGGACCATTTTGCAGAGTTCCTTAACGATGGTTTTCTCGCGCGCCTTAGAATACTCATCTTGGGGACGTGTGTCCGTTCTCGGTACAGGTACCAAATATGTAAACGCTTAGAAGCTTTTCTTGGAAGCATTAAATCACATAATTCAGAAACTAGTTCCTATGCATCGCACATTCCGGTTATAGAGTACGCATTTAACTATACTCACCAGTCGGTGCTTACCCCCAAATCCAATAATGGGTAATGCTATCCTTCTCCGTCACTCCATCACTCATAAAAGGTAGTACAGGAATATTAACCTGTTGTCCATCGGATACGCTTTTCAGCCTCTCCTTAGGTCCTGACTAACCCTGGGTGGACGAACCTTGCCCAGGAAACCTTCCCCAATAGGCGTCGTGGATTCTCACCACGAATCGTTACTCATACCGGCATTCTCACTTCTAAACGCTCCACATATCCTCACGGTTATGCTTCGCCGCATTTAGAACGCTCCTCTAACGCACTTTCGTGCCCGTAGCTTCGGTATCATGTTTTACTCCCGTTACATTATTGGCGCATCAATCTCTTGACTAGTGAGCTATTACGCACTCTTTAAAGGATGGCTGCTTCTAAGCCAACCTCCTAGTTGTTTATGAAATCACACAACCTTTCTGACTTAACATGATTTTGGGACCTTAGCTGACGATCTGGGTTGTTGCCCTCGCGAGCCGGGACGTTAGCACCCCGGTTCCGACTGCCCGACAATGCACAATGGTATTCGGAGTTTGATTATAGTCAGTACCGCTAGGCGCGGCCATTCCATATTCAGTGCTCTACCACCAAAGTTTAACATCGGACGCTAGCCCTAAAGCTATTTCGAGGAGAACCAGCTATCTCCAAGTTCGATTGGAATTTCTCCACTATCCACAAGTCATCCGGGCACTTTTCAGCGTACTACGGTTCGGCCCTCCACTTAGGGTTAACTAAGCTTCAGCCTGCTCAATGGATAGATCACATGGTTTCGGGTATATGTCGACATACTAAACGCCCTATTAAGACTTCGATTTCTCTGCGGCTCCGCTTTTTTCCACTTAACCTCGCATGTCAACATAACTCGCCGGTCCATACTGCAAGATGTACGCCATCACTCATTAACGAGCTCTGACTAATTGTAAGTAAGTGGTTTCAGATTTTATTTCACTCCCCTCCCGGGGTTCTTTTCACCTTTCCCTCACGGTACTAGTTCACTATCGGTGTCTGGTTAGTATTTAGCCTTACCGGATGGTCCCGGCAGATTCAGACAGGGTTTCACGTGCCCCGCCCTACTCAGGATACTATCAAAAGTTCTTACCATTTCGCATACAGGAGTATCACCTTCTGTGCTATAGCTTCCCAACTATTTCTGCTATGATAAGAATTTGTAACTTTATGTAGATAGTCCTACAACCCCAGCTAATGCTGGTTTGGGCTCTTTCACGTTCGCTCGCCGCTACTGATGAAATCATTATTTATTTTCTCTTCCTGTTGCTACTAAGATGTTTCAGTTCACAACGTGTCTCGCAAATGCAACTATTTTATTCATTGCATAGCAACCAGAGATTAATCTGGTTAGGTTTCCCCATTCGGAAATCCCCGCTTCGTAGCTTATATCCAGCTCCACGAGGCTTATCGCAGGTAATCACGTCCTTCATCGACTTCCAGACCCAAGGCATCCACCACAAACTCTTACTTATTTAAAAGTTAATTTAAGTATAAACCTATTGTTGATGTATATTCAAAGACATTTCAATAAATTATTACATTGTAATAATTACTCGGTATCAATCAAAACAAATTAACCAAAATTTAATTTATTTAATTTGATGTCGTTGTAATATCTTTACTATTCAGTTTTCAAAGAACAATGAGAGAAAGTTCTCTCAAAACTAGATATATCTATGGACTATTAACATAGTACATAACAATTTACAATATTTGATAATAAAAATAGTCTGGTAATAAGATGACTTATATATAGATAAGTCGTTGTACTCCGTAGAAAGGAGGTAATCCATCCCCACGTTCTCGTAGGGATACCTTGTTACGACTTCACCCCAGTCACCAGTCCTGCCTTAGGCAGTTGTCTCCGTAGTTAACAAAACCGACTTTGGGCATTACCAGCTCCCATGGTGTGACGGGCGGTGTGTACAAGACCCGAGAACGTATTCACCGTAGCGTAGCTGATCTACGATTACTAGCGATTCCGACTTCATGTAGTCGAGTTGCAGACTACAATCCGAACTGAGAACGGTTTTTTGAGATTTGCTCCACATCGCTGTCTTGCTTCTCTTTGTACCGTCCATTGTAGCACGTGTGTTGCCCCACTCGTAAGAGGCATGATGATTTGACGTCGTCCCCACCTTCCTCCGGATTACTCCGGCAGTCTCCTTAGATCATCTAACTAAGGACAAGGGTTGCGCTCGTTGCAGGACTTAACCGAACATCTCACGACACGAGCTGACGACAACCATGGCACCATTCTGTCATTCCGTTAGCCTCCACTATATCTCTATAGCTTTGCGGAAGATGTCAAGAGTGGGTAAGGTTCTACGCGTATCTTCAAATTAAACCACATGCCTCCACCGCTTGTGCGGATCCCCGTCAATTCCTTTAAGTTTCACACTTGCGTGCATACTACTCAGGCGGATGATTTAATGCGTTAGCTGCGCCGATGGTTCCCATCAGCTAATCATCATCGTTTACGGCGTGGACTACCAGGGTATCTAATCCTGTTTGCTCCCCACGCTTTCGTCTCTCAGTGTCAATATGTGCCCAGTTAGCTGCCTTCGCCATGTTGATGTTCTTCCTAATATCTACGCATTTCACCGCTTCACTAGGAATTCCGCTAACCTCTACACAATTCTAGCGTGCCAGTATCCAACGCTATTTGGGGTTGAGCCCCAAGTTTTTACGTCAGACTTAACACACAACCTACAGACGCTTTACGCCCAATAATTCCGGATAACGCTTGCAACCTATGTATTACCGCGGCTGCTGGCACATAGTTAGCCGTTGCTTTCTGACAAGGTACCGTCAAGACAAAGGCATTTCCTCCTCTGTTTTTTCTTCCCTTATAACAGCAGTTTACAACCCGAAGGCCTTCATCCTGCACGCTGTGTCGCTCCATCAGACTTTCGTCCATTGTGGAAAATTCCCTACTGCTGCCTCCCGTAGGAGTTTGGGCCGTATCTCAGTCCCAGTGTGGCGGATCAGTCTCTCAACCCCGCTAAACATCATCGCCTTGGTAAGCCATTACCTTACCAACTAGCTAATGTTACGCACCCCGATCCTCTAGTGAAGCAAACGCTCCTTTTATATTAATTTCATGCGAAACTAATAAGTATCCGGCATTAGCGCTAATTTCTCAGCGTTATTCCAATCTAGAGGGCACGTTAAGTACGTGTTACTCACCCATTCGCCGCTAAGTTCCGAAGAACTCCGCTCGACATGCATGTATTAGGCACACAGCCAGCGTTCATCCTGAGCCAGGATCAAACTCTCGAAAAAATTGACTGTCATGTATTGTATATATCTAGTTTTCAAAGAACTTTATTTGCAATTTGTTTGCTTAAGTATTATATAAGAAATTTTTTAAAATCAAAATCTTTTTTTTAATTTTTTTATTTCTTATTTTAAGCAATTGCTTTTTGGTTATTTATTTAGTTTATCACTCAGAAAGTGATTGATAATATTCTAACACGTTTTAAAGAAAAGTCAATAAAAAAATAAGCTTTTTTGCTTATTTTCTTTTTTAATTATTATATGTTCCGAATAAACCGTGTAGTCTTTGAGATGCAGTTCATAATAAGCCATCTTTTCCAGAATCTCTATAAATATAGAAGTCTGCAATGTAAGCTATTTCAACACAAATTAACACAACTAAAACTACAAGAATAATTGATAAAACAATTGTTAAGATCTTTTTATTTCTTTTTCTTTTTTGTTCTTCTTGATCTGTTGTACTGTTAACTGTTAAGTTAGTTTGTGACATAGTCGCTCCTTTTAATATAGTTATATGAGATATATTACTAATATTATAATTTAATATTTATATAATTTAATGGTTTTATTGAATTTTTTTCTTTATTCTTTTCTAGGTCTAATTGAATTAATACAGAATTAAATTGAGTATCATTGTCGCTAACGTGGAATGGTTTACGTGCATCGTATCTCATTTTTTCATATACTTCTTCAAAATTTGCACCAATTGCACAATTTTGTGGTCCGGTCATTCCAGCATCAGTAATATAGCAAGTTCCGTTAGGTAATAATTTATAATCATTAGTTTGCACATGTGTGTGTGTTCCGCATAGAGCATCAATTTTTCCATCTAAATAAAGTCCAAACACATATTTTTCACTTGTGGTTTCTCCGTGAAAATCTATAAAGTGAAAATCTGTTGGTTCTTCATGTTCAATGACTTGATCAATTGCATCAAAGAAGTTATTCGCATATTCTTCAGTTCAAGGTTTCATAAGTTGGTTAAAAGTAATACCCATAATACTTGTTACTCTTAATGAATATTCAATATTATTTTTATTAATTTTAAAAACTTTAGTTCCTGTTCCTGGATAAGTATTATTAATATTAAGTGGACGGATAATATCAGCTGTATCAATAAATTCAAAAATTTCAGCTTCTGCTCAAACATGATTTCCCATTGTAAAAGCATCAACACCGCATTCTTTTAATTCTTTATAATCAGATAAATTAAGTCCTTTACGGCCTGTAGCATTTTCTCCTTGAGCTATAACAAAGTCAATTTGATATTCGTCTTTTAATTGAGGTAGGATTTTACCAACCGTTTTAATTCCTGGTTTACCAAAAACATCACCAATAAATAGAATGTTTAGTTTATTCTCTGTATTTAATTCTGTATTTTTCATAGTCTTATTATATATATTAAAAAAATATGTAAAAAGAAAAACTCCAAACGGAGTTTTTTTGTGTGGATTAATATCCACCTTTTGAATCTTTACCTTCAACAATTGCAACTGAACGAGATGTTCCAAAACGAGATGCACCAGCTTCGTACATTGCAACTAAGTCATCCATGTTGCTAATTCCACCAGCAGCTTTAATTAATAAACTATCTCCACAAACACTTTTCATAATTTTAACATCATCAAGTGTTGCACCACGGTATGAAAACCCTGTTGATGTTTTAATAAATTCAGCTCCTGATTTCATAACGATTTCTGTAGCTTTTTTAATTTCTTCTGTTGTAAGTAAAGCTGTTTCGATAATAACTTTTAAAATGTGTTTTCCACAAGCTTCTTTAACTTTTTTAATGTCATTTAAAACATATTCGTAATCACCTTGTTTAAAACGTCCAATGTTGATTACCATATCAATTTCGTCAGCACCGTGTTCAATAGCTAATTTTGCTTCATGTGCTTTAGCTTGAGTAATCATTGCTCCTAAAGGGAAACCAACAACACTAGTAATTCCAATGTCTGTTCCTTTAAGTTTATCAGCAACATATTTTACTCATGAAGAGTTAACACATACTGTTTTGAAACCATATTTTTTAGCTTCATCAACTAATTTATCAAGTTCTTTAGTTGTTGCTTCTGGTTTTAAATATGTGTGATCGATCATTTTGTTGTAATTCATATTTTAACTTCCTATTTTAATTTATCTAAAATGATTTTGTTTTCAACTTGTTCTGAATTAATTCTATATCCTTCTTTTAATTCATTAACAAGTTCTGTATCAATTGGGTTTGATGAATAAAGTGTAAATAATGTATCACCAACTTTAACTTCTTCGTTAGTCTTTTTATTTAAAGTAATTCCAGCCTCAAAATCAATTGAGTCTTCTTTTGTTTTTCTACCTGCACCAAGTTTCATTGATACAAGTCCAAAAGTTAAAGCATCAAAAATTTCTAAATATCCTTCTTTTTCAGCTTTAACTTCTAATTTGTGTTTAGGATTTCAGAAAGTTGCAGATTTAAGTGCTTCGACATCACCGTTTTGTACTTTAACAAATTCGTAGAATTTTTCTAATGCTTTACCGTTGTTAATTACTTCTTGAACCATTTCCATTGCTTTCTCATGTGAATCAGTAATTTTAGCTTGTTCCAAAATTGTTGCACAAGATGAAAATACTAATTCATTAAAATCAGCAGGACCTTGTCCTTTAAGTGTAGCGATAGCTTCTAGCACTTCATTTTTATTACCGATTTCTCTACCAATTGGTCTAGACATATTAGTAATTTCAGCACGAACATCAACATTAAGTTCTTTACCAATGCTAATCATTGTTCTTGCTAAGTCTCTAGCTGATTCAAGGTTTTTCATAAATGCACCATTTCCACATTTAACATCTAATAAAATAGCATTTGACCCTGTTGCTAATTTTTTAGACATGATGCTTGATGCAATTAATGGAATAGATTCAACTGTACTTGTAACATCTCTTAAAGCATAAAGTTTTTTATCAGCAGGTACTAATTTAGCACTTTGTCCGATAACTGCAATTTTGTGTTCTTTAACTTGTTCAATAAATTGTTCTTCTGTTAATTCAACAGTAAATCCTGGAATAGATTCTAGTTTATCAATTGTACCACCTGTGTGTCCAAGCCCTCTACCACTCATTTTTGCAACTGGTGCACCACAAGCTGCTACAATTGGAGCAACAGCAAGTGTAGTTTTATCACCAATTCCACCTGTAGAGTGTTTATCAACTTTGATACCTGGAATAGCACTTAAATCAATAACATCACCTGAATGCATCATATATTTTGTCATTGTAGCAATTTCTCTTGCTGACATTCCGTTAAACATAACAGCCATTAAAAATGCACTCATTTGATAGTCAGGTGTTTTTCCTTCTACATATGAAGTAATTAAGAATTTAATTTCTTCATTTGTTAATTCTTTATTTAAACGTTTTTTTTCGATTAAATCTACTACTCTCATAATTATTTAGCTAAATTTAAAGCAATCTCCATCATTTTTGTAAATGCAAGTTGACGTTCTTCAGCTGATGTTTCTTCGTGTGTAATGATGTTATCGCTTACTGTAAGTAAACAAGCAGCTTCTTTTCCTGTAACTTCAGCATTTGTAAATAAAGCGTATGATTCCATTTCAACACCAAGACTTTGTGTTGTTGCGATTCTTTCTTCTACAGGAATAACTGAGTAGAAAACATCTGAAGAGTGAACTCTACCTTCGTTTAATTCGATGTTTAATTCTTTAGCAATTCCACGAATTTCATCGTTAAGTTTTTCACTTGGTTTAGCAACATTCCCGTCTTTTCCTAAAGCAATTCTTCTGAAAACATCTGAATCTGCATATGCTTCAGTTGCAAGAACAACTTCATATAAACCTAAATCTGCTTTATATGAACCCATTGAACCGATACGAACGATTCTATCTACATCGTAAAATTTAAATAATTCGTATGAATAAATTCCGATTGAAGGACAACCCATTCCGCTAGCTGCGACTGTAATTGGTCTTCCTTTGTATGTTCCAGTAAACATAAACATATTTCTAACTGAGTTAACAAGTTTGTACCCTGGATCTAAAAATGTTTCAGCAATAAATTTTGCTCTAAGTGGATCTCCTGGCATAATAACTGTTTTAGCGATTTCACCTTTTTTCGCCTGTATATGTGGTGTCATTTTTCCTCCGATTTAATTTGTTATTATATTTTTTAATAAAAAAATGGACTATTATTTATTGCTAGTCGTTAATATTTTAGCATTTTCATATTACTATTTATTTTTTTGGTAATAATTGCACGATTTTTATGAATAATTTCCATATTTTTCCAGCTTTGTGGCAAATTACACCTAAAATCATTAGTAAATTAACTATTTAAAAAGTTAAAATAAAAAAATCAATCCACTAATGTGAATTGATCATTATATTATAGGTAACTGAATTATTTATCTTGAACTGAAGTTACACCAGGTAATTCAAGTCCTTGTAATAATTCTAAGCTTGCTCCTCCACCTGTTGATACGTGTGAGAATTTGTCTTCCATACCTAATTTTTCAACAGCAGCAACTGAGTCACCACCACCAACTACAGAGTAGCAACCTTTAAGTTCAGCGATAGCTTTACATACTGCAAGTGTTCCATCTTTGTAGTGTTCAAATTCTGTAACTCCCATAGGTCCGTTTCAAACAACTGTTTTAGCACCTTCAAGAGCTTTTTGGAATTCAATAATAGATTTAGGTCCTAAGTCAAGTCCCATGTATCCGTCTTGAATGTCTCCTTCAAAAATTTGTGGTTCAACATCAGCAAATTCTTTAGCACATGCGTGGTCTACTGGTAAGATAACTTTATCTCCGTATTTTTCAAGGAAGTTTTTAGCTAAATCTAAGTAATCGTTTTCAACTAATGAGTTTCCAACTTTGTGTCCTTGAGCTTTTAAGAATGTATAAGCCATTCCACCACCGATAATCATTTTATCTGCGATTTTTACAAGGTTTTCAAGTACTTGGATTTTATCTGAAACTTTAGCTCCACCAATAATAGCAACATATGGATGTTCTGGGTTTTTGATAGCTTTTTCTAATGATGAAACTTCTTTTTCCATTAAGTATCCTAATGCACTTTCAGCAACGTTTGATGCAATACCAACGTTTGAAGCGTGTGCACGGTGTGCTGTTCCGAAAGCATCGTTAACAAACACATCACCAAGTTTAGCTCAGTATTTACCAAGTTCTTCGTTATTTTTACTTTCAGCTTTTGAGTTTAAGTCTTCATAACGTGTGTTTTGAACTAATAAAACATCACCAGGTTTCATTTCGTTGATTGCTTCTTCTAATTTAGCACCTCTTGTTTCTGAAACAAATTTAACTGGTTGGTTTAATTGTCTTGCTAATTCAACTGCAACTGGTTGTAAGTTTTTGCTTGCTAAATCTTCTTCTGATTTAACTCTTCCTAAGTGTGAGAATAAAATAGCTTTTCCACCTTCTTTAACAATTTTTTGAATTGTTGGTAAAGCAGCAGAGATTCTTTTTGTTGATGTAATAACACCATTTTTAACTGGAACGTTAAAGTCAACTCTAACTAAAACTTTTTTACCTTTTAAGTTTAAGTCATTAATTGTTTTTTTCATAATTCTCCTTAATTATTACTGTGACATTAATTAATGTAATTATAATAAAAAACGTAATAAAAAACAGAAGTGTTTTCTGTTTTTTACGTCTATAAAACAAACATATTCGTTAAAAGGTAGTTTATTGTTCTTTTTTAATTAGTCTATGTTTGTATAAGTACTCAATTCCTTTTTTAGTTATCTTACGTCCACGTGATGTTTTATCAATTAATTTTAAATAAAGTAAAACAGGTTCAATTTCATTCATAATTGTTTCTTTAGAATGAAGTACTAATCCTGAAATGGTGTCTAATGAAGCATATTTATAATTAAATCCGTGGTATAAAATTTGCAAATATTCTATATGGTCTTTTAATAAACCATATTCATATAGATCTAATGCCTTAAATGTTTTATCAACAATTTTATTGTCAATAACACCATCATTTTGTGCGAGTGCAAAATCTTGAATTCTTTCTAAAAGATTATTTGCCAGTCTTGGAATATATCTAGAGTAACTTGCTATCTTATGTTTTAATTCATCAGTTAAACTTAAATTCATTTTCTTCGCTGATAAATCTAATATTCTTTCAATATCGCTTTCATTATAATTAACTATTCTAGCTAAATATCCAAAACGTTCTTTTAGTGGTTGAGCTATTAAATTAATTTTTGTGGTAGCACCAATTAATGTAAATGGTTTAATTTTCATCCTCATTGCTTTAGCGTTTTCTTCTACCCCAATAATTAAATCAAACACAAATTCTTCCATTGCTCCATAGAGAAATTCAACAACATTTTTATTTACACTATGAATTTCATCAATAAAAACAATATCATTTTCATTAATCACCGATAAAACATTAATTAAATCTGCTTTCTTTTCAATATTAGAACCTTGCACATAATGTATTTTACTTTTAGTTTCATTCGCAATAATTGTTGCGAGAGTTGTCTTTCCAGTTCCTGGTGAACCATATAACAAAATATGTGATACTGGTTGTTGTTTAATTTGAGCACTTTTAATCATTGCCTTTAATGTCTGAATTAATTTACTTTGACCAACAAAATCTTTAAATGTTTGTGGCCGTAAATTTTTATTAGGCATTAGCTGGGCTTACTTGGTTGCTACTAGCAATGATTTGAATTGACTCTTCTACCATTGCATCTAAATCATTTGTTTCTTGGACTTTGCTTAAAGCTAAATCGATTTGATGTTTTTTAAATCCTAAAGTTGCTAATGTTTTGCTTAACTCCTTAAATTTACTAATTGAATTATTTGGAATGTCTTTTTTATTAATATTGCTACATAATTTGGCTCACTTGTTTTTGAGTTCCACACAAATTAATTTTGCTGTTTTTTCACTCACAAAATTAAAGTGTGATAATTCTACTCAATTTTCTGTTGCAATATATTGAGCTACCGTTTCTCAACCAACATCTAAAATATTAAGAGCAATTCTTGGACCAATTTTATCTATTCCAATTAAATCAATAAATAGCAATCTTTCTTTAAAGTCTTTAAATCCATAAGTATTTGTTAAGTATTCAGTCTTATATTCATATAAATAAATTTTTAATTTTTGGCCCACTTCAAAGCGAGCATCGTTAGGAACATTAACGATATACCCAGTACCTCCACTTTCTAAAATTAAATTAGATTTATTTTTATAAACTATTTCACCAATTTTATATAAAACCATATTTTCTCCTTGTTTGTATCACATTGAATAAATAAATTTTTATTGTAGCTTTACTAAAATTGGACAAAAAAAGACAGCAAAATAAATTGCTGTCAAATTTAATTAAATTATTTATTTTGTCTTACCATAGGTTGTTCTTCAATTGCAACTACTTCTTGTTTTAATTTATCAACGTTTTTGAATTTTCTACTAAAGTAAATTGATTTAGTTAAAAATCCATATTTTTTCTTAGAAATAATTGCTAATACTAAAACAACAAATGCAAAAAACATTGCAAAGTATGTTTGAGTATAATCAGCAGAATTAATTACGTGTTTGATTTCAATTTCTTGTAATTGACTACCTTTTTCTTCTCATTTAAATGTTGAATAAGTAGTATCTACTGGTTTAACTGAGTTTTCAAAGAAAATGAAGATAAATAATAATGTAACAAATGTAAAAATTCAAGGATAAAACTTATCACCATTGTATTTATTTTTAAGTAAAAGTACTAACACAATGCTCATAAGTACAATTGAAATTACAGTTGAAGCAATTGCTGAAGAATTTAAGAAGAAGAATAAATTATATTCTGCATATGCAGGTGAAATTTGTGCTCATTTTTGTTCTTCAGTAACTACACCTGGTTTTCAACGAACATCTTTAATGTAAGGTTGAAATTCCTCTTTATCTATTTCGATAGTTTCGAGGAAATAAAAGACTTGAAAAATTAAAAGACCTAAAATAATTAATAATAAAAGAATACTAATTATTAATAATATTTTTCTGGTTCGATAGTTGGTAGAGTGTTTTGAAAACTTGTACATTAGTTAACTCTTAATGTAGTTTCTTTATCAAAAATATGAATTCTTGATTCAACAAATTCTAAATTAACAAATGAATAAAGTTCATACTCAACACTGTTAGGAGCATTAACTATAAACTCAATATCTTTGCTAACTTTAACAGCTACCAACTGATCCTTACCGATTAACTCGATATTAGCAATTTTCCCTTTGGTTCCACTTGGATGATTTTCTTCAAAGATTTTAATATCTTCACTTCTAAATCCAATTACTAATTTTTGGTTTTCTTGTAACTTAGCTAAAGTTTCTTGATCTTGCACAGGAATTGTTACAACACCATCTTCAGAAACAATTTTTCCGTTTTTAAAAACTGCATCAAAAGTATTCATAGTTGGTGAACCAATGAATTTAGCAACGAAAATGTTAGCAGGTTTAAAGTAAAGTTCTCTCCCTGTTCCGTTTTGTTGAATGTGTCCATCATTAAAGACAACAATTTGATTTCCCATTGTCATCGCTTCTAGTTGGTCGTGTGTAACGTAAATACTTGTGGTGTTAAGCATACGGTGAATATTAACAATTTCTCTACGCATGCTTTCACGAAGTTTAGCATCAAGGTTTGAAAGAGGTTCATCCATTAAGAAAACAAGTGGTTTACGAGCAATCGCACGTCCGATTGCAACACATTGACGTTGTCCCCCTGAAAGGTCTCTTGGTTTACGGTATAAGTACTCATCAATTCTTAAAATTTTAGCAACGTCTTTAACACGTCTATCAATAATATCTTTACGTTCTTTAGCAATTTTTAATCCAAATGAAATATTGTTGTAAACGTTCATATGTGGATAAAGTGCGTATGATTGGAATACCATCGCAATATTTCTTTCACTAGGAAGTAAGTTATTATATCTTTTTGAGTTGAATAATAAGTCACCTTTAGTAATTGAGTTAAGTCCAGCAATCATTCTAAGTAAAGTTGTTTTTCCACAACCTGATGGGCCTAAAAAGATACAGAATGTTCCTGGTTTAATTTCAAGGTTGATGTCTTTAAGGGTATATTTATCGTTCCCTTCATATTTTTTAGAAATATTAACTAATTGAATGTGAGCACCTTGAGTGGTTTGGGTAAATTCTCCAACCTCTGAAATCATTTTATCAAGGTCTAAGGTCTCAAATCCATCAATTACTTCTACATCTAAATTTTCAACGATTTGTTCTTCTTTTTTCTTGTTTTTAAACATAATAAACTATCCTTTCACGGCTCCATCACTTAATCCGCCAATGATAAATCTTTGGAGATACATAAATAACGCAAAGGCTGGAATAGAAGCTAACAATGTTCCCATTGTGTAAGCACCAGCTTGAATATCTTGTTGGTTGTTTAAGAATTTTTGTAAACCAACAGCAAGAGTTTTAACTTCATCAGAAGCTAAAACGAATTGAGGTAGAATAACATCTGTAAACGGAATTAAGAATGATCATAAAGCAACCATAATTAAAGCAGGTTTAATAACTGGTAAAAGAATTCTAAAGAATAATTTTCAGTTACCACAACCATCGACTTTGGCTGAATCATCAAGTTCTGAACTAACAGTATCTAAATAACTTTTAACCATAAAGGTGTTTCCAGCAATAGCTCCACCAGTATAAATTACGATTAACATAATTTGTGGTGGTATTTTGATTTCTCCACCCATTCTAACAATCATATATAAAACGATTAATGATGCCGTAGCAGGAATCATTTGAATCATCATAATAATTGTTAACGAGTGTCTTGATCCAGCGAATTTAAAACGTGAGTATGCATAAGCGTTAAACGCAACTGCAATTGTTGCAAAAAAGGCTGTAAATAATGCAATTGCAATTGTGTTACCGTATCAAACTAAAAAGTAACTATAGCTTGAAGTAAATAAATAAGTTAAGTTATCAAATCCAAAGTGAAATGGCACAACAGAAACATAACGTGGGTTAGATGTGTTGAATGAAGCAATAATTAATGAAACAATCGGAAATAGAATAACTAATGATCAAGCAATTAAAATTATGTAGTTAAAGAATAATCCAACCATTTCAGGTCCAGTCATTGGTTTAGTATCAGATTCATTAAATTTAATTCTTTTAGGTTGGAGTCTTTCTTTTTTAATTTTTAAATCATTAAAAGAAAAATCATAAAAACTTTTTTTCTTAAACATTTTTAATCTCTCCTTGACATTGATTTAATGAATCCACGGGCTGCAAATGCCACACTAACAAGTGATGCAAGTGTAATAAGAGCTGCCGCAAAGGCTTGGTTACCTTCGATCTTGAATGAACCTGTTGTAAGTTTATAAACTCATGAAATAATAATATCTGTTGATCCTTCACCAAAGACTGTTGCATAAGGGAATGCAGGTCCACCACCTGTGAAGATAGAAATTGTGGTGAAGTTGTTAAAGGCTGCGACAAATTGTCCAATTAACATCGGAGCAATTGAAATTAATAATGTCGGCATCGTTAAGTAAATAAATAAGTGTTTACTTTTTGCTCCATCTACTGAACCAGCTTCATAAATGTCTTTTGGTACAGATTGAAGTGTTCCAGTAACGAGCATAAAGATGTAAGCATAACCAATTCAAGTTTGAACAATAATAACTAAAATTCTAGTTGTTCCAATTTCAGTAAGTCATGAACGTGCTTTTAGTCCAAATAATTGAGCTAAAATGTAGTTAATAAATCCAGCATCTCCTGGTGCGAACATATTCTTAATAAAGCTAAGTGTTACGAAAGCAGGAACTGCTCATGGAATAATGAATACAATTCTAAAGAATTTACGTCCTTTAACTCTTGGGTTGTTTGCTAAAATAGCAATTAAAATCCCTAGAGCAATTGGGAAAAAGGTTGAACAGATTGTTCAAATAATTGTTCAACCAAATACGTTTCCAATTGAACCGAGTAAATCAACTTCTCTAAAGGCTCATCATTTTCCTCATTGTTCAAGTCCAACTCAATCAAAAGGTTTTTGAGGAGCTTCGTGCATATATCCATAGTTAGTAAATGATAATAAGATTGATGTTAAGACTGGTGAAATAACCACGAATAACATAAGTAGTCAACCAAATAAGGAGATTAATCAAGGGAATCCTGAGGTATTTAATCAGCGTTTGGTGTGACTTCATTTACTTGGACGAGATCCTTGGTATAACGAAATTGCGACTCTTCGTGCACCAATGGCGGCGACACAAGAATAAATAATAGTTAAGGTAAGGAATAAAACCGATAAGACCCCAACAAATAATCAAAGTCTTGAGTCGACTTTAATACCAAAATCTTGGAAGGCGTCTGCCCCTAAATCTCAAAGTCCAAAAATACCATTTGAACTTGGATATCCATATCATCCTAAACTAAATGGAATAATAGTTAATCATAAGAAAGCAGTTAGGATTAACATTAAAGTTCCTTTAATGTTTTGTCTAAATCAAATAATTTCAGGTAATCCTGGAACTAAGAACCCTAAGAGTGGAGCTCAAATTTTAAGATTTTTATTTGTCTCTACTGGGATTGATTTAACTGCTTCGTTAATCTTACTTTCAAAAATTTTCTTATTAACTTTCTTCTCTGCTCTTTTACGTTGATCAGAACTGTTTAAAATTTCTTTGTTTTTAAGAATAGTTGATTGCAATTTAACTTCATTAATTTTTTCACGTCTTAAAATTTCAAATTCGTTTTTCTTGTTTTTAAACGCTTGATCTGAAATTTCTTTTGATTTAACTCTAGCTTTAAGTTGTTCAATTTGTTTGCTGTATTCTTGGTTAATTTTGGCAAAATTACGGTTTGCACTAGTTTTTTCTGCATCAGCTGCATTATTAAGTTTTAATTCTAATAATTCTAAGTTAGCAGTAATTTTTTCGTGTAAGAATTTAATTCTAGTTTTATAGTTATCAATGAAATATTCACGATAAGCAGTTGCTTCTTCGAGTTTATATTCATATTCATAACTATAAGCTTTATAAGTTTCTGCTAGAGCTTTTGCATAAACTGATTTACTAATTAATTTTGCTTCTTTAGCAATTTCAGAAATATTTGAAGATTTAAAAAATAAATCTTTTGCCATGTTGTATTTTGTAATTGTTTGATTGTTAATTGCTTGTTGTTCGAGTGCAAGAATTTCTTGATCTAACTGTTCGTTAGTTAAAGCTAAAAATGATTTTTGATTTGAATCAACAATTTTTTCTTTAGTAACAAATGAAAGGAAATCACGTTTGTTACGAACTAATAATTTTTGCACTTGAATATTTAAATATTTTGGATATTCTTGTTTAAGTTCGCTTCTACGTTTTTTAGCTGCTGCTAAAACTTTTGCAGTAACTTCTTTGTTATGTTTTTCAGTTGCTAAAATTTGTTCTTTGTGAGCTTGAATTTTAGCTAAAGCTTCTTGTTTATATTCATCTGCTTTAATTTGTGCTTCTTGAGTTTTTAAGTTATATTCATTTTCAAGTTCCACAATTCTACGTTGAGCTTGTAAAATGATGTTCTTTCTTTCTTTTTTATAAATTTCTTTTTGTAATGGTGCGATTGCTTTGTATTTACTTAGTAAAGTTTCTTTTTGTCTAAGTAAATTTTGTCTTCTTTGTTCTAAGTTATCGTAGATGTCTTTTAATAATTGATTAGGGTTTTTAGATTTTGATAAAACATTAATTTCAAATTCAGCAAGTTTATCTTTGATTTTAGTTCAATCAAAATCATTCATACCTTCAACTTGATATGCTTTTAGGTAAAGATATAAAGTGTGGTATAAAGCATATTTTTTAAAAATTTCTAATTCTGTTTGATTTGATTTAACTTGTAATTGTTGAATGCTATCGACTTTAAACTCATATTCATCAGCTGAGTTTTCAAGTGAAATAATAAAATCCTTAATATATTTTTTATTTAATGATTTTTCTTCTTCTAATTTAGTTAATTCAAATTTAAGTAGTGAAACAATATTGTCTGCAAATTTAAGTTTAGTAATCGAATCTTTATAAACTTTAATTTTGTTTTTATAAGCAACTTTGTGTGAGTTTAATTCACGTTTTAGATTATCATTAATCTTTTGTTTTGCTCTTAAAAACAATTCTTTTTCAATCTCATTACGTGTTTTAATGTTTTGAGTTAATCTGGTAAAAACATTATCAACTTGATGTTTATACGCTTTAAGATTGTTGCTACTTTCAGGTAGCTTAGCATCAAAAGTTTCACCGTATCAGTTATACAGTTTTAACTTTTCCATCTTTTATTTTCCTTTGTGAATTTTAATTCACTCATATTTGTGTAGTTGTTTATCGCGATAGTATTTAACTGTCGAAGCAATTAAACCTACGCTAATTAATGATGAAAGTATCGCAATAATGATACCTATGGCTAATTGAATTGGGTGTTGTCCAGCACTCCCATGAATAAATGGCATTGAGGCTAGAGCAATAAATAAGACAGTTCAAATTATGAAGAAACAATATCCAACTTTAATCTTCCGTGCTGCTAGTCATACATAAATCACAAAAAAGATAATAATAAGACTATTACCAATATATGACAAGACAAAACTCGTCATTATCTTCGTAGTCTTATTACCTTCTTCTTTTAAGTTATTAACATCAATTCCGTTTGCTTTTAAAAACTCTGCACCTGTACCAACAGTAAATAGTTCTAAAATTCAAACTATTAAAGCTAGAGTTAATAAAGCTGCTAGTATGGTAAAACCATAAAATTGATATTTATCTAAATGTGTTTTAAATTTTTGATACAAAATTATTTACTGTTTTGAGTTCAGTTAATTAATAATGCACTACCAGAAGCATTGATTGTTTTTAATCTTAAAGTCATTTGGTCACTTAATTTTTGAGCCATAATTTGAGCAAATTGTTCTTCTGTAAGATCTTTATTTTTCCCTTCATTTGCTGCAATTGTTGAATAAAGTGTTGTATTTCCAAATGTTTTTTCGTTTCATGCTTCTCACACAACACCATATTGTGGGTTTGATACCCCTGGACGTTCAGCTTGGGTTACGAATTTTCCAAGTCCACCATCTTCAAGTGATTTGTGTGATGTAACTACGTTGAATACTTTCTTAGTAATTGATGTTTTTAATAATTTATCAACAATTGCACCAATTTCAGATAATTTGTATTGTGAGTTTGCTCCATCAGCTTTTTTGAATGCGATGTTGTTTAATACGTATGTTGCTAATGATTGTCTTAAAGCGTTGTTTAAGTAAGCAGCTAAGTGTGCTACAAATGCTTTTTCAAACACTTCTTTTGAAGCTGGTTTATTAGCATATTTAGAAATAAATTCATATCCTTTAGCTGATAAATCACTAACGAATTTGTTTAATTCAGCTTCAGCAGCTGTTCTTGTTGCTGGATCGAATAATTTTACAGTCATAGCTGCTAATGTATTCATAAATTCATCTTTACTATCACCATCAACACCTCAAACTGCTTTTTCAATTTTTCTAAGGTGAAGTGCATTACCATCAACAAGTGGTTGTAATGCTTCGTTGTATGTTACTTTGCCATCTGCTTCTGTATAGAATTCTGGTTTAAGAAGTTCTTTGTTAAGTTTTCAAGCTTCTGTACCTTTAGTTAATTCTGCTGGTGTAGCTGGTTCAACTGAGAACATATCAATTAAAGCGTTTTGAAGTCCTAAAGAATCTTTAAGTTGTGAGTTTAAGTATATGACTTCATCTTTTGGAAGTGTTTCAGCTTGTTCGCTTGATAATTCAAATAATGCTTTAGCACCTGAGAATTTTTCAGGGTTATTAGCTTCTGTGTATCAAGTATCACCAACGAATTTACTTTCAATTTCAGATAAAGTTGTTCCAACTTTGTTAAATGCTTCTTTGAAGTCTTTTAATCCTTGATATCCTAACCCTTGAGCAAATGCAAGGCTTTCAGCATTTTCAGCTACTTCTGTAGCATCAATGTTTGCTTTAAGAGCATCTTGTGTAAATTGTACGTATGGTACTTTTGTATCATCTTTGAAGTATGCTTGTGAAGCTTCTGGTGAATAAATAGCTAATAATAAATCTCTAAGAGCTGCTTTTCTATCTTCTGAAGCTTTAGCGTTTCTTACGTTGTATACATATCCTCATGATCCAGGAGCTTGTAAGTATGGATTGTTTTGATATGTTTTTGGAACTGCAAAGACTGATTTAACATTACCATTTTTAAATGCGTTTTGAAGTTCTCATGTACCAAGAGTTGTGTAGTGCATTTTGTTTGTTCCGAATCATGCATATAAGTTGTTTGTAACAGCACCTCAATCAAAACCAAGTGCTACTTTAAGTGCACCTTGGTCAATTCCTTTTAATCCTCAAGGTGATTTAGCGTATTCAGCATCTGACATTTGGTATACAGCATTATAAATTGGGTAAACAAGTCTTGATTGGATTGCAATAGCTGGTTGGTAGTATTGTTTGTATGCATCATCTAATGTTCAACCAGAAGCTGCTCCTGTACCTGTTCCGTATAATGTAAGGTTCATTAATCTTGCTACACTGTTAGCTCTACGATCTTCAATTTTTGTGGTTTCAAGTAATTTTTCAAAGTAACCACCTAAAATACCATTACCATATCAGTAGTTTTGTGTATATAATAAACCATTACCATTTTTAACAATGTCGTATAATGTAGCATCTTCTGAACTTAAAAGATCTTTTCTTGTTTCTGTTTCATCCATGTTAGAAGCAAGAACAATACCTTCTTGGTTGTGTCTAATTGTAACGAATTTTGAAACAAGGTTGTTATCTAAAAGACCATAGTAAGTTCCGTAAGATAAAATTTGTTCTTTTTCAGCTGGTGTCCAGTGGTATGCATTATTAAGTTCTGAAATAATTTTTGGATCAAATGCTCTGATATCCATTGTTACACCTGCTTGAGCTAAGTCTGTAACTCTATCAGATGGTGCATAAATTAAGTCAGCAACTTGTGAGTAATCTGCAGCTCCAACTGTAGCAATTTTGTTAATTGCATCAAATGCACCTTGTTGCACTAAATAAATTCTGTAACCTTTTTTAAATGATTCAGTTTGCATAAAAAGGTAAATAGCATTGTGGTACATTTTTTCTTGTGGACCATCAACTGTAAGAACAATAGTTTTTTCTTGATCTGATGGATTTGATGCAAGAGCTGGTTTGATATCTTTATCTAAATATGAGTAAATTAATCCATCTTCGTTAGCATACTTACGGTCTGGTGTAAAGAATGCGTTTGTTGATTCAACTTCTTTGTATTCTGGTTGTTTTTGAGTATCGTTTGAACCTGTTGAACTACCTGTTCCACTAGTTTCTGTTCCTGTTCCTCTACGACGGTGGCAACCTGCTGAAAGAGCTACTACTGGTACAAGTGCTGCACTAGTAACTAAAGCTGCACGAAGAAGTTTCTTATTCTTAGTCATTTTAATCTCCTAAAATTATTCGAAAGCGATTTCATTTTTTGCGTAAGCACCAGCAAATAAAATAATAGTAATTGGTGCTAATAAATAAGTAAATGCAAAAAAAGTTCCTACAATTGGAATTCATTTATTAATTTCTGTTTTCGATAATATGTAATATGTATGAACTATTAAAATTAAATTCACTAAATAAGTGGTCAAAAGGGCTGTTAGAATAATCTTAAATAGCACATTTTCTTTGAGTAAATCAATTAAAACTACTCAAAAAGAGCGTTTTTCATCAAAATTAATACTTGTTAATAAGTAAATTGAAATTGCTAATAAGATTAACACAACAATATTGTTGAATGTCATATATAAATATTCTTGAATTTTTGGTAATCTTTTACGTTCTAACGGCCATTTTCCTAGAAAAATTCAGCGAATTTTTGTCTTTAATGGAATTTTTTTTATTGTTATTTTCTTCATAATTCCTATCTAAATTTTATTTTTTTATAAAGCAATTTGCTGAAAAAAGTTTCATTTCTTGCTCTTTATATATAACAGTAATACTTGATTAGTCAAGGGAATTATAATAAAAAATTTCAACAGAATTGTTGAAATTTAAATTATTTTGAAATTAAATACACTCCGTAAAATCCTAAGCTAGTATTTTTAAAATTATTGTTGTTAATTTCAATATTTGAACTTAAGAATGTTTTTTGCACCTTAAATTCATTTTTTAAAGTTATTCCATTTAAACTACCAGTGTTTTCATATCCATAAACAAAAACAATAAAGCTTCCATTGTCATTTTGTCTGATGGTTAACATTTTTTCGTTTAATTCATTTAACCCAGTAAATAATTCTTTAGGGTTAACTATATACTTAGCTTTTTGCTCTCTTAGAGCTGGATATTCTTGTCTTAGTTTGTTAATTGTTGCAACAATGTTATATCCGCTTTGTGGATCTTGAATCATTTTTTCAATTACTGGCATTTTGCTTGAAGCTCTCTTAGCAATTAAATCACCACTTTTATATTCGTGGAAGTAGACAGTATCATTAGTATTTGCTCAGTTATATGACTCACGAATATTATAATCGCCATTACCTAAACCATTTTTAGGTCCACCAATCATATATAGTTCATTTCCATCATATAAAGTAGGCAGTCCACCACGAGAAAGTAAACTTACTAGTGCATAATTATATGCATCAATTTCAAATTGGTTTAATTTAGTTGGTGCACTTGTAACTTCAGAAGAATTATTTGCTCAACGCACTTTATTAATTCAACGATCAACATCGTGGTTATCAATAAACGGAATTCACTCTGCATTATATTTGTTTAAATTATTAATTAAGTTCTTTTCATCATCTGCAGTAATTCCAACATAGTTAACAATTTTATCTTGATTAACATATTGTTTATCTTTGTAATTTTCTCCGTCAATTACCGTTCCTAAAGCTTGACTATTTAAATTTTTAAAATAACTTTCTGCTTGCATTGGATTGTTTCATCATTCGCCAAACATTAAAACATTATCTGAACTACTTGCAATATGTTGATTTGCTCTTGCCTTTAATCCTGTGTTTGCAGCATCTCTTCATTCTTTAAATAATTTCTTACTTTTACTGTGTGCTGAATCATCTTTTGGTTTATGTGGGTTATAAGTATCATAAATGTGATAGAAAGCATCATATCTAAATCCATCGACACCTTTAGTGGTTCAAAATTGATGCACGTTTAGAATTTCCTTACGAACATCTTGGTTATCCATATTTAAATCAGGCATACCAGCTCAGAATTTTGCTGTTCAAGCTAAAGGACTAAGCGGCACATCTTGTTTAATATGTGTAAATAATGGTTTTAAATATTTTTCATCACGTGCTTCACTATTTAATTTGTTATCTGAATCAACTTTGTAAAAATTATAGTAGTCTTGATATTTTTTATCACCTTGCAATGCTCTTTGGAATCATGGATGTTCATAAGAAGTATGGTTAAATGGAACATCTAAAATAACTCTAATTCCATTTTGGTGAGCTGCAATTAAAAATTGGTCAAAAGCTTCCATTCCACCAAGTTCAGGAGCTACATCAGTATAATCAATTACATCATATCCGTGGTAACTACTTGCTGGAAAAATTGGTGATAAATATAAAGTATCAATTCCTAAATTAACAAAATAATCCAGTTTATTTTTAAGTCCAATAAAATCACCAATTCCATCGTTATTCCCATCGGCAAAAGAATATACCGTTAGTTGATACATCACATTTGAATGTTTTGCAGCAGTATTAAATGGAGCAATTGGTTTGACACTAGCTAATTCATCTGCATATGAGACATTATCCATTTTAATATCTTTAGTAAATTTGGTATCACCTCAATATTTAAAGTCTTTGTTTTGTGGTTTAACACCTAATAAATCTTGAAAGGTTTTATTTTGGTTTGGTTTATCAGCATAACGTTTAATTAAAAGATTATCGCGATACTTAGCTTTTGATAGTATTTCATTAATTTTGTTAATTGATAGAGATTTAGAAATTTCTTTACTGTACTCTTCTTTTTCTTCACTAGATAAGTTTTTAAGTTCTTTAATTTCTTTTAAATATTGTTCTTTATTAATTTGGGTTTTACTTTGTTTAATCATTACTTTTAGTTGTAGAGCAACATCATCATATTGTTCGATGGTTTCAACTTCAGTAATTAATTTTAAAGCTTGATCATGTTTATCTTCTGGTAACTTTTTAGCAATTTCAATTAACTTAACTTGTAAATCATTTTTGGTTTTATATGCATCTAATTTATTTTGTTGTTGACAAGAAACTACTGGCAAAACACATAAAGGTGTAACACTAGCAGCTATTCAAATTCTTTTTCACTTCATACTTTAATTTTATGATTTTAGTTTTTTAGCAAAATTAAGTTAAAGAAAAACTTGATGCTCCGACTGGACGCATCAAGCTACTTTTTATTAATTTCTTGGTCTTTTTGTTTATCCTTACGATCTTTTAGTTTTCTAACAATGTAAAGTGTTAATAAAATAAGAAATAACGGAACAAAAGTTGCAATACATGCAATATGTAAAGCACTTAGTTTTTTTGGAGCACTAGAATAATAAATCATATCTACTGCTTCTCTTAGTTTGTTTGTTTCTGTTTTAACTAATTCGTAATTAATATTATTTCCTAGATATTGATCATCTTGTTTAATTAATAAATCAGAGTTGTTAATTTGTTTAGTAATTTCTAAGACTGTTTCTTTACTTTTTTGAGTAGCTGAATTTCAGTTTTGATGTGCTTCAATGTTTTTGGCTTTGGCTAAATACTCAATTAAAGTAGCATAATAACCATTTAGTTTTTCATATTCAATTGCTTCATTATGAAATTTAACTGGGTCGGTAATTTTTGTAAGCGTTTCTTTAATTCTTGTTTTTAAACTACTACTTATATTTTGATATGAATCAACATATTCAAATTCTTTACCTTGTAGTTCATTAATATCTGCATTTGCATAAGCATTAAAATTACATGAAATAACGCTAAGTGGCATTAGTGCAGTAGTTACTGAACCTAAAAATAATAATTTCTTTTTCATAAATTATAAAAAATAAGCAAAAGATAACTTTTACTTATTTTTAGTTTCCTAATTATTTGTTTGATTATTCAACAACGTGTTCTGTCATTTTTTCGTTTTCAACAACAAGGTATCTGTCACCTTTTTGAACACCATATGGTAATAATGCTTCAACACCTTTGTTGCTGTCTGCTTTAATTAATGGGAATAAAGCTTCTGAATCTACTGATGTAAATACTGAAGAGTAAACTCCAAATCCTTTAACCATTCTTTGGTCTTCTAATACACCAATGATTGTTGTGTTTGGACGGAATTTAGCAACTTGTTTAAGTAAAGCACCTGTTCTTGAAAGAACAACTACAAATTTGTATTCACCGTCGATAGCTTTTCTAGCTAATTCGTAAGCGATTTTTGTTCTTTTATCTGATTGGTTTGAGTTTTCTCAAACTTTTTCTAATTGAATTGGGTAGTAGTTTCTTCCGTAGAATTCTTTTTCAGCACGTTTTGAGATAGCTGTCATTGTTTTAACAGCTTCTAATGGGAAATTACCGTTTGCTGATTCACCTGAAAGCATTGTTGAGTCAGCTCCTAATTCTACTGCGTAGTAAACGTCTGTTACTTCAGCACGAGTTGGGTGTGGGTTGTTTTCCATTGAGTCAAGCATTTGTGTAGCAACTACAACTGGTTTCCCTGCTTCTCTACATTTTCTAATCATTTTCTTTTGGTAGTATGGAACGTCGTAGTAAGGAATTTCTAATCCTAAGTCTCCACGTGCAACCATAATTCCATCTGATGCTTCGATGATTTCATCGATGTTTTTACATCCTAAGTGTGATTCAATTTTTGAAATAATTTGGATGTGTTCTCCACCGTTTTCGTTTAATAATTTTCTAAGGTCGTTAACGTTTCTTGCTGAGTTAACGAATGATGCAGCAACAAAGTTAATTCCTTCTTTAATTCCGAATTTAACGTCGTTGATGTCTTTTTCAGCTAAGAATGGTAAAGTAAAGTCAACACCTGGAAGGTTGATACGTTTGTTTGTTTTAAGTTTGTGTGTGTTTTCAGCTTTAACTTTAACGTATCCTTTACCTACTTCAGTAACAACTGTTGAAAGTTTACCATCGTCTAATAATACTTGGTTACCAACAACTAAGTCTTGTGCCATGTCGTAAGCAACTGTAATTTCTGTTGATGTTCCTTCAAAGTTTTCGTATTTTTCTTTTGTTGTGTGTACTAATACTTCTGAACCTGCTGCAATAACTTGTGCACCATCTTTCATTTTTCCTACACGGATTTCTGGACCTTTAGTATCTAAAAGTAAAGAAACTGGAATTCTAAGTTCTTGTGAAACTTTTTTAGCTAAATTGAATTTGTTTCCTTGTTCTTCGTGTGAACCGTGTGAGAAGTTAGCTCTAATACATGTTACACCATTTTCAACTAATGCTTTCATCATGTCGTAGTTATCACTTGATGGACCGATTGTTGCAATTAATTTAGTTCTTTTATCTGTAATTTTCATTTACAACTCCTAATTAATGTATAAATATCTAAGATTAGATTTTTTAAAAATATAGTTTTATTTTAACACTTCCATAATATATCATAATTTAAACTTTATTTTTTTATTTTAGAAAATGGAAATGTTTACCTATTTTGCAAACTTATAAGTAAAGGTTTGTGAAATTGTTTTTGTCATTGCTGTATCAATGTGTTTTAAATCTTCTTTAGTTGCAGCACTAATTGCTAATTTCACTGGGATTGACACATTAATTTCAGCTCCATTTGGAACTTCTTTAAAAGTAAGCTCTGCATTTTTATAATCGATTATATTAAGTGAGTTAGTAGAGATACTAAAAATACCATTAATAAAATCTGATTTAGCTGAAATAGATGTTTTAGCTTTATCGTATGCACTAGTTAGTGTTTGATAATCAGGATAGTTAACTGTATCATGAGTTTTAAGAATAATATTTAAATTAGCACTGTCTAAATAAAGTGCAGCATTAGCTTCGTTGATAGTACCATTATCATTTAATAATTTTGCAAAACCATCAAGTTCATAAATTTGGTGAACCACTTCTGTAGAATTTTGTCCGTATTCTTTTGAACGTTTGATTGTTAAAAGAATATATAACTTACCTTCAAGGTCGTTTGCATAACTATTAAAGTAAATTTTAAACTCTGGATATTGTTTAACTTCAGCTGTTTTAGAATTAGTGTAGTAAGCACCTTCACGCATCACATTAAGTAATGATCCATTTTTTGGATTTACAATGTATAAATCTTGTTCTTTTAATTGATCTAAAGTTTTAATGTTTGAAGGCATAAAAGTTTGCATTCAGTTATATTCATCTTTAAATGAACTTAAACTGGTTGTGTAAATTCTATTTTTAGCATCAATATATTTTGAAGCAAGTGTTTGACTAAGATTTGGCTGTAATTTTTCACCAGGATATAAATCAAAACCTTGGGCTAATTTTTCAAGATATTCATCACTTTCTTTTGTTACAACTTTCTTTTTAGCAATAAAAACACTTGAAGTAATAATAGTAGCAACACCAGCTGTTCCGAGTAAAGCTCAAAGAGCTAATTTCATTGATTTTTTCATATTAGTTTCCCTCATTTAAAACATTATTAATAAACTCTGTTAATTCATTAATTCCAAAGTTTGTTTCACTTGAAACAATAAAGTATTTATCAAAACGATAGTTTTGTTGGTCGGCTTTAATTTTCTTAAGTAGTGCAGCTTTATCTTTTTGTTTTAATTTATCTGCTTTAGTAAAGACTAACGTATATGGCAATTCCATTTGATTTAAGTATTCTAAAATCTCTTTATCGGTATTAGTAATTCCATGACGAGCATCAATTAAAACAAACAATCTTTTTAGATTTGGACGATACACAAGATATTCGTGAATCATATCTAACATTTTTTGTTTTTGAGTGTGTGAGATTTTAGCATATCCATATCCAGGTAAATCTACAAACACAGCACCCAGTTCATTTTCAAAGAAGTTAAGTAATTGTGTTCTCCCTGGGGTTTTTGAAACTCTAGCTATTTTTTTATTTCCAGTAATAGCATTTAGTAAACTGCTTTTACCAACATTTGAACGTCCCCAGAAAGCAACTTCATAATGTGGATGTTCATATCAGTTTGATTTTTCAGTTGATGATTTAACGAATTTAAACATTGTTGCTCCTTATAATAAATATAATTTATTATATTTTATTTAAATATTTATTTTCCTTAAATATGAAAGTATTAGTTTTAACTCTTTTACTTTCATAAAGCTTTCCATAAAAACATAATTTACATTATTATTTTCATCTACAGGAAGCATAATTTTTTGTTTTTTCATTCTTTCAGCATTAAATTTATAACCATATTTATATTTTATTTTTTGCTGTGTTATCATTTGTTTTAAAAATAAATAGCAGTATTTGTTTTGTGCTGACGGATTTATAAATGATAAACGTTTTACATCATCAGAAAAAACACATTGATAAGGATGATAAAACGAATCACAAACACTTCCATTATAATTAACACCAAGTATATTACTATCTAGCGATTCGTTTGTATTACTAATAAATGAAGTAATTCCGTTATTGAACTCCGTTGCTCCTATAAAAGGAATCTCTCCATCATTCATTTCTGATTTTGTAAGTCTAATCCCTGATCTTATTTCACAAATTTCTGATAAGAAAAATTCTTTTCAAGGAACATTCGATAATCAATTATTGTTTATATATATATATATTGTTCAAGATATTTAATAATCTCACTTATTTTTTTGTTTTCTATATTTTTGACAAAATTTTCCATATATAGTCAATTTGGATTACCTTGTTCATCAATTGGTAATATTATTTTTGTCCTGTTTAATCTGGACAATGTTGCACCATTACCACCTCAATTTAATTTTTCTATCTGTTTTTTTAACAAAATAGTCAAAAACATAGAATTATTCTTATTTAAATTTTCATTAGTTAATATTTGTATATTTTGCCCTGTAAAAAAATCATGCTCTTGATAAAAAACAGTTTGTGTGTCTAAACCAATAGTAATACAATTACCTTTATTAATTTTGTATTTTTTATCTTGATTTTCAGTAATAAACAAATTTATACCATTATTAACATTACTTCTTGTAATATATGGTATATTTCCTGATTTGGAATTCAACTTATTTTTATCTATACCACTATTCGTAGATTCGATAACAAACACACCATTTTCTCCACCAATAGAAAATTCGCTTCACTTTACATTTGTTAAAACCTCAGGAGAAACACTTAAACTCAATAATTTATTTTTGTAGTAAGTAAGTAAGTAAGTAAGTAACTACGTTGTTTTCCTTCTCTCTCTTTTATATAATTTTCCATAAATTTTCAATCTGGTTTTTCGTTATCATCAACTGGCAACATAATAATTTGATTTGACAGTCTTTTACTTGAACACATTCTATTGTATGAAAACAAATCTTTTAAAGAATTTTCAATAACACGAGCCAAAAACATACCTAGTTGAGCATTCATTTCGTAATCTTTTAATTCTAAAATATTTATTCTACCGTGTGAAACAGATAAAAAATTATAAGGTTGATAAAATACCTTACCAAACATACTAATAGTTATTTTATTTTTGGAAAAAAGCGGATTATTTTCAGTTTCAGTTTCCACAAAAGCTGTTACACCATTATTTACATTTCCTGCGGACATTAAAGGAATGTTTCCTACTTTCATTCCATCAGCCTTGTTATCTACTTTTGATAAATGAATATTAAATAAATCGCTGATTTTAAATTGAGATCAAACTTTATCATTTAAATTATATTTTTTCATTTTTTATCTATTTAAACTCTTTCTATTGTTTATTTTATTTTCCTTTTGAGGATCCTCGAAATTCTCTGAATTAAAAAGGTATTGACGACCATGGGTTATCATATTAACTTCAAAAGTTAGATAATCAGCAATTGTTTCTTCAAAATCAGCATCTGTTGGTAATTCATCATTAAAATAATAGAAAGAATGTAATCATTCATCAGTAGCTTCGATAGTAGTTTCTACACAAAATTTGCTTGGAGCTTTTATTTCATTATTTCACACCTCAAGAAGATATTGTTTTTTGTCTTTAGAACTTCCATCATCTATTAAACCAATATGTCTAAAAACAATATAACCGTCATCCTCAAAATTTATAAATTTAACTTTTGTATTTTTTTGATGTGGAATACCAGCAGTAAAAACACCTATACATGCATTAGTACCTACACCATAAAAAGTATTTTTATTTAATGTGATAACTCCATTAAGAGTATGTTTTTGTAAAATTCTTCTTTTCAATTCTTTTTCGAACTTAGTTTTACCTGTAAAAGTTGATTGTGGAACAATCACTATTGCTCTAGCTCCATCGGTCAAACTTTCTAATAAATGATTAATAAAATTTATTTCATATAATTCTGTATTATCAGATGAACCTTGTGAATAAGGTGGATTCATCATTCCAACCGTACAACCTTTTAATTGAAGTTGTTTCGGATTTTGTGATAGGAAGTCTTTATTTTCTAGATTACTTTTACCATCTCCTCTAAGGATCATATTAGTTGTTGCAATAGTGAACATGTAATCTTGTAATTCAATACCAAATAAACGATTTTTCTTAATATCCATTTTTTCAACTTCATTATCAGTTGAATCTACCATTTTATGCATTGCCGCAATTAGAAAACCAGCTGTACCACAACAAGGATCTAAAACTTTGTCAGTAGGTTTTAAATCGACTAAGTCACAAAAAAGTTCTGTGATATGTTTAGGAGTTAGAATGATACCTAAACTCTGACCATCACCACCTGAATAAGACATAAATTCACCATAAAATCTACCGATATAATCTTCTGTTGATGAGCTATACTTGATGTTTGTAAAAATAGAATTATAAAGAATTTTTGTGAAATATTTCAGTGGTGTTTCACCCAAATTAGGATTTATTTCATTAATTTTATTGTTGTCTCTAATAACATTAAATTGATTTAATAATTTATCTCTTTTAACTTCTGGACTAACGTTAACTCTTTTTAAATTGTCCTCTATAGCCTTGTAGATTTTCATTCCATCAGTGTTTATTGTATCTCCTGATAAATTATCAATTTCAAAGTTTTTATGTTCTATTTCAGATAAAGCTAATAAGATACCAGAAACGATTAATGGTTTATTTTTATCTTCTAAGTTACCATAATTTCTTAAATCTTCATGAAGTGATTTTGCTATTTTTAATATTTCTTCAGTTTTTAATTCTTCATTAGATTTAACTTGTAAAATTTCACGTTCATAATATTCATTTATATTTTGTTCATTAAACGAAACAAAAGTATGTATATCTTTTAATTCTTGGTACTCACCTCTTTCATTAACAAAAATAGGTGATATTTGATGGTGTTTTTCATCACCACTAATTCCAATTGCTATTATTTTTTTAAAAGATGTATTCTCTGCTAAATGTTTAGCATAAAACAACGCTCCGTTTACAGCGTACTCCATAATAGATTTTGTTGACTGATCTATTAAATTATTTTCATCTCTTTTTATATGCTTATCTAATGTACTTTTGTCTTCAATTACTATTAAAAAATCTTTAATCTTACCTACATATTCTGGATAACCAATTTTCTTTGTACCTTTTTTAGAAGCAGTTTTTAAAGCTTCAATAACTTCTTTAATATTACTTCCTTGGTAAACAAAGTTATTTTTTATTCCTACTTCTCTTAACATTTCATAAACTCATAAGTCGGTCATTGCTTCATTATTTTTCATTGAATCTCCTAGGACTTTTTATATTAACAATTAATATAAAAATAATACAAAATTATTAGTTTTTACATAGTATATTAGTTCGATATTGCAAAATAAAAGTCAGTATAAACTGACTAAAAATTAATGTGACAAGCAACATCTGGATGTTTGTCAGTATAATCTTGGTGATATTCTTCAGCTAGGTAGTAGTTTTGTAGTTTTAAAACTTCAGTTACAACTGGCTTATCGTAATTTTTGCTTAATTCACTAATTTTATTTAAAATCACATCTTTATCACTTTCAATTTCGTAATAAATACCATTACGGTACTGAGTTCCATGATCTGGTCCTTGGAAATTCAGTGCAGTCGGATCGATTACATCAAACAGTTTTTGTGCAACATCTGCTAATGATATTTTACTTTCATCAAAGTAAATTTCAGTGGTTTCTACTGCATTTGTACTTCCTGTGCAAACTTCTTTGTAACTAGGGTCTTCTAGATTAGAATTTGCATAACCAACTGTAGTAAAAATTACACCAGGGATTGTTTTAAAGTATCCTTGTACACCTCAAAAACAACCACCAGCAACATAAATTCGTTTCATAGTTTCCTTTCTGAATCAATAATTGCAAATATTTTACTAAAAAATTAGTTTTTAACAAAAATAAGGTGCAAAAACTGTACTTTTGTGAAAACTCATTTCATATTTTTGTTAAAAAATAATTTATAATATATTAATAGTTAATATATTATCTATAAATAAAATAAAAAGGAGTTTTATGAAAAAAGAATTATCAATTATCAAAAGAGCAATTGTTACCAATTACATTAATTTATTTTTTGGAATAATTGCAACTATTTTATTAATTATTGGATATGCAGTTTGAGGAGCAGCTTTAATTGCCACTGATAATAACGATGCGTTCACAAATATATTTGCTGGTGGCGGATTAGTATTACTTGCATTTATGTTAATTTTTGGAGTTGGAAGTTTTGTAATTTTTATTATTAATTTAATTTTCACAATTCAAGCTGCAGTCTTACAATCACCTATTAGAATAGCAGATAATTCAACTGCTAAAACCTTAATTTGAATCGGATTTGGACTTCAATTTTTCTTTAGTATTATTGGTGTAATTTTAATGTTAGTAGGACTATACAAACAAAAAACCGCTTTTACTCTAGAAGTTGCTGAAACAGTAGTTACTGAAGAATAATTATTTCAGAAAGGAAAAATGACAAAAGAATTATCAATTATTAAAAGTGCAATTATCACTAACTTTCTTCATTTATTCTTCGGAATAATTGCTTTAATTGCATTGTGAGTTGGACTTAGCTTATTTACATATTATTTAGCACCAACACCAGGACGCATACCACATGGTGAATCAGTTGGTGTAATTATTGGATGTGTGATTTGCATTTTTATAATACTTGCAGAATTTGTAATTTTTATGCTTAATTTAGTATTCACAATTCAAGCTGCTTTATTAAAGCACCCAACCAATGAAATTGATAGCTCATCAAACAAAACACTTATTTGAGTAGGGTTTGGATTGCAATTTGTTTTTGGACTTGTAGGTTCAATTTTAATGCTAGTTGGACTTTTCAAACAAAAAAGCTTATTCCAAGATGAAACAACTCAATTCTAGAAATCTCACGAACTAATTGTTCGTGTTTTTTATACTTCTTAAGCTATTTATTTACTTTAAAAAATTAAACAAGTAAAATTTTATTATTAAGAATAGGTGGTGAAATGAAAAGACATTTATTGCAAGATATGTTAGATAAATATTGCCCTGATGGAGTGGAATATTATAAATTAGATGAACTAGTTAAACTAAGAAATGGTGCTAAACCAGATAAAGGAATGTTAAATTCCAAAATTCTTTCAGATGAATATGAATATGAATTTTGGAATTCTGGTATGGAACCAATGGGTAAATACCATTCATGAAATACTCCAAAAAATTCGCTCATTATTTCTAAGGTTGGAAATGCAGGATGACCTACATGAGTTAACACTGATTTCTGAGCTGGTGATAATGTGTTTATTTTCGATTTTAAAATTGAAATGAATCATAAATACATGTATTACTTTTGATTAAATATACATAACTGAATAAAAATTAACTTGTGAAATAAAGCAGCCCTTACTTATGTAAGAACGAAAGACTTATATGAAATTACAGTTCCTTTACCACCGATAGAAATTCAAAATAAGATTGTAGAAGTATTGGATATGTTAGCGGAGCTAACAGCGGAGCTAACAGCGGAGCTAACAGCGGAGCTAACAGCGGAGCTAACACTTCAAGAAAATAAATTTAATCATTATTTAAATTTTGTAATGGATAAATTCGAATATTTAGAGACTGTAGAATTAAATGATATATGCATAGTTAAAAAAGGCGAACCAATAAATAAAAGAAAATCACCAACAATTGGATTTAAATATTATAATGGTGGTTCAAAACCCACTGCTTATTGAAATGATTGAAACACAAAACCAAATACATTAATTATGAGTAGTGGTGGTGCAAATGCTGGTTTTGTAAATTGAGTAGAAGAAAAGTTTTGAGCAGGTCCAGATTGTTTTATTTTTTATGAAAAAGATAATATCAACTTATTATTTTTATACTATTGATTTTTATATAAGCAAAAATTTATCAGTTTAAATTTAAAATATGGTGCTGCAATACCCCATGTCAAAAAATCATCTTTAATGAAAATGGAGTTCCCTTGTGTGTCTTTAGAAACACAACAAGAATTCTCTGAAAAACTTTATTTTATGCACAAATATTTTAAAAACACTTTTGATGTACTACCTAAGCTTATCGAACTCGAAAACAAACGATTTAATTACTATCTTAACAAACTTTTTGATTTTGAATAATTTTGCACAGCATAATATGCTGTGCTTTTTTATACAAAAAAATCCCAACCATGTAGGTTGAGATATTAAATTATTTTCAGAATTCTTTCTTTCAATTTTCAATTTCTTGTGGTGTTCCTAAAACGTAGTGATCGTCATTAATTTTAATTCATTCTGGTTGAATTTCATCTGTATATCCGTGAATTGCTGGATTATACACATAACCAATTAATGAACCCTTAGTTCCATGAATAGAAGGGACAGCGTCTAGAAGACTCTTTGTATAAGGGTGTAATGAATGTTTCATAATCTCTTCAGTTTTACCAATTTCAAGCAGTCTTCCACGGTTCATAACTGCAATACGGTCAGAAATATATTCAACCATACGTAAGTCGTGAGCAATGAATAAAATTGTTAAGTTGTATTTTTCTTTAAGCTCGTTAAAGATATTAACAACTTGAGCTTGAATAGAAACGTCTAGAGCAGAAATAGGTTCATCAGCTACAAGTAATTGTGGACGAAGCACAACAGAACGAGAAATACCAATTCTTTGTTGTTGTCCCCCTGAGAATTCTAATGGATAACGTCTAAGCACACTTTCATCAAGTCCAACACTTTTTAGCATTTCAACTACTAAAAATCTTTTACATTGTTTTTCTGAAAGTTTGTTTAATTCATCACGTTCAGCTTTTTTATTAAGTAAAAATTCATAAGCTTCTTTAGAAGCTAATGTTTGAATGTCACTTAACATTCTTTCATATAAAGCTGCATATGCTGCATTTTCATCTTTAGCAATTGCGATATTTAATTCTTTTCTAAAGTCTCCAAATAAAACTTTGTGTTCTGCTTCATTTAAAAATTGTGTATATAACTCTTTTTCAACTTCTTGGTCAAAGTTATATAAATAAATTTCTTTAGCATTTTTAGTGTTTTCAAGTCCTTCAGATACAACTGCTTCAACATTTACGTGTGGGTTTAATGAGTTAGCTGGGTCTTGGAAAATCATTTGAACTTTATTAACCATAAAGTTTTCAATTTCTTTATATTCTTTTAATTTTTTACCTACTTTAAATCCACGTTTAAGTTTCTTAGGTAAAGTTTTTTCAAGTAATTTGATTTCTCCAAAACTATAAGGAACAAGTCCAACTAATGTTTTACCGATAGTACTTTTACCACTTCCAGATTCTCCAACAAGTCCAAGTACTTCACCTTGGTAAATGTTTAATGAAAAGTCTGAAACAGCTTTGAAAGCATTTGAACCTGAACCATAAGTAATATCAACATTTCTTAATTTAACTAGAATATCTTCGTTATGCTTTGGTGTAAGCATATCTTCTAAACCATCTGTTAAGTAACGATAGTAAGTTACTTCTTGAAACAATTTACGTTTTGTTTCAGTATACATTGGTTTATCAATAACTTGTTCTTTTTGTTCTTTCATAGTTATTTAGCTAAACGAATAACTTTTTCTGAACCATTAGTTGCATTTTTTGCAACTACTTCAGATAAGTTATTTTTAGCAGCATATTCCTTTCATAATTGTTGAATTACTTTTGGTGGTTCATATGCAGGCGCATTAACATCAAGTAAAGCACTTTTAACACGGTGTGTTTCTGATAATCAGTAAAAGTCAGGCTCTTTTTCAAAATCAATTCCTAAAGCATAATCGTTTCTAGGCGCGAACGCATCACCAACAATGTTGTTTAAGCTAGCTGGCACACTTCCACGAATTGTTTTAAGTCTTGTTCCTGTGTTAACATCAGGCATACTTGAGATTAACCCTCAAGTATATGGGTGTTGTGGAAACTCTAGAATTTCTCTTGCAGTTCCTTCTTCAATAATTTGACCAGCGTACATAATTGAAATGTAATCACTAATAGAAGCAACAACCCCTAAGTCGTGAGTAATGAATACGATTGATAAGTGTAATTTTTCTTGTAAGTCTTTAATAACGTCTAATACTAAAGCTTGAACAGTTGGGTCTAAAGCTGTAGTAGGTTCATCCATAACTAAAATCTTAGGTTCTAAAGCAACAATCGCAGCAATAACTACACGTTGGATCATTCCCCCTGACATTTCGTGAGGATAAAGCTTCATCACAGCTTCTGGATCGGCAATCTTAGTCATTTTAAGATATTCAATTGCTCTAGCGTATGCTTCTTTACGGTTTTTTACCACCTTGTTAATAAGCATACCTTCCATAATTTGTTCTCCAACTTTCATAGTTGGATTTAATGTAGACATTGGGTTTTGGAAAACAGCAGAAACAACTTTTCCACGGTATTTTGAACGTTCTCAGTCTTTTAAAGTAAAGTGTTCAACATTGTTATTGTATAGTTTGATTTCACCACTATCAATTACAGCATTATCACCAGTTAATCCATATAGAAGTGAGGTAATAACACTCTTTCCACTTCCTGATTCACCGATAATAGCATGAACCTTACCTTCGTAGATTTGAATACTTGGTCCACGAAGAACCTTGTTTTTTTCTCCTGGACGTGCTGGGTTAGTGAATGATAAATAAATATCATCAATTTGAGCAGCAACTTTTAATTTTGTCCCATCGTTAAATGTTTTGTATTGTACATCTTTGTAAAATTCTTCTCAGTTAAAAACTTTGTCTCTTTTACGTGAGAAGTTAAAGCTATCTAAGAAACTTTTAAAAGCAGAAACGTGTTTCTTTTTCTTTTTGTCGTTTGTGTGTGACATTTGTTTCTCCTATCTTTGTCTTCTTAAAGCATCTTGCACACTAGCACCAATAAGTTGCACACTAGCTGTAATTGCGATTAAGAATGCTGATGGTACAAATACATATCTTAAGAATGTAGGGAATATTTTTTGTCCTTCTGAAATTAAGTTTCCTAATGTTGGAACATCATCAATTGCAAGTCCAATGAATGCAAGTGATGTTTCAGAAAGAATTACACCAGGGATTGTGAAAACAAGTTGTGTAATTAAGATTGGTAAAATAACTGGAACATAGTTTTTAAGGATTTTATACATTGGAGTTCCAAGAACTCTAGATGCAGCTACTCATTCAAGGTGTTTAGCACGTTTAACTTGTGCTCTAATTTGGTTAGCCATTCCAATTCATCCTGTTAATGATAATGAGAAAACAACAACTCAGAAGCTAGGACTTAAAATAATAGTTAAAAGAATTAAGATGATGATACTTGGAACAACAGAGATAATTTTGATGATGAAAGTCATAATCTTATCAAAGAGTTCAAATTGCCCCATCATAATTCCGATTGAAAGTCCAATAATAACTTCGATTGCAGTAACAGCAAGAGATAAGGCAAGTGAATAACGCATACCTCATCAAAGTCTTGCTCAGAAGTCTCTACCTACACTATCAGTTCCAAGAATGTGGTAAATTCCACGTGAATCTGTTTCACCAATAGTTAAGTTTTTATCAATAACATATGAAGAGTTAGGGTCTTGAGTTGTAAATGGAATGATAATAGATGCAACGATGATTGTAACTAAAAGTAAAAATCCAAAAACACCAGCGAAGTTTTGTGAAAAACGATAAACAAATTCTTTAAATAAGTTTGCTTCTTTTCCTAAGTGACTTCCTTCGTTATATTCAAAAGTGTTTCCAATAATTTTTCAAGCTTGATAGTTAAATGGTTGAGCTAATGGGTTTGGTCCATCTTTTTCAATTGGTTCAGCATTATTTTCTTTGGCTCTAATTTTGTCAGCTCTATTTTTAAATCATAAAGCTATTTTGTTTTTAGGCTGGTTTTTATCCATTATTTACCTCTTCTTCTAACACGTGGGTCAATTGCTTCGTAAAGAATATCACGTGTTGCATATGAAAGGATTGTAAGGAGAGCAAAGATAATAATTAAGAAAAGAATAACGTTGTAGTCTTTTGTTTGAATTGCTTGTAAAAGTGTAGCTCCTGAACCAGGAATGAAGAAGATTTGTTCGATGAAAATACTTCCGATAAATGAACCGAAAATAACAGCTGGGAAAAATGTTGCAATAGGGAATAAAGCAGGTTTAAGTGCGTGTTTTCACACGAAACGGCTTTTTGTAAGTCCTTTTAAGTATGCAAATTTAGCGTGAACTGAGTTAAGTTCTCTGTTAAGTTCTGTTCTGATGTATTTAATATAAACAATAATACTTCCAAGTGAAAGTGCAATACCAGGTAGAATGTAGGTACTAAAATCATTAGCATCGAATACATAAGGTATGCCGACTACCCGACCAATAAAGATTAAGATTAAAGCGAAAATAATTGAAGGTACTGATGAGAAAATACTTACTAACACAGTAGCAACGTTATCAACGATACCACCTGGGTTTTTACCAACTCAAATACCAAGTGAAATTCCGATTGTTACTGTTAAGAAAACAGATCAAATTCCAACTAAGAATGATTTATAGAAACGAGTTCAAATAAATGCATTAATTTCTTGTCCAGGGAATAATGATAAAGAAATACCAAAATCACCGTGGAATAAGTTATGTATGTAATTTACATAACGTTGCATAAGTGGTAAGTTAAGTCCGTATTTTTGCTCAATTGCTTCACGAATACTTGCATCTTTAGCAGAAGCTACAAGTGAGTTAGAACCAGGAACGGCGTTAATTAAGAAGAATGTGATTGAAATAACAATTAAACCAATGATAAGAAACTCAGCAAAGATTTTTACCATTTTTCATAAACCTTTTAAAATAGGTGAATCAATTGCTGTTAATCTTTTGAAAATTGAAATTTCTTCATTACGGTTTGACTTGAAGATAACTTTGTTATCACTGTAAACCATTTTTTTGTTTTTATCCATTAACTTTCACCTCCTAATTTTCTTGGTAATCCTGGTCTTGGTGGTTTAGTAACGTCGTATGCATATTGTAAATCAAATGTATAAACACCTGAAATACCAGCAAGTTTTGTTACTTCTCAGTTAGTATCAACTTCCATTAAAGGAACTACCATACTTGCATCTCTAACGATTTTTTCAAATGATGCAATTAATCCGTAGATGTAGTCTTGTGCTCATCCTTGAGCTAATTCATCATTTGTAAAGTTACCTGAGAAAAATGCATTTAATCTATCTGTATATTTTTGAATTGTTTCTGTACTTCTTTGGAATGATAAATCGATTACTTTTAATCAGAAATCAAGTTTAGCACCCATTTTAGTTTCGACAATTCCTTCGTTTAATCTTTCTCTTGTTTTAGTTGTTATTTTCGCAATTTCTTCAATTCCATATTTATCAATAGCTCAGTTAACAGCAGCATGTCTTAATTTAGTAATTTGAATGTTGCTGTTAGTACTTAAAAGATATTGAAGCATATCTTTAACAAATCTTTGTGAGTATACTTGTTTATCAGTAACATCACTATTTAATAATTTGTCTGAGAATTGTGCAAAGTATTTTTCAGCAAACCCAATAATTTTTGGTTTGTTTTGTGATTCCTTAGCTTCATTAAATTCAGCTTTAATTGTTTCATCTTGATTAATTAATTTCATTAATTCATCAGCTTCTGGTTTTAAAGCTTCTTCTAATGAACCATTAAATAATTCATTAACTAATAACTTAGTAAAGTAATCAGCATAAATGTAATCACCTACTGGGTTATCTTTAAATCCGAACTCACTTCCTTCAAGTGTGTTAATTCCATCACGTTTGAAGAAAGCAGCAATATAGTCTTGAGCAGAGTTTCCACCAATTTTATCGTAGTTTTGGTAAACAAAGTCAAATTGACCTGTTTCGTAGAAGCTACCAAAAACGTTTTCTGGTAAGCTCTTAATTTCAACACGAATAAATCCATCACTCATAGCTTCGATTTTTTCTTTTAAGAATTGTCCAGCTTTCTTTTGTTCATCTGAAGAGTTATTTAAGTATTTTAAAGTAATACCTTCAAGCCCTGGGTGAGCTTTTTTGAATTCTTCAAGATAGAATTTAGCTGTGTCTAAATCGTAACCATAATCAGTTCTAACTGTGTTTTCAAAGTTAAATGATTTTGAAAGGTGCACGATGTAGTCATAGTTTAAAAGTTCAAATTGTTTTCCGTTTTTAGCACCAATTTTCTTTTGGTTAAAGAACATTTCAAGGTTTCTTCCATCGAATGTTTTATATTGTCCGTAAGCTGTTCAGTTTGTAACAGGGAATGAGAACTCTCATCCTACGTAACGTAACATTTCTTCACGGTCAAGTGCATAGAAAATAGCGTTTCTGATGTTTTGATCTTGAATGTAACTGTGTGCGTTTGTTTCAGGGTCAAGGTTAAATCCTAAAGCGATTGTTCCATATCCTGAGTTTTTCTTTAAATATTGTTTTGTTTCTGGATTAGTTCAGAAATTATTAATTTCATTTCCAGGAATGATTGTTTGTGAAATGTACCCATCTTTAAAGAAGATAGCGTTAATGTTCTTTTCAGTTGAGAAAAGAATTTTAATTCTACGTGGAATAACGTTATCAACATCAAAGTAATCTTCGTTTTTAGTTAAAACGATGCTTCCTTGCGGTCCAAGAATAACATCATCAGGTGACATGTTAAATGGTCCACTAGTTAAGAATTTTTTCGCTGTTGTTCCGTATTCTGAAATTCCACCAACTTCGGTTTCAACATATTTACGGTTGATTGGGTAAAGTTGCATCATAATGTGAGTTAATAAGAATGATAAATCAGGAGTTTTGTTTTCATCAAAAATCATTGTGAAGCTGTTTTCATCAAACGCTAATGATTTAATTGCTGGTTTAATTGTTTGTTCAACTGATTTAAACTCAAATGATTGGTATGGATTAATAAATGGGTTTTTAACTAATGTAACTTCCACGATTTTATTTGGATTAGCAGCATCACGAATTTTGAATTTTTGATTATCTGCTGCAAGGTTAAAATCAGGGTTAATGTCTAAGTTTTTAATAATGTCTTGGTTGCTGTAATCTAAGAAAATCTGTCCAGTGTAAAATCCAAATTTTAAAGCAGCTTTTTTAATTGCTTCAACTTCTTGATCGTCACCTTTAATTTGTGATTCTCAAACTTTAGCTGTTGGATCTTGTACGTAACGATATTGACTTAATTCACTTTTAATGTATGGACGTCTACCTCATGGGTTTTTGTAGAATTGACCGTGCTTTTTGTTGTATTCAACTTGAGCGTTAGTAAATTCTTCAGCAGCATGAATAGACATTTTCTTGATTTGGTCGAATTTTTCAGAACCATTGTTGTAATCAAGAATGTATTCTAAGTAGTCTCTTAAGTCTTGTGCTGTAACAATATCACCATTTGATCAAACGTTTTTACCGTTATTTACAATACCGGTAATTGCCATATAGTTGTTTGAGTTTTTAGGGTTAGCAAAAGCATAAACAGTAGAACCTTCACGGTATCCTTCACCTTCACTTGCTCTTCCTAAACCACCAAACACTTGGAAGTCATGTAATCCATAAGCTGATCCAAGAACATTGCCATATCCTTTTTCATCAGCTAATTTAGAAGTATTCGGACCACCTTGTGGGTTTGTTTTAGTTTTATCAAAGTAGAAATCAAAACTTGAAGAACCTTGACCAGCATTAGTATCAACCATTACCATGTTGTATTTTGCAGTGTTTAAAACACTCTTTAAAGCATCTGTTGGTCCGTTTTTTAGAAACGCATCAACTAATGAAGGAGCAATTTTATTAACTGATTGTTTTAAAACATAGTTTAAATTGTTAAGTGGTTCTGTAGCTAAACCTAAATCGTAGTTTGCTGGATCTAATTTCTGGAATGGATTTGGATCAGTTTGTTTAGTTTCATCATCACATCTAGCTGCGACAACTGGTACAGCAGTAAATGCTGAAGCAACTAATAAAACCTGTCCAAGTCTTTTTGTAAACTTTTTCATATTACTCCTTTCTATCCTAAGATGTTGAATTGGTAATCGATTGTTAATAATACTTTACCTGTTGGTTTTCCATCTTCATCTTTTTCTTGAATTAATTTAACTGGTGCTTGTGAAAGTAATTTACCGTTTTCAGCTAAGGCTGGAACATCACCTAAAGTCATATCCACGATTGTTTCTTTGTTTTCATCAACAAATTGTACGTAGTATGTTGATTTAGGTTGTAATAAACTTCCACGGTATTTTCCCATATAGTCAAAGTCTGAAATTCAGCTTGTGTATCCGTAATCAGCAAGTGTTTTCTTAGAGTTTGTTTCACCTTGTTTTTGTAAGTAGAATACGTTGTTTGTGTTAGTTGTATTAACTGGTAAGTAAGCTACATCTTTCGCATCATCTTTGTTTGTGAATTTGATGTATTTAACTTTTTCAGCGTGTTTTGTTTCGATGTATCCAAACATTGCTAGAGCATCGAATTTTTTGTTTCTGAAGATACCTGTAATGTTTCTTGAACCAACCCCAAAGTTAAGAAGTTGTGAAACAAAGAATGCTTCAGGAACGTTATCAATTTTTGTTGTTCCGTCAAATGATGTTAAACGTTGATCTTTTTCTGGAATTTTAACTGGGTTTCCGTTGTTATCGTAAAGTTCCATATTAATCATTAATTTTTGTCATCTATCTTTAAAGTAACCATTTGATTTAGTAATTAATTGTCCAAAGTATGATGAGTTTCTTTGATCAGTTTGATCTGGTACAAATGAATTTTCATCAAACACGACATTATCTTCGTTGTATTTATCTCTGATATCTTGCACGTCTGTACCTAATTGACTTAAGTATTCTTTTTGTTTGTTAATTTCAGCTTGTAAAGCTTCAATTTGTTTTTGAGCAAGTTCTTTATCAGGGTTGTTTTCTTGTTCTTTAATTTGTAATTTTAATGATTCGATGATTGGTTTAGCAATTTGAGCTTTTTTGTATCCTTCAGTTCTTACTTTAGTAATTTCTGCGTTAGTTGCGTTAAATAAGTCGAATTGACTAACGGTAATTTGAGCAAGGTTCATTTCATTGTTATTAATTTTTGTTTCATTAATAGGTGCAAGTTGAGTTGCATCAACAATATAATCAAGTCCTGTAGTTGCTTCATTTACGTTATTTAAGAAACTTGGAAGGTTACCAAAGTTATTAACGTTTGGAACGTATGTTGTTTGTACGTAATCACGTGTTAATGTTTCAGGGAATGAGTAGATGTAATCCGTGAACTTGTCGTTAATTAATGGTTCAACTCTACTTAAGTTGTAGTTTTGGAAGTCACTTGAAGGTGCTCCAGTTGAAGGGTTGCTAAAGACCATGTTGTTTAAGAATGCATCTGTATTAATTCCTTTATTTTTAAGCATTAATACGTTTCCGATTAACATATATAAGTCAAATGAGTTAAGGTTATTTAAATCTGCTAAATCAGTAATTCCAGCTTTTGTAGCTGTATCTAAAATTAATTCTTGTAATTTCTCAATTGTTAAACTAATTCTTTCTTGTCCATTTGGAATAAATGATTTATCAAGGTAGAAGTTGTTTTTTAAGTGTGGAACTAACATTGGAATTCCATAGTCAGTTGAGAAAATAGCTTGGTTTTTAACTAATTCATATGCTGGGTTAAAGTCTTTAACTGTAAAGAATAATCCAGAGTTTCTCATTCTTTTCATTGCTGCATTAGCAAGTGATTGTTCGTTTTGCACGATTTTATTAATTGCAGCTTTTTCATCAGCATTTGCTGTTGTTAATGATTTAAGTAATTGAGCTTTGAAAATGTTTAAGTTGAATTTAGTTTTAACATATTCGATGTTTGCATTAAAGTCTACATCTGTACGTGCTTGGTTTAACCCTACACGAGTAAATTGTGAGTAATCAACTGAGAAGAATTCAAAGTAAGCTTGATAATCACTAAAGACAAGTGCTTTTTGTAATTTTCCATTTACAACTACATCTTGCATTGGAACAAATGATGCTTGTAAAGCTGAATCTACATTATCAAATGAGTTAAGTAATACAACTACTGGATCGTGTGGACTACTTGGTTGGTCTGAGAATGTACCATTTGCTAAGAAACCAATTTTAGCATTGGCAGAATTTGATTGGTTTAAAAGATATAAATCAAATCCAGCGATAAAGTTTCCGTATGGAACTGTTAATTGGTATTTTTCAGCTGTGTCTTTAACGTTTTTAATTACTTGGTAAATAATGCTTGTGGTATTTGAGTTCGCAACATAAGGGAATGAGTATTTTTGAGCTTTGTTGTTAGCACCTTTAAAGTAAATAACTGGGTTAATTGCAGCAAGTGAACCATCGTATTTACCTACGTTTTTAGTTGCGTTAATAATATTTAAGTGCTCAGGCATTCCGTTAAAGTTAAATTTACTTAAAGCAGACATTCTACCAATTCATCATGAAAGAGCATTGTTGTCTTTCATTAATGATAAGTATGAGTATCCTGTTCTAGTTTTCTTATCGATTGAATATCCATAAACGTTGTAGTATGGATCAGTTTCAACAGGGTCTTTACGTGATTTAACTGTATCAGCTCATTGTTTGAAGTTTTCACCACTAATTGGGTTAGTGAAAGTAATTTCAGGTTGTCCACCTAAAATAGTTGAGGCTTGGTTTCAACCACTGTCGTAACCATTTTTATCAATTAAGTTAATAATTGCATCATTAATAACTTTAATTTTTGTTTCAATGTAGTGACGAGATGCAGCATCAAGTGGTGTGTTAAGTGGAATATCAATAACTGGGTTTCCATTTCTATCAAACACATTAACTTTAGTATAAACTGTACGTCCATCTACTTTCTTAGAGTCAACGATATGTAAAGTTACATCACCGTTAGCATCAACACTGTATGGAATTCTTTGTCCAACACCATCAACGATTACGTTCATGATTTTTTCACCAGTGATTTCTTCAAACTCATTTTGTTTTGTTGATTTAAATGCTGAAAGTGTTCCTTCGATGAATGGGTTTAATGTTCCTGAGTTACGGTCAAATGAGTTAGCGATATATAAGTCACCTAAACGAACGTCTCTTAATTTTGCAACATCAAGCATTGTGTCGTAGTTTTGTAAGAAACGACGAAGTTTATTGTCGATAACTTTATAAACATCATCAGTTTTTTCAGGTGTTCCTCAAACATCGGCATCTGTTTCTTTAAATCATCCGTCTTTATTAACGTGTTTAAAGTTAAAGTGAATGAATTCACCTTTTTCTTGTGGGTTACCTAAAGCATCAACACGAACAATATCAAGTCCTGTTCTAGCTTTAAGGTAGTTCATTAAAGCATTAACAGCGTAGTAAGATTGAATGTTAACTCCACCACGTGTGCTAAGTCCACCAACAATAACTGAGTTATTTTGGTTATTTAACGCTTGAGATCCTTCAAGTGTATAGTGGTGTCCGTATTCGTGAGCACCTACGTATTTTAAGAAGTCAGTTGAAATTCCTTCGTAATTATCAATTAAAGCATTTAATACTAAAGGAAGCCCAATTCTATCTCCGTCATTAAGTCCTTTGTATTTTCCATCAACTACCTTGTATTCGTAAAATCCTTCATCGTTTAAAGTTTCTTCAACGTGAGGTCCATCAAATTCTTTTAATAAGTGTGGGTATTTAGTAAGAATAATGTCAAGTAAACCAGAATATACTTCGCTATATAATTGATATTCTCTAGCAGCTAAACCTTTAATTTGATTCCCTTGCGGATCTTTTAAAGTAACATTTTCAGGACCAGCAGCAAGTACTGTTGGTTTAATTGTTCCTGTATATCCTAAAGCTTGTTTAAATTGGAAGAACTCAATTTTTTGATTTAAGTTTTCTAATTCTTTTGAGTTAAATTTAACAATTTTAACTTTCGGAGCTAATGCACTATCTTGGTTTTTGTTTTCAAGGTAAGCATATAAGTTAAATGAACCATCTCCAGCTTTTTCTTTTTTAAACTGTGTTACTTTATATGCAATTTGTGAGTCTAAAAACTTTTGGTTTAATGAATCCTGTGCTTGAGCTAATGAACCATAGAAGAAGTTCTTGTCTTCTTTTTGATATCAGTAAATTGTTTTACCAATAAATCCTTCATATCCATAAAAGTCTAAGAAGTTTTCAAATTTAGTATTTACTGCTTTACGGTATGTTTCTAAAGAAACCATATCAAAGAATGTATCTGGAACTTCTTTGTAGTAGTGATCAAATCCATGTTTATCTGAATCGCTAACAAATGAAACTTTCATAACAATTGGAGTAACTTTTCCAGATGGATCAACAGTAGTTTCTTTAGTTACGTCTGCAACTTCATAAAGTTTAAATTGCTCTAAAGTTAAATCTCCATAAAATTCAGGATTTTTAGCTTTAAGTTCAGCAAATTGTTCAGCTGTAATATCTTTAGGTAAAACTAATAATGGTTTTTGAGTTACTGTTCCTTCTGATGTTTCAACAGTAGTTTCATCTCCAGCTGGTTCAGCATTACTTGCAAGCTGTTTTTTGAGCATTTCTTTAACTTCTTCAGGTACACCAGGCATATTCTCAAGAACTTGTTCCACTAATTTTGGATCAAGTTGTCCCATTGATTGTTTAATTACTTTTTTAAGTTCTTCAGGAATTCCTGGAAGTGAGTCGATTAATGAATCAATTGGAGCTTTCTTAGTATCTTCTTTATAAACAAGGAATTGTTTATCAACTAAACGTCCTGGAATTAAAATTCCGTTAAATAATTCGATGTTTGGACGTTTATCTCTTGAAGCGCCTTGAACATTTGAAGTATATGAATCAGTAAATGATCTATCTTGGTTGTTTAATAAGGCGTTAGCCATTGGGATATTTTTAAGATATTGTTCTAAAGTTTTTAAATTAGCGTTTTTAGCAAAGGTTGAATAAGCAAGTGAATCAGGTGCAAGCCCACGACCACCAGCTTGGTTGTAAATTGGTAATGAACCAAAGAAAGCATCAGGGAAAAACTTAATTTCACTTGATTCTTTTTTATCTGTGGCGTGCGAACCTAAAGTAATTGAGTTACCACGTTGTTCAGCTCCACGCACGATTCTAAAACTTTCAAGTGTTAAAATATCTGGTCCTCAAGCTACGTTATTCATAAATCATTTTGTAAATTCAATAAATTGAGCTGGTTTGACTGCAAGAACATATTCGTTATAGAAACTAAAAGAAGCATATTTAACTTCTAAAATAAAGTCTTCTTGATAAATTTCATAGTACTTTTTAAAGAAAGTATCTAAATCCATTTTTTCACTTGGATTATCAATAAATCAATATAAAGTTCCGTCTGCGTTTGTCTTAGCGACCTTCTGGTCTTTTAAAGGATTTAAAACAGCTAATGTAGGGTTAAGTTCACCCTTTTCATTTCTAATTTTTGAGTAATTATTAGCTAATTCTTTTGCTGTAAAAGGTTTTTCTGAACCCTTAACTTCATCTGAGTTTGATGCATAACCGTACATTGCACCGTATGCAGCACCAAAACCAGCACCAATTACACCTAAAGAAATTAATACCTTAGTTGTTAAGCTAAGTTTTTTAGCCATATAAATCTCCTTTCTATAAAATCAAAAACCATACTTAACGTACGGTTTTTGCTAGTTATTTCATATATTTTTTATTAAGGAAGTCTAATACTTCGTATGAAGCAACCTCACTTGCATATAAACTAGCAAGTTTAAGTTGAGTAAGTTGTACTTGTTTTCCACTTTCGTATTGTGATGGATCAAATTTTGCATAAGCATTTTTTGAAAATTGGTAGTGTGGATCATTTAAGACTGCATAATAATCTTTTCTAGCATTATCTAATTTTGTTTTAAGTTCTGCTGTATCTTGTTCTGCTTTTTTAGCTGTAATATATGCTTCATAAGCAGCAAAGTATTTTTGTTCAGCAGCTAATAAGTTTACTTTAACTTTATCAGGTGTGTATTGAGGCATAACTTGATCACCATTGTAAGCTGCATCTGTATTTTCAATATCATCAATATCTAAGTTAGTAATGTGAATATATGGTTTAGTTGATGTATCTTGGTGTCCTGTAAAGTTTCATTCAGAGTTATATGATTTAAATAAATCAAGTGCTCCTTTATCAACTTCTTTTTCTGGGTTAAGTAGCACAGCAGCTAAATCTGGACGATATTTTAAGTTTCATTGTCTAATGAATGCATAAAGTTCTTGGTTAGGAACTGTGTAATTTTTAGGATCAACAGTATCGCTTGAAGCTTTTTCGTAGTTTTCTTTAGCTACTTTGTAGTCCGCTTCTTTAGCTTGTAATTCATCTTGGATTGTTTGTAATCTTCCTGTTCAGAATTTTTTCATATCACTAGCAAATGATTTTTGAGATCATCCAAAAGTTGTGACAGTATCTAATTTGCTAAATGCATCATTAATTTCTTTTGCTTTGCTTTCAAAGAAATCTTCGTAGAAATATTCTCTAAAGAATGAATCTTTGTATTTGTCGCTTTTTTCTTCAGTATTTACTTTAGCAACACCTTCAAATGCTGTGTGAAGTTCAGTAATAAGTTTTTTGTAAGCAGCAATTTTAGCAGCTTCATCCATATTTGCAGCTTCAAAGTTTGGTCATTCAACTTTGTCAAATAATGGAGTAATAAATTCTTTGTAGAACTCATCTTCTAATTTCGCATCATTTAAGTCCGCTTCTCTTTGTTTTAATTTCTTTTGTAATTTTGTTGGTTTTGATTTTAATTTAAACATTTCGTCATTTTCTGCTGTAGTAGGATCGATTCCAACTAACTCATAATGATTGTAAATATCAAGCATATTTTCAGTATATGCTTTAGCAAGCATTAACGCAATGTATTTATCAAATAATTCAACAAAGTTGCTTTCAGGCATTCTTTTTGCTTTTGAAAATTTACCGTTTAATTCTTCTCTTAAGTTATATCAAGGTGTGTATGAAGCATCATCACTAAGTTCTTTGCTTGCAGCTTTATATACTGGTTGAAGTAATTTTGTAATTGCTTCGTTAAGTTTAGTAATTTCTGCTTTAACTTTGTTAGTTTGTTCTTGAATGTGTGTGTCAGGAACAACTAATTGTTGAATTCCCATTTGAGCTTCTGCAAATGTTCCTAAGAATTCGTAGTAAGTATGAGCACTCATATTGTATTTGTAGTTTAATGAATTCTTTAAGTATTCATCTCATACTTTGTAAATTTTTCTATAAGCAATAGAGTTTAAGTATTTATCACCTTCAGATGCTCAGAAACGACTAAGTTGAGTTAATGTGTTTTTGTAGAACACATCAAGTTTTTTAGTTGTATCTGAATCATATAAACGACCATAAAGAGGGTATTCTGACATTTTAACTGTTGATTTAAGTTGTGGATGTCATTGGTCTAAAGCAAGTTCTTTTAAAATTTTGTATTTTTGAAGTGTTTCTTCGTATGTAACGAACGCAAATACTTGATCTGCATAGTATTTAGCATTTGCTTCTGCTTTAACATATTTGTTTTTAAGGTTTTCTAAAGTTAATAACACTGATTTTTTGAATTCTTCAAGTAATTTTTGGAATTCTGGTGAATTTTGGTCTAATTTACCATCTGCTAAAAATTGTGCATAAACTTTTGGATCGTTATTTTTAATATCGTTGTAAAGAGCATCAAAGTTCGCAACTCTTCATTCAAATAAAGCTGTTAAGTATTTACTTTTTGGTCATGGTAAATCGAATTTAAAAATTGGTTCATATTGGATACCTAATTTTTTAATTCTATCCATTGTAATCGCAAGGTCCATTCTGAATTCTTTTCTTGTTTCAAAACGTTCTGGTGTTTTTAAAGTTTGTTCTTTTGCAAGTTTTGTTGATTGCATTAATTGTTCAAGAGTATCAGCTAAAGCTAAAACTTGATTTTTAGTATTCTCGTCGTTGTATTTAGCGTGTCTAAGCATTGTGATTAAAGCATCGTATCAATTAATTAAGTAATCTTGTGCTTCAAGTAATGCTTCTTTACCACTAAGTTGTCTTGGTAAGTAATCTTTAGTTAAGTTTTTAATTTCTGCATCTAATTCTTTACCATTGTATTCTTGAGCTTCTTTAAGTTTTGCTTCAGTTTCTTTTAATTTGTCTTCTACTTTACCTTTAGCAATTTTAAATGAGTCTAAATCAACTTTTAACTTTTCGTTTTCTAATTTAGTTGCTTCACTGTCTTTGATAACATCTTTGTATTTAAAGTTAGCGTTGCTAAGAATGTGAGCAAGTTCTGTTGTTCAGTTGTTAACTAATTTTTTGTGGAAAAGTTGTAATTCGTAGAGTGCACCATATTTATCTGCTGAAGTTTTTGCGTTGTTGTAATGTTTTTCAATTTCATCAGCTGCTTTAGTTCTTTCAACAAAAAAGTCTGGAGCCATTTCTGTTTTATTAATTGTGTCAAGTAAATTTCTAGTATCTGTTAATTGAGCTTTAAAATCTTGATCGTATTTAGCTTCTTGTGCTTTTTGATCATCATTACATGCTACTAACATTGTAGGAGTAAACAATAATCCTGCTGCACTTGTGATTAAAATTTTCTTTTTCATAAGTTTTCCTTCGTTTATATTTTTATTTCTTTTTAATAACTGTGTTATTATATCAAAAAAACCTTATTTTTGAATAAGGCTTTCTGTGGTACTTTAAGTAAGAATTTTAGTGCTCTTCTTCATCTAAAAGCTTTTCAGTTAACTCATAAACAATATAACCACCTTGAGCTATTTCTAGGTTTCAAGAGTGATTTGTTGCTTGGTAACTAAATAGTTCTTTAAAATGAAAATCACGTGAAATTTTGTTAGCAACTATTTTTGTATTTTGATAATTGCAAAAAGCAAATAAAAGATATTTATTTTTTTGTTCATCTTTTCTTAAAATAAACGAAGTTGGATCGGTAGTATCAACTACTAATTCAGGATTTAAAAACGTTGAGCTTTTAGTTTCTTTTAAAAACGGATACTTAATTCTTAAATCAGTTAATGTTTGAATTAACTTATATGTTGAATTAGGTTCATTAATGATATTTTCTACTGTATTTAAATGTCTTGAGTAGGTTTGCAACACATAAGTATAATCAGCATTTGTAGTAGAGTTGCTAAAGAAACAGTTAAATTTTTGATTATTTCATCTTAGCGGCTCTCTTAAGCTTGGATCGCCATACTTTCTAGTTCCGTAATAATTAAGTTCATCACCATAATATAAAATTGGTTGTCCAGGTAAAGCAAATAAACTTAAAAGTGCTATGTGCAAGGCTTCAATTTCTTGTGCAGTAATTTTTTGATTAAGTTTAAAACTACTTAATTTTTCTGCTTGAATGCGATAATTATCAATTCAACGCAACATATCATGATTATCTAAAAATGGCACTCAACCTGATTTTGAATGTACATTTTCATATAATTCAACAATCTTTTTGGTGTCTGAATAATTTACTCTTACATCAGGATTTAAGGCAAAATATTTATATCCATCATAGGTTGTGTTTAAACCATAAGAACCTTTATAAATCAAGTATTTTAGAGCTTTAAGTGGTGAAGAACCAATTCATTCACCAATCATATATACTTCATCTCTTTTTAATTTTTTAGTTAGTTTATTTGATGCTTGACGTAATTCATAGAAGATCTTAGCTTCGTTGTATTTGGTTTTTTCTTCGTTTTCACTTGAGAAGAATTCAGCGATTGCATCATATCTAAATCCATCTACTCCTACAGCAATTCAGTATTGTTGAATAGCAATTAACTGTTCTATTACATCTTTATTATTTAAATTTAAATCTGGCATTCCAGCTCAAAAACGACCAATATATTTTAGATTGCTTGCTGCTTGTTTTTGAATATTTCAAAATCTTTTTCGAACTACTTCACTATCTTGTTTTACATCAGCATCATAGTGTTTAATATCAAATTGGTAAAACTTTTGATAATATTCATCACCATTTAAGGCTGCTTGAAATCATGGGTGTTCATAAGAAGTATGATTAAACACTAAATCTAAATAAACTTTAATTCCTTTATGGTGTGCTGCTTCTAGAAATTCTCTAAAAGCTTCCATTCCACCTAATTGTTTAGCAACTTTTGTATAGTCAATTACACCGTAACCGTGATAACTAGGTGATGGATGTAATGGACTTAATCAGATTTGATCTACACCTAAATTATCAATATAATCTAATTTTTCTTTTAATCCAATAAAATCACCAATTCCGTCATTATTACCATCTGCAAAGCTATATGTTAATACTTGGTAAATTACACCTGTATTTTTAAATTTCGCTTTGTTTAATGGAGCAACACTTTTTACATTCTTATAAAGATTTTTATAATCTAATAAGTACTCATTATAGTTTTGTTTATAAATTTCATTATTCCAATTACCTATTTTATTAAGGTCGTTTGCTCTTAAATATTTTTTATACATCAACTTATCGTATCAACTTAATTTCTTTACTTGCATACTTAAATTTTAGTCTTTTTAGTGTACTTAAACTTAATAATGATGCTCGAGCAAGTAAAATTACACCCATAAAATTAACAATTATGAAATAAATTTCAGTTTTTTGTATCTTTTTTATTGATTTTTTAAAAACACACTAAAATCTCATAAAATATTAATTGATATGTTATAAAAATAATTTAAATTAAATGGAGATTTTTTGTATGAAATATTACATTTATGAACTAAAATATGTATCAATTGCTTCTTTTATAATTACCATTACATTTGTCGCAAATCTAGTGGCATGACCTTTTATTTTGTATGTGCAATGAGGTACAGTGATATTTTTAATATTAGGAATTTTTAGTGCTTGCTTTTCTCTGTTGTTTATAAAAAGCGGAACTAGTTTTCCTATTTATATTTTTGTAAGATTGAGAAAATTGCAAAATCATCCTGAGTTTCCATTTGAATATGAGCAAAATAAATTTTGAATTGGTTTTTGAAAAGTATTTTATGCATATGAATGAATACACGTAGATAGAGGGTTATAATAGCATTATATTGCTAATATGCTATCAAATACAAATAATTTTAATATGTTAGACATTGACAAAACAATTAAAAAGCTTAAAAAAATTTCAATCTGTTCATTGATATTTTCTGTTATTTATCACATAACTATAATCACGGTATTTTTTGTAATTTGAGCTGTCTCAGATCGCGATTCTTGACCGGCATTAATGCTAGCAATCGTGATGTGTTGTATGTCGCCTACTACTTTACCATCGCTTACCAGACTACCAATTTTTATTTTTGTTAGAAAAAATAAACTACATAAGAATTTAGAATTTCCATTTGAATTTGAAAAAAATAAACATTGAATTCGATTTTGAAAATTATTTTACGCAAGGACATATATACAAGTTGAAAGAGGATTATAAAAATGACAACATCTACTATTATTATAATTGTGGTAGTTGCTGCAATTTCATTGTTAATTATTGCATTGCTTTGTTCAGCAATTAAAATTGTGCCACAAACAAATTTCTGAATCGTTCAAAGATTTGGAAAATATCACAAAACATTAAGTACAGGAATTAACTTCATTGTACCCATTGTAGACCGTATTGTTCTTAAAGAAACAACTAAAGAAAAAGTTTTTGACTTTCCACAACAATTAGTTATTACAAAGGATAATGCTACTATTAAAGTTGATACGGTAACATACTTAAAAATTATTGACCCTCAACTTTATGCTTACGGAGCAGAAAGACCTATTTTTGCTATCGAAAACCTTACAGCAACTACCTTAAGAAACCTTTTTGGTGAATTAGAATTAGATCAATCTCTTACATCAAGAGAAATGATTAACACACGTTTAACACATATTTTAGATGAAGCTAGTGACGCATGAGGAATCAAAGTTAACCGTGTTGAAATCCAAAACATTGTACCACCACGTGAAATTCAAGAAGCGATGGTTCGTCAAATGCAAGCCGAAAGGGATAAACGTGCTGCTATTCTTGATGCAGAAGGAATTAAACAATCTCAAATTTTAAAAGCTGAAGGTAATCGTCAAGCTACTATTTTAAATGCAGAAGCAGAAAAAAGCAAAAAAGTGCTTGAAGCTGAAGCTGAGAAAGCTAAACTTATTTTAGAAGCTGAAGGGCAAAAACAAGCTATTGATATTATTAATAGTGCAAACTTAACAAATAACATCTTAAACTTAAAAGCAATTGATAAATTAAGCGACTTAGCAAAAGGGCAATCTACAAAATTATTCATTCCAGGTAGCGTTAAAGATTTTGCTGCACAGGTTGCTGGTGTTGCTGAAATTTTTAATTCAGTTAAAGATGAAAAAAATTCTAATAAGTAAATTAACAAAATGAAAACCACCATATCTAATGGTGGTATTTTTTATGTTTTACTCATTTCAGTAATAGGTTTTTAATTTTTTTAATTTCATAACAATAGCTTCATATAATTTCGGATTAGATTGCTTAATAAATTGTAAGTCGTAAATATAGTCTGATGAATATGATTCATCTTGAATCCCTTTTATTTGATAAATATTCGAATCTAAATAAACAAATTTTAAACTAGGAAAGTCCTGAGAATTAAAATAACTTGTAGCAACATAGAATTTCTTAGTCATAATAGTTGTTTTTTTAACTTTTTTAATCATTAAATTTTGTTTAATATAATCATCTTTTAAAAGATCATCAATTTTTGATTTAATATCCAAACCGATCTCTATTTCTTTATTAGTATCATTACTTTTAGTTAAGATACCATTGCTAATTTCCTTAAAAATTGGATAATAAAGTCTTAAATAATTATCAAACACTTCTCTAAAACTGTTTTGATCGTTTGATGCTGCAAGAAGTTTACTAAATACTATATTACTTGTTAGCTCATTTTTAAGCTCAAACCCTTTAATAAAATGGTCATCGTATTTTAGCTTTAAATTATCTAAATAAGCTTGATGTGCAGTATTTACATCTACTTCAATTTCATAAAGATTTACGTTCCGAATATCATTAAGTTCATTCATTAAATATGAAAATACATCATTTAATTCTTCACGTAATTTTTCAGCATCCACATCTTTTTTACTTTCTCATGAAAACTCACGCGGTTTCATAATTTCTTGAAGAATAGCCATTTGATAAAGATTATCAAAAAAGGTTGAATTATGCTCAGCATATTTTTTAGCAAATTCTTCATTTAAATCAACTCTTTTTACTCTAATTTCTTGAATATCAAAATCATTATCTTTTTTATTAATTAAATTATTTTTGATTTTGTCTGAATCATATTCGTATTCATCATTTCAAAAAAGATCAATTGCATTGTTATCAGAAGGAATTTCATCTTGTACATAATAAGCTAAAAATGGTCAATAAACTTTAAGACCCTTTTTAAAATTATATTCGTTTGAATAATTATTATTGTATTCATAAAGGTTTCTTGCAAAATTACGAAGATCTTCATTTAGATTTTTGTTTGTCTGCAATACTTCTTTTGAACTATCTTTTAAGCTTACTGTTAATACATTTTGATAAGAAAGTGGCTCTAATTCTTCTACTAGAGAATTATCTAAAATTTGATAATAATTGTTGATTTTGCTATTTTGAAAAATTTGTAGTATTCGCTCTTTATCATTAATATTTTTGTATTTATTCGCTAGTTCTGCAATTGTTGAAATTTCTTCATCTTGAGATTTTGAATTCTCTAAAATTGGATAAGGATTACTCATAGTCGAGTCATTATCTACGTATCTATATTGTCTTAATAATACTAGGAAGTTATTAATTATGTTAGCCTGAATTCATTGTTCTTGAATATTTTCATAATTTCAAAAGTCCTGATTAGTTAATAATTGATGCTTTGAAAAAATATAATTTAAAACATCAACATACATTAGTCGATTTTGCTTATATTCTAAAGCTTGTGGGCTAAGTCCGTGGTTTTTATATTCTCCTGCTTTAAAAATTTCAAGAATATATTTTAAACTACTTAAAATATCTTTTAATGGTTCTAATTTGTAAATTGGTAAAGTATCAGTGGTAAATTTGATTTGAAGCTTTTTATCATCATCTAAATATGTATTTACACCATCTATAAAATTATTTATGTTATCTATTTCTGCTTTAGTATATTCTACTGAAGATTTTATTTTATTACTGTATTGTAATTGTTTAGTTTTTATCAACTCAATTAATTCTGTTTGTTGATTTGACTCTTCTTGTTTAACACATGAAATACTAACCAAAGGAGTTGCTACTGTCGCTGCAGTCAGTAAAGCACCAAGCCATTTATATCTCTGTTTTACTTTCATCATTTTATTTCTTCAATAACCCTTTTTCATTAAATAATTTTTCAAACCCTAGATTTTTAATAGATGCAATTTGTTCTTCAGTTATTTTTGTATTGCTAATTAATTGATTAAACAACTCTTGTTGTTTTTCAATAAAATCGGTAATCTCTGTATATTGCGAATCACTTAAAATATCTAATTCAAAATTATTAGTTTGATAAAAAGTCATTAAAATACTTTTACAAATATCTCAGTATGTATTTAAAAATTCTTCCACTGCTTGAATCAATTGTTTTTGTTCGGTATTTAAAGCTTTATTTCCTTTATATAAAGCCACATCTTTACTATAACTTTGTAAAGAATCATACATATTCACGTATAAAAGATTTGGACCACTTAATGAATAACATAATAAATAACCATTTAGTGCTTCTACCGAATTAAAATATACAAACTCTGTCTTTTTATCTAGTCTATCTTGATAATTCGCAGTAATTTTTGTTTTTAATTCATTGGCCACCATCATTACACTTTGAATTCCTGAAGCTAATTTCAAATATTGCAGATCTGAAATATCACCATTATTCACTGCGTGTATTTGAGCATCAATGTTAAGTAGATTTAATTCGTAATTTTTCAGCGAAATAATAATATATTTATACTCACCATTTACCTTAGTATTTTCTTGTTCTAAATTCGTTATAAGTTGTTTTAGATTTTCTTCTTCTTTTTTATATTTAACTTTATTTGGTTGTAAACAAGAAACTGAGACCACAGGAACTAGTGTAAGTGCGGAAACGCTCGCAAAAAGCGTTAAAAAAGTTTTTTTATATTTTTTTAGCATAATAAAATTGTAAACAAAAAAACGCGATTTTTCGCGTTTTTCAAATATTTTCATTATTTAACTTGAGCAACATTTTCAAATGCTGGATCAATTTTTAAATCTTTAGGCAGTTCTGTTTTAACGTAGTTTTTAAGTACTAAATCGTGTTTAATAAAGAAGTTTGAATCAAGAATATCAAGTGGTCTGAATAATCTTCAATCTGATTTATTTTCCGGTTTATCAGATACACAAAATTCAACTCAGTAAGTTGGTTTTGAAACCTTCTTAATTTCTTTTTTAACTTCTTTAGTCTCTTTATCTGAAGCTTCAGCTTTTGCGTCTTTTTCTTCTTTAACTTCTACTTCTTCTTCGGTTTCGATAGTACCTTTAATTATTTGAACGTTGTTTACTCCGACAGAGAATAAAGCTTTTGCATATAATTGGTTTAATGAATATTCATTACTATATGAAGTTGAAATACCTTCATTAACAATTTTAATAATTCTCTCGTAGTCTTGAGTAAGTTCTTTATTTGATTTAACAGTTTTCATAATTTCTGCATAGATTTTATTTAATTCTTTTGTTAAAGTTTCTTTTTCTTGTGCAGAAGTTGATTTTCTGATTTGTTCTCTTTTAGCTTCGACTTCAGCTTGGAAATCAATCATTTTAGCCTTAATAGGTTCAAATTTCTTTTGTTGTCCAATAAGTCAGTTTAACTTATTTCTAGCTTTGTCAACAGCTTGTTTTTTAGCTTTCTTTGGATCTTTTTCATATGCACTAATTGCATTATCTAATGCTTTACGTGCACGTTCAATAGCTAATTCATAAGTAATTACAATACCACCATTTCTGTAAAGTCCCATAAATCATAATCCAGGATTATGTTGAATGAAAGCAATCGGATCTTTAGAGAATTCAGCAATTTCGTAAGTTGGTAATGTATCTAATAAATCATCTTTGTTGAAGATACGGTGAGCATCATCAGGTGTAGATGAAGTAACATAACGGTTTTCTAATAAGTTAAGTGGACCAAATCCAAGAATAGCACCATTTTTTTGTGCTTCTGCAGTATCTTTGTATTTAAATGGATATGTTTGAATAATATTAATAAATTCTTGCAGAATTTCTTCTGGTTTTGGATTGCTTAAAATATATGAACCATATTTTTCACTAAGGTTTTTTAAGAATGAATCATAAACGAATGAAGGAATACCATTAAGTGAAATTTTTTCTGGATCTTTAAATGTAAATGAACCATTTTTTCCTGTGATTCATCATTTTTCATCATTCTCACTTTGATTTTTAATAATGTAATCTGACATAAAAGGAGTGAATTTAATGTAGTTTTCTACAATATTTTGCACTTCTTCTCTAGTTGTTGGTTGTTGACCAGCATAATCTTCATAATCAACGATTAAAGTTGAACGGTAAGCAGCATTTAAGTTAGTTTGAACTGAAATTGTAGGTTCAATTGAACCACGTTGAATATTTCATAAAGTAACTTTTGGTTTACCATCTGGTGATTTCATAAAGATTTTGAAGTTATCTTCAAAAGCTTTTTGAACACGTTGTACAACTGGTCAGGTTTTTTCTGCTTTTTCTTTACCAATTTGTTGGATTAATTCATCTTTAGTCAAGAGTTTATATGTATATTGACCAGTAATTTGAACTACATCTTTAACATACTTAATAGCAAAATCATTGTTTGCGTATAAAGGATCTTGTCCGATGTATAAATCATAAGAAGCGAATGTATAAGACACTTTCTTTGAAGAATATAAATTATCTTGTAAATCTTTTAAGCTTTTATTACCTAAATTTGATAATTTAGGTCTGTTTTGTTCTGTCATTGGATTATTTACTACATATTGTTGTGCATATTTAATATAAACTGAATCATTATATAAACATGACACTGCTGATAACGGAATTGCTGCAGTTGATAAAGCACCTAAGCTGATAAGTAGTCTCTTTTTAAAATTCTTTTTGAAATTCATTTTAATAGAACATTTCTGTATATTTAAGTGATTTAAGTCCTGAATAAGTAATAATAGAACCTAAAATTGTAATTAAACAACAGAATGCTAAACCTCCTATCATGTATGATTCTGTTACATAGTATGCATTAGACACTTCGATTGCAACTGAAACGTCATTAAATAATTTAATATATCCTTGAACTTCGTGAATACCAATTGATAAACCGATAATTCCTACAATACCTAAGATTGTAAAAATAATTCAAGTGTAAACTTTTCTTTTGTAATCTTTCATAATCTATCCTTTAATTGTTGAACCTTGTCTACTAATAGCTCTCATAATGTTCTTTCTGAAGAATAAGTATACAAGGAACATAGGAATAACAGAAATAACAACAGCAGCTAATTTAATGTTAGTTGTTAATGGAATATCAGCAGCACCATCAATTCTACCAGCGTTAAATAATCAAATTGACATAACTTCATATTTTTGACCGTTGATTGTTGAAAGAACACTTGGTCAAAGGTATGAGTTTCAAGATGCAAGAGATGTAAGAATAACAATAGTTAATGTTGTAGGCATAACCATTGGGAATGCAATTTTAAATAAGTATTTAGCTCCACTTGCACCGTCGATTAATGAAACTTCTTTAATTCTTCCAGGGATAGCTTCAAAGGCATTACGATACATGTTTGTATTAAAAATACTTGCTGTGAATGGGAATGCCATAGCTAATAAGAATGTAAATCAGTTAACATATAAGTTTGTTTCCAAAATCATTTTGTATTGTCCACCAAGAAGTGCAACTTCAGGGAGAACAAGAAGTGATAACGCAATAAATCAAGCAAAGTTCTTACCACGTCAGTTTCTAAGTGCAAATGCATATCCCATTAAGAATGTAATTAAAATCTTAAAGAAGACAGAAACTAAAACATTACCAAATGTAATAGCAATTGATAAGAAGTAAGATGTGTTGAATGCTCTTGCATAAGTGTTAGCAACCACTTTGCTTCAAGAAGCAATAATTTGTGAAGGAACACCGTTGCTATTAATTTCAATAGTTGTACCGTTACCAAAGTTTGGTAATAATTGAAATTCTTTTGAAAGAGAAGCAGCTTGCGTATCATCCATAAATGAGATTGAAAGCATTAAGAAGAATGGGAATAAAATAATTACTCCGAAAAATGATAATAATAATATTTTAAGTAAAGATGAAATGATTACTTTACTTACAGATCTTTCATGGACTTGAGAAGAAACACGTTCTTGATTTTTCTTAAGTTTATTTCTTAGAAACTTGTTCTGAATTCTTAACTTTAACTCAAACATTTCTTTCTCCTAAATTATTAAGTGTTAATTGTGCCATGAAGAATCCACCACGTACGATTGATGAATATGTAACCCCAACGATAAATAAGGCAATTGATGCAGCACCAGAAAGTGCTAATTTACCTGTTGTGGTTGTGTAATATACATAAAGCATAAGTGAAGCACCACCATTTTTAAGTGCTAGTGCAGGTTGGTTGTTGAACAATGCAAGAGGGAAAACTTTTAATCCACCGATAATTCCAAATGTGATTAAGAAGTTAATTGTGCTTTTAATTGAAGGAAGTGTAATTGAGAAGAATTGTCTAAATTCACTACATCCATCAATTGAAGCTGAACGGTAAAGGTTCTTATCAACTCCAAGCATTGCTGTTGTATAAATAAGAATGTTAAATGCTAAACCACTTCAAACTCCATTACCAACCATTGGGAATAAAGCGTTAAAAGTGAATTTATCATTTGAGTTTAATCAGTCTGTGTTACCACCAAAAATACCATTAAATAAACCAGCTGGGCTGAATACTTGAATGAAAACAAGTGAGACAGCAACGACGTTGGTAATATAAGGCATAAAGAATACTGATTGTCAAAAACCTTGTGCAGATTTTCTATAAAGTTTCGCGATAACTGATGAAACTGATAATGAGATTGTCATTGTAATAGGTAAAACGAAAATACCATAAATAAATGAGTTTCTTACACCGACTGCAAAGTCTTGGTCAGTGAATACAGTTACGTAGTTACCTAACGTAAAAGAACCTGTAGATGTGGTTAATGAGTTGACTATGTTATATAACATCGGAATGATTGTAAATAAGATAATCAATGTTAACCCAGGTGCTAATAACATTAATGGTTTTCACACTGGAGTTCTTCTATCTAAAATAGAGTGTGATAATGTAAACTTTCTAGAAGCATCTTTTTTAAGTCTTTTTGTGTATAAGAACGGAATCTTGTTAACAATACCATTAAAAATGCCACTAGTTTGCTTCATATTCTACCCTTTCTTCTGTATGGGCGTCAAAAATATGTAATTTACGTGGAGGTAAATCGAAGTAAATTTTATCTCCTACATTGAATTGGAATTTGTTATTTAATAAGAAGTTAATGTTTCCAACACCTTCTAAGTAAACAACTAATTTACTTTCTTTACCAAAGTTTTCTTGAACTACTACATCACCTTCGAACATGTATGGTTGTTCTGCAGTTTTAATGATGTAATCTTCTGAACGCACCCCAACATTAAGTGATGTTCCATTTGGAACTTTTACTTTAATTCCAGGTATTTCTTTACCTGCAACAAATAATTTATCATCAATAAATTGAGATGAAATAAGTCCCATTTCAGGCATACCTAAGAAACGAGCAACGAATTGGTTTTTAGGTTTGTTGTAAAGTTCAATTGGAGAACCAATTTGTTGTACTTTAGCCATAGACATACATACAACAATGTCACTAATAGACATAGCTTCTTCTTGGTCGTGAGTAACGAATACTGTTGTAATACCAAGTGATTGTTGAATTTGTCTAATTCATTGACGTGTAGAAATACGTAATTTAGCGTCAAGGTTTGAAAGTGGTTCGTCCATTAAAAGAATTTCAGGTTTTTTAACAATAGCACGAGCGATTGAAACACGTTGTTGTTGTCCCCCTGATAATCTTGTTGGTTTCTTTTGTAAGATTGGAACAATTTCAACACGTTGAGCAACTTCCATAACTTCGTTGTGGATTGCTTTTTTCATTGAAATGTCATCTTTAGCTCATTTTTTAATTTCTTGTTTTTGTTCATCACTTAAAGTACTATTAGCTTCATTGTTTCTAAGTTCTTTAAGTGCTGCTGTTAATTTATATTTCTTTTCTAAAGAATTTAAAATTGTTCTAAAGTTCTTTTCAGCAACTACTGGTAAACGTTTTGAATCTTCTAATAATTCTTTATATTCAGCGTTTGTTTTAATAGTTTCTTTAAATTCTTTTTTAGTAGCAAGATATTCAGCTTTTAATTGAGGAAGTAATTCACTGTATTTAACTTGAATTGCTGCTCTTTTTAAAGCATGTTTGTATCTAAATTCTGTTTTGATAGCTAATTCTTCAAGTTTAATAATTTTAATTCTGTCTTTTAATGAAACAGTTTTAAAATCGTAACTAATTAACTCAGTTGCAGCTTGTGCTAAGTAATTTAATCTTTCTTGAATTTCTGCTTCAGATTTTAAAGTAACGTATTTTAATGTTTTAGCAGTATATCTATCAAGAATTTCAGCGTGATGTACTTCACCTAATAATCCTAAAGATAATTCTGTTTGATATTTTTCTTTAGCAGTAGCAATTTTTTGCTTTGTATCAGTTCTTAAGTTTTTAAGTACTTTTAAAGTGTTTTTAGCTAAAACTGAGTACTCTGATTGTTCGTGAACTTGAGCTACTTTATAAGCTGTATGAGCTTTTTCTGATTTATCTACTAAATGAGCATATAGTTCATTTAATTTATGTGAATATAATGATGCTGTATCATTTCATAAATTAAAAGCATGCTTAAGTGATTCGATTTCTTCATTTGTAGCATTAAGATTTTTTAATAAAATTGCTTTAATTTCTGTTTGTGCTTTTAAGCGTTTTAAAATAGTTTTAGTTTGTCAGTTTTCATCATTTTTTAAAGGGAAAGCGATATTTGCATAAACACTCATGTGTGGATAAAGTGCATAGTTTTGGAAAACGAAACCAATTTTACGTCTTTGAGGTGTAAAATCTGTAACATCTTTCCCTTTAAATAATATTTTTCCAGATGTAACTGTTAAAAGTCCAGCAATTGCGTTAAGAGTAGTAGTTTTACCACTTCCAGATGGACCAAGTAATGTAACTAATTTTCCTTCAGGAATTTTAAAGTTAGCATTATCTACAGCTAATGTTTCACCAAAGTCGATATTTAAATTTTTTAATTCGATTGCAGGAACTAATTCTTTTTCTGCAGCATCGTAATATTCTTTGGCATACATTTCAATTCTGTTTAAATCTTTTTCAGAAACTTTAACCTTTAAACTTTTGAAATAATGTGTCAAAAGACTTTTTATTTTCATATGTACCTTTCGTTTTATCAACCATAATCTTAATTAGCTTTTTCAAGAAACTTCATAACATTTTCTCCTGAATCTTTTCAGAAAATTTGTCATCCATTGTTCTTTTTACTATTATACAGATAAGTTACAACACTTTGAATATTTAAACCATTACCTATATAGTGGAAAAATCCTCTAGAATTATCGATTGCGATATTAAACGCATCGTAAATGTGTGGATAAACATCGTGTTCGTATGTATTAGGTAAAACAATTAATTTTTTTCATGTTTGACCTGTTTCATATGGATATGTATATCCTGCTTTAGTAATTTCAGTTGCATAAGAAACATCAAATGTTCCTTCTTCAGTTCCATAGAATAAATCACCTACAACTCTTCCGTAAGGGTCTGAATTTGATGAAAGATATACTCTAACATTTCTTCCTTTAGGGAAAGTTTTTTCTGCATATACTGTAGAAAGCATAGCGAATTGATATTCAAATGGAGAAGATTCAACTGATTTTTTAGAATCACCAACTGCTTTTTCAGGTGTATCAATTCCAACTAAACGTAGTTTTAATTTACCTTGATTTAATTGAATACTTCCTTCTTTTACATTGTGATATTTAGTAGGTTCGACAGAAACTGTATCACCATCAGCAACACCAGTTACTACACCATCAATATAAGAAACATTTTCTCAGTCAACTTTAATGTGTGTGTAGTTTGCAGGATCAATTGCTACTTGTTTTCTGAACTCACCTAAAGTTGGATTAACATTAACTTCATGAGAGAATGTTAATTCTGCTGATAAAGGATAAGAAGCTGAAGTTCTAATATTTACAGCTTGATCACCAAAGAAAGCATTATAAAGTAATGTAATTGATGAATTAACTTGTTTTACGTCAGCAAATCCATCGTGAGTTCAGTTTTTATAACCTGCATCTATACTTTCTTTTTCTTTATCTCCGTAAACACCTAAATTTAAATTCTTTCCTAAATTAATTAATTCAACTCTGACAACCATTGGTTGTTCTTCAGAAATCTTTTTACCATATTTAACTTTAGCGGTGAATGCAATATCAATATTTTGAATATCATTTGGAATTTCGTTGGGTTGAATATTTAAAAATAAATTATTTGTATTATTTAAATTAGGAACTGCACTAAGTAATTTTTCTTTGATTTGTGAATTTAAAATTTCATTAATTTGTTTTCTAAATCCAGTATTAAATTTTCTTGATTCTCCAATATTTTGAGCACCTTTGTCATTTCCAGCATACATAACGTATGATGTTTTTTTGGTTTTTGAATCATAGTTTTTTTCAACGATGATGTTAAATTTTTTAGCATCATTTAAGTTTACTGTAATGTCAGCAGGGGTTTTAGGTTGTGGAACTAATAAGTCCACTTTTGCAGGGTCGCAACCTTCTGCAGACACAGGAATAAGAGCGAAAGCACCAATTGCTGGTGCACCTATTGTTAAGAGTTTTTTAAATAATTTCATTTAAACTCCTTTACTCTTTTTTGTTTTTGAATAAAAATATAATTTGTCGAACGACAAATTATATTTATAAAAATTAGTTTTATTGTTCTTGTTTAACTTTAAGATCTTTTGTGAAGTCTTCAAATGTAGGAAGTTTTTCACTACCTGAAGCTGCAGCTTTTTGAAGAGCGTCTAAACCAGCTCTAATTTGGTCTCTGAATGTATCAGATTGTGAGTCTGCAGGTTCTTCGTATAATTTAACATTTGAACCTTCTTTGGCTGTTTCTTTAAATGAGTCAAACGCTGTAAATAAGTATTTGTTTGATCCAAATAATGTTTTTAATGTGTTAGCATCGTAGTTTTCGTAACCTGCAACTGGGAAAATATATCCAAATGCTTTTTCAATGAATTTAACTGGTGTAGTTGTATATTCCATTGTTTTTCCGTTGTATGTGTATGTAAATTTAACATCACCAGATTCAACGATTCATTTAACGAATAATCTAACAGCATTATCTGAATCTTCATTTCCTCTAACACCGATTAATGAAGGTCCTTGTCCAAAGACATCACCAACTTTTGTTTCATCACTTCAGAAGTAAGGTGTAGGTAATGCTCCTAATTCATTTTCTTGTAATCTTCTTGATCCATCGATAAATTCACTTGTAAATCCTAATGATTCCATTGCTGTTTTAAGAGCTGGTGTTACAGTTTCGTTTGAAATTGGTGAAGGAACACCATCTTTAACTACGAATGTTCAGTAAACTGTTTCACCATCACCGATTTTTACATTTCCAGCAAAGTAAGGACTTGATGCAAATTTTTCAACAAGAGCTTTATCTTTTAATAATGTATCGTTTTGAGCAACATCAAATCAGATTGCATTATCACCAGCTTTGCTATATACAGCTTTAAATTTAGCTTCGTCTTCTTGTGTATTAAACACAATAGCAAATTTATCCTTTTTAGGATCTAATTGTGTACCAGCAGGAAGAAGAGGGTTATCGTATCTTCCTACATAAGCAACTGCACCTTCACGTTTTTTATCTTCCTTATCAGGAGTGTTTGCAATTGTTCTGAAAATGTTTCTGTTGTCTTTAATATCATAGTTGAGTTCAAGAACTTTACCGTTTTTGAAAATTCATCCTGTTGAGTTTTTGTCATAGAAGTTGTGTGCATATCCAGCTGTTGAACCTGTTGAGAATGCAAATTTGTGTTGTTTTTGTTCTGTTGATGAGTAAACTCCACCAGGTTGAAGTACTAAACCACCTGATTTAACAGCAGCTGTAATTGCTTCATAAACTTTTTGTGCATTAAGTCTTGCTACAGAAGCTGAACCTGGTAAAAGGTTATCGAAGTTAACTTTTTTAATTCCGTCAACAATTTGCATGTAGCTGAATGTATCTTCCATTTTTCCGTTTGCTAAAGAGAATAAAGCTTGTCCAAATAATGCAGGTGGACCATCAATTCCAAATACGTGTACTCCAGCTTCGGCTGGTTTACCTTCGTTATATGAGTTTTGGAATAATTTTTGCATGAATGAAGAGAATTTTAATAATTCGTCATATTTTGTAAAGTATGATTTACGGAATACAGCAAATGATTTATCTTCACCTTTAGACATTTCTTCAGAAACTAAATCTTTAATATTGTTTACAGGTAATCCTCATTGTGTTTTAACACCATCGAAATCGTCTTTTCCTTCTTTTTCTAAATCAGCGTAGAATGCTTTTGTTTCTTCATCATCAGCGATTTTTCCACCGTTATCTACTAAGTTTTTAAGTAAGTAGTATAAAACAGGTTTGTTAATAGCTGTAACGTTTGTACTTTTAAGCATTGGAAGAACATATGTTGAGTTATTAACAACGTTAGCAATTTCGAAGTTTTGTTGTTGGAATTCTTTTGAGAATTTAGTAATGTCTAAGTTAAATTCAGGTTCTGGTGAGTTGAATGATAACAACATATTATATGCTGCAAGTGTAGCAGCTGTAGGTGGATAGTTAATAATAAGGTTAGGCATTGTTTTTGATGCTTTAGAACTTAAATCACGTCTAATTGAGTCTGAACCTTGTGTATATCCTGAACCTAAACCTTTAAGTTTAAGTTTTTTAAGAGCAGGTTGTGTTGCTTTGTTTTTATCTACATAGTCATTAAAAGCATCACGTAACCCTTTTAATGCAGCACCTTGAATACCATTTTCTGAGAATGTGCTACCTAATGTGATTTCTGCATTGTTTTCTAATGTAAATGAATTAGAAGCTGAAGGGTTTGCACCATCGGCAGCATTAGCGATACGATGAGCTTCTGTTAATCCAGCAGCAGTATCATCTACTTCGCCACCGCCTCCTCCTTCACCTTCTCCTTTGTCCGGTTTACATCCTGCAGATAAAAGAACAAAAGGAACAACTGGCAATAATGAGCTTGCTCCTAAAACTAATTTTTTTCAATTGATTTTCATAGTTTTTTATCTCCTATTTAAAGTTAAATAACTAACTTTAGTTTGCAAAGATATTTATATCTTTGATGTTAATATTCAAAAATTATTTACAGTAATATTATATTTAATATTTTGATGAATGCAAAAAATACGTAATATTAATAAAAAATTTCCATATATTTCCATATTTAATATAAAAACCAGCTTTTTGCTGGTCATTTTTTATTTTTGTAAAACTTTTGAATATAAACCTTCAACAAATTTTTCATATGTTTGTGGTTTTTTACCATTTGTTCCAAGAATTGTGTTTGTAACTGCATCAAAAGCTGCTCTTAATGAGTCACGGAATGTAGTTGAACCACTTGCTGCTGGTTCTTCATATAAAACAACATCTTTGTCTAATGCACCATTTTTAAAAGTATTAAATGATGTGATTAAGAAATTATTTTTTCCGTACATTAATTTGATTTCTTCATCAGTTGTATTTTCATATCCTTTAATTGGAGTGATGTAACTGAAGCTTTTTGCAATAAATTGTTTTGGAGTTAATAATTGGAATTTATCTGGTTTTTTAGGATCGATAATGAATTTAGCTTTTTCGTCAGTGATTAATCATTTAGCAAACGCTTTTGTTGCTAAATCATCAATTTCATTTGATTTAACTCCAATTAATGATGGGCCCTGAGTAAAGATAACTTTTGTTTTATGTTCTCTATCTCATTGTAATGGAGCTGGTAAAGTAATTAATTCATTTTCATTTAATTGGTTTGTTGTGTTTAATAATTGAACTGTATATCCTAAAGATTTAGCAAAATCTAAAATTTCTGGTTTAGCATTACTATTATTTAATTTTTCTGTTTTTGCATTATTAATAATAAATAAGAATGCTTGTTTTTTATCATCACCACCTATTTTTAATGTACCTGCATAATTAGGATGAGATTTCATTTTTTCAATCATCTTTGTGTCTTTTAATAATTCTGAATTTAATTTAAAAGTAAATGTTAAAGCATTGTGAGATTTATCAATTGCTCCCTTAATTTGTTCTTCATCTTTTTCAGATAAAGGTTGTATATCATAAATTCCAATTTTATGTGTTTGATTATTTAATGAATAAATAGGACTTTTGTATTTACCTAAAATTCCTAATTGCCCTTCTGCATCAGTTTTATCTAATGTTCTAAAAGACTGATAATTAGTTGCAATATCATAATTTACATCAAATAAAGTGTTTGTTGGAGAAACAAAACGATATCCTTCATCACCGTTTTTATAGTAGCTGTATTCATATCCAGCTGTTGAACTAAGTGCAAATGCAAACTTGTGTAATTTTTGTTGGTTAGAAGAATATGCACCACCAGGTTGAATAATAATAGCACCATCTTGAGTTGCTTTAACTAAATCGTTATAAATTAAACGTGCATTTTGTGATGCAACGTCATTATTTTGAAGCCCATCAAAAGCAACATCAATTACACCGTTATTTGTATATGAATAACTGTGTGTGTTTTTTAAATCACCCTCTGCAAGTGAAGCCATACTTGCTTCAAATACAGCAGGCATATCATCAATACCAAACATGTGAACAGCTGCTTTATATGGTTCATTTTGGTTGAATGAATTAGCGAATAATTTTTGAGCAAAGCTGCTGAATTTTAATAAGTCTACATAATTTTTGAATATATTTACATCAAAGATAGCTGCTGAATTACTTGATGTTAATTCTTCTGCAATAATATCTTTAATATTTAAGACCGGAATGTCTCATAAGCTTTTAACACCGTCTCAGTCACCTTTACCTTTTTCTTCTAATAATTGATAAAAGTCTTTAGTTTCTTGATTATCTGCTAATTTACCACCGTTATCTAAAATGTTTTTAACGATGTAGTAAAGTACAGGTGCATTAATTGACATAATGTTAGTACTTTTAAATAATGGTAATGAATATGTTGATAAGTTTTCAATATCTGCAATTTGGAAGTTTGCATTTGAAAATTGTTTTGCAAAGTTAGTAATATCAACGTTTAATTGTGGTACTACTGAGTTAAATGATAAGAGCATATTTTTTGCTGCTAATTTTGAAGCAATCGCATTATAGTTAATCGCCATATTAACAAATGTTTTTGTTGATGAAGCTCCTGCATTTAAGTCAAGTTCTAATGTATTTGCTGCATTAGGATATCCTGAACCTAACACTTTAACAACTACTGGTTTTAAAAATGGATTTTCTGCTTTATGTTGTGCTACGTATTCATTGTAAGCACTTACAAGTGCAGCAATTGCTTTACCTTGAAAACCAGATTCAGAAAAACTAGTTCCTAATAAGATAGATTCTCTTTCATCAATCATAAAACCTGAACCTTGAGAATTAGCACCATCCATAGATGCATTAATTCTACTTTTTTCATTTGTCCCAAATAAATCTGTGTGAGCTAAATCTTTTTCAGAATCAAATTCAAAAGCATCTGCATAACTATCATAAAGCTCTGCAACTGTTGTACCAGCTACTTTATGTTCTTGTTTGTTTTCTTGTTTATCGCTTGCTGGTTGTTGATTTTCATCTTTACAACTAGTAGCTACTAAACTAGTTGTAACTCCTAAAGTTCCTGTTAATGTTAATAACCATAAATATCTTTTTTTCATAATTATCTCGTTTCTCCTTACTTCACTTTACAAATTAGCAAGGAAACTTATTATACTCAAAATCAGAAACTTCAAAGCAAATTTTTAAAGTTGTAAAATGTTAAAAATTTGTGCTAAAATAAAGCCTTTAATTTAATAAAAAAAATACATTTGATACGTTTTTACACGTAAAATGTACTTTTTTCTATTAGGTAAAGATTTTGAAAATAAATTAATTTTTTACAAAAAATCTTTTTTCTATTTTTTAGGAAATTATTACCATATTAGTTTTTATTTATTTTTTGGTTTCTTATTAGTTTTAACAAGTCCATAAATTGTTAAGCCAGCTGAAGTTCCTAAAATAGCAAGTACTAATCATCAGTATCACGGTAAACGATCAAGTGGCATTCTATCAGTATTCATTGCTGATTGGAATACTTTTGATAAGTTTTTATAAACTTTTGAACTAGTTAATTTCTTCATTGCTTTTACATCTTCTCAAGAATAATCTTCTTTTGATTTATTTACAATGTTAAAGTAATTACTGTTTTTAAGTTCTTCTTGAAGTTCTTTGTAAATTGGACCTAAATTTTCAACCTGATTAATTGCGTTGTTAAATGCTGTTTCATCATTATTTAATAAAGCATTAACAATATCTTGTAAAGCTCGAGCATTATTCTTAAGTTGATTTACTTTATCGTTATATTGAGTTACTAATGGATTATTTGAATCTGTAGCTGTTAAATCTTTTAATTTGTCTATTGAATTATTAAGCTCAGTAACAACTTTGTCATATTCAGGTTTATCTTGTGCGTCGCTATTTAAGAATTTATCCATATCTAAAGTAGCATCTTTTAAATTATCAAGATTATTTAGAATGTTTGAAGCGTCTTGTAATTTAGTTTGATCAACACCTTGGTTAATTAAATCTTTAATTTTGTTTTGTAATGATTCAATTTCGTTTTGTGAGTAATTACTTGGATTGCTATCTAACAATTCTTTAACTTTTTCATTTACATCATTTGCAGCATTTGTAGCGTTTGTAATTTGTTCTTTGTAATTTTGTAACACTTTATCTGCTTCTTCTTTAGTTTTAGCATTATTTCATGCTGCTTTAATTTCTTCTTTATATTTATCTGAAATATCTTTCATTTCATTTAGAATATGATCGATTTTATGAACTTTTTTACCATCACTAGTAAACTCTTGGTCTGAGAACTTGCTAATTTCATCTTTTAAATCTTTTAATTTATTTAAAAGTTCTTGCAATTTATCAGTTGCACTAGCATCAGTAGCAGTTTCTTGATCCGAAACTATTTTTTGTTGTTCAAGAGCTTCTTTTAAGGTTTTATTATATTCATCTTGTAAAGCTTTAGTTGAGTTATAGAAGCTATTAGAATTCTTAAAGTTTTCAAAGTCTTTAAGTTGATTATCAGCATCAGTCAAAATATCTTGATATTTATCTTTTCCATTTAGAGCTTCTTCAGCAGCTTTAAGATTATTTAATAATTGATTAATTTGGTCAGCTTGGTTAGTTTCGTATACTGGTCCAGTTGCTTTATTTAAAACATTATTAACAGTATCTAATAGTTTTTTAAAGGTTTCTTGTTTATCCGGATCAGCATAAACATAATTAATATTACTAATTGGATTACTTAAGTAGTTTGGATCGAGTTTGTTAATGTAATCTTGAGCTTGTTGCATTGCACTATTTAAAGCATTAGCTTGAGCAATAATTGGTGTAATAGCATTTACATCCTTAGCATTAATAATCGCTTGTTGTAACGCTTCTTTTTGAGCGTTATTTAAGCTATTTAATTTATCTAAATCGTTTAATGCATTAACTTTAGCATTACTTAATAATTGTTTTTGAGTTTGAGCATCAATTTGTTCTTGAGTTGCTTCTGGATTATTAGCAACAGTTTGAGAATCATTGGTTGCTGGTGTGAATCCAGAAACTGGATTAGTTAACTCTGGAGCTTGTTCGATTGCATTATTTAATGCATTAGTATTCATATTGTGTTGTAATACATTAATATTTTTAAGAACATCTTGGTAACTTGGATTATCACCAAGAGCTTCAGCAGTTTTAATTGCATCTTTTAATGCATTTGATTTATCTGGCATTGCTTGAGCTTTTTCCAGAATTTCTTTTAATGCGTCTTTTTGTTTATTTAACTCATCATTTAATTTGTCTAACACATTTTGTAAAGCTTGAGCAGCTTTATCATAATCAGCTTTAGTTAATTCGTGATTATCATTTAATGCATTAGCAGCAGCAATAGCATCAGCCAATTCTTTTGCATGTGTATGATCTGGATTTTTTGGATCTCCAAAGGTTGGCAATAACTTATTAGCTTCTTCTAATGCTTTAGCAAGAGTATTTCGATCAATTCCATTTAATAAATCTTTAGTTTGTTCTTCAATTTGTGCTTGAGTTTTTTGATCAGGATTTGCTAGAGTTTGATTTGCAGCAGCAATTTTGTCTAATAATTCTTGTGAAGGATTAGTAATTGCTTCTGCTTGATTTTTAGCATTATTAAGTTCGTTTAATGCAATTTGTTTATTAAGTTCTTCAGCAACTTTGTTAAAGGTTGCTTCTGGTTCATCTTTGTAATTTCCGTTTGGATCTCGTAGCATTGCTTGAGCTTGTTTAATTACGTTTTGCAATTCAGGTCTTTGTGGATTTTGTTTAAGAGCATTATCATATGCTTCATAAAGTTTTTCTTTTTTAAGTGCTTGAGCTAATTTTTCTTGAGCAGCTACATAATCAGCACGATGAGAATTTGGATTATTTAATGTGGTTGTGATTGGATTAAGAATATCGTTAACAAATGTTTGATTTTGTTTTAATGCATCCGGAATATTTGCCATTGCATTTTGTAAATCATTTTTAGCTTCTAAATCTCTTAATTTAGTAATTTCTTTAACTAAATTAATTGCTTTAGCATTTGGATCCGCTAACATTTCTTCAGCTTCTTTGATTGCATTACTTAAGTAATCTTGCATTGGAGTTACTGTTTTAGCTTTAGCAATTTCAGCTTTTAAAGCATCTTTAATTTGTGAAATTAATTTTTCTGCAACTTGAATTTGTTCATCAAGTTGATCAGCAGCATTTTGATAGTATGGTTGATCTTTAACAGGGGTTTCATTCATTATGTCATTTGCTGCATCAATAGCTTTTTGTAATTCATTCTTACGATCACTAATTGTCATTTCGGTATCTTTTAAGTTATCAGGAATAACAATTGAACCACTATTTAATAATTGCATAACTTCGTTAGCTTGAGCTATTTTTTTAGCAAGCGGTTCACGCACTTCATCGTTTCTTAAATTTTCTGTAGCTTGGTTAACTAATTCATTTGGAGTTAAAGCAGTGTTTTGTAAGCTTGAAGTTTCTAAACTTGGTTGAACTTCTTTAAGTTTGTTAGCAACTTCTTCTGGTGATAATTGTGATTGATCTCCAATTGCATCTAAAATCTTTTTAGCATCATTATAAGCAGTTTGTAATTTAGGAGTTTTATCAGTAATTTTATCTGCTGAGTTAACTGCTTGAGCTAAGTGGAAAATACCACCAGCTAAATCAATATTGCTTGCAGCTTGTTTGACTGCATTAGCGTGTTCTTGAGTAATTGGATCAGTATCTGGAGTTGCAGCTGAAATTTGATTTAAGATTTTTTCAGCTTGAGCTTTCATTTGGTTGTATTGTTCTTGTAATGCTTCTGGTTGATCTTTTGGAATAGCATTAATTTTATCCATTGCTTGATATACTGGCTCAAGATTATTAGCTTTATTTAAAGCATTAGTTTGATTTGCAATTTCATTTTGTAAGTTGTTTGCATCATCTTGGGTAAATGGATTTTCAGCAAGTTTATTTTGCACTTTATTAATTAAATTATTAACATTTTGTAATTCATTATTAAGTGCTGTAGAAGCATTTGGATTAGCTTGTTTAATTTGCTCAGCTCTTTGTTTTAATTCATTTAATTTTAATGCTGTTTCTAATTTGTTAATTTGTTCAACAACTGAATCATTAGAAGCTTTTACATCACTTGCAACTGTTGATGCATTATTAATTAAATCATTCATTCAAGGAGCGTTTTTAGCTTTTGCTTCATTAATTAATTTGTCAAGCTTTTCTTTATTAGCATTTAATGTTTCAGCATCCTCAATTGTTTTTTGTAAGTCTTTTTCTGCTTTAGCAATTTCTTCAGGTGTAGCTTGCATATTATTGTAAATATTTTGAGCATTTTGAATTGCTTGTTGTAATGCATCATTATGTTCACCGTTAGGAATTGCGTTTGCTTGGTTAATTAAATTAGCTAATTTTTCTTTTTTAATAGCGTTATCTAATTTTTCTTTAGCAACAAGATAGTTTTGAGTGTCATTATTTGTTAAAGCATTATTAGCTTCAGTAATAGCATTTTGAAGTTGTGAAGAAGGGTTAGTAATTTTATTTACTTCTGCTACTGAATTTTGTAATTCGTTTCTGTTAATTGCATTTTGTAAGTCTTGCACTGCTTGGTTTACTGCAGCTTCAGTATTGTTGTTAAGTAATGATTGGTTTGCAGCAGCAATTGCTTGTTGTAAATCAGGATTAATTGGATTTTGTTTATTTGCTTCTGCAATTTTTTCATAAAGAGGTTTATTTAACAGTGCATGTTTAATTTCTTCTAATTTATTTTGCAATTCAGTTTCATTGTGTGGTGATTTTAATCACTCATTGGTTTGTGTTTTTAAGTCTTGTAATGCTTGTGGGTCTTGAGTTGTAATTTTTGCTAATTCTTTTTGGATTGCTTGTTTAAGCAATTCGTTTTTAAGATTTTGTAATGCATCTGCAAGTGCTTGAGTTTGATTTGTAACTGTTTGGTTATCTGCATTTACACCTTGAGCACCAGCTTGAGCAGGAGCTGTTGCTTGAGCTTGTTTTAAAGCTTGTTCATATGCTTGTTTTGCTGGATTATCATTTGGAAGCTCATTATATGAATCAGTATTATTTTTTACAAATGTATTTGCATTATTAAGATCGGCTTTAAGTTTGCTCATTGATTCGTTTAATGTTTTAGCTTTTTGTAAAATTGGTGCTAAATCATGAAATTGAGTTACGTCTTTAGAATTAATTTCATTGATTAAGGCTTGTTTTTGAGCTGGGTTTAGCGAATCCATTTGGTTAATTGAATTAACAGCTGCTGCTTTTAATTTACTTAATACATCATTATAAGCAGTTTGTTTTTCGGTTGCATTAATTGTAGCTGGAACTTTTGAAACATCTGTAGCTTTGTTAAACGCTTCTTCACCTAAAGCTGTCTTAATAGCAGGATCAATTTGACTAATTTCTTGTTCAAGTTGAACTTTATAACCGTTTAATTTATCATATTCAGTTTGTAAAGTTTTAACTAATTGCGTTACAGCTTCTGGATTAATATTTGCAAAGTTTTCTACATTAGCACCACTTACTGCATTATAAGCAGCAAGGAATTCAGCTCTATTAGTTGCTAATTTAAGTAATGTGTCTTCATTAGGTTGATTAACATTTAAAGCATTACATTTTGTAAGCAATTCTCTTAATTTTTGATCGGCTTCATTAAGTTTTTGAGCATTGCTTGCAAAATTATTTAAAGTAGTTAAGTGTAAAGTGCGAATATCCTTGTTAAAAATTGGTGGTAATTCATTTTCAGGTTTACTAAAGTCAGAAATTGTTGTATCTGTAAATAAATTAGTATTAAGTGTTTCATCCTTAAGTGCTTGTTTTTGAGCGGTAGTTAAGTATGTAAGTGGATTAGTTGCTGAATTGCTTAAATCATCAATTAATCCTTGTCTGTAAAGATTAATTTGTTCAAGTTCATAAGCAACCCCTCTAACTCTTTGCAATCAATTTGGTTTATTTGGATTAATTTTAACTAATGAGTAGAAATTAATTGAGTCGCTTTCATTCTTTAAGAATGTAAAGGCAGCAGTTTTTTCTGCATCTGAAACATCTTTAAAGTTTTCATTTACAAATGCTTGTAATTTAGGAATAATAAATTCTTGATTAATTTTTGTATAGAATTTTGTATCAGCTTCATTTTCAAAATTAAATGATTGCGGATTCAATTCACCTGAAGTAACCAATGATTGAATGTATTCTTGAGCTTGTTCTTTAGTAAAGAATGCTGTTCCATCAGGAAGCACGCTTCCATAATTTTCTAACACATAAAGTGGATAATCATTTACAGCTTGATAACGTCCATTTAACTGAGTAACTAATTGTTTAATTGAATCAATTACATCAGTTACTTTTGTAGCATCATAGAAGTATTCATTATAAACAGCCGCTTGACTTGGTGTCATTAATTGTAATGCAGCAGGTAAATTAGCAGGTTGTTTAGTTGTATCAGAAAATCCATTTGCTGTATTAGGGAGTGAAATTTGTAAAATGTCTTTTGCTGTAACTAAGAATGCTAATAAAGTTTGAGCTGGTGATGATAATTGAGCAGGTTCTGTATTATTATTTCATTGTTCTGCTTTATCAAAGTTTCCAAGTCCATAAATTTGTCCATTACCAAACACATAAGTATTTGGAGTGTATTTATAATCAACTACAAATGGATTTTGATTATTTGCATCTTGCACTGTTGGTACAAAATATTCATTAAATAATTGTTGTAATTCTTGCATTTTAGCTTTTAAGTTAGTAGCTTCTGTAAATGCATTATTTAATTCGTTTGTTCTATTGTTTTCAGTAGCTGTTGTATCAATTGAATAAATTAAAGCAGCATAGTAATCTATTTGTGCAGCATTTAACCCTGAGTTAGCTTTCGAGGTTTCAGCAAATTTATCACTCATTTCTTTTAACTTATCTAAATCATCAGCAGTATTAGTTGCTTTTGTTTTTCAAGTTTCAAGTAAATTATTAGCATCAGCAATTGATGTAATATTTTGTTCAAGTGCTTTAGTAAAGTCTTCTAGCAATTTATCTTTAGCTTTAAATGGTGTTCAATCAGCAGTTTTTACAAATTGAGTAGTTGCTGTTGGATAAGGTTGATTTTTATTTCTAGCAGCATCTTGTCAGTAGTAGTTTACTGAAGCACTGTCTATTGTTGTGTTTGGAATAATGTAATATTCAATTCCCTCTAATGTTTTAGAAATTAAATCTGGGTGTGAGCCGTTTGGTAAATATACTTGCACACCATCAATGTTTTTAGTTGCACGAGTTTCTACTTGAGTAATAGAGTTAGTATATGGTGTTTGTGCAATTGGTGATTGATAACGATATGTATCATTTAAACTAGTTTTAGTTTGAGCAGTAGTATTTAAGAACTCAGAATATTTAATTAATAATAAAGTAATTTGAATTTTGAGTTCACGTGGTTGGTAATTTTCAAGTAATTTATAATCAGGATTTGTGCTAGTTAAAATATTATTTAAAGCTTTGATTACCACAGCTTTTTGTTCATTACTTACAGCTGTAAATCCTTCTACTTGTGCAATAGCACGTTTGATATCTGCATTTAAACCAGCATAATCTGTTGCAATTATTGGAGTAAGTTCATTTAATTTAGTTAAAAATTCATCTAAACTTGTTTGAGTGTATAAATTACTTTGGTTAGGTACTGCTGGTACATTTTGAGCTACTTGATTTACTAAACCATTTCTTGTTTTAATTAAATTATTTAAACCATCTAAATCAGTTGCAAATTTATTTCAAGGTGTACCTTGAGATAAATTATTTGCATTACTCATATCATCTCAAAGGTTGTTATATTGTGAGTTAGTAATTACTGGTTGATATTTATTAATAACTCCGTATGTATTAGTTAATGCTTGATCGATTTGAGTTAGTGTATTGATGTATTTAATTCATGGTTCTCTAAATTGTTCACCACTAGCAATAGAGTTAGTGATATTTTTAAAGAAGTAGTCTTTTAATTGTGTCTTACCACTTGCTGTAAAGTTTTTAAGATTATCAATTTGTGTTAGTCCTTGTTTGATAAATTCATCAGTAGTTAGTGTTGAACCCTCCGCATACCCTTGACCTTTGTATGCTTTCATTTGGTTAAATAATGCCACAACATTATCTACAAGTTGTTTTCCTTTTTCAGATGATTGCACACTATTTGTAATTGGATTTGTAGAAGTAAATTTAGGTACTTCTAATGTTTTTCATTGTTGTAAATCTAAAATTGCAGTAGCTAATGCTTTTCTTTGGTTTGGATCACCAAACATCATATATGTTTCAAATGATAATGGTAAACTTTGTCCACTAGCACCATCTAATCATTGATTTAATTCAAATGTTAAATCTTGATTATTATTAGTGTTATAAGTGTTAAGTTTAAATTGGTAATTACTATTAGTTTGAGTTAGTTGTGTATTTCAGAATCCAGCACCATTAATTAATGGAGCTCAAATATTTACATCATAATTTGTTTGTTTTAAATCATTAATAAATGTTTTTCAACGAGTTTCTGTATAGTTAGAAACAGTTCAGTCATTAAAAATAGCATTACGTATTGCTTCTATTTGTTCTTGATTTAATTGTTGATTATCAAAATTGTAGCTTCCTTGCGACTTGTAAATACTATTAGAGCTTGCTGCAATAGCACTATGATTTGATGTGTTTAAACTTACATCATTCAATGAAGCTAATTTTTCAAGTCCTACATTTAATTGTGGACTTGAACTTTGATTATCATAGCTTCATTGATCAGCAACTATAAATTTAATTTTACTTTCTAATCTTAATGAGTTTTGGTCTAAATAAATACCACCAACGTTATTATTAATTCAACTATCTGGTCCAGTGGTTAAACTTGAAGTATAACCAACTTGGTTTTTAAAGAATTGTGAAGTTTGTGGATCGTCATAAGTTCTAACTAATTTTAAATTACTACTGTTCATTAAATCATTGTATGTTTTAATTTCAGCAGGTCATTTTGAAATATCAGTATTAAAAATTAAATCAATGTCATAACTTGTTGCACGATCATCGTATGTTTTACCTTTAGCTTGTTGAACTTCTTCTTTTGAAACAGATGCAATTAATGTGTCTTTTCAATATAATTGATATCCATAGTTATTTGGTAAATATGAATTCTTAATATTTCTGCTGTTTGAAGCATAACTTGGCACTGCTTCTTCAACGATATTTAACTTAATTGTTCTGTGATTTGTTCTGTTTTGTGAAATAGAGTGTGTTGCAATAATATCAGTTCAGTTTTGAGATGCCACAAAGTGTGTCCCACGGTATAATGATAAAATACCAGTTACACCAGATGGTGCATTGTTTTGCATAAATGAGTAGCTATTTTGATTATTTTTATCTGTGAATAAGTATTGGTTATCTGTAGTTTCGAATTCAACAACAATAGCAGGTTGTTGTGGATTGTTTACGTTTCATTGACCACCCATTGCTACAGATCCAGCTAATAAACTACCTAAGTTATTTAAGTTTTGATTTAATGCAGAGTCAGCACCCTTAGCGTTAATCACATCTTTAATAAAATCAAATTGTAAGAATTGTGGGTTTGTTTGTGGATAATATCCATTGCTTGAGGCTGCTCTACTATATAAACTTTCTTCAATACTACTTAGTGGATTATTATTGTTGTCAGTTGTTAAGTAGTAAAAACCATTAAGAGCATTAGCGTTTCACATTACTGAATTTCATAGTGGAATTGTTGGCGAAATAGAATTATAGTTTCATCAATTAGTGAAACCACTGGCTGGTATTGTATATTTATTTCCTTGTTGCAACTGTGTACCAACTTTATATGTTGTATATGTATCGTATTTTACATTATTAACATTTGGAACATTTATTTCAGTTGGAAAACTTGGTTTAACTGGAGAACCTTGAGTTTCAAAATTATACGTAATACCATTAAAACCATTTGTTTGATATGGTTGACGGTTTGCACCGTGATAAAGCACAGATACACTTAAGGAGTTGTCAACAATTTGTAAATCACGTGTTAAAAGGATACCAAAACGAACGTTTCCATATACGTCAGATTGAATATAATCTGATGAATTATTCATATTAGGAACACCATTTCAACTTGGTTTAGCATATAAACCATTATTAAAAGTAATTCTTCAACGTCTATTCTTTCCAGAAATGTCATAGTTTGAAGGTGTTTCACCATTTTTATATTCAGTAATGTCTTGAACTAAAACGGCATTACCTCAATATTGATTGATTAATGGTTGAATACTTTCTGGATATACAGTAAAGAAGTTTGGTTGATATTGTTGACCAATTGCAGTTATATCATCAGTGTAAACGTTGTTTCATCAGAATACAGTTCTATTTGCAACTGGTTTACCAACGTATTGATATGGTGAATGACCATCATCATCGCTAAAATCTAAGAATAAATCAGTGTTATTCTGAGAACCAGATTTAATTAATGTGATGTAATCATTGAATGCAGATTCAACTGTAAATTCATCACTATTGGACTGATTTTCATTGCTTCCTGTTCCGGAAACAAGAGCCCATGGTGCAGTAAAAATTGATGCAGCACCAATAATTGGAAAAATATATTTCTTAGTTTTCTTTTTCATAATATTCTCTCTTTTGCAAAATAAATTAATTTTTTACATATAAATTATATACAAATACCACTTACATATCATTTAATGCTAAAAAATGCCAAAAAATGAATAATTCGTTCCGCAAGTCAAATTCGTTTAAATTCAAAATAAAAAAATTTTAAAAATATATAATTTGTCTATGAAAACACTCAAAGAAAAATTATCAGATATTCCTCTTGGATTATCTGGTCTCTCTCTAGGTACTGTAGGACTTGGAGGTGCGTTAAGTGCTTTCGCTTCACAATTTAGTAATTTAAAAAATTCTCAAACAGGAATTTTAGAAACTCAGTTAATTGTGCAAGTTATTACAGTATTTTTATGTTTAATTTATTGCGTATTAGTTTCATTAAAATTCGCACTAAATCATAAACAATTCTTATTAGACCTAAAAACACCAAATGCATCTGGTTTTGTTCCAACATTATTTATGTCAATTTGTTGCATCGCTAATTTTATTGGATGAACCATTGCAAAATACGGTGATGCATCAAGCTATTTGATGTTAATTCCGAACATCTTAATGCAAATTGGATTTTTAGGTCAATTAATCTGTTTAGGTTTCTTCTTTAAACACGTATTTTTAAAACATGATTATAAAGAAGACGAAGCATTTGCTTCATGATTTGTCCCACTTGTAGGAATTGGGATTTGCTGTGGTTTTACTGAAAATCTTGGTAATTTAATCCCAATTATGTACTATCAAATAATTTGAATAGTAGCATTTGCCTTTTATTTATATATTATGCCTGTGGTTCTTTATAAATTCTTATTCAAACCACATAAAGATATGAAGGATATCCCTTCAATGTTAATTTTTGCAGCTCCTCCTAACTTACTTAGTGTGGGCCTTTTAACAAGTTTTAATCCAAATATTTTAAGTAAAGGTATTACACCATCGGTTTTAAACAATGAAAGTTTATATCAAATCTTAGGATTTTTAATGTTACTTTGTTGTGCTGTTGGTGTAGCACTATTCTTATGTATTACACGTAAAGTCCTTAAACAATCAAAATTCTTATTTAGTTGAAGTTGTTTAACATTCCCATGTGCAATTACAACTACAAGTATTTTCAAATATGCTCAATACTTCTTTGTAAGTACTAGAGTTACGAACTTTGCAGCTTTTAGTTATACATTAACTACTTTAGGAGTCATCTTCTTATTATTAGCGACTGCAATTATTGCTTATGTAAACTGAAAATACATTAAACACATCTTTATGGTATTTAAACCTAAACCTGAAAAAGCATAAAAAACACTCTAAACTATAGAAATTAATTCTACACTTTAGAGTGTTTTTTTTGGTGCGCAAAGAGGGACTCGAACCCTCATGCCGTAAAGCACTAGAGCCTAAATCTAGCGTGTCTGCCAATTTCACCATTCGCGCTTGATAAAAGATTAAAAAAAATAAGCTTTTATGCTTAATGGTGCCGTCTATAGGACTCGAACCTACGACCTACTGATTACAAGTCAGTTGCTCTACCAACTGAGCTAAGACGGCATGGTGGAAGATGAGGGGCTCGAACCCACGACCTCCGCCTTGTAAGGGCGATGCTCTCCCAACTGAGCTAATCTTCCGTAAAAATGGCAGTCTGTACGGGGATCGAACCCGTGTATGCATGGATGAAAACCATGTGTGTTAACCGCTTCACCAACAGACCATAATGGCGCCGATTATTGGGATTGAACCAACGACCAACTGGTTAACAGCCAGCTGCTCTACCGCTGAGCTAAATCGGCATTTATTTGCTAATTGCTTATATATTATAGCACAAATATTTTTATTCAAAATATTTTTTTAATAATTTTTTTCTCAGCTAATAGCATCGTTGAATTTGCTTAATTATTATAACAGCAAAATTAAAAATCAAAGAGAAATTTTTATTTTTTTTAATTTTTATTTGAATGAATAATAAGAAACAAAAACGATACAGACAAATAATATGACATATTACTATTAATATAATATGCTCAATTAAAATATTCTATTTTAGAAAGTGAAAAATATTGTATTTGAGAAATAATATAATTATAGTGTAGGAGAATATTATTCTATCTACAAATTAAAAACAAGGAGTAATTATGTTGATAACTCAAAATATAGTTGTTCAAGATTCGCAATCTGTCGAAGCTGAAACACAAAAAATTCTAGAAGAGTTAAAAAAACTAAACAAATCACAATTAGTAGCTCACCTTCAAGGTATAAGAGAAGAGGCAGAGGATAGCTTAGCAGCAGTGACACTTTTAAAAGTTAGATTAAATTCTAAAAGCAGAAGCGCATCATCAGACATGCCGGTAGGTCCATATAACGTTTCTGCTGAGCAATATTTAAAAGAAGTTCAAATTAGTAAATATGTTACTGATAGTGAATGATATTCACTCGAATGACGTTTCCAACTTTTTATAAAAAATGTTAACGACTATGAAGAATGGATTAATAATTTCAGAACTGAACTTTATGATTTTATAGAGGAAATGTCATCCGCAGCAGCAGATATGCTAGACCCAGTATCTCAAACAGAAATTGGTGCATCATTATATGCTGCGTCACAATTATTATTTATTTATTCAAAAATTCAAAAATGAATATACACAGTTTCAACACCAAGTGCAACACGCTTACTTTTCTTTTTAGGAGAATCGATTAGAAATAAAAGGAATGTGTTTGAAACACATAAATATGCAGATGATTATTATAATTATTTGATTAATATGAATTGAAAAGACAAAATTTCTTTAACTTACCTTATTAAAAGGTGAACGAATAATGATATTTGAAACAAAAGCGAACAATATATGAATAATGCAAAAATAAAATATTCAGAAGCCGAAAGAATAAAAGCGGAACAAGAAAGAAGTGAAATTTTATATGGATACAATTAAAAAAGATAAAGCAGAATTTGTTCAAAAAAAAATTAAAGAAATAGCATACTATGAAAGCACAGTCAAAAAAATACTAATTATTATTTTATTTGGAATTATTTTTTTGATCGCAGGAACTAACTTAATTATTTTCACAATCGGTTTCTTTATTCCAAATAACTTCTTTTTAAACAGAGGCAGCAGCCCTATTTCAACATGAAAAATCTTTTTATTTTGATTTGGTACATTGCTAATTTGGCTATTTTCAATTTATTTAATTGTAAAGTCTATTCTTGTCTTAATTTTCAAAAAGAAAGATTGTAAAAGCTTAAGAGCACTAAGAGCTTATTATCTACTTAATTTTCAATTCGCTAAATTTAAAAGCACAAGATTATATTTCTTTAATTTAGATAGTTTTGATAGAAAAATGCTTAAACATTTTTCAAAAGAAAATTATGCCGTTTATGGTTCTGCTGTACCTGATATTTTTTGAAATAAAAACTTTAGAAAAATTAACGACATCGATTTATTTCAGTTCAGCACATTTAAAGCAGACAACAAAATAGAAAAAAACCTAGATAACATTGAATTTAATGATGGTTTATTTCTTTCTGGTTATTTAGGTAAGACTAAGATTGGAATTTCAAATACAAGTTGAGTTCCTAAGAAATTTATTACAAAACACAAAGGAATTTATACTGTTAAACCAGAAATAGCATTATTAGATAAATACGCACAATTAATTAAATATTTAAATTTTAATATCTCTGATGAAAAATCAGTGAATATTATTCGAGATATTAACTTTATGTTAGAACAAAATAATAAGAAAATAAGTAATCTCTTAAATGATAAATTAAAAATAGAAGAAATTTATTCAACAAAACTAATTTGCAATTTATTTACAACTTATTTTGTATCTCAACATGAATTTAAGAATTGAGAACAAATACTAAATAAAGATAATATCAATAGAAAAATTCAAAAAATCATAGCAAAGAACAACTTAATATTGAATTCTAAATTTAATAATATTTTAAATCACATAATAGAATCGAAATTAATTCTTAGGACATACCAAAATACATATGAATTCTTAAAAAATAAACAAAAAGTGACAGAATTGTTTTATGAGTGCAACACTAATAATCAATTCAGCATCTTAGATATTAAGCAAACTTTTGATTCTATAAATTCAGTAAACAAACTAAAAAGTAAATTAAATCTAGAAACTTGTGATGAAAATGTTAAGCAAATATTAAATGCTTTTAATCCTGTTGAAACTAAAGTAGATATTAGATATCTCATTCTAATTACTTACTTGGAGGTAAACAATGTCAAATAGAGATAAAATTAGAATTGCTTTTAACCAAGCGACAGGAATTAAAATATTTTTTAATTTCATTTTAGCTTTAATGTTTTTAGTCTATAGTATTTTATTGTTAAGTGCAGCTGTTTCATTAAAGCCAGATCGTGGATTATTTGCTTCGCTCGGTACAATTTGCTTTCTAATTACATTTTATTTTGGTTCTAAATTCTTTTGTCTTATCATTTTAAAAACTATACCATTTTGTCTTGGAAAGAAATTTCTGATATTGTACAGTATCCTAGAATTTAAAAAATATTAGTTGTAACCCAGGATTTATGCAGACACAATTAATGTGTCTGTTTTTATATTCTTATAATAAAACAAAAAAAGCATCTCAACAATACTAAGATGCTTTTTGATATAAAAATATTATTTAAGGATTGTCTTTAATCTTTCTTTATATAGCTCCACATCTACTTTATCAACTAATAAATGATCAATTTCTCAATCTTTTAATAATTGATGTGTCTTATCTATAATTTCCTTATCATATAATTGCTTTTTATGATGAGTATCTGATTCTAATAAAATTTTGACACCTTTTGCTTTTGCAACTTTTCAAAATTCGTGAATTGGGTATTTATTACGATAAACATTTCCTATTACTCTAGGACCCTTTCAAAATCCATTAATATTAAATCCGAGCGGAAAATCTAACTCTAATGCTAAATCACAAATTTGCTCTGCTAGTTTTTGACAATCTTCATCTCAAACTTCATATGATTTCATATAAAAGTCTGGATGCACCGCATATAAAAACATTCCAGTTCGCATACCTTGGTTAATCGCATCTCAATATCTTTGGAGTTGATATTTATTTGTACAGTTTTTATTGAAGTTATTTTCTGGATCTAAATTTTCAACAGCATGAATTCCTAGAATAAGGTAATCTACATCATCTCTTTTTAATAATTCAGTATATCAATTATGCATAGTTGGAAAGTACTCACTTTCAAAACCTGCATAAATTTTGATCTTATTTCCATTTTTGCTTTGCTGTTCCTTAATTTCGTTTAAATATAATTCCATTTCTTTCAGATACATTCTTGAATTATCTTTTGAATCTAATTCACCAGGATAAGGAATGTGATCTGAAATTCCCATTTCAATAAATCCACGATTAAGATATTCAGCAACTAATTCCGCAACCGAAACATCTGCATGCTTACAGTAAAAAGTATGCATATGATAATCATATTTCATATTTTCTCCTTAAAAACTCATATAATTTTTATATGGTTAATAATATTAAAAAGTCAGAGCTCGTTAAAAGAATTTTAAACTTTGTTTATAAAGACGGAACAACAGGTAATATTGCTCGCACCGTTCTTACTAATATGCACCAAATTGAAAAACTAAATAGTACTGCACTAGCAGAATTATGTTGCACCACACAAAGCAGTATCTCGAAGTTTGTAGCAAAACTAGGATTAGAAAGCTATAGTGATTTTCAAAATCAATTAGCCAACTATCGTGATAAGCATATGTTATTACATTCGCACAAAACTAATCAAGTAACTAATTTACTAAATACTATTAATTGTTTTTCTAAAAATATTGCTGAGTTTGATTTTGGCAAAATTGTCACTGAAATGAAAACTGCAAAGAAAATTTTAATTTACAGTTCTGGTTCATCACTACGAATTGGTTCTGAATTTTATACCGCATTATTAAAACTAGGATATTTTGTGAATATGCCAGTAGATTTTTCTTTAAAGTATGCTACAGCAATATCAGCTGATTCAGAAACCTTAATTATTTGTATCTCACGTAGTGGAATTACTACAGAAACAATTATCCCAACAATCCAAGCACAAAATAAAGGTGCTAAAGTAATATATATTAATGGTTCAAAATTTAAACAAGAAATTCAAGCTGATTTATCGGTTAACTTGCTAGATTACGTTCAAAATCCAGAACTTAACAAATTAGAACCGATTGACTTTAGTAATTGTTTAAATATTTTTCTTTCTATTTTATTACTTCATATTTAAATAACTTCTATTAAATATCTAATAATAACCGCAACGCACACCAATGAACCTAACATAAATGTCCATGGTAAGTATCTACGAAATAAATTAAAAATTTGATCTCGATATTTTAATGAATCACTAGTGTCTATTACGACACTTTTTCTTTTGCGATAAATTATAATCGCAACACCAATACTAAATAAGATAAGAGCACAAAGACTAAAAACTATAATAAAGACATAAGAAATTGACATTATTTTTCTGTTATCCTTTTAATAATATTAATAATTCGAGCATAAACCATCGCTTTAGCTCCATAAACTGATTGAATTTGTTCTCCAGATTCAACCACTGCACGAGCTCCTAATTCAGTTAGTCTAGCTTGATTAACTTTTGTTTTATCTTTCACAGATATTCTAAGACGTGAAATACATGCACCAATTTCAGTCATATTTTCAAAACCACCGTATGCTGAAATTAATTCTTCAGATAACTCGATATCAGCAGTTTTTTCACCTTTAAGTTCTTCATTGTGAAGCAATTCATTAGCGGCTTCTTTTTCTTCAGAACGCTTAGCCATTTGTGATTTAAATTCTTTTTTAGTCATTAATTTAAATTCATTACCATCACGTCCTGGTGTTTTGAGGTTTAATTTAGTAATTAAGAAGTAAAACACTAATAAGTATTCGATAAAGAATACAGGTCCAAGTGCTCAAAGCATTCAAACACGATTTACAATTGCATACGCTGGTGCATTGTAAATAAATCATGTAATAATTCCTTCACCTGTTCCAGCTACCATACCTGCATTAGCTAAATACATAAACATATATGTAAACCCTGTTAGAATAGCGTGCACGATTCATAAAATAGGTGCTGTAAAAATAAAAGTAAATTCAATAGGTTCAGTTACACCTGAAAGTACAGCAGATGAAACAGCTCCAAAAATAATTGGTGCAGCAACTTTACGTTTATCTTTTGGTACAGCTAAAAACATACCAACTGCAGCACCAGGAAGAGCAAAAATATTTGTAGGATATGTTCCATTAGAAATCATAGAGTCACTAGCTGTAATATGCACTCCATATTGTAATTTAGCTAATAAGATATTGTAAAATCCATAGAATGTTTCTTTTTGCCCATCAGCAAGTGTATGAGTTCACTCACCACCAGCAGCTGTATATCTTAAAATAGCATTTGGAACATTGTGTAATCCCATTGGTAAAAGTAAACGGTTAGTAAATCCATAAAGGAATGAACCACCAGCTTTTAAAGAACGAATTGTTTGTCCTAATAAAGCCATTGCTTTATAAATGTAAACTCAAAGATATGTAAGTGGTAAACCTAATAAGAAGCTAATTAGGAAAGTAGCAACTGGTGAGAATTTAGGTCCACCAAAGAAAGCAATAGCAGTAGGGAATTGTAATTTGTATGTGTATTTATGTGTTAAGTATCCTATGTAACCTGCGAAAATTCCACCAAGAGCATTTAAATTAAATCCCTTGCTGTATTTTCCAAAACGATTGATTGTTTCGAGTTTACCAACTAAATCTTTTGGTAAACTTGCTTCAATATTTGAATATGTAAATAAAACGTTTGCTGCAAAATAAATTCCAATAATAGCAGCAATACCACATAGTGCAGCAGAGACTTTTTCTTCTTTAGCAAGTCCAGCAGCTAATCCAACAGCAAATAAAATATCAAGATTATAAATTGGTGCCATACCAATTAACTTAATTGCATTTGCGATAGCTTTAAATGTCGCACTATCTGTAGCTCCTGTTTTATTACCAGCAGAAATCATAATGTAACCAATTGCACCTATCATAGCCATAATAGGTAAAATTGATACTGGTAAAACAAGTGCACGTCCAAATCTTTCAAAACCTGAGCGAACTTTTTTGTTAAAGCTTCGAACTGGTTGAGGTAAATTGATTTTCTTTATATGCATTTTAACCTTTCAAATTATAAATACATCAAAATTTTAAGAAAAAATGCATCTTTTTTTATTCTTTTTAAGAATATAAAAAGCAGATGCTACCGCATCTACTTTAAGATTATAGTTTTGCTTTCGCTTTATAATGTGATAGTTTTAAATCTACTAACATTGCTATTAATAAACCTATAGCAACCAAAAGTGGTGCAAAATATCCAGTAGGAATAAATATCGCATTAGCGAAGAAACTCATTAGATTATATACTCCGTTAGCAAGTGCAGGCAGAATTAACAATGATAAGTATAGACCTAAAAATGTCACACTAAAGCATATTATCAAAATAATATAAGAAATCAATAGTGATTTTTTACTTGAAAATTCATTTTTGAATTCTTTTTTAATATAAAATATCGGAAAAAGAGACTGTAAAATCGAATTACCTTTAAGTTTTAAAATTACGAATTGTGTTATTCACAATCCAACAATAAAAGGAATATAACAAATTATCGAAAAGACACACATCACAATATTAGTAAATGCTGAACCATCACCAGGGGTATAATTTCTCCGTGGTCTTCAATCGACTATATCTGAAATTCCAAAAAATAAAATATTATAAATTCCTACTAAAATTAGTAGCAAAAAGAAAATATTAAAGACCAATATAGCAAAATTATGCATATTCAGTTTTTCTTTTTTCATAAATACCCTTTTCTTTTACGGATTAATAATTACTTTTAATTTATTAAAATAAAAGTCACATTTGCATTAATCTCCATATCTTATCCTGAATAAATACTTGGAAGTTTCCTTCCATCTTAATTATAGTCTTTATAAATATCAATATTTGAATTAGTCTTTAATTGTAATATTATTGTGGAAATAATATTTTTCGTTCCATATCATTCAAGAATCAAAAAAGAAAGCTTTGATTATGCGAGCTTTCTTTTTATTTTTAGAAATTTGGAATAATTATAATTCTTCTACTGAACCACCAGCAGCTTCGATAGCAGCTTTAGCTGATGCACTAACTTTGTGAACTCTAACTGTAAGTTTTTTAGATAATGTTCCTTTACCTAAAACTTTGATTGGTAATGTTCTTTTTACAAGGTTTTTTTCAAATAATGCTTCGATTGTTACTTCATCACCAGCGTTGAAACGAGTTTCTAATTGATCTAAGTTAACAACTTGGAATTCGATGTGGTTAACGTTTGTAAATCCACGTTTACCAATACGTCTGAATCAAGGAGTTTGTCCCCCTTCAAATCCAAGTCTGTGTCCTTTACGTTTGTTTTGTCCTGATTGACCTTTACCAGCTTGTTTACCTTTACCTGCAGCGTGTCCACGACCTTTACGGTGTTTTTCTGGTCTTGAACCTTCTGCAAATTTTAATTCGTTTAATCTAATTCTTTCCATTATTCGAAGTCCTTTACTTTTTTGTCTCTGATTTCAGCAATTTGTTCTACTGTTCTAAGAGTTTTTAAAGCTTCAACTGTAGCTTTAACTGTGTTTGCTTTTGAACGTGAACCATATGTTTTAGTAACAATGTCGGTGTATCCTGCTAATTCAACTACGGCACGAACTGTTCCTGAAGCAATTAACCCTTTTCCTTTTGGAGCAGGTTTTAACATAACTCTAGAAGCTAAGAATTTTGCGTTTGTTTCGTGTGGTACTGTTCCGTTAACTACTGGAACTGATACAAGGTTGTTTTGTGCGTCTTTGATAGCTTTTTTAATTGCATCTGGAACTTCGTTTGCTTTTCCGTGTCCATATCCAACTAAACCTTTTTTGTTACCTACTACAACAAAGGCACTAAAGCTAAATCTTCTTCCACCTTTAACAACTTTTGTAACACGAGCAATATCAACAACTTTTTCACTAAATTCAGATTCTACTTTTGCTCTTCTTGGTCTTCTGTTTTGGTTTTGACGTGGTCTACGGTCTTGGTTTTCTTTAACGTTTTCTTTTGACACTTTTTTAGCTGTAACTTCTTGTGTTCCTGTTGCTACAACTTTTGTTTCTTTTTGGTTTTCCATTAGAATTTAACTCCTTTTTCTCTTACGCTTTCAGCAAATGCTTTAACTCTTCCGTGGTAGATGTAACCAGCACGGTCAAAGACAACTTCTTTGATACCTAAAGCATTAATTTTATCACCCATTTCTAATCCAAGTTTTTTAGCAGCTTCAACATTTCCTCCGTATGTGCCAGAGTTTAATGTTGAAACACTTGCTAATGTAACTCCTTTAGAGTCATCGATTAATTGTGCATAAAAGTTTTGGTGAGATTTAAATACGTTTAAACGTGGTTTTGTAGCTGTACCAGAAATGTGTTGACGTAAACGAACGTGTTTAACTTTTCTAGCTTGATTTCTTGATAATTTTGCCATATTAAATACCTAAGCTCTAAATTATTTAGAAGCTGTTTTCCCTTCTTTACGTCTGATTTGTTCACCTTTGTAAGAAATACCTTTACCTGAGTAAACGTTAGGTTTTCTAACTGCACGAATAACTGATGCAAAGTGTCCAACACTTTGTTTGTCGATTCCTGTAACAGTAACTTCTGTTGGTTTACCAACTGTTACTGTAACATCAGCAGGAATATCTAATACAACTGGGTGTGAGTAACCAGCAGCGATTTCTAATTGGTTTCCTTTAAGAGTTGCTTTGTATCCAACCCCTTTAATTTCTAATTCAATTTTGTAACCTTCACTTACACCTTTAATCATGTTTGAGATGTGTGAGTTTGTTGTTCCGTGTAATTGTTTTGTGTGTTTTTCTTCGTTTGCACGAGTTGTTTTTACTGTGTTATCTTCTACATTAACAGCGATAAGTGGACTAAAAATTCTTTCTAATGTTCCTAATTTACCTTTAACAGTAACTTTAGTTCCATCAACAGTAACTGTTGTTCCTGCAGGAATTGTTAAAATACGGTTTCCAACACGAGACATACTATTACCTATCAAATGTAAGCGATGATTTCACCACCTACATTTTCCTTTCTAGCTTCTTTTCCTGTCATAAGTCCTTTTGATGTAGAAATAATAACTGTTCCATATCCTGAAAGTACTGTAGGCATATCTTCTGATTTTACATATACTCTAAGTCCAGGTTTTGAAACTCTTTTAATCCCAACGATTGCAGCTTGACCTTTTTTGAATTTTAAAGTAACAACTAATTCTTTGTTAACACCTTCACCTTTAACTTCGTAAGATGTAATGTACCCTTCTCTTTCAATTAACTTAACAATAGCTTCTTTTTTCACTGAGTAAGGAATTGAAACTGTTTTGTGTTTTCTAGCGTTAGCGTTTTTAATTCTAACGATTAAATCTGAAATTGGATCTGTAATAAACATAATTATCAACTCGCTTTCTTCATACCTGGAATTTTTCCTTCGTGTGCAAGGTTTCTAAAGCAGATACGACATACTTTATATTTTCTTAAAACAGCGTGTGGACGTCCACATAATTCACAACGTGTGTAAGCACGTGATGAGAATTTTGGTTGACGTTTAGCTTTTTCGATTAATGCTTTTCTAGCCATTATTTAGCTCCTTTTTTATCAAATGGTACACCTAAAAGTTCAAGTAAGCTTTTAGCTTCTTTATCTGTGTTAGCTGTTGTTACGATAAGAACGTCAAGTCCTTTAATACGACGAATTTTGTCGAATTCAATTTCTGGGAAAATAATTTCTTCTTTAATACCTAAAGCGTAGTTTCCTCTACCGTCAAATGCTTTAGGGTTAGCTCCACGGAAATCACGAATACGTGGCATTGCAACATTAATTAATTTTTCTAAAAAGTCTCACATTCTGTCTCTACGAAGTGTAACTTTACCACCCATAGGCATTCCTTCACGAAGTTTTCATGAAGCGTTAGATTTTTTAGCTCTTGTTTGGAAAGGTTTTTGACCTGTAATTTGTGTTAATTCGTTTAAAACTTCTTCAATAGCTTTTGAGTTTGAAACTTCTTTTCCAGCTGTCATGTTAATAACGATTTTTTCAATTCTTGGCACTTCCATGATTGATGAGTAGTTGTATTTTTCTTGTAAAGCAGGTACTACTTTTTCTTTATATGTGTTTTTTAACATAATTAGATTTCCTTCTTAGTTTTTCTTACAACTCTCACTTTTTTACCATCTTTGAATGTGTATCCAAGTTTTGAATATTCGGCTGGAGAGTTTTTTGATGCTTTTTTAACTAAATAAGCAACATTTGAAGCGTGGATTGGAGCTTCTTTTTCAGTTATAGAACCATCTTGGTTTTGTTGAGTAGGTTTGTTGTGTTTTGTAACGATGTTAATGTCTTTAATAACAACTCTGTTTGTTTTGTGTAATACTCTTTCAATTCTTCCAATTTTTCCTTTTTCTTTACCAGCAATAACGATTACTTCATCATCTTTTTTGAATTTCATATGTCTTAACTCCTTCAATGTTTTGACTATAATACCTCTGGTGCAAGAGAAACGATTTTTGGATATTTTTCACGAATTTCACGTGCAACTGGACCAAATACACGTGTTCCACGTGGTGTTCCGTCTTCTTTAAGTATTACAACAGCGTTATCATCAAAACGAATGTATGAACCGTTTCCACGGTGAATTCCGTAACGTGAACGAACTACAACCGCTTTAACTACTTGTCCTTCTTTAACCATACCGTTTGGCATAGCTTTTTTAACTGAACATACAACTACATCACCAATTTTTGCAATTTTCTTTTTAGATCCACCTAAAATACGAATAACACCGATTTCTTTAGCACCTGTGTTATCAGCAACGTTTGCTCTTGAAAGTTCTAAAAGCATTAGTTTGCTCCTTCGATAGCAGCTTGTTTAACTGAAACTAATCTGAAGTGTTTTGTTCTTGAAAGTGGTCTTGTTTCCATGATAACAACAATGTCACCAAGGTTTGCAATTTGGTTTTCATCATGTACTGCGAAACGTTTTGTTGATTTGAAACGTTTTGAGTAAAGAGGGTGTTTTTTGTATGTGTCAACAGCAACGATAATTGTTTTTGCTGATTTACCAGCAGAAACAACTGTACCTACTAAGGTTTTTCTTGTGTTTCTTTCCATAACTATTTAGCTCCTTGTTTTTCGTTTAAAGCTGTAAGAGCTTTTGCGATGTCTTTTCTAATAACTGAAATTTTGTGTGTTTCTTTTAAGTCACCTGTTACATTTCTGTATCTTAAAGTAAATAATTCAGCTTTTAAATCAGCAACTAATTGTTGAAGTTCTTCAACTGATTTGTTTTGTAAATCTTTATAAAGCATTACTTATCTCCTTCTTCTCTTTTAACAATTTTTCATTTAACAGGTAATTTGTGACCAGCTAAACGTAAAGCATCACGTGCAACGTCTTCAGGAACTCCTGCGACTTCGAACATCATTGTGTTTACTTTAACTGCTGTGTATCATAATTCAGGTGTACCCTTACCAGATCCCATACGAACTCCGATAGGTTTTGATGTTTTAGCGAAGTGAGGGAAAATACGAATAATAACTTGCCCTTCACGTCCCATTCTACGTGTAGCAGCGATACGAGCTGATTCGATTTGACGAGCTGTTACTCATGCTGATGTAACTGCTTGTAATCCGAATTCACCAAAAGCAACTGTGTTACCTTTAGTAGCCTTACGTTTGTCGTGTTTAACTAAGAATGGTTTTCTGTATTTTGTTCTTTTTGGTTGAAGCATTATTTATTTTCTCCTTCCAAAATTTCACCTAATGATACTCATACTTTAACTCCGATAGCTCCATATGTTGTTCTAGCTGTTGCTGTAGCATAATCAACATTTTGTCTAAGTGTGTGAAGTTTCATTTCTCCTTCAGAATATCCTTCTGTACGAGCCATATCAACACCGTTTAAACGACCACTAACTGCAGTTTTAATTCCTTTAGCTCCAGCACGCATAGCACTTCTAATAGCGATTTTTTGTGCTGAACGGAAGCTTTCACGGTTTTCTAATTTTGTTGCAATCATCTCTGCAAGTAATTTTGCATTAAGTTCAGGTTTTGCAAGTTCAACAACTTTGATGTTGATGTTTGCGTTTTTGTTTTTTAAGTATTTTTGTAATGAAACAGTTAATTCTTGAACGTTTTTACCTTCTGTTCCTAATACAACACCAGGTTTTGCTGTGTGTAACACTACTGTAATTTTGTTTTGTTGGTTTCTTTTTACTTCAACTTTACCAAGTTCGTATTTACGTACTAATTTATCAAAGAATTTGTAGATTTTTGCATCTTCTACTAAGTATTTACCAAAGTCTGCTTTTTCAGCAAATCATTGTGTGTTGTGTTTTTTAGTAACTCCGTAACGGAATCCATTTGGATTAACCTTTTGACCCATTAGTTTCTCTCCTCTAATACGATTGATAAGTTTGATGTACGTTTTAAGATAGAGTAAGCTCTACCTTGGCTTCTTGGTTGGAATCTTTTAAGTGTAGGACCTTCATTTACATAAACTTCTTTAATAAATAATTTTGATGCGTCCATTCCATGGTTGTTTGTAGCGTTTGCGATAGCTGAGTTTAATAATTTAATGAAAATAGGAGCTGATTTTTTAGATGTGTTGTGTAAGATACCAAGAGCTAAAGAAACATCTTTACCTCTGAATAAGTTAGCAACTAATTTAGCTTTCTTAACACTTACTCTTTGTAATTTAACGTGTGCTTTTGCTTGTTGTGCCATTATTTTTTCTTACCTTTATCTGCACCGTGACCTGAGAATGTTCTTGTAGGTGCGAATTCTCCTAATTTATGACCAACCATATCGTCAGTTACATAAACTTCAATAAATTGTTTCCCATTGTGTACCGCAAATGTTAATCCAACAAAGCTTGGAAAGATTGTTGAACGTCTTGATCAAGTTTTAATTGGTTTTTTAGGTGCTTTACCTTCAACAATAGCATCTACTTTTTTAAGTAAATGGTCGTCAGCAAATGGACCTTTTTTAAGACTACGTGCCATTATTTAGCATCCTTTCTTCTTCTTAAAATAAGTTTATTTGAAGATTTCTTAGTTTTTCTTGTTTTAACTCCAAGAGCTTTTTTACCTCATGGTGTAAGTGGGGCTTTACGTCCAACTGGTTGTTTTCCTTCCCCTCCTCCATGTGGGTGGTCTACAGGGTTCATAACTGATCCACGAACTGTAGGTCTGATTCCTTTGTGTCTGTTAACTCCAGCTTTACCAACGTTTACAAGTAAGTGTTCTTCGTTTCCAACAATACCAATTGTTGCACGACAACGAGCTAAAATTCTACGTGTTTCACCTGATTTAAGTCTTAAAACAACGTATTTCCCGTCTTCGTCTTTCCCTAAAATTTGAGCTGATGTACCAGCACTACGTGCGATGATTCCACCACCTCCAGGTTGCATTTCAATGTTGTGTACAAATGTACCTTCAGGAATGTTTGCAAGAGGTAATGAGTTACCTACAACGATATCAACGTTTGTTCCTGAAATAACTGTTTGTCCTAATTGAATACCTTTTGGAGCAAGAATGTATCTTTTTTCTCCATCTGCGTATGCTAATAAACAAATGTTTGCTGATCTGTTTGGATCATATTCGATTGTTTTAACAATAGCAGGAATGTTATCTTTATTACGTTTGAAATCTACTAATCTGTAGAATCTCTTAACACGTCCTCCGTGATGTCTAACAGTAATCTTACCTTGGTTGTTACGACCTGCATTATTTTTTAGGTTAACTAAAAGTGATTTTGTAGGTTGATGACCTGATAAGTTTTGTTTGTAATCAAGAACAGACATGTTTCTACGACCATTAGTCGTTGGCTTATAGTGTTTAATTGCCATTTGTGTCTTTTCTCCTTTTGCTTAAAAATAGTTGCGGATCTGTCTTTTAAGCAAACATATTTCCGCGTGCAAATAAATAAATGAGTAATAATAGTGCAAATAGTATATTAATAGTTTGTGTCCGTAAAATTCATCGGAGTGTATTATTATTCTCCACCAACTTTACGTCTTGTAACAGCTTGTTTTACTGGTGCTTTAGCAGCTTTTGTAGCTGAAGCTTTTTTAGCAGCTAATTTAGCAGCAACTTTGTTTTCAACTTCGTTTGCTTTAGCAGCTTTTGCTTCTTTTTCTGCTTTAACTTCTTCTGATTCTAATGTTTGTGCATCATCTTCAGGTAAGTAGTTTAAGTTTTCACCTTCAGCGATTCAAACCATAGCTTTTTTGTAACGGTTTGTAAATCCGTGGAAACGTCCAACGTTTTTAGCTTTTTTACCAACTTTGATTGTGTTTACTTTTGTAACTTTAACACCGAAAATTGTTTCAACAGCTTCAGCAATTTGGTGTTTGTTAGCGTGGAAGTCAACTTTAAATGTGTAAACTCCAGCAGCTCTTTGTGCGTCAGTTTTTTCTGTTAAGATAGGAGCTTTAATAACTCTTGTTAATTCCATTATTTAGCTCTCCCTTCTAATAATTTTAAACTTTCGTTTGAAATAATCATAACGTCAGCACCTACAAGTAATTCAACTGAAAGTGAGTTAGCTTTTGATGTAACAACGTTTGGTAAGTTTCTTGCTGATTTGAAAACGTTTGTATCTTCAGTAACGATTAAAACGTGTCTTAAATCGTTAACTTTTAATTCTGTAAGTAATGAAACTAATTTTTTAGTTGAGATTGTGTCTAATGCTAAATCATTGATTGCAACAGCTTTATCGTTAGCTAACATTGTAAGAGCTGATGTGAAAGCAGCAAATCTAACTTTTTTGTTAACTTTAAGTGAGTAGTTTTTGTTTGATTGTGGACCAAATGCTCTACCACCACCTACGAATACTGGTGTACGTAAAGAACTTGTTCTAGCACGACCTGTACCTTTTTGTCTTCATGGTTTTTTACCACTTCCTGAAACTTCGGCACGGTTTTTAACTTGGTGTGTTCCTTGACGTTTTGAAGCTCTATCTGAAAGAATAGTATCGAAAATAGCTTGTTCGTAGATTTTTTCACTTGCGAAAAGTGAAGCTGGTAATTTAGCTTCGAATTCTACTTTAGTAACTTTATCAGCCATTATTTATCTCCTTCTTGAGCTTCAGCATCAGCGATTAATTGTGATAATTCACTTGAGTGCATTCCAACTGTAACTTCAATGTTGTATTTTTTAGCTTTTTCAACTAATTCGTTCATTAACATTACTTCTTGAATATCAACTAATTTTGTAGCTTCGTGACTTGGAAGTCCTTTAACAGCTTCTTTAACTGTAACGAAACCTTTTTTAGGTCCTGGAATTGATCCTTTAATTAAAAGTAAGTTGTTTGCAACATCCACTTTAACAATTTCAAGGTTTTGAACTGTTGTTTTAACATTTCCAAGTTGTCCTGGCATTGTCATACCTTTAACAACTTTGTTCCCTGAAATGTCCCCTAATGACCCAGTTTGACGAACAGGTTGTGAACCTCCTCCTCCACCGTGTGATTTAGGTCCGATGTGTTGGTTGTGTCTTTTAATTGTTCCGGCAAATCCTTTACCTTTTGATGTACCTGTAACATCTACAAGTTCACCAGCAACAAAGATGTCAGCTTTAATTTCTTGTCCAAGTTCGTATCCTGACATATCACGAACTTCTTTTACGTAGCGCTTAGGTGTTGTGTTTGCGTTTTTAAAGTGTCCAAGTTCTGGTTTGTTTGTTCTTGAAGCTTTTTTATCAAAAACTGCAAGTTGTGTAGCAACGTAACCATTCTTGTCTTCTGTTAAAACTTTAGACACAACATTTGGTTGTACTTCGATTACAGTAACTGGAATTCTTAATCCATCTTCACTGTAAATTTGAGTCATACCAACTTTACGTCCTAAGATTCCTTTCATATTTACTCCTTGGGTATTCTTTATTTAACTTTAACTTGAACTTCAACACCTACTGGTAATTCAAGTCTTTTAATTTTGTCTTGTGTATCTGCAGAAAGATCAGAAATAACAACTAATCTTTGGTGTGTTCTGCTTTCGAATTGTTCACGAGATTTTTTGTTAACGTGAACAGATCTTAAAATAGTAATTTCATCTCTAAGTGTAGGTAAAGGAACTGGTCCACTTACTTTAGCGCCTGTTTCTTTAGCTACTGTGTAGATTTTTTTAGCAGCTTCATCAACAAGAGCGTGGTCAAATCCTTTAACTTTGATGTTTAATTTACTCATTTGACTGTTGTCTCCTTTGTTCTTATTTGAACATAGCTCCCTATAAAAACCTAAATTGTCCTCGACAACTAATCTTGGCAATTTAGCAACCTTATAGATCCTAGCTAGTTGCTTCTATATTATAGAGTAAAAGTTTTAAAATCAAAACCGAAATTTTGACAAATTTTTCAACTTTTAAAATTAACAACGCATTTCGGTGTATCACACCTCATACGCATAGTAATTTTATCATTTTTCTCTTATATATAATAAGACATCTATAAATTAAAAGATGCACGCGGCATCTTTGATTAATTTGATAATTTCTTGTTAATTCAATTTTCTAATATTTCACTCGGAATATATTCATATCCTTTTTCAATGATTTCTTGTCCTTGGATTAACATAATAGTAGGTACTCTAAGCACCTTTCATTTAGTATCTACTTTTCTAAATAATTGTGCTTCTTCAGCATCGATTTCAATAAATTTAATATTTGGATTGTTTTTAAATTTTTCTGCAACTTGATTAACAATTGGCTTCATCATTTGACAATCACCACATCAAATAGTTGTAAATTCAGCGAAAATTAATTTCTTTTCAGTGTTTGAATTAATAATTCTTTGTGCTTCTTCTCATAAATATTTTTTCATCTTAATCCTCACTTTCTGGTTTCTCTTCTTTTGGTTGTTGGTTAAATTTAGTTTTAATATCTTTCTTTTCAAAGCTAATTGAAGGATGTCCTTCAATGTTCTTAGAATTTTCTAGAACATATTTAGAGTTTTGTTTTGCTTGAGCTTTTTGATAAGCATCATCTCATAAATCAAACTTATCGTCTCAACTGAGTTGAGCCTCTGGTTTTGGTTTATCTTTATTTTTTTCTGGATTGTTCATTGTATAGTTCCTATTATCTTTATTCTTAAATTTATTAATTTGATAGTTTAGCTCGTTTCCATCCTTTAAACGGCTTAATAAATTATTTAATACTTCAAAGTAATTCATTTGATTGATATTGAAGTTATTTCTACGACTATATCAAAATAAGAAATTAAAAAATTCTTGTGTGCTATCTGTTACTACAAATTGTGTTTTTCCTAATCTAATCATATTAGATAAATTAGAAAAATCTAATTTTTTTATACTTTTTCCTAAAAAATCGAGTTTTTTAGTTTTTATAAAGTTAATGTAATAGATGATAAATACTAAAATAAGTATCACTAAATACAATAAGATCGGAGACATCGAAATTAATACAAGTATATTTAAAACATTATCAACAATAAATCCTAAATGACCATAAATTAATTGTTTCTCTAATAAAAATTTGCCATATCAAGAAGTTAAAAACATAGATTTTACATTTTGAAAATCAAATCAGTTTCCTGTAAAGTTTTGGTGTAATAAAACTATTTTTAAAATAAGAACTACAATCGTAAATCCTAAGATAAAACTTCAAGATAATGTTTTATAAAAACTAATAAAAGGAATTTTAAAAGGTTTACTAAATGTTGATGTTACATATCTTTTTAATTTATGCTTTAAAATTAGCAAAATCAAAAATGAAACAATAGCAATTGGAAATAAATAAACTAATTCACCGAACAATAATCCAAACATATATCCGTAAATTTGATAAGCAATACCAATGTTGCAATTTGTAATTTTTAATACAAAAAAGTACACAGTAGCAAATGTTATTAAACAGAACAGAATTCATTTTGTTCAAGTAATAAATTTGTCTCGTGTGTACTCCATATTTAATGTTTCAACTTTCTCAATTTGTTTTAAATTAAAACTATGAAAAAGTTGTTTTTTAGTGGCCTTAGACATTGCTTAAATTGATGTTAATGTTAAAGCAATCATTGGGTCTTTATCGGTCATTTTAAAGATTTTTTTACGAATAATCTTTCTAAGTTTTTCATTAAGTTCACGCATTGAATTAAATTCACGTGTTTCAAATGTTTCAATCATTATATCTTTAATTAATTCATTTACTTTTTCTTGATCAACTTGATCTATTACACCTACATAGTTAATGTGTAATTTACCAACTATTCTCTTGTTTCTTGGTGAATATAAAGTGTTAATAATAATTACACCTTCACGTCCTAAAGCTTCACGTTCAGCTACAACCTCACTAGAAATATCACCAACACCAAAACCATCGATAATGGTGTCTCCTACTTCTTTTACTTTACCGTTTAAACTAATTAATTTATTATCGCTAAAGTGTGCTATTTTACCATTTAATAAGATTAAAGGTGTAGTTGTTTTTTTAGCTTCTTTGTCGTTTGAAATGTAGTTTGATGAATCAACTAAATATCTATATAAACCTTGTGTAGGAATAAAGTAAGTTGGTTTTAAAGCTAAAACCATTTCTAATAAGTCAACTCTGGTTGGACGAGCTCTAAAGTACTCGTTATCCATAATATCATAAAGTTTGGGAGAGATACGAGCAATTTCATCTAAAGTTAAAGCAGCAACTGATTCAAGTCCATTAACTGGTGGAGCAATCATAATTACAGTATCATCTTTTTGTAGTTTTAAGTAAACATCATTATTGTCACAAATACGTAAGAAACGATGATATAGACGATCGATTGATCCTGTAACTAAAATTACAGCGTTGTTATATTTAGCAATTTGTTTGTGTTCAATAATTTCTGGTAATTGAATTTGAGTATCAATTTTGCTAATTAAATAAAGTAATTGTGCATAAGTTTTTCCATATGCTACAACTGGTCTTTTATATTTAATTGCTAAATCTAAAACTTGTTGTAATGGAGTCATTTCTTCATCGTATGCACCAACAATAATACGTTTATCATTTGGCGTTGTAGCAAACGCATCAACTAATTGAGTAGATTTTTTAAATTTATCTATTGCTCTATCGTTTTCATTACTTTTACCTGCATCAGTAATTAATGCAGTAAGTTCACGGTGTTCAAAAAGTCGTTTTAGTAAATTGATATCAGTTTTACCATATGTTCCTAAATCACCAATTGCGTAGTTAAACATAAATAAGTAATTTGATGTTTTAGTACTAAAGTTAAACGCTAAGTTTCCAGGCATACTTCCTGATAAAGCAATTGGCTCAATAATTAATGATTGGAATTTGATTTTTTGGTTAGCCACAATGATTTTGTAACTATTTTCTGAAATGTTGTATTTATTTAATCTTTCGTGAATTAAAACTTTATTAAAACTTGAAGTAAAGATCTTAAGTCCAGGAATTTTCATTACAAGTCATGGTAGTGCACTAAATGTTTCATTTTTAACATCAGTAATGAAAATACCTTTGATTCTGTTTTTGTTTTTTTCTAAGTATGAAAAATCCGGAATTAATGTATCAACACCATTTTGGGAGTTAATTGGAATTTTAACACCAGCGTTAATTACAAAAATATTATTTTCTAACTCAAAAACATAACAGTTTTTTCCATTTTCGTCTTGTCCACCAAGAGCAAAAATATTAATATTTTCCATAGTGTCCTTTCTAAAAAATTATTATTTGAAATTTGAAAAATGTAATTTATCTATATTATAAAGGAACTTATTATATTTGCTAAATAATGGTATGAGTTTTTAAAAATTATTTTATGAACTGATAACAATAAATAATTGAATTTTTATATTTAGTACAAGTAATTAGATAGTCTTAAAATCTTTTAACCCTATAAAATAATAGTAAAAGTTTTGAGATTATTTTTTTCTCGGAAACTGATTATTAAAATTTAATCTTTCTTCTTATTCGCTTTTAGAATGATATCTGTTAAATGATCATAATCAAAAACTAACAATTCTCTTAAATAGTAATTGTAACGTTGTTTTTCGAGTTCGATAAGTTTAGGTAAATCACCTTGTACGTGTAAATAATTGTGTCTAAATGCATCAAGATTTTCAACTATAAGATTTTGATGTTCTATAGAAATATTAGGGATTAAATATTTGCTAAGTTCTCTAATTCACAAACGTCTTAGTTGATGTCTAGGTGCAACATAATGTAAATTTAAAAATCAGTAGTAAAAATATTTAAGTGTTATTGGATTTTCGTTTCGAGATTTAAGAAGTTTTGAAGCAGAAGACTTAATTTTAAAATCAAAATCTACAATTTGTAATGCTCCAGTAAAGTCATCTAATAATAAAACCGGATCATCATAACTAGAGAAATATAGGTTTTCAACTTCATTTGAATAACCTAATAAAAAAGTTTTACCAGCTGTTAGCACAGGAGTTGTATAAAAATCTTTATAATCTGCTTTAGAAACTAAGTATTTATCTGGTCTTTCGTATTTTATTATTTCATCAACTAATATTGTGTCTTTTTCTGATAAATTATCAAATATTTTCTTACTATATTTGTCAAATTGAATAGTTCTTAATTTTAGCTCTGCTGTTAGCTCTGCTGTTAGCTCTGCTGTTAGCTCTGCTAACATATCTAATATTTCTACAATCTTGTTTTGAATTTCAATTGGTGGTAATGGTACTAAAAATTCTTCATATTCTTTTTTAGTGATTGTTTTAATCACAGCACCACGAGCGTTCTTTTCAGCTTCACCAAAAATCAAATGAAGTTGATAAGCTAAATACTTTAAATTACATTTAGGATTGTAAAATCAAGCAATTGTTCGATCAAAATAAGCATCATATTGAGTGATTGCAACTTTTCCTACACTACCTTGTAAGGTTACAAGCAAGCTTCCTTTAGGTACAAAAACAGATTTATGTTGTGCTAAAGTAGAAATTCATTGTTTGGTCTCTGGATTTAATTGTAATTTCTCATTATCAAAATCACAAACTTGCACAAATGGTAAAGCACCTTCACCACCATATCATTCTTTTCTACCATATGGTTGCGGAAAACTTCCTCTTCTTGATTCTGCTAAATCACCTAACTTAACATACTCTACACCATTAGGACAATACTTATCTAACATTTCCTGTAATAAATGTTTTTTCATTTGTCTCCATTAAGTTTGGAATATTAAAAGTGATAATTAGACATTATCACTTTTGAACATTATTCTAAACCATTTTTGTTTTTGAAATTAATTTGAATTGGACAACCTCTAAAATCAAAAGTTTGTCTAAGTTGATTTTCTAAAAATCTTTGGTATGAAAAGTGAACGAATTTCTTATTGTTAACAAAGAATGTAAAAGTCGGAATTTTTGCTCTTTCTTGACGTACATAGTAAATATTTAAACGTCCACCATTATATGGTTGTGCAGGTTGAATTAATTGTGATTCAAGCACTAAATTAGAAAGTAATGAAGGTTTAATATCTCTTTCAAGGTTAGTTCTAACCATATTAATGGTTTCATAAAGTTTATTAACTCTTTGATTAAATTTAGCTGAAATAAACACAAAAGGAACTCAAGGAACAAAATGGAATTTGTTTCTCATTTTTTTCTCAAATTGAGCCATTGTGTTAGTTTCTTTTTCAACTAAATCTCATTTATTAACTACGATAATAATAGGTTTTTCGTGATCAAGAGCATATCCGATAATACGTGAATCAAAGTGTGAGAATTCTTTTTGTGTTGCATCAATTACCACTAAAGATAAATCAGCTTCAGCTAAAGAGTTCATTGCACGCATTAAAGCATAATGATCAACACTTTCAACTAATTTAGATTTTTTAGTAATACCAGCTGTATCAATAACATTATATTTTTTACCATCAAGTTCAATAATTGATTTAACACTATCACGTGTAGTTCCAGCGATATCTGAAACAATTGATCTATTTTCTTTAGCTAAGTTATTAAGTAATGAGCTTTTACCTGCATTAGGTTTTCCGATAATCGCAAGGTTAAACACTTCTTCTTGTTCTTCATTTTCAAAATCAAGGTATTCAACACATTTATCTAAAACTTCACCAATTCCTTCACCATGTAAAGCACTAATTGGATAAATTTGATCCACACCTAAACGGTATCATCCATAATCAAATTGTTGATTATTTTCAAGTTTATTAGCTACTGCAATAATTGGTTTATGACTTTTTCTTAAAATATTCATTATGAATAAGTCATCATTTGTAATTTCATTATTTCCATCAAATAAGAAAATAATTACATCTGCTTCTTCAATTGCGATTTTAGCTTGAATTTGAATTTGCTCTTGAAATGGACGGTTTTCAATTTCGATACCACCTGTATCGATAATTTTCATCTCATGTCCAGTTCAATTAATTTTTTCATATAAACGGTCACGAGTTACCCCTGGTTCGTCGTGTACGATTGAAACTTTTTTACCAATTAAACGGTTGAAAAAAGTACTTTTTCCAACGTTTGGTTTTCCGATAATTGCTACTGTATTACGCATTTTTTTCCTCGATTGTTTTCTTTACTAAATTAATTATTTCTTCGATAACTTCTTCTTGTGTCATTTGAGTACAGTCAATTAACACAGAATCTTCTGTTTTATGTAGAGGGTCTACTTCACGATTCATATCTTGTGCATCACGTTTTTTTACATCATAAAGTACTTCATTATAATCTGTTTCATAACCTAATTCTTGATTTTGAATTCATCTACGTCTAGCACGTTCTTCTGGTTCGGCTCATAAAAAGATTTTAACTTCAGCGTGTGGCATAAGTTTAAAAGTTGTGTCACGTCCATCGATAATAAATCCTTTATGTTTACGTGTCATATGGTGAATAAAGTCGACAACAAAATCACGAACTTCTTGAATTTTAGCTACATTCGGTGTAACTTGTGAGATATATTCTCTTCGAATGTCTGTTGAAATATCTTTATCATTTAAAAATACTTTATCATTTTCTTCTAAACGAATTGATACACCTTCTAATGATTTAATAATCCCATCTTTATCATTTGATGCAACATCGTGTTGAATTGCATTATAAGCAATAGTGCGATAAACACTACCACTATTAATGAATGTGTACTTTAATCGTTTCGCAACAGCATTAGCTACGGTTGATTTTCCAGCACCTGATGGTCCATCAATAGCAATATTTACTTTTTTCATAAATTCCCCTCTTATCTCGTTTTAAATAAAAAAACACTAAAATTAAATATCAAGCTTGTTGACAATGATTCTAGTGGTTTTTGTCATATCTATTTTATCTGCTTTATTTTCTTTAATAGAGTTTTGGTCAATTAAAGATACCAATCAATTAATTTGATTGCTTTCAAATGAATATTTATCCATAAAACAACCTTTTTGTGAAATAAGATTGTTTTCTAAATCAAGAAAAGCAAGTTGTAGTTCTTCAAGTTGGTGATTCAAAATAATCTCAGCATCAACACCAAGTTTATGTTTTTCAGTTTCAGTCTTTTTATTAGGTAAAAAACTAATATTTGACTTAGTTACTTTGTTAACTCACTCTCATTCGCTGCGAATTTCTTGATTATCTTGTAGGGCTAAATTCTTTAAATCAGCGAAAGTGTTTTTAGGTAAAACTCTTTGCTTATTATTCATACACAAATTTTACTATAAAATAGTAGTTTTTGAGCTTGTTAAACATCTATTTTTTATTTTTATAATAATTATTTAATTAATTAAAACAAGAGAAAGCAAACTGAATTTTTTTGTATTTCAGATTTTGAAGAAGATCGATAATGCACACAGTTTAGTCCATCTCCTCTTTGTAATTAAAATTTGATATTTGCACAAAAAAAGACACATAAGTGCCTTTTCCCCAATTGTACTTTACAGTGCAACACCCTTTTATTAGTAAAATAATATTAGGGTGTTGCTTTTATTCTGCAAAATTTGAATAAGAAAACATCCACTTCACAGCTTAAAGAATAGTGGATGCTTAAATATTATAAATTATGCAGCCAAAATTTAAAACTTTAAAACGTAAGGAAAGAGAAATAATTGACACTTTATACAATATCGAACATAAAAGTATTAGAAACATTGCGAAAATTCTACAACGTTCACCATCAACAATTTCCAGAGAGATTAAAAGGAATCAAATTAATGGAGAATATGAATCGCAAAAAGCTAATGTAAAAGCATATAAAAGATATTCTTGGAAAAAGTCTTTTCCCTTCAGCGATCCTAAATATCAAACATTCATAAATCTATTTAATTTACTTTATAAAAAGCAATATATGAAAATTGAACCTACTATTGAATTCATAAAACATAATTACACAAATATAGCTATACCTAGCACTAAAACTGTTTACAAATGAGTTAATGATAGAAATTGAAATCAAGAAAAATTACAAAAAATTAGACATAAATCATTAACTCCGAAAAGAAGCACCGGAATCAAACGGTTAACACATAATAAATACGTCTTTCCTATTGGTTTACGACCTAAACACATTGATGACAGAAAGGAATTTGGACATTGAGAAATAGATTTAGTTATTGGTTTGAAAAGATCGAACACTGATAATATATTAACTTTCAATGAACGTAAATCAAGGTTTTTTATAGCAAAAAGAGTTCGTTCTAAAAACCCTTTAGAAATCAATAAGGTTCTGAATAGAATAATTACAGATTTGTGAAATTTGCATATACCAGTTTTATCCATTACTTCTGACAATGGTTTTGAATTCAATAAACTACAATTCGTAGCTAAGAAATTTCAACTCAATATTTACAAAGCAGAACCTTATTGTTCTTTTCAACGTGGTAGCAACGAAAACTCAAATGGTTTATTTCGCAGAAGGTATAGAAAAGGTACCGACTTTACTAAAGTTAGTGATAAAGCAATAGAAAAAACAGTCTGAGAAATCAATAATTTACCAAGAAAAATACTTGGATGAAAATGCTCAAATCAAATTTTACAAGACGAAATGGATAAATTAAATAAGGAGATAGAAAAGTTAGCAGAACTTGAATAAGTTGTGAAAAAGCCGACAAATTAATGTCGGCTCTATTTTTAACCCAAGTGTTGCACTGTAAAGGTTAATTAAGGAAAAGACACATAAGTGCCTTTTTTTATATTAGTTTTCATCGTTTTCGTAATCTGAAGCGATGTCATCTAAATCGAATTGTTCTAAATCATTTCCGTAATATTCTGTTTCTTGCATTAAGTCTAAGTCAATGATGTCATTACCGTACATATCACCTGGTAAATCATCATATTCATCTGCTTCTTCGTTTGTAAAGTATGATCTTGGGTTTCTGATGTCATATTTACCTTTTAATTCATAATTACTGTTTGTTCCAGCAGGAATCTTGTGTCCAAGAATAATGTTTTCTTTAAGACCTTCAAGGTAGTCAACACGTTTCGCAATTGAGCTATTAACAAGAATTTTAGCTGTTTCTTGGTATGATGCAGCAGCTAAGAATGAATCACTAAGAAGTGGTGTTTGTTTAGCTCCACGAATCTTAACTTCTCCAAACGCCGGTCTTTTACCTTGAGCTAATAATTTTCCGTTTTCTCTTTGGTAAACAAATGTATCAACTAAGCTTCCTGTGAAGAAGTTTGAATCTCCTGGGTCAGTAATCATAATTTTTGAAAGCATTTGACGAATAATAATTTCGATATATTTATCTGAAATTGTAATACCTTGTAAACGGTATAGACGTTGAACTTCTTTTAATAAATAGTTTTGAACAGCACGTGTATCAGCAACTGTAAGTAATTCGTTAAGAATAATAGGTCCTTCGAAGATTTTTTGTCCTGGAATAACTCTATCACCAACTTTTACTCTAAGTTTTTGAGATACTTTTCCATTTTCGTAAATTGTTTCAACTGTATTTGCATCTTTTCTTGTTTCAATTCCAACAATTAATACATCAGTGTCTTTACCTGATTTATCTTTTGCAGGTGCAATAGATACAACTTTTCCATATACTTTAGAAATTACCGCTGGACGTCCTCATGGGAAATCGTAAGCATCGATTAACTCGATTAAACGACCAAACCCACCAGTAATATCCTCAACTCCGGCAACCCCTCCGGTGTGGAATGTACGCATTGTAAGCTGTGTACCAGGTTCACCGATTGATTGAGCAGCAACAACCCCAACAGCTTCTCCGATGTTTACAATACGGTTAGAAGCAAGGTCTTTACCATAACAACGTTTACATACTCCGTTTTTGGTATGACATGAAAGAACTGAACGAATTTCAACTTCTTTCATTCCTAATTCATTAACAATTTTACTTGCTAACTCTGGTGTAATAAATGTGTTTGATTCAACTGCTACATTTCCATCTTTATCATAAATAGGTGTGTTTGTAAATCTACCTTCAATTCTTTCTGCAAGTGATTCAATAACTGTATCTGTCTTAGTATCTTTAATATCTTTAACAACAAAACCAAAGTCACTTCCACAATCTTCTTCACGAATAACAATTCCTTGAGCAACGTCAACAAGTCTACGTGTTAAGTATCCAGATTTAGCTGTGTTAAGAGCTGTATCTGTAAGTCCCTTACGAGCCCCGTGAGTTGATGAATAGAATTCATAAGCACTAAGTCCATCAAGGAATGAAGATTTAACAGGAATTTCAACTGTACTACGAACCACACGGTCGTTTTCAGCATCGGCTTTAAGAACTTTGGTGTTGTTTTGCATAAGTCCACGCATACCAGCAAGCTGAGTAAAGTTAGATGAGTTACCACGAGCCCCTGAGGTGAACATCATGAATAATGGGTTATCTAAGTCAGATTTTGTAACTTCTTTAAGATCTTTTTCGATAGAATCTTTAACTTCTGATCATTTTTGAATTACTAAGTTATAACGTTCGTCATCTGTAAGGAATCCGTTTTCAAAGTAATTTTTAAGTTGATCGATGTATTTTTCACCTTTTTGAATTTTTTCTTTAGTTGTTTCTAAAGTAGTAATGTCGTTCATTGAAATTGTTGTACCTGAGATAGTTGAGAATTTAAATCCTAAATTCTTAATTTTATCTAAGATAGATGCAACATAGTTTGTGTAACCAAATCAAACTTTTGATAATGCTTTTGTATATTGATCAATGTCTCAACGTAAACCATCAGGTTGTTGTGATTTTGGTGTACTAAAGCTAATTTCAGCGAAAGTTTCACGAATTAAGTTGCTAATAATTCTTGCATGTGAAGTAGGAATTAAATCACCTTTATAGTCTTTTAATTCAGCACAATCTGAGAATTTATTATCGTAGTTAACTTGTGTAATACCGTTAATAACTTCAGCGATGTCTTCCATTGTAACAATAGCAACGTATTTTTCATATACTTTACGTACGATTTTAGCAATATCTTTTTTGGTTAATGCGATATTTACATCCATATTTGCAATTTCTTCTTTAAAGTTTGCGCCATATGGTAATGTATATCTGTTTAAATCAAATTCTGAAGTGTGGATTGATTCTTTTTCAACCACTTTAGTTGAACCATCTTCGTTTGTTTTGTATGATTTTGCAACAAATTTACCAAAGATGAATGGGAAATCGTTAGGGAAAGCTTTGTTTAAGATAAATTTACCAACTGTAGAAATTAAGTATGGATTATCTGTATTTGTTGATACAGATTCTTTATCTAAAGCACTAATTGGTAACACAACTCTTGTGTGAAGTGTGATGTAACCATTTTCGTATGCTAACATCATATCATCATATGAAGCATAGTAGTTACCTTCACCTTTAGCACCAGCTTTTTCGATTGTTAAGTAGTATAAACCAAGAATCATATCTTGAGAAGGGTTAATGATAGGTTCTCCATCTTTTGGACCTAAGATGTTTTTAGAAGCAAGCATTAATTCTTGAGCTTCACGAACAGCTTGGTCAGAAATTGGAACGTGAACCGCCATTTGGTCCCCATCGAAGTCGGCGTTGAACGCTGTAGTTACAAGTGGATGAAGTTTAATAGCTTTACCACGAATTAAAACAGGTTGGAACGCTTGGATTGAAAGACGGTGTAATGTAGGGGCACGGTTAAGAAGAACTGGTCTTCCTTCGATTGCTTTTTCTACATATGGTCAAATAATTGGGTTTAAGTTTTCAATTAATTTTTTAGCTGATTTAACACTAGTAATTGAATCTTCACCTTTAATTAATTCTTTAATAATTCAAGGTTCGAATAATTTAGCAGCCATATCACGTGGGATACCAACTTCGTGCATCTTAAGTGATGGACCAACAACAATAACACTACGTCCTGAGTAGTCAACACGTTTCCCAAGAAGGTTTTGACGGAAACGTCCTTTTTTACCAGTTAAAGCATCTGAAATAGATTTTAATGGGTGTGCATCTTTTGATGTAACTGGAGATGGTTTTTTACGTGCGTTATCAATTAAAGCATCAACAGCTTCTTGAATCATACGATACTCGTTTTGTTTAATTAACATCGGAGCATCAGCTTCGTTTCATTTTTCTAAACGGTTGTTTCTGATAATAATACGACGGTAAAGTTCGTTAACGTCACTTGTTGAGTGTCTTCCATCATCTAATTGAACAAGTGGACGTAAATCAGCAGGAATAACAGGTAAGTTGTAAATTAACATACTTGTTGGTTTTTGTCCTGATTTGATAAATGAGTTAATAACTGTAAGACGTTTGTAAAGTTTTTGACGATCTTGTTGTTTTGTAGTTGTTAAACCACCTTCTTCTTTACCTTGTGCGTTAATTAAATCAATTTCATCTTGAACTGATTTTGCTTCAGCTTCAAGATCGATATTTTTAAGTAAGTATTCAATTGCTTGTGAACCTGTTCCGATTTTAGCATCTGAATATTCGTGAATAATATCGTTGTATTGGTAGAAGTCGATACCGAAGTCTTTTCCGATTTTAGATACAGCATATTCTCTTAATTCTTCAAGAGCAATTTTAATATCTTCGTATTCTTCAGTTCCTTCTTCGTAGTTTTCTAACATTTCAACAAGTGCATCTTGGTAAATAGTTGCAGCATCGTTAATGTCAATAATTGTATTTTTCTTTAATGATTGTAATTCACCACTATCAAGCACGATGTGTGATTTGTAGTAAATTAATTTTTCTAAATCTGCTTTAGTAACTGGTTTACTTGAATCGTAAACTTTTAAACCAAGTAATTTAGAGATGATTGAGTGATCAATTTTAAAGAATCAGAAGTGCACAACTGGGTTGTGTAACTTAATGTGTCCCATTCTACTTCTACGTGTAATTTTAGGTAAAATTTGTGGTTTGTATTTTTCACAAGCTACAGTTTTTGAACAGATTAAGTTTTCATCACTTTTCTTGTATTTTGTACCACAAACTGGACATTTATAGTCAGTTGTAGGTCCGAAAATTAACTCATCGAATAAACCATCTTTTTCTGGTTTATATGATTTATAGTTAATTGTTTCTGGTTTTTTAACTTCACCACTTGATCAATTTAAGATGTCTTCATCAGTAGCTAAAGAAAGAGTAATTTTATTAATTAATTTATTAATATCTTTTTCTTCTTTTAAATTATTCATAACTTTCTCCTCCTCCATCTAAGTATTGGTAAAGTTCTTCATCACTTTCTGTATCTTCAGTTTCTGTTTCTGATACATCAAGTTTCATACCTAAACCTTTAAGTTCGTAACTAAGAACGTTAAATGATTCAGGAATTCCTGGGTTTGGTAATTCTTTTCCAGTAACTAACGCACTGTAAAGAGCATTACGTCCAGCGATATCATCTGATTTATATGTAAGAATTTCTTGAAGTACGTTTGTAGCTCCATATGATTCAATAGCTCAGGTTTCCATTTCCCCAAATCTTTGTCCACCATTTTGAGATTTACCTCCAAGTGGTTGTTGAGTAATAAGTGAGTATGGACCAACACTACGAGCGTGCATCTTATCGTCAACCATATGGTTAAGTTTAAGCATGTACATAACCCCAACAGAAATAGGTTTATCAAATTTTCTACCTGTAATTGGGTCAATAAGTGTTTGTTTACCTGATTTATCAAGTCCAGCTTCTACTAAAGCAGCTTCAATGTCAGTTTTCTTAACCCCATCGAATGAAGGAGTAACGAATTTAACGTTAAGTGAACGAGCAGCCATTCCTAAGTGTAATTCAAGAATTTGACCGATGTTCATACGTGAAGGAACCCCTTGAGGGTTAAGCATAACATCAAGTGGTGTTCCATCTTCTAAGTATGGCATATCTTCTTCTGGAAGGACAATAGAGATAACCCCTTTGTTTCCGTGACGTCCAGCCATCTTATCACCAACTTTGATTTTACGTTTTTGAGCAATAGAAACTTTAACGATTTTATCAATACCTTCTTCAAGAACATCACCTTTATCTCTTGAAAGAACTTCAACGTGGATAACTGTACCGTTGTGTCCATTTTTAACTTTAAGAGATGTATCTTTTTGGTTTGATGATCTTTGTTGTAAGATAGCCATTAAAAGTTTTTCTTCTTGTGATGGGTTTTCTTCACCTTTAGGAGAAGTTCTACCTACTAAAATATCACCAGGAACAACTTCTGATCCAACTCTTACAATACCGTTTTCATCTAAGTTTCTTAAAGCAAATTTAGAAACGTTAGGAATGTCAGCTGTTAATTTATCATCACCAGCTCTACTTGTTCTGAATTGAATTGTTTGTTCTTCAATGTGGATTGATGTAAGAACATCATCTTTAACTAAACGTTCATTAAGAATAACAGCATCCTCGAAGTTGTATCCGTTTCATGTTGTAAATCCAACAAGAAGGTTTTTACCAAGTGCCATTTCTCCGTCTTTAAATGATGAACCATCAACTAATAAGTCACCTTTTTCAACCATTTGACCTACTGAAACAATTGGTCTTTGTTGAATTAAAGTACCTTGGTTACTTCTTTCGAAGTTTCTAAGCGAGTATTTATCTGTTACACCTTTATCGTTTTTAATGTGAATTCTAGAACCATCAACATAAACAACTTCACCAGGTTTTTTAGCTGTGATGTTGTATGATGAGTATTTAGCAATATCAGCTTCAATACCTGTAGCTACATAAGGAGCTTCAGCTTGGAGTAATGGAACTGCTTGACGTTGCATGTTTGATCCCATAAGTGCACGGTTGGCATCGTCGTTTTCTAAGAATGGAATAGCTGCAGCAGCAACTGAAACGATTTGTTTAGATGAAACCTCGATAAAGTCAACATCTTGTGGTGTAGCAATAATATAGTTGTAATCACGTCTAACTGTTAATGTTGGTGAAACGATTTTGTTTGTATCATCAACACGAACTGAAGATTGCGCAAATGAATATCCAATTTCATCAGCAGCTGTTAGGTATCTAACATCTTCATAATCAACAACCCCATTGTTTACTTTGAAGTATGGAGTTTTTAAGAAACCTAAATCATCAACTTTTGCGAATGTAGCGTAGTTAAGGATAAGACCGATGTTTGGTCCTTCAGGTGTTTCGATAGGACAAATTCTTCCGTAGTGAGTTGAGTGAACGTCACGAACTTCGAATTGAGCTGTATCACGGTTAAGACCTCCAGGCCCAAGAGATGTAACACGACGTTTATTTGAAACTTCGGCTAATGGGTTAATTTGGTCCATAAATTGTGAAAGTTTTGATGAGTTAAAGAATGTTTTCATTTGGTTTGTTACAAGTTTGTTGTTTGTAACGTTTTTAGCTGTTACTTTTTCAGCTTCTTTAGCTCCCATACGTTCACGTGTAGTTTTTTCTAATTTTGCAAGAGCAACTGAAAGTTGTCCTTCAAGTAATTCTCCAACTGAAACAATACGTTTGTTTGTAAGTGAATCTGGGTCATCATCTTGTCCGATTCCTTCTGTTAAGTTGAAGTAGTAGTTAATTGCAGCAATAATATCTGAAATTAATAAGTGTGGTTCAACTGATTTTGGATCGTTTCCGATAACAAGTACAGGTTCTTTTTCAGGATCTTCCATTTGTTTTCTTGTTGGATAAACTTTAACTTTAATAATTTTTGTACGTTTCTTTAATTCTTTGTTTGCATTAATTAATCTGTGGTAAACGAATTCTGGATCAATACCAGGAATGTTTTCAGATACAAATAATCCTAATTCAAAGTGTTCTTGAATTTTCTTAGCAATCTTAAAGTCAATAAATGTTCCTTTTTCAAAAACCACTTCGTTGTTTTTTGTTTTTAAGTCTTCTGCTAAATATGTGTTAGTAATACGGTCAAGTAATGATAACTTTTTATTTAACATGTGACGACCTGTTACAGATAAGTTGTAACGTTTTTTGTCGAATAACATTCCAGGAATAAGAGAACGTTTAGCTTCATCAGAAATACGGTCCCCTTTTCTAAGTCCTCTGAAAAGTTCTTCTTGACAAGCGTCAACCATTTCTTCGTGTGTAAAGTCTGTGTTAAGGATTAATTTATCTTTTCTTAATGTTTCTTGAAGTAATTCACCTTTTCCAAATAATTCTTCAATGTTCTTTGCACTAAGTCCAAATGAACCTAAGAAAGTAGCAAGGTTAATGTTTTTGTTTTTATCAACCTTAACTTTAACTGAGTCGATTGATGAAGATGTAACTTTGTGAGATACTTCTAATCACGAACCAATTCTAGGTAAGATTTCTAATTTGTTGAAAAGGTCATCTGATTGTTTATTACGAACACCAAGTCCAAAGTAAGCACCAGGTGAACGAATTAACTGAGAAACAATAACTTTTTCAGAACCGTTAATAATGAAACTTCCACCAGAAGTCATGTATGGAATTTCACCAATAAGAACTTCGTCTAAACGAACCTCTCCAGTTTCTGTAATTTCTCTTTTTAAAGTCGCATAAACTTTAACACTAAAGTTAATACCTTTAGCTTTACATTTTTTAATTTCTTCACTTTCACTTGTAGATTTCTTGAAAGGTAATTCTAATCTAAGTGAGTTTTTTAAGTAGTCTAATCTAACTTGCTTGTTAGCAGCTTCGATTGGATATACTTCTTGTAAGCATTCTTGGATTTTCTTGTCTACAAAAAGTTGGAAACTTTCTTTACTTGTAGCAAGAATGTCAAACAATGGAAGTGATTGTTTTGTAATTGAGTAATCTCTTCTGATTGTTTTTGGCCCAAACTTACGGTTAATGTATTTTTTTTGTTCCATAAAAACACCTTTCTGTTTTTAAATTCATATATTTATATATATGTCTAAAAATTCATATAAATTTTAGCAGAAAAGTATTTTTTCGATAATAAATAAAAAAATTACTTTTAAGCACTATTTGGTAGCGTTAAAAGTAATTTTAATTAGTATTAAAATAAAGTATTAAATTTAAATAAATATTATTTTTTTGCTTGTATAGTCAAGTTTTTTCTTTGTTTTTTTAGTTTTATGAAATTTAACTTAATTTTATCTATTCACTGTTCCTTAATTCCTAAATGAACCAGTTCTATTAAAATAAACAAGATAATAGCAGGTAAAAAGTAAGGAATAATTTTACCTTGTTCATCATTTTTTAGATAAATATTATTAATTCTACTGTAAATACCACTGGTTATAAATAAACTATAGTTCATTGCGTTTCGGTAGGTATTTTCAAATTCGAAAATGCTATTTGCTTGTAGTTGTTTTAATGCTTTAGGAAGCATATAGTTTAAATAAATTTTCAATATATTTCAACCTTTATTTTGCAATAACTTAATTTGTTTACCATTAATTGCATTAAAGTGTTCTGTAAACTGTTTAGTTAATCCTCTAAATGTTCCAACAGCAAGCGCTAAAGTTAAAGCTGTTTTAGTTGCAAATGTTGGATTAAAAATTGCAAAGAACACTATAATCGGAATTGCTTTTAAATAGCTTAAAAACAACTTAAACAATAAAGTTTGATAATAGTTGTGCAACCTACTAGCACATCAAAATGAATAAAAGATTGCACCTAAAATACCTAAAAATAAAGCAACATAGACTTGCTCAAATAATTCTCAATAAACTAAATAAATTTGTGGGTGTTCCCTAACATCAGAAAAATCAAGCTTAAAGAAATTATTAAAGAAAGTGTTGAATGCAGTTCAGCTAATTAATTGTCCGTTATTCTCTGTTAAAATCTCAATTAAGGAGTATAAACAAAAAGCTATCAAGAATATAACTAAAGCAATTTTTATATATTTTTTATAGTTATATTTAAATGAAGTTGGAGTATTCAAACTATTATCTTGAATTGATATAGGATTAAAAAGATATTTAGTGATTAAAAACAAAATAATTTCTAAACTAAAAATAAGTAACACAATATAGAAAATACTAATTGAAAGAAATTGATATTGTGTTTCATATTCTTTAAATAAAATCCCAATTCCAAAAACGCCAGCAGCACCTAAAATTGCACTTCAACGTACATTTGATTCGATTGCTAACAATAAATTCATAATGTATTTGTTTTTATTAGTAAGTAGCACATATTGATAAAATGCAATTAATTGGTTCTTGCCTAGTTTTCTGGCTAAATAATATTTTCTTAAGTTGGTGTTTTCAATAATTTCCATTAAATATTTATGTAATCATAATCATGTAAATCAAAAATAAACACAAAATGCTGCAAACATTTTTGAAGCAATTACATCTAAAAACATCGTTAAGAAAATCAGAATTGGAAATGAACGTAAAAATAATAAAAAGATCCGATTAATATAAACTAAAATACGGTGATTAAATAAATTTGGAACGCTAAAATAAGATGTAAACAGTGCAACGAAGAATGAAATCACAGTTGATGAAACCACAATTTCTAGTGTTTTTAGTAACAATTCACCATTTCACACTCAGAGATTTTTATCAACGTGCGGATCATTTGAATTAAAAGTAAATAAATCTTTTAAAACTTTTAAGCTAGTGGTTGGGCTGCTTTTAATCGTTTTAAAAAAATCTAAGTCATATAAAAAGTAAATAAACAAAGTAATTACTAAGCAAAATAATAGTAGGTGTCGAAACTTAAGTCTAAATATTGTTTTATTAATCTTCTCGTACATCAAAGTATTTTTCTAGTCTTTCTTTGTTAAATTCTTGTTTAGTAAAAATATGATTAATTCGATGATCTTCAATTGCAATTAAGACATCACAATATTTCATAGCTAATTCTAAATTATGAATTGCCATAATAACATATTTTCCTTGTTTAGCTTCTTGCGCTAAATTAATCATTGTTTTTTCACTTCAAAAAGCATCTAAATTACTGGTTGGTTCATCAGCTAATAAAAGGTTAAATTTTAGCATTAAATGCATTAGAATATTAACTCTTTGCTTTTGACCAGTTGATAAATTCTGAATTGGTTTAAATAGTAAGTGTTCAACCCCTAAGTCTTTAGCTTTATCTAGCAATAATTGTCTTTGTGCTTTATTTAACAGTTTAAATCATTTATATATGATATTTTGATAATCATTAAAGTGTCATAATAAATTATGATAAACATCATATTCTTCGATAGTTAGTTTTTCTTGATCTATAAATGAAATTTGATTTTTATACTGCTTAATTTGCTTTTTATTTTGCTTGCTACATAAATTTAAATCATCATAAAATAACTCGCCTTGAATAATTAATGAACGATCAAAAAATGATTTTAATAATGTGGTTTTACCACATCCACTACGACCAATTACACCAATTATTTTACCTGGTTCTAAAGTTAAATTTACATCTTGCAAGACTGCTTTATCTTTATACTGTAAAGTCACATTTTCGAATTTAATCATAATTATTTAATATTTAATGCCTCATATACTTTTTGTCAAAATTCTGTATCTACATTATCAATGTACTTATATCCATTAAAGCCGTGTAATGGACCTCACGGATCTTTATTTTCTTGTGCTAACTTACTAAATGCATCAACAATTATTTTAGCATCTGCTAAATCCATTTTATCTGATGCGATACCAACATTATAAGGTAAAGGATCAGTTAATGTTAAGAAGCTTAATTTTTGTCCTTCTCGATATCCTGTTGGTGTATATTTATCAGGTTCTTTTACTTTACTATAAGCATAAAATCCTTCGTTAGCCATAAAGATATGAATGTTTTCAGTTTTAACATCATTTAATTTTTTAATTTCAGTGTTGCTAATATTATTTGGATATTTAGCAGTTAAATCACGGAATGATTTAAATTGCTCACCAAATTGTTTTTGCATTAAAGCTTGTGGTAAAAGGTATTTGCTTCCAGATTTAATGCTTCCAACTCCAAGACCAAATGAAATAAATTTCTTTAAGTCTTTTTCGTTTCAAGCTTTACGGATTTGCTCTGTAATTGTTGGAGTAGCAACAATTACGAATAATCCTCGTTGGTGGTTAACTAAATTATCATTATAAAATGCTTGATAAATACTTCCATTTCATCCTAATGGATTATTTTCGTTGTTTCATTGATTACGTGGATATTTATCATATAGTTCTTGTTCTTTAGTTGCAATATTTTGTAATTCAATACCTTGGTCATTTTTATATCACGCATTTGCTTGTTCACCTTCAAACTGTTTAGTTAAGGTTTGCATAACAATGTGTAATTTTTTATTTTGAACATCAGTTTTATATTGTGCAATTGAACCACTAGAAACCATTCCAAAATCGATTTCATTTTTATCTAAGCTATCTTTTACTTGTGAATAATCATCTCCATCTACAAAATTAATTTTTACTGTCTTATTGCTTCCTTTTTGAGCTAAAAAATTATTTAGATATTGTGTGAGTTCTTGTTTAATTTGCTCTGGATTACCATATGGTGCTTGTAATTGTAAAATATATTCTGTTTTTGAATTTGTATCGTTGCATGATAAAGCAACCATTGGAGTAGCACAGACGCTAATTGCTCCTAAAAGTGTAATTAGTTTTCTTTTTAACATAAAAAAATTCCTCTTTCCGGACAGAAAAAGGAAAAGACTCGCTCCGCTAGCATTACCTAGATCAGCTTATAAGAGTAATTTCTCAACCTACAAAAAAGTAAGTACCTCTGTCCTTACTTTTAATTATATAGATTTTTATGAAATTGCAATCTTTCCTGCAATACGATTACGTTCTAAGTCTATATTTGTAATCTCTGCATTAATGACTTGGTTAGGGTAATATAAATCAAATAAACTATCTTTATCGCCTAAATTTAAATCTGACACGTGAATGAATAATGTTTGTTTTAATCCAATATAAACAAAGATTCCAAAGTCAGTAATGTTTTCAACTGTTCCTTGAACTTGTTCTCCAACTTTTAAATCTTCAATATTAGTTAAAGAATCTTTGAGGACAAATCCTTGTTTATTTTCATCAAATTGTTTTAATGGGTTTTTAAGTGCGTTCAAAATTAACTCAATTTCATATTGGTTTGAACCATATTCTTTTACAAGTTTAGCAACATTTAGGTTTAAATCTTTAATTCCAGCTTCACTAGGTTCTAAACGATATTCACGAATAATTGCATTAGCTAAAGCATATGATTCAGGGTGAATAAAAGTTTTATCAAGGTAATTATCTGAATTAAAAATACGTAAGAAACCAATTGCTTGTTCATAAGTTTTAGCGCCAAGTCCTGAAACTTTTTTAAGTTGTTCACGATTAGTAAATGAACCATTTTCTAAACGATAATCAACAATTTTTTGAGCTTGAGTTTTAGATATACCAGATACGTAACTTAAAATTGATTTTGTTGCAGTATTAACATCAACACCAACTGTATTAACTACTTTTTCAACTTTAAATGTTAAATATTGATCTAATTCTTTTTCATTTAAATCGTGTTGGTATTGTCCAACCCCAATTGATTTTGGATCAATTTTAACAAGCTCATTAAGTGGATCTAAGAATTTACGTCCAATGTTAATAGCACTACGTTCTTCAACGTTTAAATCAGGGAACTCTTCAATCGCAATTTTTGATGCTGAATAAACTGATGCTCCAACTTCAGAAACAATTGCATATTTAACATCTAATTTATATTTCTTAATTAAATCTGCAATAAACTTTTCAGTTTCTCTACTTGCTGTTCCATTTCCAATTACCACAATATCAATTTTGTGTTTTTGAATTGCGTTTAAAGTGATTTTTTCAGCTTCTGCAGTTTTAAATTTTGGAGCATTAGGATAAATTTTATTAATCTCTAAAACATCACCATTTTCGTTTAAAGCAGCTAATTTACATCCGTTGACAAATGCAGGGTCAATTGCTAAAATATTATGTCCGCTTAACGCTGGTGCAAAAAGTAATTTTTCAACTGAATTAGCAAAAATTAAAATTGCATTTTGTTCCGCAACTGCAAATAAGTCACTAAAAATCTCACGTTCAATACTTGGTTGAATTAATCTTTTTAATGAATCGTTAACTGGATCAATTAAATTTTTAGTATTAGCTTGCTTTTTGTCAATTTTTCTTAAAATCATTTGAACTAAATGATCTACAGAATATTCAAAGTCAAATTTTAAAATCTTACTTTTAACTCCACGATTAATAGCTAAAACATTGTGATTCTTAATGAAACGAATTGGAATTCTATAGTTGTAATAATTTTTAAATTTTTCATTTTCGTCTTCCACTTTAGGTTTTAAGCTAGTTAAAATAGCACCAAAACGTAAAATATTTTCTTTGATTTTTTCACGTAATTCAAAGTCTTGTGAAATTCATTGAGCAATAATGTAATTTGCTTGAGTAATTGCTTCTTCGATTGAAGTCACTTTATCATTTAAATATTTTTGAGCTTCTTTATTAAGATCAAAATTACGATTTGTATTATTGAAAATTGTTTTAGCTAATGGTTCAAGTCCTAAAGCAATCGCTTCAGTTGCTTTTGTTACTTTACCAACTTTAAATGGTTCATATAAAGCTTCTAAGTCACTCTTAACAGAACAAGCTTTAATTTTTTCTTCTAATTCTTTTGTTAATAATTGCTTTTCTTGTAATGTTTCTAAAATTGCTTCTTTTCTTTTTTCTAGCTCAACTGAATATTTATATAATGTTTCAATTTTGTAAATTTGTTCTTCATCTAGACCACCAGTTTTATCTTTACGGTATCTAGAAATAAAAGGAACTGTATTTCCTTCAGTTAACATTTCAAGCACGATGTTAACCTGTTTATCTGTGATTGCTAATTCTTTAGCAACTTTGCTTATAACTTTCTCGTTCATTTTTACCCTTCTATCATTTTTTGAAATTCTTTTTTCTCTCTTTTTGATTTTACTTCAAAGTTTGCAAGTGCTGTAACAATAACCTTATCATCAATTTTATTTTGCTGATTTTTATTGCTAAATTCTAGCAATTCATCAATCCGATTTAACATTTGATCTTCGGTTGTAATAATTACGTGTTTTGGTAGATGTTTAACATTAATTATTAAACCAGTAGGACAGACAATCATTGATGCAAGCGGCATCGATCTACCAATAATTTTTTCCAAATGGTTTAAGTGTTTTTCATTTTGCAACACTGGATTTTTAAAGTCTTTTGTAATTGTTCCTTTTTTAGTATATGAAACAAGTTGTAATTCAGTAGCAGATGCATCACCTTGCAATTCACCAAAATAAGACTTGCATTCTATAACAGCTACTAAATTTTCAAATACTAAAATACCATCTACTTCAAAAAGTTTTCCATCATACTTATAAATATTTCCAGGTAAGAATTTAACTTTTTTACCTTTAATATGTTGTTTAATTTTTTTTGCTACATCATCTTCAAATTTAAATCCTTGTTTTTGATTTTCTTTACCACGAAGTTTATTACGGTGTAAAAAGAATAAAATCACTCATGAAAGAATTAATAATAGAAAAATAGCGATCATTAAAAAAGTAACGATATAATGATTCATTTTTACCCTTTCTTATTAAAAAAACATGAAATCAACTTTCATGTTTTTAATTATATTATTTTTTATCAGCAGGTTTTTGCATATTTAATGCTCTGTAGTTTTTAAATTTAATAATTTTAACTACTAATGGGTTTACAGCAGCTTGTGTAAATCCTTGAACGAAAGCATAAAATACTGGTGCTAATAAATCGGCAATAACCATAATTACACTAGCTGATACGATTGATTTTCAAGCTATTGAGTTTACTTGAACATCTGTAATGTTGCCAAAACCTAAGTTTGAGAAATCAATTGCACTATATTTTGTGTGTCCATATTGAACTAAGTCGCTTGGTCCATTGTGGAATAAAAGAACTGGTCATTGTTGTGCCATACCTCTAGCTGGGTTGATAGCAGCTGAACCACCTAAGATTCCCATTCATACTGAAAGAGAGATAATAAACATAATGAATAAATCACGGTATTTATTATTAATATTAGGTGAAAAGATAGGGAATAAAAGAATTGAAGTCATAACTAACTCAACAAAGAAGATTCAAGCAGTACCTGAAGCAATTGTTGGTGTAGTTGTTGTTGGGAAAGCCTTTTTAGCAGCTGAAATAGCATCGATTGGAGCATTAGCAATCACACCTTCTGGTGCTGTAAAGTGACCAATACCGTAAATAATACATCCAGCTGTTAAAGAACCAAATACTTGAATAATTAATTTATATGTTGTGTAGTATCCGTTGTTTGTTCCGTTTAAGTATCTGTAAATTGATACAGAAGGGTTTAAATCACAACTTCAACGTAAGAAAATAAATAAACATAATCCAACTACGACAAATCCTGCGTAGAATCCGACAATAATTGGGTGTAAAAGAAATTCTTCAATTACAAGTGGTTTGTTAGGTGTTCCTGCAACATAAATACTTAATCCTGCAAGTCCCATTGAAATTAAAATTGTTCCAAAATATTCTGAAATTCCGTGAACGATTCATGTTCTTAAATCTTTTGGTTTTTCAGCGTTTAATCTCCTAGCTTTTGTAAGGTTAAAAAATGAAAAGAAACTTACAAAAAAGGTTCAAAATGATAAAGTTTGTTTCTTAATCTTATCCATTTTTAATTTTTCCGTTCTCCATAATTCTTAACGCATTGTCAAAGTTTCCTTTTTCAGCGTTATCTGCATTTTCAAGTGTAGCTTTAGCGATTTGTGTTAAAGCTAAGTCTGTTAAGTAAGCTTGGTGTGATGTTACTAAAACATTGTCCATTTCGATTAATTCTTTTCAATCTGGGTCTAATGCTTTTAAGTCATCAATTCTAGCTGATACGTCTTCGTAGAAACGACCTTCTTCTCTTTCAAGAACGTCAGTTGCTAATCCACGAATTTTTCCTGATTTTAATCCTCTAAGAACAGCTTTGATGTCCATTGTTTCACCACGTGCTGTGTTAATTAAAATCATTCCTTCTTTCATAGCATCAACAGCAGCATCATCAATTAAGTATCTTGTTGATGGTAATAAAGGACAGTGAATTGAAATAAAGTCACTTTCTCTTAAAACTTCTGTTAATGAAGCTCATTCGAAACCGAATTTATCAGCTGTTTGAGGGAAATTTTCTTGAGCGAAAGCATCGAATACTAATACTCTAGCACCTGTAGCTTTAGCTAATTTAATAAATGTTTGACCGATTTTACCTGAACCGATAACTCCGATTGTTGAGTTACCAACACATTTACCGTCTAACCCATTTAATGAGAAATTGTATTTTTGCACTCTGTCGTGTGCTTTAAATAAGTTTCTGTTTAAACTTAATAATCCAGCGAAAGCAAATTCTCCAATACTTTCTGCTGAGTAGTTAAAAATTCTAAATACTTCGATACCTAACTCGTTTGCTTTAGCAATATCGATTTTGTTGTATCCCATTGATCTTTGGAATCAGTATTTAACACCCATTTTTTTAAGTACTTCTAAGATAACTTTGTCTCCGTATGTGTTAACGAAACCACAAACAGCATCATATCCTTCTGCAAGGTGTACTGTGTTAAGGCTTAAGTTTTCTTTAAAGTAAGTAATTTGATGTCTACCTTCGTTGTATTTATCAAAATATTTAATATCATAATCTTTTGCATCAAAAAAAGCAATTTTCATAATTTTGTCTCCTAAAGTGTGTACTTATTATGTTTTTCTAAATTATATTATTTTTTAATTTCTTGTAAATGAGTAGTTCAACATTCATAAAAAAATACGGAATTAATTCCATAAAGTATTTTAGTTTATTTTTAGTATATTAAAACAACTTTTTTATTTATTATTTGGAGAAACAAAATGCAAAATATTTTACTATACCTATCTGATATTTTTAAGGGTGATAACGCACAGATTTATTACTTTCTTACAAAGGAAAAAGAAATCGACAAAGAAGAGATTAATAAGTCTATAAATAAGTACGAAACGAATAAAATTAAGTATTTAACATTGCTAGATTCAGAGTATCCAAAAGACTTATTTCAAGACACTTTACCGCCTTTTGTGATTTACTATAAAGGTAATTTAAAGTTGTTAGAAAGCAAGAAAAAAGTGATAATTTGCAACGAAATTCACAATAGCAAAACAAAGTATTTTATTGATGAAAGACTTAATTTAGAACAAAATGATATTGTTTTAGTTGCTACCGACTTTAAAAAAACCGAACAAGAAATTATTGATGCACAAAAAACTAAAGGAAATCACAAAATAATTTGAGTTCATAGTCAAAGTTTGGAGCAAATTCCTGAAGCTATTAATGAAAATAATCCAAACGAATTACATCTCAGTTTATTTCCACTTAATTCTCACCCTAAAAGAAATTATTTTAAACAATCAAATTCTTTAGCTAGTGCAATTGCAAATTATTTATTAATTCTTTCTTCTGTAAAAAATACTAAGTTAGCAGGTTTGATTAATTCTTTTTTATACTATGGTAAAGAGATTTATTGTTTTCCTGGCTTAACAATCGATGATGGAAATACTAACTTTTTAAAAGAAGGAGCTAATCTTGCAACTACACTCAGCGAAATCTTTGAAGAAAATTAATTAAAAAATGCACCGATTGGTGCATTATTTATTATTTTACTCTTTCTGGATAGACAGAAACAAACTTTCTGTTTCTTCTGCTTTCGTATTTTACGTAACCATCGATTTTTGAGAATAAAGTATCGTCACCACCACGTCCAACATTTACACCAGGGAAAATTTTTGTCCCTCTTTGACGGTAAATGATTGAACCTGCTGTACAGAATTGTCCGTCACCTAATTTAGCACCTAATCTTTTTGAGTGTGAATCACGACCATTTCTGGTAGATCCACCGGCTTTGGTATGTGCCATTTTCTAATTACCCTTGAATTCCTGTAATTTTAACACGTGTATAAGGTTGACGGTGTCCAAGTTTTCTCTTGTGAGTTGACTTTGCATTGTGACGGTAAACTACGATTTTTTTAGCTTTCCCTTGTTTTTCGATGATTCCTGTTACTAAAGCATTTTCTAAGTAAGGTTTCCCAATTTTGTCATCAACAAGTAAAACTTTATCAAATTTTACTTCTTGACCTTCTTCACCTTCGATTTTTTCGATGAAGATTGTTTGACCTTCTTTAACTAAAAGTTGTTTTCCACCAGCTTCGATAATTGCTAACATGCAATACCTCCATTAAGTGGCTCGTCTTTAAGGTGACGCTTTCGCGTGCTTTCGACCTTTTTAGTACGGTTACTAGAAGTAACGTTTTTATTATATTGCATTTTATCTATTAGCAAAACCGATTTTTATCAATTTTTTTATTCAAAAGTTGTAAAGCTTTCTAAAGAAGTTTTTGGAGTGTCTTTCCCCATTTGCCATTTATAACCAACAACTTTATCTTTAATTTCTCCTTGTGGTGCTAGTGCAACTTTTACTAACCCAACCAGTGGAGCAATTGCATTTGCTAAAGCACCTAAACTAGTTATTAATGCAAGAATTCCAAAACCAACTTCTATTTTTTCTTCTTGCACATTAGAAAGCTTTTGTAATTCTGATACCTTCATTTTTACCTCCGTATATTAAATAAAATAATAAAAAAATAGAACAGAAAATAAACTCTGTCCTATTCAACAAATTGAGTATTAAATTTACCAACTACTTTTTCTACTTTAGTAAATGAAAGTCAAATATTTGGATCAATTAATTTTAAGTCATTAATTAAATTACGTGATTCTAATAATAAGATAACAGTTTCTATTTTATAGTTATATTTACCTGTATAACCTGATTTAAATCTTTCAAGTCTATAACTATGTCAGTAACCGATTAAATTAAAGTAAGCCAATACTTTTTCTGGTTCAGCAGAAATAATTGTTAGCTTCATTTTCTTATATTTAGGATACATAATATTAACAATAACATTAGATACTAAAATATAAGCAAAAGTAGAAAGCTCACGCATTCCAAAATATTCACCATTTGGATTAGGTTTAATAAATGCATAAATAAGCAAGAAAATAATAGCAGTTACAATTGCGATACTTGAAAGCATATTAGCAACATTTTTCTTGCTCTTTGTTGAAAAGTAATATGCCACAATATCTGTACCACCTGTTGAACCACCAGCTTTTCAAGATAAAGCAACACCCATACCAATAAACGCTGCTCCTAATGAACCATATAATAAAATAGGTCAAGTAATTCCTTTAAGGTATCAGTAAGCTTGAAATTCACCATTAGATAAAAAGTTAAATAATTTATAGTTTGGCAACATTTCATTTAAAAAGTCGGATGTTATATCAGGGTGCACAGAGAGAATTAACGCTCCTCTAATTTCTTCATAATTTTGTAATGCAACTTCTGGAGATTGTTGATCTAAAAGGATTGGTTGAAACTCGTTGTGTCCTATTGTTTTAATTCATTCATTTAATATATTAATATGATATTTACTATTTGATAGTAAATCACCTTCTTCTAATTCAGGATATAAATAATTTCTAATTTCGTAAGTATTTCCAGGAACTAAAAGAATTTTTCTCGCAATAAAATCGTGAATTACTTCAACATTAGTAAATAAAAAGTTAATAAAAATTTGGCAAATCATAAAGAGCAAAGTAAATCACATAAAACTTGCTTTTGATTTACGTCAAAAAATAAGAAATAACGGAACATTGCAAGCTAAATAAAGCAACGCAAAGTATTGATGAAGTTGTGGATAAACATATTGTAAAATGGTTGGAATACCAGTAATTCCAGAAGGAATGGTATCAGCTCTACTTAAGAAAACTTGCACTCCAAAGTTAAATACTAAGGCAGCTAATAAAATTAATAAAAAACGTCTTCAATATCTTTGAAAGAATATTTTTGGAGTAATTTTTACTTTTTTGTTATTAGCTAAATATTTACCCATTTTGAACTTTAATTGTTCTGTTTCTTTTTGGATATCTTCTTCAGAAATATCATGTGGTAATTTAGTATGTATACCATTGTTATTTGATACATAAATCACAGTACCTGTACCACAATAATCTAGATTATCCTTTCTATATTTATTATGATGTCAAACCTTATATTTTTCAATAATATGTTTGGGTTTATTATGATTTTTCTTTCATAAATTGTGTTCATTATTGTTGGTATTATTCATAAATTCAATTTTATATTAAATTTATAAAGTATTTAAAAATTTTCAAGCGATTTTATAACTAAAAATTAAACAAGAAGTATTTCGGAATAATTTGTGAAAATATCTGAAAAATAGGACTAATTTTATTGGTTTTATTGTTATGTTTAGCGTATTATGGTAATAAAAATAATAAAATTAATCATATTTTTGTAGCAAAATTTAAACCACAACATTTCCTCTTACCAAATTAATATTTGTTTTTGTAATATTGTGGTTTATAACTTATGCATTTAGCTTGTTAAAAATAGATTAATAAGAGCTTTTACAGAATAATATAATTGATTATTTTGTATATAAAGTAGCTGATCAAGACTTTGTGCAATTGATACTTGATAAATATGTTTTCCGCTATTAATTCATTTAATAAATTTAAGTTTTTAGATATTAAAATACTGTTAGTAAGTATGTTTCAATTTTTAATTGCGTTTATTTTTTACAATACTAATTTATAACGATAAGTTAAATCAAAAATAATTTGGCTTTTTCTAATTAATTCAACTATATTTTTATCTTGCAGAATTAGTTCGATAAATTCTTTAACGATAACAGAATACTGAAAATTAAAACGAGAGCAAAATTCTAAATTATATTTTCGTAAGAGTTCATAAGGTGAATTTTCTAAGCCAAAAATAGATGTTTGTATATCGTTAGTAACGTGATTGACAATATCTTTTTTCAATAAAGGTCAATCATCAAGATTAATCACTTTTTGGTTTCTTCGTAAAAATTGAAAATATGTTTTTCTTTTGTTCGCAGCTTAGCTGAGAATCTGCGACTAAAACACCAAGTTAATATAGTTTAGAATTCTATTTTTAAATTCCTCTGAAAATCTTATTTTTAAAGCATTGCTATCTTGAATTACTAACGGGTAAGACCTTAAATGTTCCTTTAACAACCTATTAATTTTATTCATCGTGTATTTTATTATGCTTCATATAGTATCGTGCTGCTCTTACTGTATATCAGTTATAATCTGCTGCATTTTCAGAAATATATTTTAAGGCTTCATAATATTCTGATTTCAATAAAAATCTTTCGATAGCAGTTAAAACACCATAATAAATAAAAAAGATTATTAAAATAACTAAAGCTATTATTGTAGCTGCATTTCAAGTGCTTCTATATATACCAAAAGATAAACTGATAAAAATTATTACACTTCACAATAATACATATCTAGCAAATCAATAAGCAATAAAGAATTTTTTAATTTTAAGTAATTTATATTCCATTTTTAATAATTATGTTTTATAGGATTGTCTGGTCGCACAGTATCAAAGGTGTATCTAATCATTTCTTAAACATAACTAATTCATTTAACTACTGGAACTTGTGCTAGTATTGACATAAATGAAGCTATCACTGAATGACCCAGAACATCATCTCTTAAAGAAGCATCTTCTTTTTTTAATTCTTTTAATATTTTATTTATTTCTTTATCACTTAATCCAAGTTTTGAAACGATATCTTGAATTTCAGTTTGCAAAACATCAATTATTTCTTTAATTTTCTTTCTATATATGGAGCATATTCGTGGGTGAAAAAACCATCTCTTGATTTAACTCCGTATTTTTTTAGCAATAAGTTATATCCAGTCTCAGATTTAATGATTTCTATAGCTCTCTTTTTTTCTTCTTCATTTTGTACCGATAGATGATAAAGAGAATTAAAATCATTGATATTTAATGAAAATGAATACTCTAGAACCTTAACATATAGTTTGTGTATAGAATAATGTGAGTTTAAAAATTCTTGTCATAATTTATCATTAGTATACTTTTTTGAGGAGTTGCTTCACCTATTAACACATTTGGAAAACAAGCTAAATTGCTAATTGTATTTAAAACAGTTAATTTCATAACATTAATCCTGGGTGAACGTAAGTAATATGTTTTCACCCAATATTATTATATTCTTTTAATCATCGGTAGCATATACTGCTTCACTTTTCTATATATATATATATAGTATTTATTCAAAAACTTCTGAATATAAACAAATAGCAAGGTTTTTGCAAATTAGCAAACAAATTAATTAATTGCTAAAAAATAAACTTTAGTGCTATAATTGATTTATGAATAACAATAGAATTGAACCTAAATATGAATTGATTTTAAAATACACTGTAATGCTTTATGTTGAAGAAGGAAAAGCAGTAAGTAGTTCACATTTAATTGAACGCTATCCAAATGAAATCAATTTTTCAAGTGCTAAAATCAGATATTTAATGAATGATTTAGAAATATTTGAGTTCTTACAAAAAGCTCACAGTTCTAGTGGACGTATCCCAACCACAAAAGGGTTAGAATACTACGCAAAATACCTAAGCGAAACAGAAGAACAAAAAATTTTAAAACGCTTAAATAAGGTATTTAAAGAAAAAGAATTATCAATTGATGAGACGCTAGATCAAGCTGCAAATATGATTGCTGAAATTACAGGACTAACCTTAATTACAACCCAATACAATGCTAGTTCATTACTTAAGAGTATTGATTTAGTTCCGCTTAACGATACAACAGCAACAATCGTTATGGTTGTATCTAATGGTGAAGTTTTTTCAAAAATTTTAACTTTTAAACCAGAAGAATTAAGTATTAATGACTTAAAAGTTGCAGTTCGTATCTTTAAAGAAAGATTAATTGATGTTCCATTGCAAGAATTACCAAATCATGTATTAGGACTAAAAACTATATTATCTGAAGTAATTAAGAACTATCAAAAAGTTATCGAGCAATTTGTAAATAATATTTTTAACCTATCTTTAAAGCAAAATAAAGTTTATGGAAAAAATAACATCATTTTAAGTAACCAAATCAATAGAGAAGATTTATCAAAATTAATTGACTTAATTGAACATCATTCAATTTGAGAAAAAATTGATGAAGAATTAGGAGATGATGAAACAATTAAAATTTCAGTCGATAATATGGGTAGTTATATGTCAAAAAGAATTCCATATCATTCTGGTGTAACTGAAATATCAGTAGTAGGTGCACAAGGTTCTGATTTTAACAAAATGAAAAGTTCAATAAAAGCTCTTGAAAGTTGATTAACAAACAAGAGTAAATAAGGAGTAATATGAAAACAAATAAAATTAGTGTAAATGATATTGTTAAAGGTAAATTTGATTTATATGTTGAAGGAACTCATCAACCTGAATATAGTGGTGATAAAGAAATCGTAATTGGGCAAGAACAATTCTTGCCTCAGTTTGATGAAAAAATTCTTAATCGTAAATATAAAAGACATTTAGAAATAAAATTTACATTCCCTAAAGATTATGAAATTCAAGAATTTCAAAGAAAAACAGCTTTAGTGCTTATTAATAATATAGAAGTTTTATCTCCAGAAAAAGAAGAGACAAAAGCTACTAAAGAAGCAAAACAAGATGATGCTAAATTAAAAGAATTAGAAGCAAGAATATCAGAGTTAGAAAATAAATTAAACGAAAAAGATACTCAAATTAGAGTGATGGAATATTCATTTAAAGAAAAAGCTGATGAATTAACAAAAAAAGCAACTGAAAAATTAAATGAAAAAATTAATGAGCTTCAAAATAAAACAAACGAAACAATCAAAGAAAAACAAGCGTATGCACTTGCTAGATTTATTGAAGATTTAGAAGTTCCATTTAACAACCTTGCTATGGCTACAAAAGCTGGAGAAAATTCAGATAATATCCAAGTTAAAAATTACTGCATTGGTTTCTCTATGGTTGTAAGTCAATTTGAACAAGTGTTTAGTGATCATAACATTCAATTAATTACACCAGAATTAGGAACTGAATTTGATGCTAACATTTCTCAAATCGTCGATTGAGGTTATATGCCTGAATTAAAAAACCACGTAGTTTTAAAAGTAGTTCGCCAAGGAATTAAAATCGCTGATAGAGTAGTAAAACCTGCATCAGTAATAGTAAATAAATTAGATTAAAAAAATTTAGCAAATAAATTACTTGACTGCTAAATTTATGGTAAAATATATTTAGTACTAATTAAAGTAATGTACTTAAATTACGATATTAGGAGGCTTAAAATATGGCTAAAGAAGTAGTATTAGGAATTGACTTAGGAACAACAAACTCTGTTGTTTCTGTAATCGAAAACGGACAACCTGTTGTTTTAGAAAATCCAAACGGAAAAAGAACTACACCTAGTGTTGTTGCATTTAAAAATGGTGAAACAATCGTTGGTGAAGTTGCTAAAAGACAAGTTGAAACAAACCCAAACACAGTTGTTTCTATTAAAAGATTAATGGGAACAGATAAAACAGTTCACGTAAATGGTAAAGATTATAAACCAGAAGAAATTTCAGCAATGATTCTTTCATATATGAAAGATTACGCAGAAGCTAAATTAGGTCAAAAAGTAACAAAAGCTGTTATTACAGTGCCTGCTTACTTTGATAATGCTCAACGTGAAGCAACAAAAATTGCTGGTAAAATTGCTGGACTAGACGTACTTAGAATTATTAACGAACCTACAGCAGCTGCACTTGCATTCGGTTTAGAAAAATCTAAAGATAAATCAATGAAAGTGTTAGTATATGACCTTGGAGGTGGAACATTTGACGTTTCTGTTCTTGAACTTGAAGACGGAACATTCCAAGTATTATCAACAAGTGGTGATAACCATTTAGGTGGTGATGATTGAGACAATGAAATCGTTAAATGAATGTTAAAAGAAATTAAAGATAAATACAACTACGATGCTACAAGTGATAAAATGGCACTTGCTAGATTAAAAGAAACAGCAGAAAAAGCTAAAATCGATCTTTCTGCTCAATCAGTAGCTCAAATTAACTTACCATTCTTAGCAGTTACAGCAGATGGACCAGTTAACGTTGAATTAGAATTAAAACGTAGTGAATTTGAAGCAATGACTTCACAATTATTAGATAGAACAAGAAAACCAATTGAAGACGCTTTAAGAGAAGCAGGAATTACAGCTGCTGACTTACATGAAGTACTTTTAGTTGGTGGTTCAACACGTATGCCAGCTGTATACGATATGGTTAAGAGAACATTAAATAAAGAACCAAACCGTTCAATTAACCCTGATGAAGTTGTATCAATTGGTGCAGCAATCCAAGGTGCCGTACTTGCTGGAGATATCGAAGACATCTTATTACTTGATGTTACACCACTTACATTAGGAATTGAAACAATGGGTGGAGTTGCTACACCACTTATTCCAAGAAACACAACAATCCCTGTAACAAAATCACAAATCTTCTCAACTGCTACAGATAACCAAAGTGAAGTTACAATTAGAGTTGTGCAAGGTGAAAGACCAATGGCTAACGATAATAAACTTTTAGGACAATTTAACCTTGATGGTATCGAACCAGCTCCAAGAGGTGTTCCTCAAATTGAAGTTAGCTTCTCAATCGACGTAAACGGTATTACAACAGTTACAGCTAAAGATGTTAAAACACAAAAAGAACAAAAAATTACAATTCAAAACTCAAGTAAATTAAGTGAAGAAGAAATCGAAAGAATGGTTAAAGAAGCTGAACAAAACAAAGAAGCTGATAATAAACGTAAAGAAGAAGCTGAAACAATCGTTCGTGCAGAAAGCTTAATTGACCAAATTAATAAAGCTAATAAAGATCAAGGTGATAAACTTGACCCTAAAGCTAAAGAAGAATCAGAAAAACTTGTTAAAGAAATCCAAGAATTAATCGATAAAAAAGATATTCCTGCTCTTAAATCAAAATTAGATGAATTAGAAAACACAATTAAAAACTTCGCAAACTATGCAGCACAACAAAATGCTACACAAAACAATAATTCTAATTCAAATGATGATGTTGAAACAGCAGAAGTCGTAGAAGAATAATAAACATAAAGACCTTTCAAAAAAGCAAAATTAATAATCCAAATTCAAATAATAATTAAACATATGCACAGAAAAATCTGTGCATTTTTTATATCGAAAATAGTAAAATAAAAAAATGGAAAAATCACGTAATCACAAAGAAGTTTTTATCAAATTTATTAAATCTTTAGGTCGTAAAATTGCTATTGAAATTAATAAAGAAATCAATCATAAAAATTTTTATTTTTCTAATTTAATAAACAATAAACCTATCAATGATTTTAATCAAATAACTCGAACAGTTTCAAAAGATTTCGTTCAGAATAACCAAAAAATTAATTATGTGGCTATTGGCGATTCATTAGCGGCTGGTTTTGATGGTTTTTTAGACGATGATTACTATGGTGAAATAATTGATAACCACGTTGTTGGAAGCTCATATCCAGCTTATTTTGCTGATATTTTAATGCAAACTAAACAACTAGGTTCTTTTAACAACTATTCAGTGAATTCTTCAAGCATCCAGGAATGAATAGACTTTTTCAAAGGTTGTCCGAGCGAATTTAGCTTAGTTTTAGCTAATTCAAAAGAACGAAATATCTCCGTAAATTCTATTAAACAAGAGTTAAAAAATGCCAACTTAATTACGATTAGCATTGGTGCAATGGATTTCTTTTACTTATTTTTTGAAAATCTATTTAATAATGATTTTTCAAATTTAATCGATCAGTTAGATAGTCCAGAAATTATTCAAATTTTTGATGAATATCTTAAAAATAAATATTTTGAGATTATGAGCAAGCTAAAAGCACAATTAGCAGAACTATTACAAATTATTAAAACAATTACCCCAACATCAAATATTAATTTAATCGCTTACCCTATACCTTTTTTAGGTTTAAAACACGTTATAGATCAATATTTCTTTAAAGTTAACGAATTAAACTGTGATTTTTCAATTTTAGAAACATTTATCGGCTTGCTGAATAACAATATGAAAGAAGTAGCGATAGAACAACAATGCAATTGAATAAATTTATATAATAATGACTACTGAGATCAAAATATTGCAAAATTTAGTTCAACCTATGTTGATATTCATCCAAATATTAAGGGTTATAAAAAAATGGCTCTAGATTTATACTTAAAACTATCTAATCCATCTTTTGATACTAAAACCTATTCCCAAAATTATCATTTTAATTACAACTACTGAATGAGTGATGCTAACCAGTTTACATATCAATTTAACAAAAGCAAACTATTTGAGAGTGCAATACCTAAAAATGATGAAGGATACTTAAAAAACACTCACGAATTAGAACAAAAAATTATTGATAAAGGAAATTATAAAAATTTTGCTAAACGTTTAATTAAATATGAAGGATGAATTAAAAATAGTTCTCCTACGATCGCGATGAACTTTTTTAAAACTGAATTTTATAATAAGCTTGATCCAAATTTATTATTACTAAACTACATCAATAAATACAGCTCAGCTACTAAGCTAACTGAGGAGTTTGTGCTTACACTAGTACAAAATAAAGTTATTCACAATATTTTAGATAATATTCAACTTACTTGCAATGACATTGTTAAAACACCAGAATTATCTGCAGAAATAATTTTAGATCGCATTCTTTCGGAAATTAAAAATACTAACAACTACTTAAAAATTATTGAGCTCATTTTAGAATTAGAACTATGCCACTATAATCTTGATGAATTTATTGATATTTTAGGTGAATTAATCGATAATGCTGTAAATTATTTATCACCAAAAATTATTAGTGCTCTTCAAAACACTTTTACTAAATACCACCAAAAATTAAACCTCGATTTACAAGCAACAATTCATAATTTGCAAAGGTTTGTTAATCAAAATCAAGCACGATGAACTTCTATATTAAAAACTTTAATATTAAATACCTTAAAAATAGCAATTATTAATTACCAAATAGATAGTATTAAAAATAAAAAAATAATAAATTCATTTGATTTAACTAAGTCGATGCTATTTTTCAGCAACATTAAGCAAGAACAAGACTACTCTACTTTAGTTGTTACAAACTTAATTCAAATTATGAACTTACTCATACAAGATACTAAAACACTCGATATATTTGTGTCTGAGATAGCAATTTTAATTAGTAGCAAACTAAAATTTAATCCTCAAAAAATAATCGCTTTACTTGATAACTTAATAGGCATTCTTTTTAAGGATCAACAAAAATCTAAAATACAACAATTATTAACTGAAGTTTTATCTGTGTTAATTAAAGAACTTCAAAATACAAATGATTTTAAGGCTTGATTTATAACCATTAAGAAAAGCTTAGCAAAAAATAAATTTATTAAAAATCAAGTGCTTAAACACTTTATGAAGTTAAAACTAAGCAATAAGGTCACTTTAATTCAATTATTATTGAAACAAAAACATATGAAAAACAGCAGTAGTTAACTGCTGTTTTTGATTATTATTTGACATATTATGTATTGAAAAAATAGGTTATGGCTCTTTAACGATATTTAAAACATCATATTCTATTTTTAATAGCGATTTTTATGTTCATCAGCAAAACATGAGGAGGTCATCATCTTTAAAAATAAGTAGGAAAAATATCTAGATAAGAGATGTAATATCATCAAAAAATAAGAAAATGAAATGATTAATAATAAATAATTAATATAAATGATAATGATTAACTTATTGATTTATGCTTATAATGTATTCTATCTTTTTTTAGGGTGATAAGCGAAGGTTCTTGATATGTGAGCTAAATAATTTTTTTTGCTTATCACCCTATAAATATTTTATTCTTTTTTTAATGTCCAAATAAATTTTTTAAGAAAGCTTGCACTACCAAACATTAAGAATTTTAAATAAACAAAAACTATTGTTGATACATCGACAACCAAAGAGGTTAAATAAAAAATAGTAATTAATCATAATGAGTTAATTACTATTTTAAAAATTAATCAATACTAAATTGTGAAGTATATAAATCGAAGTAGAATCCTTTTTTCTCAAGCAATTCTTTATGTGAACCTTGTTCAATAATATATCCATTATCAATAACAATAATTTTATCTGCATTTTTAATTGTGCTAAGACGGTGAGCGATTACAAATGAAGTTTTATTTTCCATTAAGTGTAACATTGCGTTTTGCACAATTACTTCAGTAGCAGAGTCGATATTAGAAGTTGCTTCATCTAAAATCAGAATGCTTTTGTTTTGTAAAATAGCACGAGTTAAAGCAAGTAATTGTTTTTGACCTTGAGAAATATTTGCACCATTATTTTCCACCATTGTGTTGTATCCATTTGGCATATTCATAATAAAGTGATGTGCTTTTGTTAATTTAGCAGCTTCAATAATTTCTTCTTGAGTAGCTTTAGGATTTGCTAATTTAAGGTTTTCTAAAATTGTTTCGTTAAATAAGAAAGAATCTTGTAAAACAATAGTCATATTGTCTCTAAGATTTTCTGTTTTAATATCACGTAATTCTTTACCATCAATTAGAATGCTTCCAGATTCATAATCATAATATTTGCTTAATAAGCTAATAATGGTTGTTTTACCAGCCCCAGTAGGTCCAACAATCGCAATTACTTGTCCAGGATCAGCTGTAAAGCTGGCATTTTTTAGTTGATAGACACGGCTTTCTGCATTGTATTTAAAATATACATCCTTAAATTCAACGCGTCCACGAAGTTCTTTATCAGCAAATTCTAAAACTTGATTACTTGTATCTGGAGTTTCAATTTTAAGTAATTTAAATAAACGACTACTTGAAGCTATACCAATTTGTAAACTAAATGTAGTGTTAAGTAAACTTTGGAAAGGACCAATGTAGTTTCATGAAATTGAAATATAAAGAATAATTAATGCAGGAGTTGCTTTACCTTCATCATTTGTTCCTAGACCCTTAACACCTCAGACAGGAACATCGTAAGTGTAAAATAAAGCAGCTAAGAAAGCGATTGCTACAATAATTGAGTTTGAAATAAGACCATATCAAGTATCAAAACTACGAGCAATAACGTCTCCACCATATGCAGAGTTTCTAATTTTACGTGTGATTTTCTTAAGATCACTATAAACATATTCTTGTTGGTCAAATGAATTAGTAACTCTAGTGTTAGCAAGCATTTCTTCTACAAACGCATTTAATTCACCAAATGCATTTTGCACTCTAACAAAGTATGGTTGTGATTTTTTCATTAACAAAATTACTAAGCTAAAAAGTAAAATACTAATTGGTAACACAATTAAAGTAAGCATTGATGAGATTAAAAATAAAATAATAATCGCAATCGAAATACTAAAAATAGCACTACCAGCTTGTGAAAGCATTTGAAATAATGAGTTTGAAACGTTGTTAACGTCAACAATTAAACTTGAAATTAAGTTTCCAGCTTTATTTTTATCATAAAAGCTAATTGGCATTTTATGTAGTTTTGTAATAATATCATTTCTTAATCTTGCACCTGCACCAAATGACACTTTTACATAAATGTAGTTTTCTAAATATCTAAAAATTCCATATAAGACAAATGAAACAGCTAAAATACATGTTCAAGTAATGAATCCAGTTAAATTAAACTCTGTTTCTCCAGGATTGCTAAGTGCTGGTTGAAAGTAATTTTGCACAATCATACCAATTAAAAAACTACCTAGAACATAGAAAATTGAGTTAATTAATGAAAACGTAAATGCTAAAGCTAATTTCTTTTTATCAACCATTAAGTAAGAAATGAGTGTTTTAAATGTTTTTACATAAGAAGTTTTAGTTTTATTTTTTCTTTTTTCAGCTAAATCTTTAGCTATTTCTCTTGTTTCGTAATTTTCCATAACACTCCTTTCTATTGTTTAAGTTGGTTATTATTAACTTCTTTATATCACTCACATGTTTGAAGTAATTCATCGTGTGTACCTTGAGCGATGATTTTTCCTTTATCCATTACTAAAATATTATCTGCATGCTTAATTGAGTTAATTTTTTGCGAAATAATAATTGTAGTACAGTCATAATTGTGTTTGATATTTTGAATTAATTTTTTAGTTGTAATATTATCTAACGCACTGGTTGAGTCGTCTAAAATTAAGACTTTTGGATCGATTAATAATGTACGTGCAATACTTAAACGTTGTTTTTGCCCACCACTAAGGTTTTTACCACGTTGCTCAATTGTATGATCAAGACGGTCATCAAATGTTTTAATAAAATCTAATGCACACGCAGTATTAAGAGCTCTTTCTAATTCTTTATCTGTAGCTTGATCGTTAGCAAACATCATATTTGAACGAATTGTACCACTATATAAAAGCGGTTCTTGATAGACAATCCCAACTTTTGAATGTAATTCTTTGGTATTAATTTCTTTAACTTCTTTGTTATTTATTAAAATATTACCCTCATCATATTTCATATTATTAACTAATAAGTTAGCGATAGTGCTTTTACCACTTCCTGTTGGTCCGATAATTCCTAAAGTCTCACCACCTTTAATTTTGAAATTAATATTAGAAATTGCATAATCTTTTGATGTTGAGAAATATTTATATGAAAGATCTTTAAATTCTACTGAATAATTTGAAATATCATTAGTTTGTCCTAAATGATCTGTAATTTTGTATCCACCTTCAACTTTTAAATTATCGTATTTTGTGTTTAATACTTCTGTAATTCTTTTTGCGGAAATTTTAGCACGAATAAATGAACCAATAAATAACGCAAAAATCATAATACCAGTTGCCAAAATAAATTCATATTCAATAAACACGTTAATTTTTGCAAGCAATTGAGGTGTAGCACTTCCATTTTGAATTAAGTTAGAAGCCATAATAAAGATCGCAACAATAACTAGGTTAATAATTCCAAAGAATGCAGGTGTACCGATAATAATAATTCTAAATGTCTTATTTTCAACAGTCATTCATTTGTTATTAATATTAAAGAATTTATTTTTTTGTTTTTCTTGCAAGTTATATGCACGAATAAATCTAGCACCAACAATTGTTTCCTCAGCTTCCTTAGTAATTTTGTCTAAGTTCTTACGGTTTTGTTTAATTAATGGGTTTGATTTTCAGAAAATGAAAACAAACACCAAAATTAAAATCGGAATAATCCCCACGATACTTCAAGCAAAGTTTACATCAGTTGAGAAAGCAAACACAATACCAATAATGATAAATAGTGGTGCTTTAATTAATGAAGTTGTAGCATTAATTAAAAAATCCCAAAAGACAGCAACGTCATCATTAATACGTGTAATTAAACTCTCAGTAGTTAATTTAGAAATATCTTTTAAACTAAGTTTTTGATATTTTTTAAATAGGGTATTACGATAAAAGTTTGACGCATTTTCCCCAGCTCAAATAATGATAAAAACACTAATAATTGAGCTAATTGTGGCTGCTAATATTGCTCCAATCGAAATTGAAATTAAGAATTTAATCGCACCACTACGTGTGTCGCTAGTATAAATTACTAAGTCTTTGAACAATGTAATGGCAAATTTTCCAGTTCCGGCATTATCATCAGGAATTAACAACGGAATAAACTGAGAAATTAAAATCGGAATAATCATTGTTAATGCAACATTAATAAGCACAAAGATAATACCAATACCAAAGTAAGCTTTGATTTTTGCAGGTAAAATCCTAAACATTTGCAGCATAGTTTCTCCTCCTTTTTATTTCTTTCTTACTATTATTTTAATAATAGTAAATTATACAATTTTAAAACTAAAACACATAAAATCGTAAATTATCTATTAAATAGCATATAGCCATTTTTTTATGCTCTTTTTGATATTTTTCACCATTTTTGCATAAAAAAATAACTCAGTAAACTAAGTTAAATTCTCTAAAAACATAAAAAAAATGGCGATCACGACAGGATTCGAACCTGTGACAACCAGCTTAGAAGGCTGATGCTCTATCCAACTGAGCTACGCGACCACTTGTAAATATATTTTAACACTATTTTAAGAAATAGAACATAATATTTTTATTATTTTTAAATAAAAACCACTAGACACAACACTTCCTCATATGGCTGCTTCGGTTAGGACCTGACCAGGTTAGTGGGTTATTGTTCTAATGGCTTAATAATTATAATAGAAAAAATGTATATTTGTAAATTTTTACCAAAACTATAAATATCAATTTGAGTTTATATTCCTATGGAAAAGATAAAGTTTCTTATATGCGGAAAAATAAAAACATACAAAACTGATGCTAAACTAGGACAAACATAGTGGACACAATTAATATGTTCGCTATTTTTGTATTATGAGATTATATGAAAGAATTAAAGCAAATAGAATGATTAGAATTGTTAATTCTATATGATGATTTTCTGAATTGTAAAATTACAGAAAATAAATTTCAAACTGAATTAATTAATGAATTTTCTAAAAATTGAAACAATCAATACTTTAGAAAAACCGTAAGGAAGAAGTATGCATTGTATCATAATGGTATGACAGATTTAATTTCAATTACTGGTAAGAGTTCCTAAAAAAGCAAGGTAGTGGTAGGCCTAAAAAGAAACAAAAAATTACAAAAGAAGAATATGATAAATTATCTAGAGATGATTTGATTGAAATTATCGAATATTTACGTGATATCCTTAAAAACACATCTGCTGTAAATATACTTAACAAAAACATTGCAGATTGACTAACTCTCATATATCTAAAAGAGTATGAGCTAAGGTTTTAAACTTTTCAAAAAGCTTATTGTATAAAAGCTTAAATCAGAAGAACACTAAATATAAACCCTAATGAATTAGATGAGTTGTATATCATGGTACTAAAAGCTTTTAATGAAACAAAAGGAATTTACAGCAGAGAAAGATTATCTATTTACATCAAAAATAAATATCAAATAACCATAAATTACAGAACTTTAGGCAGAATAATGAATAAATTAAGCTTAAAATTCCATATTAGAAAGAAGCACAAACCCAGAGAGATTAAAAATGTAAATGTTAAATTTAATAATTTAGTCAACAGAGATTATAATGCTACAAATAATGAGATTGTAATAGCAACTCATGTATCATATATACCTTCACCAAAAGATATACAAAATAATTTTGTGTATTTTTCAGCTTGCATCGACCACAAAACCAAGAAAATAATAAATTGAAATTTATCTAATAGAAAATAAATTATTCACTCCGATCATGGTTTCTAATATTCATAAAAATATTACATCAAAACTATTAACCAAAATAATGGAATTATATCAATGAGTAGAGTTGGTAATTCTTAGATAACAGAGAAATCCAATATTTCTTTTCGATATTGAAAGCGGAAGATTTATATAACATCAATATTAAAGATTTAACATTTAAAGAACTTAAAGAATCAATTCGTAATTTTATAGAATGAAATAACAACGAACGGTTACAATCAAATTTAAATTGAAAAACACCTCAACAATGTTGAGATGTTCATTCATATTTATAAACTGTCCACTAAAAGTGTCCTAGTGTCATAGTTTATCTTTTTCTTTTAATAATTTTATATTTACGTTGCATTATTTATAATATTTATGCATCCACTAGTTTGTTTTAAGTTGTGAAGTGGATGTTTTCTTATTCAAATTTTGTAGAATAAAAGCAACACCTTAATATTATTTTACTAATAAAAGGGGTGTTGCACTGTAAATTACAATAAATGAACAGACACTATTGCTTGTCTGTTTTTTTGAATAATTTTTTCGTTTTTCACATTAATTAACTCCATATTTGTGAAAATTATTTCAACTTAAATTTGTAAAAAAAATTAGTCTTTTTTTGGTCTATAGAGCTTTTTGTTTCGCAAGCGTTGAATTTTTCACACTTTTTGGGCATTTTTTATAAAAAACTAGCTTTGTTATCCGAATTAGTTAGCATATTAGTGGGAGCAGCAGGAAAATAAAAGAAGGAAAAAATATGATAGTTACTCCTACATCAAAAGTCGAAGACGATGACTTATATGAACAACAATTAAAATTTTTAAAAGAAGTATTTCTCACAGACCTACTTTATAAAAAACAACTCAAATACGAATTATTTAAATTACGTTATGAATCTTTACGTGATGATGCAGATCAAGATAAAATTAAAGACCAAGAACGTGAGTTAGAAGCTAAAATTCAAGGAAAAGGCAGCGTTATAGAATTAATCTTAAGTTTAATGGACACTGATAAGGCTTGACTTATTAAAAAGTGCTACTGAGATTCAGAAAGCAAAATCAACAATCAGTGGTATTTAGAGTATTTCTCTAAAACCACTTTTTACAAAAGAAAGCGAGAAGCTGTAAAACAATTTGTTGATTTTTACTTTAGTTATGGTGATGAATAATTTATACACAACTATTCGTGTACCTATAGAAAATTCACAACAAATAGTCAACCAATATTACTCTACAAAACTAGAAATCAATGATGATAGTGATTTAAAAAAAGAATTTCATCATATGAATCTTAATGTTGATATTGGTATAGAAAGAATCCTAAATAATTCTAAATTAACTAATTTAGAATTAGCCATTTCAAAAAACTCATTTTATAAAGATTTAAAAATTAGCTTTTTCATTAATCAAAAAGCGATAATTGAAGAAAAAAACATCAAACAGTTCACAATCATTTCAGAGAATGACGCAGAAATTTATTATGATAAAATTAAAAGACTAGACTTACATATTTATAGTCAAAATCAACCTAATAAAGTTATCGCAAAATACGCTATTGCTTTAACTGAATTTAAAAAGCAAAAAATCAATATTTCAAATATATATCACGAAAACATAATAAAGTGTCCATACTATACTCGTATTAGTTTTGATAAATATGGTAAAAGCAGAGTTATCGATACAAATGCAATTTTTAAAATTTTATGACTACCGATATCTTCCGATAAAAAAAGCGTAAATATTGCTCAAATAGAAACTTTTACATTACCCAAAGACAGTCCTATTCCAAATTATAATAATAAAAATATTTTTCGATTTCTCAGCTTTGACATAGATTCTTTTATGTTTAAACCATTTATCACTAATAAATTAACTCTTAAGACTTCTGAAATTCTACAAACGTTGAAAAATAAAAAAATTTTTATCTTGTCATTATTACAAAATTTCAAAACAAACTTAAATAAAGACGAATTAATTGCAGAAAATGATAATACAATAATCACAGGTTTAATTATTCCAAAAAGATTTTTAGGCGATATGCAAACCACTTTGTTTATTGATACAAATTTCTTTTCTGCATCTATAACCAGGAATTTTCGAAACCATATAAATTTTAATAACACAGTAATAAATCAAAAACCAAAAAGGATTAAAGTTGTTGAAATTACAAATCATAAATTAATAAATTATAGATTTGTCATTAATCTCCCTGATATTGAAAAGTTTCTTAAATTCGAAAAATGAGAATTTGATTGATTCTGAAAAGGGACTAACAATCTTGCGAAATAAGAAAAAAATCTTAAAACCACTTTTAGTTTCCAGTATCCTCTTTCCAGTATTATCTGCAATCGGAGTTGGAATTTGATGAAACACAATTCATAGTGAGAAAATCGACAACTTTAGAGGTAAAAAACCACAAGGAGAAAATAATGGCAAAAAACAACAGCAGATGAGTAATCAAACTATATTTCCTAAGATTGAAATTGAGGGAAACATTGAAGAAATTCAAAAAGACAGATACGGAATTCAATACCTTAGTAGCGAAAATGTTTTGAAAATTATAAAAAACATTGTTTCTAGACTAAAAACATATGAAGGTAAAATAGAATTCGATTATGAAATAATCGAAGGTTATACTAAAACAGATACATCCATAATCATTTATATTAAATATATATCACCACACGGAACTGAAGAACAAAAACAATATAAAGTTTTTTTAGACTAAAAAAGTAAGTATAATTCTGTTATGGAAACAAAAGAAGTTATACTTGCAGAAATTAGTAAATTAGCTAAGAAAAAAGTTAATGAAGATGACTTTATTTCTGACTTAAATATTGATTCATTAGATTTAGCAATGTTAGTATTCCAAGCTGAAGAAAAATTTAATGTTAGAGTACCTGATGAACAACTAACAAAAGTTCAAACAGTAAAAGATGTTATTTTACTTTTTGATAAATAATTTTTTGATATAATAATAAGGCTTAGGAGTATAGTTCAACGGTAGAACAACGGGCTTCAACCCCGTGTGTTGTGGGTTCGAATCCTGCTACTCCTGCCATTTTTTATACAAAAAATGGACTTATGCACGCGAATTACCTCGCGTGCTTTCTTTTTTAGATATAAAAAATCGGCTCTTAGCCGAAATTTCTTTGTTTAATTAAATAATAAAGCCCTTGTAATGCACTGTCATCTCCATTAGTATCAAAGTAAAGGTTAACGTTACGGAAATGATTTGGATCAGCATACTCTTGTGCTTTTTCAAATGCTTTAAGTACCATTCATTCTGCATTTAATGCTACAGAACCTCCAACAAAGAAGTTAGTAGGTGCAACAGTCGCTGCAGAAACACAAAACATTCTAGCTAATGTTTCAATAGCATTATCAATTAATTCTGTTGCTTTTTCATCACCTTCATTATATTTTTCTAATAGTTCTTTTGTGCTTTGAGCAATCCCTAATGCTTTCGCTTGTGTTTCTAATCCACTTCCTGAACAATGTAATTCTAAAGCGAAAGAGTTTTTTAATCTGTGTTTACCTGTAAAAGGTTTGATAGATAAGGGAATTTGTGCAATTTCTTGTGCATAATACTTATTACCATGATATATTTTGCCTTCAATAACTAAACCTGCACCAAAACCTGTTGATATTGTAAAAAATTGTGATATATCACTATCTCTGCAATTGTATGCATTATGGTTAGAAAGTGCCATAACGTTTGCATCATTTTCAAATACAATATCATTTAATTCTACGTTTTTTAAAATGTATTTTTTAACATCAAAGTTTTCTCAACTACCTAATAAGTTCGGACTTTTAAGCACAACTCCATTTTCATAATCACTAGGACCTGGAATGCATAATGCTAAATATTTTATTTTATGTTCTTTTATTTTATCTATTACTCAGTTTATAGTGTTTTCAGCAACCATAGAATCTGTAGCAGTTTTATATTTACAAATAATTTTTCCTTCTTTATCAAAAAGTGCAAATCTTGTATTTGTACCTCCGACATCTACAGCTGCAAATTGTGTATTTTCGTTCTTATCTAATTTCATAATCCTATTATAATTTAATTTTTAAAAAATAAAAAAAAATCGTCTTTCGACGATATGGCTGTCCTAGTTAGATTCGAACTAACGCATGGCGGAACCAAAACCCGCTGCCTTACCGCTTGGCTATAGGACAATATAATGGTGGGAGGAGAGGGATTCGAACCCCCGAATCCTAAGAAAGTGGGTTACAGCCACCCGCATTTGGCCGCTTTGCTATCCTCCCTTGGATAAGTGCGTAATTATTATACTACAATTTTAATAAATAAAAATATTTTCTTAATACTTTTTTGCTAGAACAATAAAAAACATAAAATTGAAGTAAAGTAATTAGCAAAAATATTTTATCAAAAAAATAGATATATTAAAATTAAAGTATGAAAATAGTTAGTCAAAATAAAAAAGCTAGACATAATTATGAAATTTTAGACACATATACAGCAGGAATAGCATTAGAAGGGTGAGAAGTTAAAACAGCAAGAGTTAACGCTATAGACATCTCAAATAGCTATTGTTCTATATACAAGGGTGAAATATGATGAAAAGATTCTTTTTTTAATAGTTATATGTTGCAAAAAAATGACGAATATAGAGATAGAAAACTATTAATGAATAAAAAAGAAATTTTAAAAATAAAAAATATATGTGAGGCAAAAAATACAACTATAGTACCTTTAAAACTTTTTTTTAACAATAAAAACTATCTTAAATTGGAAATAGGGATTGCTAAAGGTCTAAAGAAATATGACAAACGTGATAAAATAATTAAAGAAGAAAACCAAAAATATTTAAAAAAATACATTATTTAGTTTTGGGGATGTAATGGTTTTGACATATTTAGGTTGTATATTGTTGCAGTAGTGTTGCAGACTATAATTGCTCTAGGCTTTCTTAAATGGAAAATCTGAAAAAGAAGTTGAATACTCATTCAACAACCCAGCATTTGCTGGAACACAAAGCTTTGCATTTGCTTAATTAGCTAGCAAAGTCATTTTTAAGTAATTTCTCTAGCTTAAAAGTGTGTCTGAGAGAATTGTCAATAAAAATGAACGAATTTATTGATGAAAAATAGTTCAAATGAAATTACTGTTTTTGTGTATTTCATAGTTTTTTCATTATTAAAAATACAATAAACTGTAGATACGATATATAAATTTATTTATGGACGCGAGTTCGACTCTCGTCATCTCCACCAATGCTCCTTTAGTTAAGTGGCATAACGGTTGACTCGTAATCATCTATCGCAAGTTCGATTCTTGTAAGGAGCACCAAAAAGTTAAGTTAATAAATGCATAAAAGCTTTTATTAACTTAACTTTTTTAGTTTTTATTTAGTATAATTTTAATAAATTTTAAATATATATTTATATATATTTAAAAGAACATTCTTAAAAAGGAGCTTCTATGAGTCAAAAAAACAATTATGATGCAAGTAATATCAAATATTTAGAAGGTCTAGAACATGTTAGACTTAGACCAGGAATGTATATCGGAACAACTGCAAAAGCCGGATTACACCATTTAATTTGAGAAATTGTTGATAATTCAGTCGATGAATGTATGGCTGGATTCGCAAATAAAATCAACATAACAATCACTAAAGATGAATCAATTATCGTTGAGGACAACGGAAGAGGAATACCTGTAGGTAGTCACCCTAAATTTAAAATAAGTGCACTAGAGGTTGTACTAACAAAATTAAATGCCGGTGGAAAATTCGAATCTAACGCATACAAAGTTAGTGGTGGATTGCATGGTGTTGGTGCTAGCGTTGTAAATGCTTTAAGCGATAAGCTAGAAGCATGAGTAAAAAGAGATGGTAATTTATATTATGCAGAGTTTGAAAATGGTGGAAAAACTAAGCAATCAACTAAAATCATTTCTGAATTAAAAAACAAAGAGGAAACTGGAACAACAATTAAATTTCACCCTGATTTTACAGTAATGGAATTAAATTCTTTTGATAAAGATTTAATTATCGACCACGCAAAGCAAATAGCACACCTTAATAAAGGACTATATGTTAGCGTTACAGATGAAAGAGATAATAGTTTTGAAGAATTTCAATATGATAACGGAATTGTTGATTATGTTAAAGAATTAAACGAAAGTTATACACCAATTAATAATGAAATAATATACGCATCAGATGAATATATAGCTGGTTATCGTCCAGATGATACACCAATTACAATTGGAGTTGAAGTTGCTTGTCAATACCTAAACGACTTTTATAGAAGCAACATTATTTCATATACCAATAACATTTCTACTCACGAAGGTGGTACACACGTTTTAGGATTTTATGATGCTTTAATAAGAATTATTAATAATTATGCGATTGAAAAAGGAATCATCAAGTCAGATAGTGACAAATTCACAAGAGATGACTTAAGCGAAGGATTAACAGCGGTAATTTCTATCAAACACCCTTCACCACAATTTGAAGGTCAAACAAAAGGTAAATTAGGGTCAAAAGACGCCCGTATTGCTGTTAATAGAGTCTTCTCTGAAGTATTTGAAAGAAAATTAATCGAAAACCCTGATTTAGCTAAAAAAATAATTGATATTGCTACAATTGCAAGAAAAGGGAGATTAGCTTCTAATGCAGCACGTGATAATGCTAGAAGAAAAAGTGCATTTGATAATGGTGGATTACCTGGAAAATTAAGTGACTGCAGTTCTAAAAATGCCGAAATAAGTGAGTTATATATCGTCGAAGGTAACTCTGCTGGTGGTAGTGCTAAAATGGGGCGCGATAGAAAAACTCAAGCAATTTTACCACTACGTGGAAAAGTTATTAATGTTGAAAAAGCAAGGCAAGAAAGAGTTCTTGAAAACGAAGAAATTATGTCTTTAATTACTGCATTAGGAACTGGACTAGGCGATACCTTTAATATCAATAAATTAAGATATCATAAAATTGTAATAATGACTGATGCCGATGTCGATGGTGCACACATTAGAACATTATTACTTACATTCTTTTATAGATATTTTAAACCTTTAATTGAACATGGTTTTGTATATATAGCACAACCTCCACTTTATAAAATTTCTCAAAATAGATTTACTGACTATGCTTTTAACGATGCTCAAAAAGAATATATTCTATCTCAACTAAACCCAAATCAAAAAATTACAGTGCAAAGATATAAAGGGTTAGGTGAAATGGATCCAGAACAACTTTGAGAAACTACTATGGATCCAACAAGAAGAAAAATGCTTCAAGTTCAAATTAATGATGCTTACAAAGCGGACTTAGCTTTCAGTACTTTAATGGGTGAAAATGTGGAACTCAGAAAAGATTTTATTGAAAAGAACGCTAAATTTGTCAAGAATATAGACTTATAATAAAAGGAGTATTATGAATAATTTTCATTTTGGAAATAACAGCGATAATTTCGCAAAAGACTTTTCTAATACTGAAATAAAATTAAAAAATAAATTTTACGCTGTTATACTTTCTACATTTTCTGTTTGTCTGTTCTTAAGTATTGCTATCGCTTTTGCTGTTTATGGAACATTAAATGGTGTCTTAAAAAATAACCATAGATTAATTTTTGATTGATTTAATTGATTCTGAATCGGATTTTTAATTGCTACACTAGTGGTAATGATTTTAATAAGCTTCCTGCAAAAAATGAGCACAAAAGCTCTTCTGGCATCTGCACCAATATTAATAATTTATTTTGGTGTTTCGATCGGTATGGGTTTATTTCTTTATTTAAGAGATTCTAACTGAACATACGTAGTGTTGGCAGTGTTTGTAGTACCAACATTAATTACTTTCGTGTTCGGATTGTTAGGATACTTTAATTTAGTTAATACTACAGCACTTTCAACATTATTAGTGGTTTTATTAATTACTTTGATTGTGCTTATAATAGTTTCTATATTTATACCTTCACAATCAGGTTCTAGATTAGAAAATTGAATTTCGGCAATCGGAACTGCAATCATTATAATTTCTATTATATTGAACTTCTGAATGATTAGAAAGTATGCAGACACTGTTGAATTCTTAGGGAATAAAGAAATTATTAGACAAGGTGTGTTCTTTGGACTTCAAACCTTTATTCAATACGCAATTCTTATTCAATATATAATGGATATTTTCCACAGTCACCGTTAATCAAAAAAGTATATGGTTTTATATTCTTAATTCCATATGCTTTTTTATTTTGCCTATTCTTTTATAATTGTAATATTGTTATATAAAAAAGGAGTATTATGAAAAAAAACTTAAAAGATGATTTTTACGATTACATCAACTATGATTGATTACAGTCAACTAAAATTCCAGAAGATAAACCATTAATAAGTGCTTTTGGTGAGATGGATTTAGCTCTTGAAAAATTACTTAAAGAATTAATACATTCATGACACCAAAATAAATCTTTAACACCTAATAATAACCACTTACAACAAATGGTTAAACTTTACGATATGATTTTAAACACCGAAAAAAGAAATGAAATCGGTTGAAACGATGCACGTTCGGATTTAGAAAACATTCTTAAATTAGAAAGCTTTGAACAAATTGCTAGAAACTTTAAAGAATTTGAATATAAATATACATATATGCCAATTAGTTTCGGTGTATCTCAAGACTTTGTAAATAACAGAATTAAAGTTTTATGAATTGGAGAACCAAGCACAATCTTACCAAGCAAAGAAAATTATTCAAAAGATGATAAAGATAAGTTCCTTAATATCTGAAAAGAAATGAGCCTTCAACTAGCTGTTGATTTTGGTCTTTCAAAAGAATATGCATTAGAACTATTAGAAAAAGCGATAAAGTTTGATGATTTAGTAAAGGACTATGTTTTAACAAGCTTAGAAAAAGCAGACTATGTTTCTTTATATCATCCAAAACCACTTGAATATTTTGAAAATAAATCAGAATTTTTCGATTTAGCAAATATTGGTAAAGAATTAATTGGAGATAAAAAATTAGAAACAATTTGTCTCGACAATGTTAAATACATCGAAAATCTCAACACAATCTACACTAAAGATAACTTCGAAGGTTTCAAAGCATTAATGTTTTTCAAAAATCTTCACGCAAAAGCGCCTTATATTACAGAAAAAACCAGAAAAATTGCTTCACAATTTAGAAATGCTCTTTATTCAATTGATGCAGTTCGTTCATTAGAGGACTTTGCTTATGATACTGTTTCTAGATTTTTCTCTATGCCTCTTGGTATGTATTATGCAGAAACTTATTTTGGTAAAGAAGCTAAAGCTAACGTTGAGTCAATGGTTAAAAGTATGATTCAAATTTACGATGAACGTTTAACAAAAAATGATTGATTAAGTAAGGATACTATCGCTAAAGCCAAATTAAAACTTTCAAAATTAGGTGTTATGGTTGGTTATCCAGAAGAAATTGAAGATTACTACGATAAATTCATAATGAATGATTACAATGAAAATGGTAGTTTAATTACTAATATCGACCTTATTTCTAAAGTTTTAACACAACACTCATACGATCAATATTTAGAAGTAACTAACGATAAATTATGAAGTATGTCACCAGCTACAATTAACGCATACTTCCATCCATTCTTTAATCATATTGTATTTCCAGCAGCTATACTTTCAAAACCATTTTATGACTTACATCAATCATCAAGTGCTAACTTTGGAGGAATTGGGGCTGTAATTGCTCACGAAATTTCCCATGCCTTTGATAATAATGGAGCTCAATTTGACGAAAATGGAAGTTTAAATAACTGATGAACAGAAAATGATTACAAAGAATTTAAGCTTAGAACTCAAAAAGCAATTGAATTATTCGACGGAATCGAAACAGAAGTAGGTCCTGTTAACGGTAAATTAACTGTATCTGAAAACATTGCTGACATTGGTGGTTTCTCATGTGCTTTAGAAGCTGCTTCACGTGAAAAGGACTTTAGTCCAAAAGAATTCTTCGAAAACTGAGCAAGAATTTGAAGAATTTTATCTAAACCAGAAGCTGCCAAAAGACGTTTAGAAGCGGACGTGCACGCTCCAGGAAAACAAAGAGCAAACGTACAGTTAAGTAACTGCGATTTATTCTATGACGAATATAACGTTACAGAACAAGATGGAATGTACGTAGCACCAGAAAAAAGAGTTAAAATTTGATAATATAAAAATCCAGCTGATGCTGGTTTTTTTGTGTAATTGCATAAAAAAAGAACCAATAATTAATTGGTTCAATTATTATAATTAAGCTTGTTTTGCAATTTCGATTAACATTGCAAATGTTTTTGGTTCGTTAATAGCTAATTCTGAAAGCATTTTACGGTTAATTTGAACGTTTGCTTTTTTAAGTCCGTTAATAAATCTTGAATAGCTCATTCCTTCAGCTCTTGTAGCTGCATTAATACGAGCGATTCATAATTTACGGTAGTTTCTTTTAACTTGTTTACGGTCTCTGAATGCGTATGTTCAACCTTTAACAACTTGTTGTTTAGCAACTTTGTACCCGATTGATTTGTGTCCGAAGTATCCTTTTGCTAATTTTAATCATTTTTTACGTCTTGCTCTTGTAACTGTTCCACCTTTTACTCTTGCCATAATTATTTTCCTTTCTTAAATACTAATATTATTTATCTTGAAAAATGAATTAACAAGATTAGATCAATGCTTTAAATCTTTTAAGGTCGCTTCTTGACATTAGAGCAGATTTACGTGATTGACGTTTTTGTTTAGTTGTTTTGTTTTGAGCTAAGTGTGAACGGAAAGCTTGTTCACGCATAACTTTACCAGTACCAGTAACTTTAATACGTTTTTTTAACGCACTTTTAGTTTTCATCTTTGGCATTTAATTCTCCTTCTTTAGTCTCTTGACTTTTTTCTTTTAAATATTTAGCGATTTTAGTTTTATTTGGTTGGAGATTCATATCAAGAAAACGATCGTTAACTAACTTAGGTTCGGTTGATTTATCAGCTACATCTTCTAATGTAGCATAAAATCTCTCTAAAGTATCGAGACCTAAATCTTTACGTCCAATTTCACGTCCTCTTAATTTAAGTGAGACCTTAATTCTGTCTCCTTTTAATAAGAATTCACGTGCTTTTCTACTTTTTGTTAATAAATCATTTTCACCAATCATTGGTGTTAAACGAACTTCTCTATTTTGAATAATTGTTTGTTTTTCTTTTAATTCCTTTTGTTTTTTCTTTCTATCATACTTAAATTTACCGTAATCAATAATACGTGCGATAGGTTTTGGATTAACACTAATTAAAACTAAATCTTTACCTTCGCTTTTAGCGATTTCAATAGCTTCTTTTGTGTATTTAACACCCATTTTTTCACCATCTGCTGATAATAAAAATACTTGTTTAAAAGGAATGTTATTATTAACGTAGTGTTCTTGTTGTGGTTTTTTCTTGTCTTGCATAAGCTCCTTCAAATAAAAAAATAGTTATTAACCATCTCTCTACTAAAAAAGGTATCAGAATTATGTGATACATTAATTGTAGCTAAACCCAAGGCTATGGCCATCAGGTGAGAAATGAAATTCTACTTTTCTGCAATTAAGTTATTGCTTTTATATTTTAGCACATAATTTGAATATTAGCATTTTGTATATTATTTTATTTAATCACTAAAAAATAGTGAAAAACGAATTTTTTATCATTATTTTTCATTTAACTAGTCAAAAAAATGATTTTTTTAAAAAAAATTCAAATAATAGTATATATTTTTTATGGGCTTAACAAAGCCCACCACTGTTTATTAAAACAATTTTGGTATTATCGTAAATTTTATTTATATTTAATTTATTTTTAAACATGTTTATATTAACTTTTTAAAGTATTGTTTAATTCTTTTTTTCGTATAAATAGTCGCAGTTTATACGTTATAACATTTATACATTTATTACAACTTGTTTTTATTTCTGAATTAATAAATCTCGTACAATTACAAAAAACATTCATTGTATAATTTAAATTAAATAATCACAATATAATTATTAGCAAATCGCATCTGCGGTTTGTTTTTTATACACTTTTTTAAAAAAATTATTTATTAAGTATGAAAAAGAAACACAAAAATATTTTAAAGTTATTGTTCTTAATTTCTATTTCCGGAACAGTTGTCGGAATTTATTATTTAAACAAGACTTTATCAATTAATCAAGAAAAATATAATGAAAATACACTAAAAAAACTATATACCTATAAGTTTAGCGGCAGTCTTTCAGGATTAAAAGAATTAAAGTCAGACAAACCACTAACTTATCAAGAATTATTTTCTCAGCTTAATATTGGTTTAAATGCCGATCTATCTCACTTTAATTTACAAGAAATCGCTCCTTTTAATACTGTAATTCATATTCCTAGCTTTAAAAGTGAAACGCTAAAATGAAGTCAAATAGTCAGTGTTAAGCAAATATTAGCTTTTGGAGTGTCAAAAACTCTTGCAAATAAATTAATGAAGCTCAAGAAAAAATGGGTTTTTGTTCCATCATGAGATGACATTATATCTACAGCAAAATTCGATTTCAAAGAAATATCAATTTTAAAAAGTTTTTTAATTCTAATTTAAAATACTTCGTATATTTCGCTATAGCTTCATTATTTAGTTATATTGCAATTTCTCAAAATTGATTTTTATTAGTTTTTTGATTCATTTTATTGATTTTTAATTGATGCTTCTTTGGTTGAAAAACACTAAAAATTCTATTCGTTTGTCTTTTGATTATTTCTATTTATCAAACATACGTTTTAATTTATGCATCTAGATTACAACAATTTTACAAAGTAAATACAACTTATTTTTTGACTGTCACAGAAGAAAGACAGAGCAATTGGCTACTAAAAGACTCATTAATGAATAACTACGTAATTTATAAAAACGAGGATAACCAGTTTTGACTAGTCTACCAAAAAGTCATTGTGAACGGTAAAATTAAAAGTCCCTCTTATAATAATAACTATGATTTATTATTAGAAGTCAGTTCATTTGAATTATCCAGCACTATAGACCCACGGTATTATTTTTTTAAATATTTTTATAATCTTAGCAAGGTTTATCACAATTTTATATTACCAGTCCTTTTTGGGCATTATTTAAATCTAAATCTATCCGTCTTTCATTACGTTAGAGAGCTTAATATAGTTCATTTATTAGTAGTTAGCGGGTTGCATTACGGCATTATTTTTGGAACATTAGTAAAATTAACTCGCAAATTTGACAAACATCAAATTATTCCTTTAATCTTGATTACTTTATTCTTTTTCTTCTCAAGAATTACAATCGGATCGTTTAGAAGTTTTGTCTTAATTCTCCTTTTTCATTATTTTAAAAAAATTAAGTTTTTATCTAGATTAAATTGAAATAAGCATTATTTATTATTTTTTGTAAGTTGTGCTCAACTGATAATTAATATTTATTCAGCTCGTTCAACAGGATATTATATTTCGTACATTTTATCATTTTTCATTTATTCAACTTATACAGCAACAACTCGTGCTTCTTTTAAAAATCAAACTATATTTTTGCTAAAAATTTGAACAATATCTACTGCAATCATTCTAACTAATGGAAACTCAATAAGTTTATTTAGTTTCTTGTACAACTTTATATTTGCATTTATTATCGAGTTTATAATATACATATTATTTTTTGGTTTTTGAATTCTGCCAGTCTGTGTCGCAGTCCATTGAGTATTTATCAACTTTGTTAAATCAATATCGATTATTAATATTATTTTCGTAATTGAAGTCAAGCAAATTGGATTAATTGTTTACCCTATAATCTTCACACTATATTGCACTATTCATAAAACCTAAAAAATCAAAATGATATAATACAACTATGTATTTAATTTATGGTGAAGAACAGTTTTTAATTAATCAAAAAATTAATAAATTAAAAAGTAAATATAACGATAATCAAATTATTTTATTGGATGAAAATTATAGTTATGATGATCTTTTAAAGTCTCTGAGTGCAACTAATTTATTTAATCTAAAACAATTAATAATTGTAAAAGGATTAGATTTATTCAAATTAAAAAAACTCGATACAAAGCAAAATAAAATAAGTGAAATATTAATTCGTACATTAAGCAATTACGATGATAATGAAGTTGTTTTTGTAGCAAACGAAAAGAAAATTGCTGATAACAACTTTACCAGTCAATTTTTGAAACTTAATAATTGTCAAATACTAGAAATGCAAAAAATTTCAAAAAAACAATTGCCAGAGCAAATTATGCAATACATCACAAGTAAAAAAGGGAATATTTCTTATATTGATTTACTTTATCTCTTAGAAAAAATCCCTGATGACTTAGGTTTAATTATTAAAGAAGTCGATAAATTACTTTTAGTTAATCCAAACATTAATAAAACAATAATCGATGAGAACATTTCTCATTATCCCATTCCATCTGCTTTCGGATTTGTTAATTCACTTCAAAAAGGAAATTTTGTTGAAATTTATAATGCATATTTAAACCAAAAGCAATTAGGAGAAACTACAATTCAGTTAATTTCACAAGTTTCATGATCCTTTGTCTTAGTCTATCAAGTGGCTTGCTTATTAAATTTAAATATGAGCCAAAAAGATATTGCTGATTTTTTAAAAATTAATGAGTATCGTGTGAAATTAGCTAATATACAATTAAATAAGTACGGAATTTCTAGGGTTAAAAAAATTATACAAAACCTCGCTCTAGTTGATCTTGAAACAAAATCTTCATCCATAGATTCGTATTTAATCTTCGAGCAATTCCTAATCGATAATTTTTTAGACTTAAAATAAGAAAATAAAAATGCTGGGTTTCCCAGCTTTTTTATTTTTTCTCTCTCTTTCTTTGTTTAAAGGAGTGTTTGCATTCTCCTCTCATCATTGTATTTCAATCTTCTATATTTTGTCTCATTGTTACGTATTTTGCAGCTTTTTCTTTATGTGAATTAATAATCATTGCAAAAATAATATCAACAAGCATGAAACAACTTACCTTAATTCCTACTGGAACTAATCTATATTCTTCTTCAAGAGCAACTATTTCTAGTATGTTTGTAGCTTTGTGACAAATTTTTCTTGCTCTTTCCATATCAGAAGTCCAAATACTATAAGTTAAATTTAACTTTTCTAAATGCTCAATAACCTTTAGTATTTCAGCTGTTTTTAAACTATTAGAAATTAAAGTGATATGTGCTTTATTTTTTAATGTTATTTCTGAACTGAAAAACTCATGTATTGAATCTACACAATATATTGGAACACCAACTTTTCTAACTTGTTTAGCAAAGTAACGTCCTACAATAGCTGAGTCGCCAATTCCAAAAATAATATTTGGATAGTTTTCAAGAACTGTTTTTGTGTACTTAACAATCTTATTGTGATTAAAACAATATAAATCATTTGTCTCTTTAATTGAATAATTATAAAGATTAAAAATGTTTGAAATAATATCGCCACTATTTAAATCATCGCCTTTTTTAACTAATCTATTTATTGCATTAATTTTAGTAATACGTTCTGCAACATAAATTTGTAATTCTCTAAAGTTTTTAAAACCTAAATGCTTTGAAAAACGTGTAATTGTTGGCTGTGAAATTTTTAATGACTGTGATAAAGTGGTTGAATTTGATGATTTAAATTTTTCTGGATTGTTCTCAATAAATTCTAATAAGAGGTTATAATTTTCATTAGTTCCTCTTAATTTAAGCTTTTTATCATTTTCAATGATAGGTGTTTTCATTATTCGACAACTCCGTTTATATAATTTTTTAACCCTATATTACATAATAATTATATCAAACTTATAACTACAGATTATAAATGTGGAAAAAATAGAAAAATTTTCAGTACATTTATAATGTTTTGCTTTTTTAAAAAATTTGCTAACATATAAGTACATCAGTCAGTAGCTACGAAAGTAGAGGAAAGTCCGTGCTAGCACCACCTGCGATGGTGGTAGTGATCGTGTCAAGCCCAATAAGCTTGAGCCTAGACGACTAGTGCCACAGAGACGAGAATTGTGAAACGCGGTAAACTCCACGAGCTAGAAACTCAAATTATGGTAGAGGAACCTGAGATAGGAACTGAACGAATCTTGGGAGTGCTAATGCACTAGATAAATTACTGACACCTGATAAAGGAACAGAACACGGCTTACGATGTAAACTCCACTTTGTGGAGTTTTTTTATACAAAAACGAGACATAATGTCTCGTTTGTGTTAGTCCGCACTTGGTACTGGTTTTTTAGTAGCTTCTTCAGGTATGTCTATGATTTGTCCTTTCAACATATCATCTTTTGCATAATCTTCAAGAGTAAACTCTAAAATCGTAGGATCTAGTTTTGCGTCTTTAGTACTAATTTTGCTGATAAATTTAAGTGCATCTTGAATTAAGCTTTGACCTTCATAAACCATTTTAACACTTTCAGGATTTTTAGCATAATTTAGCATTGTATATCCATCACCACCATATGCTAAATAATCATTTGTAGCAATATAGTAGTATTTATTAGGGTCAAAATCTTTTCCGTTGATTTTGATGCTTTCAGGAATTGCTTCTCACATATATTCTTCTTTTTGTGTTTTTGGATTAAGTTTTTTAATAATATTTACTTTATATGAAATGTTAGATGAAAGTTGTGAGAATCCCCCTGAACGTGCTTTAGAAATTCCATATAGTATTGCTTCTTTGGCTTTATCGCCTTTAACTCTAACCACGTTTGGTCTATTACCAAAAGGAGAAATAGCTCTCATATCTCCATATTTTACTGGTCCTTTATCTAAGTTAGATCTTAAACCGCCACCATTAAATAATCCAAAAGTATTATCAATTGTACCAGGTTCTACATCAGGGATAGCTTCTCAGGTTTTTGAGGTAAAGAAATTTCAAGCACCAGCGTTAGCAAATAAAACACCCATTGTAGTTGGTAAAATTCTTCCTCTTCAATAAGGAACACCATCGATATTTAAAGTATCAACTTGTAAAAATGGTGCTGGACTTTCAAAAACAACTCTTTCATTTTCACTTGAAAAGATTTTCTTAAGTTCTGCTAGGAGAACTTGATTTTTAGATTTTGGATCAATCGGCTCTAATAAAGTAGCGACTTCAACTTGATAAATGTCTCTAAGTGTTTGCTTTTGTGACGCTATTTTACCAGTTGTCACATCAAATTCTAGTTCGATATCGCCTAAATATTTGGTATATGCTTCTGTTTGAGTAACATAAGTGTCTGGCTGATTTTCATTATTAATTTTAACCAAGGTATGTGAGTGCCCATCTAAAATTAAGTCTAAATCAGTATCATTATGTTCTGCTAAATACTCAGAAGTTCAAGCAGCAACACTACGAGCTTTCCCTAAATGAGCGATATTAATAATGAAACTAATTTCTGGATGAGCTTGTTTAATTTCAGCAACAACCTTTTTGGTTTCAGTTAAAGGATCCGTAAAGTTAACTAACTCTGAATTTTTAGGGTGTGATGTCGTTTTGGTATCTGGTGTAGTTAAACCAAAAATAGCAACCTTAATTCCACTACCTAAGTCGCGAATAATATAAGGCTTAAAGACACGTTGACCTACCTTGGATGCATCATAACCTTCTACCTGTTTATCAGCTGGTAATTCTGCATAATAAATATTAGCAGATAAAAATGGCATAGTTTCAGCATCCTTATTTAGTTCAGCATTTAAATTAAGGATGTGTTTTAAACCATAGTCAAATTCATGGTTTCCAACTGCAACAGCTTGATACCCAATGTTTTTAGCGATATTAGCAATGGTTTTACCTTTGTCTGTATCAGATAAAGGTAAACCTTGAATCATATCTCCTGCAGATAATAATAGGTCATAATCTTTATCTTTAAGATAATCACCTGTTTTTAACATTCCTGAATAAAGGTTGTATTTACCATCATCAAACTCAATTCTTCCATGTTCATCATTTGAGTGGAAAATTTTGATAGTTCTAAGTTTTGAGTTAGTTTCTTTTTCAACATTTCTAAGTAGACTAAGCAATGTGTTAGTTTTAACTACAAGTGGTTTTAGTTCATTTTGAAACCCTTGTTTTTAAAATTGACATTTTTTGTGCTTTAAGTTCTTTATCTTTTTCTGCTTTAATGGTTTTTAGTTCAGCAGCTAACTCTTTAATTTTTTCATCATATTCGTTTGATGCTTGTTTATAGTTATCTCTAACTGCTAAAACTACATTTTGACTTGCACTAGAATTTTGTTTTTTAAGAGCATCGACTTGTGCTTGTAAATCAGCAATTTGTTTTTTATCTGCTTCACCTGGGTTTCCGAGTTGTAACTAGGTAAAAATAAATACACCTAAAAAATAGGTGTATTCGTAAACCTAAAATAAAATTACTTGTACAAAATTGCATTTACAATATTTGATATTGTTTTGTAATCTTGTACTTGTTTTTTATTATCTTCATTTTCAATGAAAGTTTTTTCTACTTCTTTTGAGTTTATATACTTAACAAAATATTCAGCTGAAACAATAGCTTCAATAAATCTTTTGTTTGTGTAATGTTCATATAAAACTCCACTATTTTCCAAAGTTGAATTTACTAAATAAAGTGAGTATTTTAAAATAACTAACGACATAAAGCATAATGTAAAATGTGCGATGATGTGTTCATCTTTTCACACATACATTGGTCTAACTTCTAAAGCTGTTTTCAATGTTCTAAAGTTTTCTTCTATTTGTCATTGTTGACTGTAAATATCAATTATTTCAAACGGAGATAAATCAAATCTATTTGTCTCGTAAATGTAATAACCGTCATATTTTTCATCTTCTTGAATTTTTTCTACATCTAACTCATAGTAAGATTTACCAATTTGTTTGAAAAAACGACACTTTTTAGAACCGGTTAAGTCATTTGCATTAACATAACCATCTTTATTTTTTCTTTTGTTAAAATTGTTTATTAAAGTTTTTCTATCTTCTCTATCTTTTGCTGCACGACTTTCGCTGAAAGTAATAATTCTTTTTCTAACTTCACCGTTAGGTCTTTTACTTTTAAAAAGCGAAGCATATGTCATTTCTTTAAATTTAATATTATTTTTTTCGATGTAATCACTTTCATCCAAAACATATTCCTTAAACTTTTTACTACTTGTTTTTAGTCTATAAGAAATAATATAGTTAATTTTATGTTGCTCTAAAAAACGAATATTAGAGTTGATACTCATACCTTTATCAGCAATAATTGTGACATTTTGAATTTTGTAAATTGACATTATTTCCAACATAAAATGTATCATTGTTTTGCAATCTGCAGTAGAACCCTTGAATACTTTAAAATGTATTGGTATTCCATTAATATCAGTCGCCATTCCGATCACAACTTGATCTTCTTTAAATTTTCCATCTTTTGAATAACCAGGATATCTTAAACCATCTCTTACAAAACTTTCAAAGTAAGTTGTGGTTGAATCAAAGAAAAATAAATTCACATTTCTATTTGTTAATTCACCTATTCTTTGGTTTAAATTAATTAATAATTGATCTTTTTTGTCGAAAATATAATCTAATAAACCGTAAAATGACGTTTTCTTAACATCTGGAGTTTCTACAAATTTATGTTTATTTTGAAAAATTCCGATCATACTTGTAGGGTCTAAAATACGTGAAGTAATTGTGTATTTCAACAATTTATCTAAATCTTTATGTTTAGATTTTTGAATGTTTGAAAATAAATTCATACTATCAATTACTTTATAAATAGTTTCAACACCATATTTAACTGTTTTTGTTTCTACGGTTTGACTATTTAATGATTTCAGTAAAATTTCTTTAACTTTTTCCTTGCTTTCAGTAGTAGGGATTTTTTCTGCTTCTTTTTTGAGAACACTAATTGGGTCAGAAACAATTTCCATTAACTTTTCCAACCTACCAATTCCTACTTGATTACTATAACCTTTTCCGTAACCGTTTGAAACTGCTACCGAAACATATGTATGATCTTTTCTTTTATGTTTGATGACAATGAATTTTTCCATATTTTCATTATATCATTTTATACAAGTAATACAAGTAAAAAAATAAGAAAATTAGTGTTACCTATTATTTACATAGTAAATAATAGAAAAAATTAGAATAAAAAATTGAGCTTCCAACTCGGAAACTCAGGCCCAATGTTTTTAGCGATATTAGCAATGGTTTTACCTTTGTCTGTATCAGATAAAGGTAAACCTTGAATCATATCTCCTGCAGATAATAATAGGTCATAATCTTTATCTTTAAGATAATCACCTGTTTTTAACATTCCTGAATAAAGGTTGTATTTACCATCATCAAACTCAATTCTTCCATGTTCATCATTTGAGTGGAAAATTTTGATAGTTCTAAGTTTTGAGTTAGTTTCTTTTTCAACATTTCTAAGTAGACTAAGCAATGTGTTAGTTTTAACTACAAGTGGTTTTAGTTCATTTTGAACCCTTGTTTTTAAAATTGACATTTTTTGTGCTTTAAGTTCTTTATCTTTTTCTGCTTTAATGGTTTTTAGTTCAGCAGCTAACTCTTTAATTTTTTCATCATATTCGTTTGATGCTTGTTTATAGTTATCTCTAACTGCTAAAACTACATTTTGACTTGCACTAGAATTTTGTTTTTTAAGAGCATCGACTTGTGCTTGTAAATCAGCAATTTGTTTTTTATCTGCTTCATTACTACATGAGGTCATCACTAGTGGTAAAGTAAGAGTGACTGTTCCAATAGGAATAAATTTAAGTAATCATTTATTTTTCAACTTCATAAAACTCCGTTTTAATAATTAATTTATGGTATTAATACCATAAATAATCATAATAAGAATTAACGCTTTTTACAAATAAATGACTTTATTTTTATGCAATAAATTTTATTTTTTCCAGATTTAGCTTTATACACGCTAGCAATATTAAATTTGCATAAAAAAAGTCGTATCAAACGACTTTAATTATTATATGTATTTTTGAATTAATTCAAGAACTTCAGCTTCTGAATCTTTTTGAATTGCTTGTTCTGCAAGTACTTGCATTTCAGCAAATGAAAGTTTTCCAACAAGTTCTCTAGAAGCTAAAACGTTGCTTGCAGACATAGAGAATTCATCAAGTCCTAAACCAAGTAATAATGGTAAAGCTTTTTTATCTCCAGCCATTTCACCACACATTCCAGCTCATTTTCCGTGTTTATGTGCTCCATCAATAACCATTTTAACAAGTCTTAAAATTGATGGGTTAAGTGGTTGGTAAAGATATGAAATATTTTCATTCATTCTATCTGCAGCCATTGAATATTGAATTAAATCGTTTGTACCAATTGAAACGAAGTCTGCATATTTACAGAATTGATCAGATAACACAGCAGCTGCTGGAGTTTCCATCATTAAACCAACTTCAATTTCGTCTGCTGGTAAAATGTTAGGGTTTGTCTTAAGAACTTCAGCGTGTGCTTCTAAGTACATTTTTTTAGCTTCTAAGAATTCTGGAACGTTTGTAATCATAGGGAACATAATTGCAACTTTTCCAAATTCACTAGCTCTAATTAATGCACGTAGTTGTGTTTTGAAAATTTCTTCGTTTTCTAAACAAAATCTAATTGCACGGTAACCTAAAAATGGATTCATTTCTTCTGGGAATTTAAAGTATTTTAAAGTTTTGTCTCCACCAATATCTAATGTACGAATAACAACTCTTTTACCTTTCATTCCTTCAACTACAGTTTTGTATGCTTGGAATTGTTCTTCTTCTGTTGGTCAGTGATCGTTATCCATATATAAGAATTCTGATCTAAATAATCCAATTGCTTCAGCATCATTTTCTAATACTGATTCTAAGTCTTTTGGAGTACCAATATTTGCAGCTATTTCAACATGGTGTCCATCAGAAGTAACAGAATCTTTTCCTCTTAAAGCTTGTAAACGTTCTAAATATTCACGATATTCTTTTTCAGCTTTTTTGTATTCAGCAACTTCAGAGTCATTAGGATTAATAATAACTTCACCTGTAGAACCATTTAATGCAATTAAATCACCAGTTTTTGCGTGTTCCATTACGTTATTTGTTCCAACTACTGAAGGAATTCCTAAGCTACGAGCCATAATTGCTGTATGGCTTGTTGGTCCTCCGATGTTTGTTACGAAACCTTTAACAAATTTTTTGTTTAATTGAACTGTTTGGCTAGGACTTAAGTCTTCAGCAACAATTACAACTTCTTTATCAATTGCTGTTAAATCTGGTTCCTCAATTCCGTTTAAAGCAAATAAAAGTTTTTTAAGAACATCTTTAACATCAGCTGCTCTTTCTTTAAAGTAATCATTATCCATAGCTAAAAACATATTAGCAAATGATTCGTAAACTTCTTTAGTAGCATATTCAGCTGTTAATTTTTCATTTTGAATTTTAGCTTTAATTTGATCGATTGCAGCTGGATCGTTTACAACCATCATATGAGCATCAAAAATTGCAGCATGTTCAGGAGAGTCAGCAAGTTCTTTAGTTTTTGCTAACTTATCTAAAACTTTAGTTCTAGCATCTTCGTAAATTTTTAATTCAGCATCAACATCTTTTGCTTCTTTTGTGATTTCTACTGGAAGTTCTTCAATTTTGAAAACTTCGGCAATAGCAACACCTTTAGAAGCTCCAATACCTTTTATAATCATAAAATGTCTCCTTTTTATTAATTTTATTAATTTTAGTATATTTTTTTATTTATTCTAGAGCACTCTAAGTGCTGAACAATAAAATATGGAATTAATTGCATTAATATATACTAAAAAGCAAACTACTAAAGTAGTTTAGCAGCTGCTTTATCAACTATGAATGTTACATCTTTATGGTTTTGTAAGTAACTAGCAGGTACGTCACTATTTACTTCACCTCAAAATGAATCGTGAATTGCTTGTGCTTTTGCTTCTCCACTCGCAAGCAAAATAATCTTTTTAGCTTTTAAGATAGTTCCAATTCCCATTGAAATAGCAGTACGTGGGACATCGCTTTCTTTTTCAAAATAAATTTTATTTGACTGGATTGTACTATCAGTTAAATGAACTTCACGAGTTTTATCAGTATCTTTTGAACCTGGTTCATTAAATGCTATGTGTGCATTTGTACCAATCCCTAAAATTAAGAAGTCAATACCACCGTTCGCGATTAATTTTTCGTATTCTTCGGCATTTTTAACTAAATCACCATTCCCATTAGGAAAATTAATATTTTCTTCTTTTACATTAATATGATCAAATAAATGGTGATGCATATAGTAATGGTATGAACATTTATTATCTGTTGGAATACCAACATATTCATCTAAATTAAATGTTGTGACTTGACTAAAGTCAATTTTTCCTTCTTTATACATTTTAATTAAATCTTGATAAGTTTCAATTGGAGTACCTCCAGTTGCAAAACAAATTCTGAGATTTGGTTTTTCTTTAATTGCTTTTGCAATCATATTTGCAGCTACTTCAGACATTTCTGCATAATCTTTTACTACTTTAACATTCATTATTTTCTCCTTGTTGTTCTAAAATTGGTTTACCATCGATATAAACTTGTAAAAGTTTTAAATCTTTTTTTGCTAATAAAACTAAATCAGCTGTTTTATCAACATCAATATAACCTAATTCTGGTTTATTTAAATATTGAGCAGAGTTATATGATGTCATAGCTACTGCATCTTTAATCGGAACACCAATTTCTATTAAATTTCAAAATGCATCAATAATTGCAATCCCACTTCCAGCAATAGTTTTTGTTCCTTTTAAATAAATAGCTTTTCCTTCTTTTGTAACTGGAATATTTCCTGAAATATTATCTCCATCATGATAATAAGCTGGCTTAATAGCATCTGAAACACAAATTATCTTATCCACGCCTTTGTTTTGGATTGTAAATCAGATGCTTTCTTTTGAAACGTGAAATAAATCACAAATTAACTCTACATAAGTATTTTTATCCATTAATGCAGCTTCAAGCATACCAGGATTTCTTGAATCTACTCCAGTCATTGCATTTCATAAATGACAAACTGAAGTGCAACCATTTTCAAAGTATTTTTTTGTTAATGCAAAATCTGCTCCACTATGACCAATTGAAGGAATAATATCTAATTTTTGCATATATTTCATTGTTGGAATTGAAACCATTAATGGGTCAAAAGAAATTTTCTTTAATTTATTTTTAGATTCAAGGTACATTCTTTCCACTCTTTTATCTGTACCTTTTAAAAGATATTCATCTTTATGAGCTCCTTTTTTTGCAAGTCCAATAAATGGTCCTTCAATATGAAAACCTAAATTCTTTGAAACCCATTTATGATTGTTAGCCATGTGTTTTAATGAAACTAAAATTTCTTCTCATGAACGTGTCATTGCTGTTGGCATAAAGCTTGTAGTTCCGTTTTTGGCTAATTCTGCAGAAACAACAGCTAAATCTTCAGCACCATCCATAACATCATGATTATAAAATCCATGAATATGCGTATCAATAAATCCTGGTACTAGGATTGAGCTTGCTTCTCCATCGATAGGCTCAATTTTAGTAATTTTTGAATCTTCAATTGTTACATTAGCATTTTTAATTATCGAGTCAAAATTAACTATCTGTACATTCTTAATTATCATTGATTGCCTTTCTTAAATTTCCGTTATGCATCTTAAGAACTTTTTGTGCTTCATGCTTATCGATATTAAGTGCAGCAATCACAATAGCTAATTTAACATTCTTATCTGCCGTTTCATAAGCTTCTGCAGCTTTTGTTTCACTACACATAGCTATATCAGAAATAATTTGAATACTACGTTTTACTAATTTTTCATTAATTGGGGTTAAATCAATCATATATTGATCATAAACCTTACCTAATTTAATAGCAGTAATTGAAGAAATCATATTTAATACAATTTTTTGAGCCGTGGCTGCATTAAGTCTAGTTGAGCCTTTAATTAACTCGTCACCAACTTTAATGCACATATTTAAATCACTATATTTTTCGATCAATCCACCTTTTTTATTACAAATTAAAGCAGATTTTGCACCTAATAACTTAGCTTGTTTTAAAAAACCTGCACAATATCTTGTGTTTCCAGAAGCACTAAGTGCAATAATAAAATCATTTTGATCCACTTTCTTTTTAATTGTGTCTGATTCACCTAATTCAAAATCATCTTCATATCCTTCTAATGATTTTAAAATTGCAGCATCACCTCCTGCCATTGAATATTTAAATCATTTTTTCTCGCCAAAAGTCGGTAAGACATCAAGGGCATCTAACATACCAATTCTTCCTGATGTACCCGCTCCAACGTAAATAACCCTACCACCATTATCAATAGTGTTTATCGCTTGCACAATAATTTCAAGTAGAGTTTCATTTTCAGCTTTAATAGCTTCAAGAACAACTTCATTTGATTTCTCAAATTTATCAACCAAGTGTTTTACACTGTAAACGTCTAACTTTTCCATTTTTTCACCTTAAATAAACTTAATATATATACAAAATTTTAAACTTTTTAAGCTTTTTTTATCAATAACGCTCAAGAGATGTCAAAAAATATGGAACAAAATGAAAATTATTTCACAAATAGATTTTTTAGTACTTTAGACTTGTCTTATTGGTTCTAAATAAGTTTTTAAGGTAAATTGTGGAAATTTTCATATTTTTACCACATTTTTATGTAGTTTTTTTGCAACATAATTAAATTAGCAATATAAATAAATATAATTTATTTGAGTGAATGAAATATTTTGCTCAAGTTTGAAAGGCTTTATGTCTCTAAAAGTTAAAAAAATGTGTGAAAGCATTAAGAAAATGCATAAAGGACAAAAAGCATATGTTGGCTTATGGTTAGGATTTGTGGTATTCTTAATTATTTCCGTAATTATTGTTGCTGCATACCGTACACCAGAAAATCCAAATAGTGCTATTTTGACCGATGCTCTAGCTGCTAAATTAAATGATTTTCAAGCAGAAAAATGAGGTTTAATTAACAACCAAATTGCTGCTTTAAACAAATATTTAGCAGATGGAACTAGTTCTTCAATTACAATCGCTGGATTAACTGAAAAAGTTAATAATATCCAAACAGCCGTAACAGAAAATGCATGATATTTAGGTGGTGATGCTACTAAAGCTATGAATGATAGCTTAGCTGCATATACTAAATTATTTACAGGTAATGATGTAAAAATGGATGATGCTTTATTAAATAATTTACGTGCTGACGTAATTCAATACGTATCTAAATTTAAACCTGCTTCAATTAGTGGAATGTTAACAAGCGCAACTGATGCATCAAGCATTCCAGCAGTAGTACAAGCATTAATTACAACACCTGAAGTATCAATTAATCAATTTGTAGAAAACAACGTAACTACAAGTGCATTAGTAAACCAAAGATCAAATGTAATTGCATCTATGGGTCTTATCATGACAATCTTTATGTTCGCTGCTGTTATTGTTACTGTATATGTAAATGGTTTTGTACTTAAAGGTAAAAAACTATTTAGAAAGGCAGGTAAATAACATGACTGATGTTATCAAAGCAAAACCTGCAAAATCATATCAATCTAAATGAAGAAAATTTATGTCTAAGTTAGCAAAAATTGGTGGAGCATTAATGTTCCCTATTGCTGTTTTACCACTTGCTGCTATCTTACTTAGAATTGGTGCTGATATTCCAGGTACAACTGAATTCAGTAAAGTTACTGGAAGCATTATTTTAAAAGCTGGTGGTGTCGTATTTGACAACTTACCTGTTTTATTCGCAATCGGACTTGCATTCGGATTCACTAAAGAACGTCGTGGTGAAGCTGCATTTGCTGGATTTATTGCGATGTTACTTCTTATGCAATTAATGCCATTATTAACAAACGCTTACTACGACGGTATTAACTTTGGTACTGCAGAAGCTCCAATGATGGGATTTGGTGCATTATTCGGAAGTAAATTTACACCAGTTATCGCTGGTAACGTTCTTAATGGGATTATTATTGGTGCTATTGTTGCATGAGTTTACAACCGTGCATTTAACGTAGAATTACCTAAAGTATTAGGATTCTTCTCAGGAAAAAGATTAATCCCTACTTTAGCTATTATTTCAACAGTTTTATTCACAATTGTTTGAGCTGTTGTTTTCCCATGAATTGGGTATGTAATTTACGTAATTTCTAAAGCAATGTCAGATGCTACAAGTGTTGGTGAAGCACAAGCAAATAGTGCTAAAGTGCTTGCTACACGTGCTGGAATTATGGGTGCTTACGGATTTATGAACCGTTTATTAATCCCATTTGGATTACACCACATTCCTAACAACTTATTCTGATTCCAATTAGGAGAATTCCAAACAGCTGATGGTGGAACTGTTAACGGTGACATCTTTATCTTCTTACAAGGTAAAGCTGCTGGAAACCCAGGTGGATTATTCCAAGCCGGTTTCTTCCCTATGATGATGTTTGGACTTCCTGCATTAGTTGGTGCTTTCTGATTTACAGCAGAAAGTAAAGTTCAAAGAACAAGAGTTATCGCATTATTTGGTTCTGCTGCTGTTGTTAGTTTCTTAACAGGTATTACAGAACCTATCGAATTTGCTTTCGTGTACGTATCACCTTTATTATACTTAGTACACGCTGTGCTTACAGCTGTGTTCGCATTTATTACAGGAATGTTCGGAATTCAATTAGGATTCGGATTCTCAGCTGGTGCTATGGACTACTTATTAAGTATTAACAAATCAATGGCAATCATTAGAGAATCACACTTTGAAGGTGCAAGAAAAGTATTTGCAAACCCAGGATGAATTATTCCAATCGGATTAATTTGTGCTGCTACATACTTCACAGTTGGAACATTAATGATTAAAAAATTAGACTTAAGTACACCAGGTAGAAAAGATGGTGTTATCTTAAGTGAACAAGAAAACGATGGAGAAATCGCTCCTGCTAACGAAGATGAAACTGGTTTATCACCAAAAGCTAGAAAAATCGTTGCCGCATACGGTGGATGAGATAACATTGTTGAATTTAACAACTGTTCAACAAGATTAAGATACATTGTTAAAGATGCATCTAAAGTTGATGAAGAAGCTCTTAAAAAAGCTGGTGTATATGGAGTTGTTAAAGTTTCAGACAATACAATTCACTCAATTATTGGTGTAGAAGCAGAAGGGTTAAACGCTCAAATCGTTGATCACAAAGGTGAAGCATTAAATTAATACACAAAAAAATCAGGGTTTATCCCTGGTTTTTTATTACTTATTTATTTCTATACTATAAATCGATAATCCACTACTTTTGGTTTTGTTAAATATCATAATATTTTGTATGGTTCTTAACAACAGCTAGCAAACATAATCAATAATAATGTAAAATATAATTAATAGGAGTAAATATGAATTTAAAAAAATTTAATCAAATGCTAAAATCAAAAATTGATACTCAAAGAAAATTGTTGATTTCATTAATTGTTTTTTACATTATCTTAATCGCTGTTTATAGTTTTACAGCTGGAATTGTAAAATCATTTACAAATATAACTGAATATTACGATAATTACAACGGTATCCCTACTGGTTTATTGGTTGTAATTGCTATTTTTGCAATACTAGTTGCAATTACAACAATTGTTTTAGTCATTATATATATTGTAACATTAGTGCAAATTTGAAAATTATTAAATAAAATTGAATTATATTTAATTGAATTTGTTCGTGTTGCTAACGTAGAAGATAATCTTGCAAATAAACTACTATTTGATAATCAACTTAAAACTATTCATCAAATTAAACTTTATGGTTTATTTAGTATCGGTATACCAATGGGAATAGTGATTTTTGGAATCCCATACATTGCTCAAGGTAAAAAAGTATCTGCTAATATCGACCAATTAATTAATGCTTTTACAAAAGTTGAAGATAATGTTAAAATTGTAGAAAAATAAATATATTTAAAAAACGATAAACACAGGATTTTAGGTAAATTAAACCTATATTCCTGTTTTTTATTTTAATTTGCTCGTGATTTGTTTTTTTTATTAGTATAATTTAAACCTTAGTTAATTAAATAAAATTTAGAAAGGATTAAATGAAATATAAACTGAAAAAGACGTTTCTTGCACTAACATTAACTATGAGTGCAGCACCATTATTATTTGGAGTAAAAATTGAGTCAAACATAAAGCAAACTCATAAAACAGAGTTATTAGATTTTTTAAATGCAAATCATAAAGAATTTATTAAAGAAAATCAAGCAAAAATTAATGAAAGTTTTTTAAAACTAAAAAATTCTGAAGAGATCAAAACATTAATTGACAATTTAGACGAATACACCAGTGATAAATCATTTATTAATTATATTGATAATCTTAATTTGGATTTATTTACTAAAAAAGTAATATTAATCGAATTCAAAAGATTTCAAAAGAGAGAAAAATTCAAACACAGAGAAATTAAAACAGGTAAAACTTGATACAAACTTAATTATAAAGACGATAATAACAGCACTAATAATCTAAATAAGATTGATATAAAAATAAATAACGAGTCACTCAGATACAAAGGTTTTGATATTTTTGAGATAACTGATAATGTTTTTGCACAAGATGAAAGTTATATTGGTTGAAGCAATCAAACAATTATGAATGTTATGCTAGGAAGATATTTCGAATCTAATGAATATCTTAGTGACTTAGAAAAAGCTATAGACTTAACTGGTGATGATCTTTCTGATGTAACATTAAACCTAAATAAAATAATGACATCTAGGTTTCCAAAAAATAGTGAAATTTACTGATTTTTAAAACAAAACGAATTACAACTATCAACTAAAACAAATATAACCATCTACAAAGAACAAGCTACACATATTTGAAAAATATTTAAAGTGTTAAAAAATACATCTTTTGAAACTATTAAACAATCTGGTGGAGTATTTAATTTTTTAAAAGCAACTTTTAAAAATAAATGAACTGAAATGATGCAAAACCCTCAAATTAAGTTATTTTTATCTGAAATTTCAGATCTCCAAAATCTCATTACTTCAAAATTAAATACTACTTGGTTTCAACAATTAAAATCTGTTATTTCAAAATCTTTAGTTGCGATATCTGTTGCATTTTTTGCTAAGTCGATTACCGAATTAATTCAAACAGCAGAAACAGATTATGTTAATGTTAAAGCTTTATATGATACATTAATAAGTGGCACTAATTTAGCAATCGGAGCAGTATCTTTATTAGGTACATCTATTCCAGTTGCAGGAGCAATTATATCTCTAGGAGTGGTAGCGTGTGATTTAATTATGAAATCAGTAAAACTTGGAAACGGATATACTATATATCAAAATTTTAACGATCAGGGATTGAATGATTGAGAATTTCAATGAAAAGAAAATCATATTAATATGCTTAGCATTGCTATAAAACATAGCAATAATTTCAAAAATGGAATTGTTTGAAAAGTTACCGATGGTTGATTTTCTTATCCTGATTTATTTATAGCACAAGCGAAAAAGGTTAATGGAAGATACGACTATAAAAACTATCAGTATCAATTGTTATCTCCAGGAAATGAATTTAATTTTGGTAACAAAATTAAATAAATTAATTATGAAATATAAATGAATTTTATCAGCTGGCATAATATCATTATCTACAGCACCAATCAGTTGCGTTAACCTTTTTACAGAAAAAAATAATTTTGAAAAAACAATAACCTACGAAATAGAACGGTTTTCGTATTTTAATAACACACAAATCACTCTAAATGAGTCTCCGTTTTTATCAAATTATGCTAATGTTATAAATTTAGATTATATTAGTCAGCATTATGCAAGTAGCATCAAAACAGCTGCTGATTTAGATAAAATAATGGTCTTTTTGGATAAATCGTATTATGAAAAATATCATTTAGTAGCATTTGAATATTTAGATGAACAAGGAATTTTAATTTTATATTTTAAGGATGATATGTATTCGAAAATCCCTTTCTTTGGCTATTTAAACTTTATTATTAAAGGTTTTAAGAAAAAAGACAGAGAATTTCATTCATTAAAAACAAGTAACCAAAATTTAACTTCTAAAAATTCTGTTGGTTTTTATTACACATCTAATAATAAGACTATTTTAGGAAACGGTATGTTTTTAAATTATTTAAAACCAACAAATCACAGTTATCCAAATAAATGGTTTTTATTTACTGTTGGGCATTTATTTTGAGACCAATTTGATAATAAGCCATTTGAAATTAATATTTTTAACACTCAAAAAAATGTTAAAGCATTAGCAAAAGTAATTCAAGACGGTAGAGATACTTTTAATAATGACTTATCAAAAATTAAAAATTTATTACCAAACAACCTGCAAAATGAAGAAATCTTAAGTTATTTAGATTATGCTATTTTAGAAATTAACTTTAATTCTGAATATGAAGCTGAGCAAGTTACTAGCGACAATATAAATGACACCGCATTTAAAACTATTTTATTTAATGAAAATCTAGGATATTTTGATTATCAAAATAATCGTTCACAATTTATATATTATGACGGCAGAAATCACTTTAATGAGAAGTATTTCAACAGTCCAACAATTATAGGTTCAGTATCAAATTATTACTCGAAAACAAAAGTTCCTTTCTTTGATGAATATAAAGTTTTCAAATTGCAAGATCGAAACTATATAGATTTATCACCAACTTTTATATTTAAAAACACTAACTTTGATAGTGGTTCATCAGGACTAATAAGTTCAAATCATAACAATAACTTTATTAAAATCGCCAACTCTAATAACAAAGGGCTTTGATTGCCGTTTAATTTTGAATTTAAAAATCTATCTGACCAACTCACAGCTCAATACAATCTTGGTGATTCGGATGAATGATACGAATACTTTAAGCAATTTAGCTATGATATTTATTTTGAAAGACCTAATATAAATCAAAATAAATGTTTTATCAAAACAATTCGTGAATTATATCCTAACAGAACTTTAGGTTTTAACTATAATAAAAAATAGAGATAGCAATAAACTATCTCACCTTAATTAACCTTTACAGTGCAACACTTGGGTTAAAAATAGAGCCGACATTAATTTATCGGCTTTTTCACAACTTATTTAAGTTCTACTAACTTTTTAGCTCCTTATTTAATTTATCTATTTCGTATTGTAAAATTTGACTTGAGCGTTTTTATGCAAGTATTTTTCTTCGTAAATTATTGATTTTCAGACTGTTTTTTCTATTACCTTATCACTAATTTTAGTAAAGTCAGTGCCTTTTTTATACCTTCTGCGAAATAAACCATTTGAGTTTTCGTTGCTACCACGTTGAAAAGAAAAATAAGGTTCTGCTTTGTAAATATTAAATTGAAATTTCTTAGCTACGAATTGCAGTTTATTAAATTCAAACCATTATCAGAAGTAATATGCAAAACTGGTGTATGCAAATTTCACAAATCTGTAATTTTCTATTCAGAACCTTATTGATTTCTAAAGTGTTTTTAGAACGAACTCTTTTTGCTATAAAAACCTGATTTACGTTGATTGAAAGTTGATATATTATCAGTATTTGATCTTTTCAAACCAATAAATAAATCTATTTCTCAATGTCCAAATTCTTTTCTATCATCAATGTATTTAGGTCCTAAACCAATGGGAATAGTGATTTTTGGAATCACATACATTGCTCAAGGTAAAAAAGTATCTGCTAATATCGACCAATTAATTAATGCTTTTACAAAAGTTGAAGATAATGTTAAAATTGTAGAAAAATAAATGTATTTAAAAAACGATAAACACAGGATTTTAGGTAAATTAAACCTATATTCCTGTTTTTTATTTTAATTTACTCATAATTTGTTTTTTTTATTAGTATAATTTAAGCCTTAGTTAATTAAATAAAATTTAGAAAGGATTAAATGAAATATAAACTGAAAAAGACATTTCTTGCACTAACATTAACTATGAGTGCAGCACCATTATTATTTGGAGCAAAAATTGAGTCAAGCATAAAGCAAACTCATAAAGCAGAGTTATTAGATTTTTTAAATGAAAATCATAAAGAATTTATTAAAGAAAATCAAGAAAAAATTAATGAAAGTTTTTTAAAACTAAAAAATTTCGAAGATATCGAAACATTAATTGACAATTTAGACGAATACACCAGTGATAAATCATTTATTAATTATATTGATAATCTTAATGTGGATTTATTTACTAAAAAAGTATTAGTAATCGAATTCAAAAGATTCCAAAAGAGAGAAAATATAAAAAATAGAGAAATCAAAACAGGTCAGACCTGATATAAAGTAGATTTTACAAATAAAAGTAAAACCACAAATATCTTAGGAGATTTTGATGTCAAGATAAACGATCGGTCAATTAAATATAATGGGTTTGATGTTTTTAAAATTACCGATAATGTCTTTGCACAAGATGTTAGTTATATAGGTTGAAGTAACCAAACATTAATCACCACTTTATTGGGTAGATATTTCGAAAGCGACAAGTATCAAGAAGATTTAGAAAAAGCTATTGCAATATCTAATTCAGATATTAATAGTTTGGAATTTAATTTTACTCAAATTTTAAAATCGCAATTTTCGAATAATAATTATATTCATAATTTTTTAACAAGAAATAAGTTTACACTCACATCAGAAATAGGTAAGTATTCAAAAACTAAAGATGTATCTCAATTATGAAAAGTTTTAAAGGTGTTAAAATCTACAAAATTTGAAGAGATTCAAAAATCAGGTAATATATTAAACTATCTAAAAAACACCTTTAAAAATCAATGAGAAACTATAAAAAGTAATCCACAAGTAAAATTACTGTTAAGTGAAATATCAGATATGAAAAATCTAGTTGGGAAGGCATTGTCGCAAAGATGGTTTGTTCAATTTAAATCTGTAGTATCAAAATCGTTATTAGCACTAAGTGCAGCGTTTTGTGCTAAATCATTGTTTGAATTATTCTTATCAATTGATAATGAATATGTTAATACAAAATTAATTTACGATTGTATTATTAATGGAACTAATTTCTTAATTGGTGCATTATCAGTTGCTGGAGCATCTATACCAATTGCCGGTAGTATAATAGCAATAACTACATTAGTGTGCGATATTTTACTAAAATCCATACCCTTAGGTAATGGTTATACTATTTACGAAAACTTTAATGATCAAGGTTTAAATGATTGAGAATTCCAATGAAAAAATAATCATAAAAATATGATTAGCATTGCATCAAAATATAGCAATGGTTTTAAAAACGGAATTGTATGAAAAGTAACAGATGGATGATTTACATATCCTGACATTTATATAGCAACTTCAAAAGGAAATGGTTTAAACAATGAATATGAAAATTATTCATATACTTGATTGTCGCCAGGAAATGAGTTTAACTTTGGAAACAAAATCATTGAAAAATAAAAAAAGACTAAAAATTTTTTTATCGTTTTTATTATTAAGTACAATTGCTTTACCATTAGGTTATGCAATGATTCAAATTGAAAAACCTTCATTTAAAAAACAAACAAAAAACAAATTAGAAATTTACAATAATTTCAACAATTACGAATTAACCTATACTAATGCACCAATGCTTGAAAATTATGGCGAAGTGATTAAACCAGAATTTATCAAAAGTCATTTTCCTAGCGATATACAAACACCTGGTGATTTAGATCGTATATTTAAATTTCGAAATAAATCACAATATAATGATTTTCTGTTAGATGGTTTTGAATATTTAGACAAACAAGGGGTGTTGATAATTTATTTTAAAAGCAGTGCAACATCTTCTTTACCACTTTTTGGAAATTTAAAATACATAATTAAAGGGTTTAAGAAAAAAACTATAGAAAAAAATGTTCTAAAAACTATTAACCAAGAAATTCATAAAACAAATAACGTTGGTTTTTATTATGAAAATACAAAAAATAAATTAATTGGTGGAAATGGCAATTTATTAAATTATTTAAAAACTAAAGATGGAAGCTATCCAACAAAATGATTTTTATTTACAGCAGGGCATTTATTTTGAGATAAATTAGATGGCTCTGAATTTGTTTTGACACTTTACAACACTCAAAAACAAGTAAATGTTAAAGCAAGAGTTATTCAAGATGGTAGAAATCAATTAATCACAGATTTAAATATGCTAAAAAATTTACTACCTAAAGAGTATCAAAATCACGAAATTCAAAGCTATTTAGATTATGCAATTTTAGAAATCAATTTTAGCAACCCTGATGATAGTCAATCAATATCAACCACAAACATTGAAGACACACCATTTAAATCTATTACATTTGCAAACCCAACAGGTTATTATTACTACAATTTTCAAAAACAACAATCTGAATTTATATATTATGAAAATAGTAAGCACTACAACACTAAATATTTTGAAAGCGAAAATATATTTGGTTCTGTCAATTATTATTATTCAAAAATTAAAGTTCCTTATTTTAATAATTTAAAGATTTTTAAATTATGAGGTAAAGAGTACATTGATTTATCACCAAGTTTAGCTTTTGAAAACACAGATTACCCTGATGGTTCATCTGGTAGCATTAGCTCTGGTTCAAACAATATTTTTATTAAAATTAGTAATTCAGGTTCTAGTGGAATGTGAATGCCTTTCACTTGAAATTATAGAAATATTGTAAATCCTCTATTTATTAATCATCAATTAGAAAAAGATGAAGCAATATGACTTAAGTATTTTTCTACTTTGAATTACGATATTTATTTCGACAATCCAAAGTATAATCAAAGTAAATCATTTTTAAAAACAATTAAAGAATTGTACCCAAATGAAAAGCTAGGATTTGAATATTAACAAAAAATAGAGATAGCATAAACTATCTCTATTTTTTAACACTAATTGTGATATGGTGCCGACAACTGGACTTGAACCAGCGACCATCTCCTTACCATGGAGGTACTCTACCTGCTGAGCTATGACGGCATGTAAAATTATTTTACCATAATTTTACACATTATAAACCAAAGCCACTTGGCATTTTACCGGCTTTAACATTTTTTACAATCTCACTCATTTTCTTAGACATTGCATCAAAATCATTAAGTAATTTATTGTATTCTTGTGCTGTTCTTCCACTTCCTTTTAAAATTCTTTCTTTACGAGAAGCTTGTTTTAATAGTTTAGGATTTTTACGCTCTCTAATTGTCATTGAAGACATTAAAATTTGATAAACTTGCATTTTTTCTTCTGCTTTTTCAATTTGTTCTGGATCTACTTTATTCGCAATTCCGCCAGGAAGCATTTTTAAGATTTTTGAGAACTTACCTAAATTTTTCATTTGTTTAATTTGTTCCATTAAATCATCTAAAGTATATTCACCTGAAAACATTCTTTCCATCATGTTTTGAGCTTTATCATGGTCGATCACATCTTGAGCTTTTTCAACTAATGAAAGAACATCACCCATTCCAAGAATTCTATCAGCCATACGATCAGGATAGAATAAATCTAAGTTCGAAACTTTTTCACCTGTACCAATAAATCTAATTGGAATATTTAAAACTTGTCTTAAGCTAAGTGCAGCTCCACCACGAGCATCTGAATCAAGTTTTGTAATGATAGTTCCTGTTAATTTTAAATTGTGATGGAATGTTTCAGCAACATTAATAATATCTTGACCACTAAGTGCATCAGCAACAAAGAAAATATCACTTGGTTTTGCAATTGCTTTAAGTTCTATTAATTCATTCATTAATTTTTCATCAACACTTAAACGACCAGCAGTATCAATAATAATTAAGTCATTTTCGTTTTCTTTAGCGTATTTTAAGGCATTTTCGGTAATTTCATTAACTGAATGATCAACACCCATTTCAAAATAATCTACTTGAATACTTTTTGCTAATGTAACTAATTGATCGACAGCAGCAGGACGATAAATATCTGCTGCAACCACCAATGGTTTATTAACATATTTTTTCTTACGTAAGTAGTAAGCTAATTTAGCAGTTGCTGTAGTTTTTCCAGATCCTTGTAATCCACACATCATAATAACATATGGTTTCTTATCGATTTTTAACTCTTTAACACTACCACCTAGGATTGCTACTAATTCTTCGTGAAAAATCTTCACCATTTGTTGTGAAGGATTTAACTTACCAATTACTTCGCGTTGTAAAGCTTTTTCCTTAACGTTATTAATAAAAGTTTTAACAACTTTAAGATTAACGTCAGCTTCAAGTAAAGACATTTTGACTTCACGAGTAATTTCAGCAATGTCTGCTTCTGTTAGTACGGTTTTTTTAGCCATTTTTGCTAAACTTTTTTCAAATTTCTTTTCTAAAAAACCTAACATAAATTCCTTTCTAAATTAAATAAATTGAGCCTATGCTCAATTTATTTTATTTTGTAATTTTAATGCAGTAAATATTTTTCTTTCCAACATGTAAAATCGCATATTCACCGTTAAATAAGTTTGATTCTAAATTAAATTCTTCTGTTATAGATTGGTTATTAACTTTAATTGAACCTGTTGCAATAAATTCACGTGCTTGACGTTTTGATTGCAATACTTTTTGTGCAATCAATTGATCAACTAAGTTTTCATTTTGATTTAATTCTAAAGTATTAATTTGTTCTGAAATTAATTTAATATCTTCTAATGAGTATTCTGATAAATCTACTTTTTTATTAAATAATAACTCTGAAATTTTTTGTGCTAATTTAGCTTCTTGTTCACCTTGTAATTGTTTGATAACATTAAATGCAAGTGTTTTTTGAGCTAAATGTGCATTTGGTTGTTCGTTATGTTTGTGCATTAATGCATCAATTTCATTCACTTCTATAAATGTTAATCATTTAAGTAGTTTTTCAACTTGTGAATCTGGTTGATTTAATAGAAATTGGTACATTGAGTATGGTTTAGTTAATGTTTTATCTAATCATAAGCTACCACCACCTGTAGATTTTCCAAATTTATTTCCATTTGCATCTGTTAATAAATTTGATGTAAGAGCTACAGCTTTACTTTGTTCTCCAAATTGTTTATTAATCATATCCAATCCAGTTGTTAAATTACCTCATTGGTCTGAACCACCAAATTGTACAAACACATTTTTAGATTTATATAAGGTTAAAAAGTCTCAACCTTGAATTAAGCTGTAACTAAATTCAGTAAAACTTAACCCATTATTAATACGAGATGCAACACTATCTTTAGCAAGTAAGTATGCTACATTAACCATCTTACCTGCATCTCTTAAAAATTGTAAGATATTCATATCTTTGTAAAAGTCATAGTTATCTACAACTTCTAAACCAAAGCTTTCTAATTGTGCTTTAATATGTGCTTTATTTTTTGATAATGTTTCATTATCAAGTAATTTTCTTTCTGCATCCTTAAATGATGGGTCACCAATCATTCCTGTAGCTCCACCAAGCACAGCGATACAGTTTCAACCATATTGTTTAAAACGTAATAAGTTAGCAATTTGAATGTAGTTTCCTAAATGTAAACTTGTAGCAGTTGGATCAAAACCTGCATATACAGTTGTACCTTTAGGTAAGCTTAAAAATTTTTCTTCATTACTAATTTGTTTTAAAACTCCACGGTTTCTTAAGTCTTCTAATATATTCATTAAAATTCAAATTCCTTTCCAATTTGGTTTGCTTCACCGAAAATTAATCCATCTTTATCAATACCTAAAGTACGATAGCCTGTAAGCATTCCATAACTAGAAACATCCATTACTTTTCCATTTAAAATTGGTGTACCAGCAAAAGTAGTTGCACCTGGTAATGCAAGTACCACTACTTTACCTTCAGCAGAATCTAATGTGTTAGTCACTAATTGGATTTTTTGTTGAGTTTCTTGATTAATTAAAACTTCTAAAACAAAAAGCTTTTGACTTTTTGGATGTACATCACGTTTTAAGATTTCACCAAAAATAAATTGTTGAATTGGTCTAATTTCTAATCCAAGTTCTTTTGCTTTAGTTTCGAGTAATTCAATTTGTGCACTTGTTAATCTTCCGAATTTTACATTAGGTTCAATACCTAATCATTCGTTATCTAAACAGTTAATTGAATTTACTTTATTGTTTTCATCAACAAAAAAGATTAATTTGTCTGTTGTAATTTGTTTTGTATTGTGAATTTTTTGGTCCACATAAATTATTGAAATATTCTTAAAAAAATTGTTTAAATTATTAAATGTTAACATAGTCTTATTATAACAAAATATAATATAATAACACTATGACTAAAACAGCTATTGTAATCGACTCTTCTGCTGGTTTTTCTCAAGTAGAAGCACACAAAAATAATTGATTTTTCTTACCCTTATTAATTTTCATTGATGATAAAAAATTACAAGATGGAATTGATATTACAAGTGATAATTTATTTGAACATTATCACTTAGAATCAGGGACAGCTAAAACTTCAGCCACACCTTTAGGGATTGCTACTGACTTACTTGCAAAATTAAGTAGCGAATATGATCAAGTGGTTGTTTTTCCTATCTCAAAACACTTATCAAGCCAAAACCAAATGCTCATTAATCTAGCACAAGACTTTCCTAATGTAAAGGTTATTGAGTCTTTATACGTAGCAGAATTAATTCCATTAAAAATCAGAGAACTTGAAAGTTTATTAGAAAAAGGCGTATCTTTAGAAGAAGCTGTAGCTTACTTAAATAATTGAGATACACGTTACGATGTAACTTTAGTACCTAAATTTAATGATTACTTAGTTAAAGGAGGGCGTTTAAGCCCTGCTGCTGCAACCTTAGCTAAGTTATTACAAATTGTTCCAATGATCAAATTTGAAGCAGGAGAACTGCTTAAAGAGGGAAAAGGAAGAACATTTAACAAAACTGTTCAAAAAGTTATCGACTCAAAATTCGCCAACCATAATAATGATGAATACGATTGTGTAATTTTACATTCAGATAATCAAGAAATCGAACAATATTTATCATATGTTAAAGAAAATTACGGTTTAGAACCTTTTGTCGCTAAAATTCCAAATGTAGTTGCAATGCACACTGGACCTGAAGCAATTGTTATAATTAAAGCACCAAAATTAACAGAAGGACAAAAAGCATTGTTTTAAACTTTGCTTTTTATTTTATTTATGAAAAAACTTATTACAAACCAAATTAGTGATTTAGATAAATTTATTTTTGACATATTACCACTAATTAAAGAAAATCAATTCATTTTATTAGAAGGTGACCTAGGTGCAGGAAAAACCACTTTTGTCAAATTACTTGCTAAACAATTAGGAATTAAAGAACGTATTACATCACCTAGCTTTTCATATATGAAAACCTACGATGGATTAGTTCACATCGATTTATATAACTATAAAGGTGATTTGGATGAATTTGAAGACTACTTTGAAGATAACATTGTTGCTATCGAATGATCGAATCTCCTTAAAAATAGTTTAAATAGTTATATAAAAATTAATGCAACATTACTAGATAATGATTATCATCAATTTGAAATTACGGAGGTAAAATAATGAATATTTATTTAGATACAGCAACTGAAGACTTCGTATTAATTTTATTTGATGATAACTTCAATGTAATTGATTCAACTCTAATGCAAGGTTATAAAAAGAAAGTTCACTTAATTACAGAACAATTTGAAGAACTACTTATTAGAAATAATTTAGAAGTACAAAATCTAAAAGGTTTATACACAAATATTGGTCCAGGATTTTTTACCGGTGTGCGTAGCTCATTAGTTTATTTTCAAACAATTTCATTAATGACTAATATCCCTATGTATATAACTAATTCATTTGCTTTATTGCAAAAACAATCAGAAAATGATATTCTAGTGTTAGACGCTCAAGGTGGAAAAAAATATTTATTTAACACCAAAAATACCAACGTAAACGAACAAACAGTTACTGTAGAAAACTCAGAACTTCCAGTTCAAAAAATCAATTTTGAAAACATCATTCATAACTTTGTAAAATATCAAGATTGTTTTCTTCAAAAAGAAGCTATGGACATTGAACCACTTTACATTAAAAAACCACAAATAGGAGGACAATAATGAAAATTTTAGGTATTGAAACATCTCATGATGATACTTCTATTGCGGTCCTTGAAGATGGTAAAGTTTTAGATTTATGAACAATTTCGCAAATTGATATTTTTAAAAAATTTGGTGGCACAATTCCTGAAATAGCCTCACGTGAGCATGTTAAAAATATTGCTATTATTCAAGAATTAATCTTAGAAAAATATGATCCAAATAGTTTTGACTATATTGCTTATACCAAGGAACCAGGATTAATTGGTACACTCCAAGTTGGTTATTTATTTGCTTCTGCATTTGCTTTAGTAATTCAGAAACCTTTAATTCCAATTAATCACTTACATGGACATTTTCTTTCTTCAACAATTACTGAACAAATTGAATTTCCTGCATTATGCTTATTAGTTAGTGGTGGACATACTCAACTAATTCTTGCTTACGATGTTGATGATTTAGAAATTATCGGAGAGACATTAGATGATGCTGTTGGTGAAGCATTTGACAAAGTATCTTCACGAATCGGTCTTGGTTTTCCTGGTGGACCAATTATTGATAGAGTAGCTCAAAATTATCAAGGTGAATATTTATCATTCACTAAACCACACACTGAAGAATTATTAGACTTTTCATTTAGTGGTTTAAAAACACAAGTATTAAATGCTGTTAACAAACTTAAAATGAAAGACCAAGAAGTTGACAAAGAACAATTTGCAGCAAGTTTTCAAAAGGTTGCTGTAGAATACTTAATCGATAAAACAAAGAAAGCTTTAGAACTACACCCTAATATTAAAACCTTAGTACTAGGAGGTGGTGTTTCAGCTAATAGTGAACTAAGAAGAGAATTTTTAAAACTACACCCAAACACTATTATTCCTTCTTTAAAATACGCTACAGATAATGGAGCAATGATTGCTCAAGCAGCTTATTTAAAATTAAAAAAGTCAGGTAGTAAATAATCTATCTGACTTTTTTAATTTTAAAGAAATGGTAAACAGGTAATAAATGCAGCAGTTGCATATACTGCATAAATATCTGTTTCAATATTTTTATATAAATTATCAATTATTTCTTGTTCAGTTATTTTTTTACCATTAAATGTAACCTTTAATTGATCTTGATAATCTTGAGTACAATGAGCCGCAATGATTTGACTACTTAAAACTGCAATTCAAAAGTTTTGATACATTAAATCATTATTTTGAATTGCTTCTCTGACGTTATATAAGTGTTGTAATGTCATTTCTTGTGCGTAGTTAGTGTATAACATTCTCGCCTTAATTTCATCATTTGAACATAATTTGACATATTTATTAAAAACATCATTTTCAAGTTTTTGTGTTTTGTGATTTTTATCATTTAAATTTTTAGTAAATAATGAAAAATCAAATTCCATATTAGGTTCTAAATCATTTAAATAGCAATAATAATATTGCATTGCTCTAGTTACTTCTGTGCTTGTCTTACCGTTACTTACTATTCATGAGAATAAAACGTTAACTGTATAAAAATCGTAACGATCTAATAATTTAAAATGATAAATTAAACCTATATTTTTAATTCTTGCAGAGCTTGGAATTGAAAAATCTCTTGCATCTTCAAAAAACTTAATGTTAAATCCACAATTATCAGGAATATTTGATGTTGCACCAATGTATTCTAACTCATCAATATCTTCGAATGCAGTTTCTAAAATTTCATCCGTAATTTGTTGGTCAAATGAACTTTCGATTATTTTTCTAATTCTCTTTTTTAGTTTTCTACGGTAAAAAACCAGTAAAAAGCATATTACTCATAAAATAAATATCGGAATTAGAAGAACAGCTAGATCAACAAAACCGAAAATAATAAATAAAATAAGCGAAATATCTAAAGCAGTAGCAAAACCAACTCATCAGTATTTATAGAAAAATGAATTTTGTATTTTATTAACTTTTTCTATAACACTTGTCTGTAAATAATCAGCAAATTGTTGTTTTACTTTATCGCTAATTTTATTTCTGATTTCTTCAATATTACTTACAGGAGTAACTTTTTTATACATATAAATTAAAAGTTAAATTCTAATTTAACATCTTCTCTTTGTTTTGTTGAAGCTTGGAATAATTCAATTGTACGTAAGTGTGCATTTTCTGCTACAACATTTGAAGGTCATACAAATAATGCTGTATTAAATTCATTAACTTCTTGGTTATAAAGTCTACGAGAAGCTGCGATTTCTCTTTCTAAATATGCAGCTTGCTCAGCTAATTCTTGAAACATCGCACTAGCTTTTAATTCTGGATAGTTTTCAGCTACAGCAAAAAGTCTACCAAATACAGAACTATTTAATTCTTGCAATTCATTACGATTGATATTTTGTTCGTGTAATAATGCACTACGCATTTTTGTTACATCAGTCATAATTGATTTTTCAAAATTTGCATATCCTTTTGTTGTGTCATATAACTTAATTAATGTCTCACTACGACGAGCAAGCTGAGTATCAATATTACTTGCTAATTGATTAATTTTATTTTGTTGAGCACGTAATTTATTATTTTTAACAATGTATCAAATGATTGGAATAATTAAAATAAAGCTAAGGTATAAAAATATTTTTCCACCAAGTGATGCTTTTGCATTTCTTTGTTCAATATCAGGTGTTGGATTAAAACCGTTTTCTCTGTTTGGTTGTGATTGATCATAAATATTTGCCATATAAATCTCCTTTTTGATTACCTTTAAATTATATTTAATTTAGATGAATATATAAAAAACTAGCTAAATTAATAGCTAGTTTCTGGGTACTAATTTAAAGTTAAATAACTTATTTTAATCCTTCTCATTTTCAGAATCTTACTTCATCTTCATCAATACCTACTGATTGAATGTATTCTTTGTGGAATTTAATTTTTTCATCCATAAGTTTAACAAAGTCAGCAGCTTTTTCACCATATACTGCTTTTGCAGCTGTTTGAGACATGTGGTATCTATCCATATCACTCATTAAACGAATGTCAAATGCTGTTGTAATATCACCGTTTTCTCTGTATCCGTGTGGGTAAACATTGTGGTTGTGACGGTCAAAGAAGATATCTCTAATTAATCCTTCAAATCCGTGGAATGCAAATACAATAGGTTTATCTTTTGTAAAGATTGCATCAAATTCTGCATCACTGTATCCACGTGGATCGTGTTTTGGATGTCTTAATCTTAATAAGTCAACTACGTTAACAAATCTAATTTTAAGTTCTGGGTATTGTTTGTGTAAGTATTCTGTAGTTGCAAGTAATTCTAATGTAGGTTCTGTACCTGATGATACAAGAACTAAATCAGGTTCTTCATTCATTGAACATGTTGAAGCTCAATCAATAACTTTAAGTCCTTTTTCAACTAATTCACGTGCTTCATCTACATTAAATCATTGTTCTCTTGGTTGTTTTGAAGCAACGATTAAGTTAATTACATCTCTTTCTGTTAATGTTTTATCTAATACAGCAAGTAATGTGTTTGAGTCAGCAGGTAAGTATTCACGAATTAATTCTGGTTTTTTATCTGCTAAGTGTCCTAAAAGACCTGGATCTTGGTGTGTGTATCCGTTATGGTCTTGTTGGAATGCTGTAGATGTAGCAATAACATTAAGTGATGGATAGTCATTTCTTCATTCAACTTTTCTTGCTTTAGCAATTCATTTCATGTGTTGTGTAAGCATTGAATCAACAACTCTTAAAAATGATTCGTATGATGCAAAGAATCCGTGACGACCTGTTAATACATATCCTTCTAAGAATCCTTCACATTGGTGTTCTGAAAGTTGTGAGTCGATAATTCTACCAACTGGTCCGATAGCTTCATCTAATTCTGGTTCAACTCTTTCAAGTCATTGACGGTTTGTTACTTTTAATAAATCAAATAATCTGTTTGATTTTGTTTCATCTGGTCCAAATGCTCTGAAGTTTGTTGGGTTACGTTTTACAACTTCTGCATAGTATTTACCAGCTGTAACCATATCTTGGTCTTTGATTTGTCCTGGTTTATCAAATTTAAGTACAAAATCTTCTCATTTAGGTAAATCTAACACTTTTGGATCAATTCCACCATTTGTGATTGGGTTCATTGCCATACGTTTGTCACCTTTAGGTGCAATTTCAGCATATTCTTCTTTAAATTTACCGTTTTTATCGAATAATTCATGTGGTTTATATGAAAGTAATCATGCTTCAAGATCTTCAATCATATCTGGTTTTTCGCTTGTTACAGGTAATGGAACTTGGTGTGCACGGAAACTTCCTTCAAATGTTAATCCATTAATTTTGTGTGGACATGTTCATCCTTTTGGTGTACGAACGATTAAAGCTGGTCAAAGTGGTCTTGTAGCTTCTTCTGCTGGTTTTTTACGTGCTTCTGCTTGAATTTTTAAGATTTTTTCAATAGCTTCATCAAATTTTTCAGCCATTTGTTCGTGAATTCCAACTTGGTCATTTACATCAGCTTCAACAAAAATTGCTTCTCATCCAAATCCGTAAAGCATACTTTTAATTTCTTCGTCTGATTTACGAGACATAATTGTTGGGTTAGAAATTTTTCCACCGTTAATGTGTAAGATAGGTAATACGGCACCGTCATTTACTGGGTTAATAAATGATGTTGAGAATCAGCTTCCTGCAAGAGGACCTGTTTCTGATTCACCATCACCAATTACAGTTGCAGCAATAACTTGTGGGTTATCAAGAATTGCTCCTGTTGCGTGTGATAATGAATATCCTAATTCTCCACCTTCGTGAATTGATCCAGGTGTTTCTGGAGCTGCGTGACTAGCTGTTCCACCAGGGAATGAGAAACGTTTAAACATTTTTTGCATTCCAGCTGTATCTTGAGTAATTTCAGGGAATAATTCTGTGTAACTACCATCAAGATATGAGTTAGAAATCATAACTTGTCCACCGTGTCCTGGACCTTCAATATAGAACATATTTAAATCGTATTTGTTAATTACACGGTTTAAGTGTGCATAAATAAGGTTTTGACCTGGGATTGTTCCCCAGTGTCCAATTGGGTACATTTTAACATCTTCTGGTTTTAATCCACCTTCTAAAAGTGGGTTATTTCTTAAATAAATTTGTCCTGCTGATAAAAAGTTTGCAGCTCTTCATCATGCGTGAACTTTTTCTAAATATTCTTTTTTGTCAAATTGTGTTTTATTCATATAGCATCCTTTATTAAATTAATAATTAGATTTCAACAAATAGAATTTTTTGTTCTAAATGTAATTAAATTATCTTATTTTTCTTTTTTTATGAAAGCAAATCGCTGAATGATGTGGAACACTTTCCACTTTTTCCACATTTGTAAACCAAAAGTACCTATATTTAGGGTATTTTTAGTATTTTAGACCAGTTGCTAAAAAAGTCATATTAGTAATAATCTATATTTTGCAAAAAAACTTTTTTTGTTAAAATATATCTATAAATTTATAAATAGATTTAAATAGAAACAACACAATAAGTGTGAGAATTAATTTTTATTTAGATTTTGCTAAAATATATGTGCTAAAAGAAATAGGACAGGTCCTAGCTGAAAGACTAGGCTTTGGTGGTTTTAGCGCTAGAACAAAAATTTATATATAGTTGAAATAAAATAATTAATTAATTCAAAGAAAGGATACAAATGGCAAAATTAGATTTTGACCGTAGTAAAGAACACGTTAACGTTGGTACAATCGGACACGTTGACCACGGTAAAACTACATTAACAGCTGCTATTGCTACAACATTAGCTAAAAAAGGTTTATCAGAAGCTCGTGATTACGCTTCAATCGATAATGCACCAGAAGAAAAAGCACGTGGTATTACAATTAATACATCACACATCGAATACCAAACAGAAAAAAGACACTACGCTCACGTAGACTGTCCAGGTCACGCTGACTACGTTAAAAACATGATTACAGGGGCAGCTCAAATGGACGGAGCTATCTTAGTTGTTGCTGCAACAGATGGACCTATGCCTCAAACACGTGAACACATTCTTTTATCTAAACAAGTTGGTGTTCCTCGTATCGTTGTTTTCTTAAACAAATGTGATATGTTAGAAGGTGAAGAAGAAATGATCGAATTAGTTGAAATGGAAATTCGTGGTCTTCTTTCAGAATACGGATTTGACGGAGATAACGCTCCAATCATCCGTGGATCAGCTTTAAAAGCATTAGAAGGTGATGCTGCATACGAAGAAAAAATTATGGAACTTATGAATGCAGTTGACTCATACATCGAAACACCTGTTAAAGAATTCGACAAACCATTCTTAATGGCTGTTGAAGACGTTTTCACAATTACAGGACGTGGAACAGTTGCTACAGGTCGTGTAGAACGTGGAAGATTACAATTAAACGAAGAAGTTGAAATTGTTGGTCTTAAACCTACTAAGAAAACAGTTGTTACAGGAATCGAAATGTTCCGTAAAAACCTTAAAGAAGCACAAGCAGGAGATAACGCTGGATTATTACTTCGTGGAGTTAACCGTGAAGACGTTGAACGTGGACAAGTTTTAGCTAAACCAGGTTCAATCGTTCCACATACAGAATTCGAAGCTGCTATCTATGTACTTAAAAAAGAAGAAGGTGGACGTCACACACCATTCTTCAAAAACTACAAACCTCAATTCTACTTCCGTACAACAGACGTTACAGGGGGAATTGAATTCGAAGCTGGACGTGAAATGGTTATGCCAGGGGAAAATGTTAACTTAAAAGTTAAATTAATCGCACCTATCGCTGTTGAAGAAGGAACAAAATTCTCAATCCGTGAAGGTGGACGTACAGTTGGTGCTGGATCAGTTACAAAAATTATTAAATAATTGATCACCCTACTAAAAAAGAGAGTTTATAACTCTCTTTTTTCTTTTATATTTTTATAATAAACATTGATTTGCATGATTTCAGAAGACAACACTTATTAAAATTTATTAAAAAAATATTCGCTACTTTAAAAGAATATAAACTGGGAATATTATTTTAATAGTACAATTTATACATTAAAATGTTGTCAGACAAAACTTAACTTTAGATTAAATATAAGATGCTTTTGTAATTTGGACAATTGGTAAATTTTGTGAAAAAAGATTAGTTTTTTTCTACAAAAAAATAAAAATTTTTAAAATTTTTATTGCTTGCATAAAGCATTAAAAAAATTTCTGATTTTTTTGCAAAACTTTTAAGCCTAAAATATAGTGCTAAAAGTTTTTAAAACAGCTTAGTAATTGATTAAAATACAGATTTTAATTTTTAAGCCTTGCGTATAGTCATTTTAAGAAAAAAAACAAGTTAAGTATATAATATATATGTGGAAGTAAAAAATGAATTACATATTTTTAAAATTACCAAAAATATGTCTAACATAGTACTGAAACAATAATCTGGTCAATTATCAAGTTTTATTACTAATAATCTGAATTTGATGTTATTCATATTCTGTGGTAGTTTTTTGATAAATTACAAAGATTTACTTTTGGGTTCATTTCATTTTGTAATTTAATTCCACACTCTAATTTAGAGTTTACCAAAAGTTAAATTGTAATTAATGATAAAAATTATCGAGTTTATTTCATTCATACTAAAACGCACTTATGTGCGTTTTTTCTTCGACTTTTTAGCTTAAATCGAAGCAAAAACGTATATTAAATATATAATAATAACATGTTAAATATTGTTTTATACCAACCAGAAATTTGCCCAAATACAGGTAATATTATTCGTACTTGTTTTGCATTAGGTGCAAAACTACACATTATCAAACCAATTGGTTTTGATTTACACCCAAAATGACTTAGACGTGCTGGAGCAGGAAGAATGCTTTCAGATATCCCTCATGAAGTACATGCATCATACGAAGACTTTGCTAAGAAATATGGTGATAAACGTATTTTTTACGTTACTCGTTATGGATTAAAAACATATTCAGATATGAACTATAAACAAGAATTTGAAAAAACTGGTGAAATCTGAATGATGTTTGGAAGAGAATCAACTGGGATTGACAAAAAAGTCTTACAAGATCATTTGGATGATTGCATTAGAATACCAATGGTCTCAGCAATGCGTTCAATCAATTTAGCCAACTGTGTAAGTATTTTAGGATTCGAAGTAATGAGACAACTTGATTTTGTTGACTTATCACTATACGAAGTAGAAAAAGGAAAAAATTATTTAATTGAACATGATTTTAGTGAGCAAAAATAATCCCAAAGTCAAATTTTGAAAAAAATTAAAAGAAAAAAAATATAGAGATATAGAAGGTCTTTACTTAATTGAAAGCTACCATTTAGTTGAAGAAGCTAAAAAATACGGTATTGTTGTAGAAACTATCGAAACTGAAGAAAACCAAAAATATTCAGATTCCACTTTAGTTTCAAAGGAAATTATTTCATTATTAGCTTCTACCGTAACACCACAACAAATTATTGCTGTTGTTAAAAAAGATAAGCCTTTATCGCAAAGTATCAACAAAGTAATCGCACTAAATAATTTACAAGATCCAGGGAATGTTGGAACAATTATTCGTTTAGCAAAAGCTTTTGATTTTGATACTGTTATTATTGAAAATCTTGACCCTTATAATGACAAAGTAATTCGGTCAAGTCAAGGTGCTTTCTTTGATACTAACATCATCCAAACAAAAAACTTAAATCAAACACTAATTGACTTAAAAAATGATAACTTTACTGTTTATGAGACATTATTAAATGAAAAAGCACAAGCTTTAAACGATGTCCAATTTAAAGAAAACAAAATCATTATTGTCGTAGGTAACGAAGGACAAGGAATTAGCAAAGACATTCAAAAATTAAGTGATACAGATATCTATATTCCAATTTCATTTGAAAGCTTAAATGTGGCTTGTGCTACAGCTATTATTCTAGATAAAATCAGAAACAAATAAGGAGTAAGATGCACGATTTAATTAAAAATATCTACCAACAACTTTTAGAAAATAAATTCGGTAGTTCCTTAAATGGCTATTCAAAAGCAGAAGTCGATTCATTCTTAGAAAAAATTGCTTCTCAAGTGTATTTTTTATTGCAAGACTCAAATGTAACGCAAACCGACTTGGATAAAAAAGAAAAAATTATCGAACAACAAAAAAATAAAATTGATGAATTGACTTTTGAAAACAATCGCCTTGAAAAACAAATTAGGAAATTAGAAGAACTTAATAAAGGAATATAAAATGTTTGAACAAAATAAAGAAGAAAAAGAATTTAGAAACCTAATCCAATGATTTCCAGGTCATATGGCTAAGGCGATGAAAGATATTAAAGAAAACGCTAATTTATGTGACGTTTTTATAGTCGTACTCGATGCACGTTGTCCTATTAGTTCATATAATGAAGATTTCGATGCAATCTCACCTCAAAAACCAAGATTATTTATTGTTACTAAAAGTGATTTAATGGATAAATCTAAAAAAGATGAAATTAACGCACGTTTTAAAGGTGAAAATATTCTTTGATTAGATTTAAGAAAGCAATCATCTAAAAAAATTATTTTAAATAAATTAAAACAAATTATGGCTCCAAAAATTGCTCGTGATAAATCTAAAGGAATGTTAATTAGTCGCATTAAATCATTTGTTGTTGGTGTTCCAAACTGTGGTAAGTCAACATTAATTAATTTAGTATCAGAAAAGGCTAAATTAAAAGTTGCTAATTATCCTGGAGTTACACGTGAGAAAAAATGAGTCGTAAACGGCGAATTTCTTTTCCTTGATACACCAGGTATCTTATTGCCTAAATTTGATGATCAAGAAATTGCTATTAAGTTATTAACTATCGGATCAGTTAAAATCGAAAATTTCCCTACTGAATTTGTTGCAATTCAGATGTGAAAATTAATCAGCAAATACTATCCAGAACGCTTAACTAATTTAGGCTTAACACCTTGCCAAGATGACAAGGAAATTTATGGTTTATTCTTTGAATACGCTGAAAAATTTAAATTTTTCAAAGATAAAGGGCGTCCAGACTTAGATAAGGCTCACAAGCATTTTATTAATTTCTGTCGTAATTTAAAAGATGTTACATATGATTAAAACAGAATTAATTATTAAAAAATCAAGGTTCATCAGCTACGCATTTGAATTAACAGACAAAGCTAACTTAAAAGAAATCATCTCATCAGTCCAAAAAGAAAACAAAAAAGCTCGACACGTTTGTTATGGTTATTTAATTTACCAAAATGGTGTTGAAAGTGGTGGATTTAATGATGATGGTGAACCTAAAAACACAGCTGGTAGACCAATTTATGATTTATTACAGCTTAAAAAAATGTATAACTATGTAATAGTTGTTGCAAGATATTTTGGTGGTATTAAGCTAGGAGCTGGTGGTTTAATTCGTGCATATCGTGAAAGTGCACTATTAGCTATTAACCAAATATCAAAAGGAGTAGAAAATGAGAATTTTAAATAAAAAAGATTTAAACTTTATGCTTGTTCGTCCTGCATACGAAGGAACAGAATTTCCTAAATTTGTAGGTCGTAAAAATTTAACAGTTACTGAAGATTTACAAAATAACATCGCTTATGTATATTTAGATAAAGAACACACAAACTTAGAGGGTATTAATTCATTAATCAAAAAAATTGCAGGTTCTTTATCAAGAAATTATGCTTTTGATTTAAAAAGCTTTATTACAGAAGAACTAACAGCTGATACATTAATCAGAACATTTATTATTAAATCTGATTTTGCTACAGCTAAATTATTCAAAAAAACAAATGCAAAAGTAGATCCTAAGGACAAAAAAGATAAAAAAGAAATAGCATTATATTTAGGAGCTAAATACGACTCTGAATTAATCAAAAAATGTCAATATCTTTCAAGAGCAATTACTCAAGTTAGAAATTTACAAATTATGCCTGAAAACTTTTTAAACTCAGAAATGTTAGCTGCTGCTATTACAACTGATTTTGCTGGTATTGAAGGTTTAAAAACCGAAACCTTAACTAAAAAAGAAATCGAAGCAAACAATATGGGATTATTACTTTCTGTTAACAAAGGAAGTACACACGAACCAAGAGTTGTCATTGCTTCATATAACGGAAATCCAGAGTCAAAAGAAAAAATCGTTATCGTTGGTAAAGGAATTACATTTGATACAGGTGGTGTTAACACTAAAGGATATCATATGGAAGGAATGAAATATGATATGTCAGGTTCTGTAATTGCAGCCTACGCAGTTAAAGTTTTAGCTTTATTAAAAGCTAAAGTTAATGTTGCTGCTATTATGTGTATTACAGATAACAGAATTAACGCAGACGCATCACTTCCTGAAAATGTATACCAATCTATGAGTGGTAAATGAGTTGAAGTAGTCGACACAGACGCTGAAGGTCGTTTAGTTCTTGCTGATGGTTTATACTACGGAGCAAGTAAATTAAAAGCGACAACATTAATTGATGTTGCTACATTAACTGGTGCAATTTTAACAGCACTCGGAAATGTTTATACAGGAATTTGATCAACTAACGATCAAAAATGAGAAACATTTAATAAAGCTGCTCAAGTAGCACAAGAAAAAGTATGAAGAATGCCAATGCACGAAGATTACAATAAAGGAAACAAAGGCTCAAAAGTTGCTGACTTAGCTTCTTGAAGCAAAGTTGTTAGACCAGACTCTTCACAAGCTGCTATGTTCCTTAAAGAATTCACAAACGGTGTTGGTTACATTCACTGTGATGTTGCAGGTACAGCTGATAAAAATGGTGAACCTCAAGGTGAATTAGTAAGTACATTAGTTGAATATTGTTTAATGAACGCAAAATAAGGAGTTTTATGTTAAAACAAGAAATTATTAACTTTACAGTTGCTAAAGATGAATGATTAAAATCACAAAATGATGCTCTTAATTATCTTGAAGGGCAAAAAAAAGATAAACAAGAAAAAATTACTCAACAAACAATTTTAGAATTAGCAAAAAATGCTTACATCGAAATGAAAAGAGATGAAACTTTTAGAAATAATTTAAAAGATAATTCTAAAATTTCATTTTTACCAGTAATTGAAAATGTAAACGTATCAGTAGAAAACCTTTCATTTGACTTGAAAGTTTACTTTTTAGATGATCTTAAAGATTTTCAAGTAGATTTTCAACCTTCTGCAAAATTTCAATATGATAAAAATTTTGAATCTAAAATTGAAGAATTCAAAAAATCATTTATGTCTAATTACACATTTTATTTAGACACAAAAGAACCAATTCAAGATGGAAATATAGTTATTTTAGAAATAGAAATGAAATCAAAATCTGATAATTCAGTTAGAAAAGATACAATTCAAGTTAAAGCAAACAAAAATGCTACAACACCAGTAGAAAAAGAAATTATTGGTTTAAAAGTTGGTGATGAAAAAGATATTACCAACGAATTTGCAGATGTCCATTTACAAGTTAAAGAAATAAAAGAAGCAAAAGCAATGCCTATTACAGAAGAAAATGTTAAATTAATGGGATTAGAAAAAGTTTCTACACTTGCAGATATCGAAAAAGAAATAACAACATCTGTTAAACATCAAATCTTTTCTGATGCTGTATTTGATTATGCTCAAAGAATTATTAAAGAAATTTTAGTTAAAAATAAACCATTAGAAATCCCTGAAGATTTATTATTACAAACTTTCTCACAAGCAAACGTTAAAACTGAAGAAATGGAACAAGTGAAGGCACAATCAGAAAATATGATTTCTCAATACTTCTGAACTAATTTAATTTCTAAACGTTTAGGTTTAGAACCAACAGAAAACGAAATGAAAAGTGAAATTAAATTAGTCCAAAACTTCCTTGGAACTACAGATCCTAACCAACTTGATTTTGGAAAAATCGCATATGTAATTATTAGCAAAAAATTAGGACTTTACTATTTAAATAAATACGAACCAACAGAATTTATTTTCGTAACTCAACAAGTCCCTAATTTCTGATAGATTAGTTAAAAAACAAGCAGCAAGCTTGTTTTTATTTTGTCCAAAAATGTTATATAATATATGTGTAATGAAAAAATCTACAAAAAACACTACAAAGTGAGTATTTAGTGACTATATTGTTTCTTTACACATTTTAACTTACTTATCACACAAAAAAGGTGAAGTAGTTCCAAGTAGTGTGATTGCGAAAAATGTAGAAGTAAACTCAGTGCGGATTAGAACAATCGTAAAACCTTATATTGATTGCGGTTGAGTAAAAGCTTACCCTGGACGTATGGGTGGATACGAAATACTAAAAGATCCTGCAACAATTACTTTAAAAGACGTTTTAAACAAATTACACTTAAAATTAATTAACGAAAGTTACAGTAGTGGAACAAAAAAAGTTAAATGTAAAATCGCAAACAATATAGGTATGTTCTTTAAAACACTTCTTATTGTACTTAACAATGACATTGAGAAAGTGTTAGCTCAAGTTACCGTACAAGATATTTTAAAATCTACACTCGAAGGAAATTACGACTGAAAAGATGCTTTTTAGCATTAATCTAGATTTAATATAATTATCATAGACAGAGCATATTTAATATGCTCTGCTTTTTTATAAAAATGCATTTTTATTTTTTGAAAACCATCTTTTTTTTATTTTTTTTGCATTACACAAACGAATTTAATAAGTTTTTAAAACGAAATAATTTTTACACCTTAAAAATAGATTAATAAATTTTTATAAAAATATTTTAAACAAACAAAAAAATGATAATAGAAAGCACTCAACCTTTAGCATATAGCATAAATAGTGTAAAATTTAAATATTACTTTAAAAAGTTGCAGAAAGGAATAAAATGACACAACCTTCAATCGTTTTTTTAGATTTAGACGGAACAACTCTTGATGGACCTGCTCCAAAATGATTTCAAAAAGACCCTAGCGAATTTACTTGCGATGTACTATCAAAAGTAAATAAAATTTTTCCTGTTGTAATTTGTACAGGAAGAAGTGCAAATAATAATACAAGAAGAATTGTAGATAAAATCGGTTTAGACTCATACATCACTTGAAATGGTTCAGAGATTTACTGAAAACATGAATTAGTATATCAAGCACACGCACCAAAAGATGTTACTGCTGAATTAGTTAAAGATTTTGAAAAATACAACTTAAATGTTATTTTCAATTCAAATAAAGAAAACTCATATACAAAAAACATAATTTCAAAACAATTTATGGGACACGCAAAAGATACATGTAAATATTGAAAAGATTTTGATAATAATTTCAATATGCAAAAAGCTTTTGTTTGACCTGCAAGTTTTTCACCTGTTAAAAAGCTAGCAAAAATATTTCCAATTTTACAGGATAAATATGGAGATAAATTAGAGTTAACCCTAGCTGGTGAAAATAACGTTATGGAAATTACACCTAAAGACATTTCTAAAGGTAACGCAGATCTTTGATTATGTAATTATTTAAATCTTGACCCAAATAAAGCATGACACTTCGGTGATTCATTAAACGACGCATCAACAAAAGGTAAAATCGGAACTTTAATTGCTGTTGCTAACGCTACTGATGACTTAAAAGTGCAAGCTGATGTAATTTTAGATAAAACTTGTGATGAAAGTGCTGTTGCACATCATTTAAAACAATTTATTAAGTAGGACGTTGTGGTTTATTTTATTACTACTATTTTAATTATTCTAGGATTTTTCATAATCCTAATTTCATTTTTAATGTCACCAGACTCAAATGGTTTTTCTGGTGCTTTAGTTGGTTCAAGTGATTTAGAATTATTTAAAACTTCAAAAGAAAGAGGATTTAAAAAATTCTTAAAATACAGCATGATGACATCTGGATTAATTTTATTAATTCTTGCTGTTTTATTAGCTGTTTTAGTACACTAAGATCCACAAGTTTTGTGGATTTTTGTCTGCTTTTAAAATCTATAATTATGCTATGATTTTAATGCTTTATAGTATATATACTATAAATAACGTAAGGAGAAATTCAAATATGGATAAAGAAAAAATTTATCATTTCATACAAAGTGCTGTATCCAGGTCATTTCTAGATATTGCTAAACACTTTCGTATTTCTGTTCGTAATAATAAAGATTTAACAAATATTTTATCTACATTACTTAAGGAATACAAAATTTTCAAAAATAATAAAGATGAATACTACGCACCAGTTTTAAAAGACACAATCGTTGGTACATTAAGTGTTAACGCGAAAGGATCATTTGGTTTTGTTGACTACAATATCGATGAAGAAGCTGGTACAAAAGATAGTGTATTTATTAAAAGTTTTAATTTTAATGGTGCAATTCACAATGATATTGTTAGAATTAATGTATATGTTAATCCAAGAGATAACCAAAGCGATTTAACCCATGGAGTTGTTACCGAAATTATCGAACGTGGAAACACTGAAATGATTGGATTTATGAAACAAAAAAATTCATCTACTTATTTTGTACCTGTTGAAGAACGTTTCAAAACCATTCAATATAAACTTATTTCTTCAGTAGTTCCTACTAAATTAAACGATTTAGTAGTAGCACGTATTTTAAAATATGAAGAAAAAAGTATTTTAATTCAAATTGAACGTGTAATCACAAATGAAGCTGACCCGATGGTGTTTGTTAAATCTTACTTAGAACAAATTAAAGCTCCAAGTAAGTTTCCAGACACTTTAGAAGAAGAAATCAAAGCAATTCCAGAAACAATCGCTAACGAAGATATCTCTAATCGTGTAGATTTACGCGATAAGATGATCGTAACCATCGATGGTGATGATACTAAAGACTTTGATGATGCAATTACTGTTAAAAAATTAGACAATGGAAATTATTTCCTTGGAGTTTATATTGCTGATGTTTCTTACTATGTTAGAGAAGAAACAAAAATTAATGAAGAAGCCTTAAATCGTGGAACAAGTATATATTTAGTCGATCGTGTTATTCCGATGCTACCAGTTGAATTATCTAACGGAATTTGTTCTTTAAATCCTAATGAAGATCGTTTTGTCTTAGCTTGTGAAGTCGAAATCGATAAATATGGTAATACTGTAAAAACCAATATTTTCCAAGGTATTATTGAGTCTAAATTTAGACTTACATATAAACAAGTAGATAAATATTTTGACACAGGAAAAATTAATGAAGATTTTGAAAATCAAACTGCTGTTACAGAATTAAAATCTATGCTTAACCAAGCTAGAGAACTTAGTTTAATTCTTCATCAATACAAAATGAAACAAGGTTATATTGATTTTGAAATCGATGAACCAAAAATTAAATTAAACGAGGATGGTTCTGTTAAAGAAATCATTATCAATAAACGTGGATTTAGTGAAGTTTTAATCGAAGACTTTATGGTTCGTGCTAACGAAACAGTTGCTAAATTTTTATACGATAATAAGCTTCCTGTTCTTTACCGTGTACACGAAAAACCTGATGCTGATAAATTACAAGGTTTAAAAAATGCTTTATCAGTTATCGGCATTTCAATGGACGGAATTAACGAAAATAATATCAATCCACAAAATTTTGCTGAATTAGTAAATAAAGTTAAAGAATTAAGAAACGATGATTTCGTAAAACTTCTCTTTTTAAGAACAATGCAAAAAGCAGTATATTCACCAGAAAATATCGAACACTTCGGTTTAGCTAGTCAGTTCTATTGCCACTTTACCAGTCCGATTCGTAGATATCCCGATTTAATGATACATCGTATTATTCGTGATTTCTTAATTAATAAACAAATGGATAAATTGCAACATATGCGTGACCAACTACCTATTTTTGGTGATTTAAACACTAAGAGTGAGCAAAAAGCAGTACAAATTGAAAGAAATGTTAATGATTTAAAATTTGCTGAGTTCCTTAAAAATCAAGTTGGTAAACAATTTAAGGTACAAATTTTAAGTATTTTACAATTTGGTTTCTTTGTTGAATTTGATTTTAAAGCCAGCGGACTAGTGCACCGTAGTAATTTATTTGACGGAGATTATGAAGCTAACGAAACTTTAACTAAATTAATTTCTGAAAAAAGAACATTTACCCTAGGTGATTACGTTGATGTAGTCGTAATAGGTGTTGATTTAGTAGAAGGGAAAGTTGACTGCGTACTTGCAGAACTTTATCCAACATACTTAGAAAATCAACGCAAATTTAAAGAATCAAGACAATTAAAAACACCGCTTAAATTAAACACAAAACACGACAAGCACGATAAACATGATAAACCTAGAAAAAGAAAATAGAAAATTAGTAAAAAACTCTTTGGGTTTTGATTCTGATTTATATGTCTATCAAGATAAAGATATGTTTAATTATTCGGTAGATACAATCTTATTGGGTAATTTTATTTATTTAAATACAAAAATTCACCGTGCACTGGAAATTGGTGCAAACAATGGTGCTCTAAGTATTTTTGTCGCAGCTAGAAATCCAAAATTAAAAATTGATGCTGTCGAAATTCAAGCACCTGCTGCTGAATTAGCCGAATACAATGTAAAAATGAATAATCTTGACAAACAAATTAAAGTTATCAATAAAGACTTTAATGAATTTTGAAAAGAACACTGTAAAAATGCAAGTAAAAAATATCAAATTATTTTTTGTAATCCACCTTTTTATCCATATGATAAAACAAAATTAAAGAAAAATATTTCTGAATCTAAATTGATAGCTACTCATGAGATTCATTTAAATCTTGAACAATTAATTATAGGTGCATCAAAAATCATTGAGCAAAAAGGCTTCTTTACAATGGTGTTACCAGTCGAACGAATGGTTGATGCTTTTTGTTTACTTAGACAATATAATTTTGAGCCAAAAAGAATACAACAAATTATTCCAAGAGTTCAAGATAAACCTAAATTTGTTTTAATTGAAGCTAGATATAATTCAGGTTGAGGAACACACTTTTTACCTAATTTATATTTACACGATCCACACGACACATTAAATCACGATTACCTACCAGAAATCAAAGAATTGTATAAACCTAAAAAAGTATAGGAGTATTATGAATAAAAGATTTTATATTACAACACCTATTTATTACGCAAGTGGTAAATTACACATTGGTCATTTATATACAACCACATTAGCTTGAACAATTGCAAATTATAAAAAACTAATGGGCTATGATGTTAAGTTCTTAACAGGTAGTGATGAACACGGACAAAAAATCTTTTTAAAAGCAGCTGAAAATAACAAAACACCTCAAGAATTTGTTGATGAACTTTACACAAGTTATAAACAAATGTGAGTTGATTTTGGTATAGACTATGATTTTTATTCAAGAACAACTAACGAACAACACAAAACAAGTGTTAGACATATTTTTTCTAAATTTCTCGAAAAAGAATACATATATAAAGATAGCTACACTGGATTATATTCAGTTAGTGATGAAGAATTTTTAACAGAGACTCAAGCTGTTAAAAGAGATGGAAAGTTCTACCATCCAACAAGTGATCACGAATTAGTTACTGTATCTGAAGAAAGTTATTTCTTCAATATGAACTTATTTGCTGATTGACTCATTAATTACCTTAATGAACACCCTGATTTTGTTTCGCCAGCTAAAATTACTAAAGAAATGTTAAATAACTTTTTAAATAAAGGTCTTGATGATTTATCAGTAACTAGAACAAACGTTTCTTGAGGTATTAAAATTCAAGAAGAGGAAAAACACACTTTATATGTATGATTAGATGCCTTATGCAACTATATCACTGCATTAGGTTATGATCCAAACCTACTAGAACAACCTAAATTATTTAAAGAATTCTGGGCTGATCCAAATACAGAGGTGGTTCATTTATTAGGAAAAGAAATCGCACGTTTCCATATGATTTACTGACCTATTTTCCTAAAAGCTCTCGATCTTCGCTTACCAACTAAAATTCAGGCACACGGTTGATTGGTTACACCAACTGGAAAAATGTCTAAATCCAAAAATAATGTTGTAGACCCGTATGATTTATTAGCAAAATTTCACCCTGAAATGATTAAATATTACTTAACAAGTCAAATAGTTTTAGGAGAAGATGGAATTTTTGACCAAGATCGCTTTATTGATGTAATTAATGCTGATTTAATTAACAATTTTGGAAACTTAGTATCTCGTACTTTAAAAATGAAATCCAATTCTTTTGCTGAACCAATTAAATATGTTTCAACTGAATTACCAATTGACTTAGATATCAAAAATAAAATTACAGCATCAAAAAATGAATTTATCAAACATTTTGATAATTTTGAAGTTGATAAGGCATTGCGTGTAGCTATTACTTTATCTAGCGAACTAAACAAATATATTGATGAAACTCAACCTTGAACATTAAAGGAAGATTTAAATCGTTTATCTCAAGTTTTATCAATTTTATTAAATGGTATTTACGCAGTTGCCACCTACTTACAAGTTGTTTTACCACAAAAAATGGATGATGTGAAAAAAGCATTAGGTGTTCCAGCTTTTTCACTTGATTCTATAAATAAATTTGATAAATTTGATAACATTAATCAGGCTAATTCATTTATGCTATTCGAAAGAATTAAAAAATAAAAGGAGTAAAATAAATGATTTTCGCTAAAGCAACAACATTCATTATTAATCCTGAAAAAACTAAACCTTTTTTAGATTATATGTTTGTTTTATCTAAGAAAACTAGAATGCTTGAAATGAATCTTTCATTTGAATACGGACTTCAAAGCGATGATAAAGTTGTATTAATTGAAAGATGATCAAGTCTAGCAGATTATAATAATTTTGTTAATGATCCTAATTTCTCAACTGAGTTTAAAACATTAACAAAAATGGCTAAAAAAGTTTCAGTTTTATATGAATTTGAAACTATCAAATAATAACGAATATTCAATTTTAAGCACATCTAATTCTCTAGCTGTGCTTTTTTATTACTTTTTTCCTCAACGCACTTAGACACGCTTTTAAGCACTAATAAGGCGATATAAAAAAGCAGCTTTATTAACTAAAACTGCTAATTTTGTAATTCGCTATTTATTTGGTTCTTCTTTTTCTTTTTATCTTTAATATATTCAGTTATCACATTAACAATTGTTGTAACTAATAAGATAACTATTGCAATAAATATTGATAAATCTGCGTAATTGAACGTACCAACTGTTTGTCCTTTTCAATTTTCTCAAAACGGTACGTAGAATATATCTTTTACGTATCCTAAAAATCTAAATCTATCAATGCAGTTTCCTAAATCACCAGCTAGTAAAATCCCTAATCCAAGTGCATAATAAATAGCATACTTAGATTTTAAAAAGATAGGAATTATTAAAACAACTATAGCTAAAATAATGCTTAATGCTTGTACTGCTGCGATTACATCTCATGACTCAGGTAAAACAGTAACACCTTTATGTCAAACATTACGTATACCTATAATTCCATTACCATGCTCTGAGCCCCCATATACTTTATTTGCTGGTCATATACTTTCCGCACTAGTTTCTGAATGTTGGCCAAAAACATCTACAGGGTGATTTCATAAATATTGTTTAGTTAGTTGATCGATTACTAAAAAGATAGTAAAGACACCAATTAATATTATGTAATTAATTAAAATTTGTTTTTTATTCTTGTGTAAATATTTTTTAGACTTTTCTAAAAAACTAGATACATTCAACTTTAATTTTTCTATGTTCATAATAATTATTCCACTTCTGGTAAATTAGAAACAATATCGTAACAATTTTCGCAAAGCTCTTCTTTTATCTCATTAGCTAAAAAGTGATTTCAACATCTAGCACATTTTACTGAATCAAATTTATTTACTGATAATTCTTTTTTACTATCAAATTGTACTTGTCCAACCATTAATAACACTTTTAAATCAAGACTTCTTAAAAATTCATTTGGGTTAGGGATATTTAAAGCTAATTCATTTGAACGCTTAATATTTCCTAATTTAATTTGTTCTTCGATTAAAACATTTACTTTATCGCGTAATTCAAAGAACTCTGAAAATTGGTCGATTACTGTATAGTCAACATCTTTTCTAGATACTTGTTTCATTGTTTCAAGCATAACGCTTTCAAATTTATTAGGTTTATTAAAGAATTTATATGCTTCTTCTGCTGTCGTAGGTAAAATTGGTGTAATTGCTAAAATTATAAATTCCGTTATTTCATAAATATTATTTAATACCATTAGACGTTCAGAATCATCAACTTTTCTTACATATAAAACATCTTTCATTACTGATAAGTAAAAACTTGATAAATCAACAATGAAATTATTTAATAACTTAATTACAGAAATAAATTTATATTCATTATAAGCTTCATTCACCTTAACAATTAAATCTTTAAGTGTTTCATTAATATATTTATGAATTCCTAAATATTGCATTTGTGGTTGATATGTAAATCCTTCTAAATTACCAAGTAAGAATTTTAATGTATTTCTTCATTTACGGTAAATTTCAGAATTTTGTTCTAGTATAGCATCAGAAATTGTAACATCATTTGTATAGTCACTATTTGCTGCTCACAATCTTAAGATGTCAGCACCACGTTTTGAAATGACTTCTTGTGGCACAACAACATTCCCTTTAGATTTAGACATTTTTTCACCTTTTCCATCTAAAACAAACCCATGTGAAACTAAATCTTTATATGGTGCCACACCTTTATATGCTACTGAATTAATAATTGAAGAATTAAATCAACCTCTATATTGGTCCACTCCTTCTAAATATAAATCATATGGAGATGAAACTTTTTCATCAATGTTAACAGCTATACTTGATACTCCAGAGTCAAATCAAACATCCATGATATCCATTTCTTTTGTATAACCTAGACCTCTAAATTTTTCTGGTAACAATTCATCAGTTTCTTTTTCTCATCAAATATCTGTTCCGTTTTCTTTAACTAAAGAAATAACGTAATCAAAGATTTCTTCATTAATTACAGGTTTTTTATCTTGATCATAAAAAATAGTAATCGGAACTCCTCAACTTCTTTGACGAGAGATAGTTCAGTCATGACGATTTTGAATCATTTGAATCATTCTTGACTTAGCTCATTCAGGGTATGTATTAACATTGTTTTCTAATTGATTAATAATTTGTTCCCTAACCTTATCAATAGACACAAATCATTGTGGTGTACCACGGAAAATAATTGGTTGGTGTGTTCTTCAATCATGTGGATATGAGTGCTTAAATCTTTCAAAATATAATAACTTATCATTTAAAAATTCTGAGATTAGCTTATTAGCATCTTCATAAAAGATTCCATCAAATTTTGTATTAGTTCCTTCAATAAAACCTTTATCACTAATATGCATAATCATATTTAGTTTATTTTTTTGTCCGATTAAGAAGTCATCCTCACCAAACATTGGTGCTATATGAACTATTCCTGTTCCTGTTTCATCAGTTACGTGATGTCCAATCACCACAGGTGCCTCCTGTTGTAAAATAGGAGTTAAATATGTTATATTAGTGATTTCTTTACCTAAAAAGCTATCAATCACTTTAAAATCTGTTCAACCAAATTTTGAAGTAACGTTATCAAGTAATGTGGAAGCTAAAATATATCTGTTACCCGCTTGCTCAATTACTACGTATTCAATATTTTCAGCAAGTGCTGCCCCAGCATTAGCAATTAAGGTCCATGGTGTTGTAGTTCAAATAATTAATTTATCATTTTCTTTAATTTTAGAAAAATCAGATTTAACTACATCAAAAGCTACATAAATAGAAGGACTGACTACATCTTGATATTCAACTTCTGCCTCAGCTAAAGCACTTTGACTACTTGGTGATCAATAAACAGGTTTTAAACCTTTATACACCATTCCATCAAGACACATTTTTTTAAACACTTCTAATTGTTTGGCTTCATATTCTTTATCTAAAGTTACATAAATTTTTTCTAAATCAGAAAGCAGTTGTAAACTTGCAAATTCCTTCTTTTGTTTTTCTACTTGTGATAATGCATATTTAGCCGCTTTTTTTCTTAAAATGTATGGAGTTATTTCATCTTTATTAAGCTTAGCTTCTACTAAAAATTTATGTTCAATAGGTAACCCGTGTGTATCTCACCCAGCAACAAAAGGTGAATAAAAACCACATAAGCTTTTATATCTAACTATAATATCTTTTAAAATTTTGTTTAATGCATGCCCTACGTGAATGCTTCCATTAGCATATGGTGGACCATCATGAAGAATAAATGTTGGATTATTTTTGTTTTTTTCTAAAACTTTTTTATAAATTTGATTATCTAACCATTCTTTTCTGTATAATGGTTCTTTTTGTGTTAAATTAGCCCTCATGTCAAATTTTGTTTTAGGCATATTTAATGTTTTCTTTAAATCCATAATTTCTCCTATTTTTTATATGGTTTGTCAATAGTTATAACATATGGTTCATCACTAGGTGGATGACAATGTCCAAAATGACAAAAAGGTTCATTTCTTAATTCTATTTTTTTAAATGAACTTAAATGATAAGTACGTACAAGTGATATTTTTTTATTTTTTGTTTTTCATAAGTATTTAAAATTTACATTGTTACCTATGTTATTAAATGAAATGGAAATTAATTTTCCATAAATAGTGATAACACCATTATCATAAGGTATTACTTGCTGAAATTCATTTCAATCAATTCAATTATTTTTTCAAATTTCTTCAATTGTATAATCATTTAGTTGTGCATTTTTTGGCAAATTGAAAATAGGTATAAATTCCGTTTGATAGTAATTTAAAAATTTAGCAAATTCCTGATTACTTTTAACTTGCACCTCATTTTTTTGAGTAACACACGACACCATTAGACATGGTAAATTGATTATCCCGCAACTAAATATAATACGTTTTAACATTTTCAAATTATACAAAAATTACTCTATTTTATTAAGTTAAACCTAACAAAATAGAGTAATTTATGGTGGCCCCGGCAGGAATCGAACCAGCGACACACAGAGCTTCAATCTGTTGCTCTACCAACTGAGCTACAGGGCCATAATGGCGGTCCAGACGGGGATCGAACCCGCGTTCTCCTCCGTGACAGGGAGGCGTATTAAACCACTTTACCACTGGACCATTTTGGTTGCGGAGGCAGGACTTGAACCTACGACCTTCGGGTTATGAGCCCGACGAGCTACCGACTGCTCCACTCCGCTATTTGATCTATTAAGTTAAGCACCTGTCTAGTTTATAAATGGCGGGTGATGAGGGATTTGAACCCCCGCGGGCCGTGAAGCCCCTGCTAGTTTTCAAGACTAGTCCCTTCAGCCTCTTGGGTAATCACCCATTGGTGGACCCAACAGGATTCGAACCTGTAACCGACCGGTTATGAGCCGGTTGCTCTAACCGTTGAGCTATAGGTCCAAAAAAGCTCAAAATAATAGAGATTGGTAGCACCGAAGAGAGTCGAACTCTTGACCTTCCGGGTATGAACCGGATGCTCTAACCAACTGAGCTACAGTGCCATAATAATGGTGGAGAGTATGGGATTCGAACCCACCACCTCCTGCGTGCAAGGCAGGCGCTCTAGCCAAATGAGCTAACCCCCCATTAAATGGTGAAGAAGACAGGATTTGAACCTGCGACCACTACAGCCCAAATGTAGTGCTCTACCAAGCTGAGCTACTTCTCCACAAACTTATTTTCATAAGCTATACTATTATATACTATTTTAAAAATCTTTGTTGATTTTTATTATTATCTTTTTGCTTATATATTATAGCATACTTATTAAAAAACAAAAATATTTTTTTATTTTTTTGAAAGAACTATTTTCTTTACTTATATAAAAAATACCCTCTTGGGTAAAGTTCTTTCAAAACTGAATAGTAAATGAATAATTCATTAAAATGTCTAATATACATCTTAACTTTTAAACCTATCAATTTATTAGTAATGGTCAGCTAAATGTATTGCTACACGTACACTTCCATCCTATCAACCTCGTCGTCTACAAGGAATTTCAAGGGAATACTTATCTCTGAGGAGGCTTCCCACTTAGATGCTTTCAGCGGTTATCCTTTCCGTACTTAGCTACCCAGCTATGCTCCTGGCGGAACAACTGGAACACCAGCGGTACGTCCACTCCGGTCCTCTCGTACTAAGAGCAGCTCTCATCAATATTCCAACGCCCACATCAGATAGGGACCGAACTGTCTCACGACGTTCTGAACCCAGCTCGCGTACCGCTTTAATTGGCGAACAGCCAAACCCTTGGAACCGACTCCAGCTCCAGGATGCGATGAGCCGACATTGAGGTGCCAAACCTTGCCGTCGATGTGATCTCTTGGGCAAGATAAGCCTGTTATCCCCAGGGTAACTTTTATCCGTTGAGCGACTACCGTTCCATAACGTATAGCCGGATCACTAAGTCCTGCTTTCGCACCTGCTCGACTTGTAGGTCTCGCAGTCAAGCACACTTCTACCTTTGCGCTCTACATACGGTTTCTGACCGTATTGAGTGTACCTTTGAACGCCTCCGTTACCTTTTAGGAGGCGACCGCCCCAGTCAAACTACCCACCACGCACTGTCTCCCCTCCGGATCACGGAGGCAGGTTAGAAACTCAACATACCAAGGGTGGTATTTCAAGGTCGACTCCATTAAGGCTAGCGCCTTAACTTCAAAGTCTCCCACCTATCCTACACATGTTAGGCCAAGTTCCAATACGAAGTTGTAGTAAAGCTCCATGGGGTCTTTTCGTCTTGATGCGGGTACCCGGCGTTTTCACCGGGACCATAATTTCACCGAGTTCCATTGTTGAGACAGTTGAGAGATTATTGCGCCTTTCGTGCAGGTCAGTATTTAGCCGACAAGGAATTTCGCTACCTTAGGACCGTTATAGTTACGGCCGCCGTTCACCCGGGCTTCATTTCAACGCTTCGCATAAGCTAACGCATCCACTTAACCTTCGGGCACTGGGCAGGCTTCACCCCCTATACATCACCTTGCGGTTTAGCAGAGAGCTGTGTTTTTGATAAACAGTTGCCCCTCACAATTTACTGTGGCCAACTTGCGTTGGCGTCCCTTCTTGCGAACTTACGGGACCATTTTGCAGAGTTCCTTAACAATGGTTTTCTCGCGCGCCTTAGAATACTCATCTTGGGGACGTGTGTCCGTTCTCGGTACAGGTACCAAATATGTAAACGCTTAGAAGCTTTTCTTGGAAGCATGAAATCACATAATTCAGAAACTAGTTCCTATGCATCGCACATTCCGGTTATAGAGTACGCATTTAACTATACTCACCAGTCGGTGCTTACCCCCAAATCCAATAATGGGTAATGCTATCCTTCTCCGTCACTCCATCACTCATAAAAGGTAGTACAGGAATATTAACCTGTTGTCCATCGGATACGCTTTTCAGCCTCTCCTTAGGTCCTGACTAACCCTGGGTGGACGAACCTTGCCCAGGAAACCTTCCCCAATAGGCGTCGTGGATTCTCACCACGAATCGTTACTCATACCGGCATTCTCACTTCTAAACGCTCCACATATCCTCACGGTTATGCTTCACCGCATTTAGAACGCTCCTCTAACGCACTTTCGTGCCCGTAGCTTCGGTATCATGTTTTACTCCCGTTACATTATTGGCGCATGATCTCTTGACTAGTGAGCTATTACGCACTCTTTAAAGGATGGCCGCTTCTAAGCCAACCTCCTAGTTGTTTATGAAATCACACAACCTTTCTGACTTAACATGATTTTGGGACCTTAGCTGACGATCTGGGTTGTTGCCCTCGCGAGCCGGGACGTTAGCACCCCGGTTCCGACTGCCCGACAATGCACAATGGTATTCGGAGTTTGATTATAGTCAGTACCGCTAGGCGCGGCCATTCCATATTCAGTGCTCTACCACCAAAGTTTAACATCGGACGCTAGCCCTAAAGCTATTTCGAGGAGAACCAGCTATCTCCAAGTTCGATTGGAATTTCTCCACTATCCACAAGTCATCCGGGCACTTTTCAGCGTACTACGGTTCGGCCCTCCACTTAGGGTTAACTAAGCTTCAGCCTGCTCATGGATAGATCACATTGTTTCGGGTATATGTCGACATACTAAACGCCCTATTAAGACTTCGATTTCTCTGCGGCTCCGCTTTTTTCCACTTAACCTCGCATGTCAACATAACTCGCCGGTCCATACTGCAAGATGTACGCCATCACTCATTAACGAGCTCTGACTAATTGTAAGTAAGTGGTTTCAGATTTTATTTCACTCCCCTCCCGGGGTTCTTTTCACCTTTCCCTCACGGTACTAGTTCACTATCGGTGTCTGGTTAGTATTTAGCCTTACCGGATGGTCCCGGCAGATTCAGACAGGGTTTCACGTGCCCCGCCCTACTCAGGATACTATCAAAAGTTCTTACCATTTCGCATACAGGAGTATCACCTTCTGTGCTATAGCTTCCCAACTATTTCTGCTATGATAAGAATTTGTAACTTTATGTAGATAGTCCTACAACCCCAGCTAATGCTGGTTTGGGCTTTTTCACGTTCGCTCGCCGCTACTGATGAAATCATTATTTATTTTCTCTTCCTGTTGCTACTAAGATGTTTCAGTTCACAACGTGTCTCGCAAATGCAACTATTTTATTCATTGCATAGCAACCAGAGATTAATCTGGTTAGGTTTCCCCATTCGGAAATCCCCGCTTCGTAGCTTATATCCAGCTCCACGAGGCTTATCGCAGGTAATCACGTCCTTCATCGACTTCCAGACCCAAGGCATCCACCACAAACTCTTACTTATTTAAAAGTTAATTTAAGTATAAACCTATTGTTGATGTATATTCAAAGACATTTCAATAAATTATTACATTGTAATAATTACTCGGTATCAATCAAAACAAATTAACCAAAATTTAATTTATTTAATTTGATGTCGTTGTAATATCTTTACTATTCAGTTTTCAAAGAACAATGAGAGAAAGTTCTCTCAAAACTAGATATATCTATGGACTATTAACATAGTACATAACAATTTACAATATTTGATAATAAAAATAGTCTGGTAATAAGATGACTTATATATAGATAAGTCGTTGTACTCCGTAGAAAGGAGGTAATCCATCCCCACGTTCTCGTAGGGATACCTTGTTACGACTTCACCCCAGTCACCAGTCCTGCCTTAGGCAGTTGTCTCCGTAGTTAACAAAACCGACTTTGGGCATTACCAGCTCCCATGGTGTGACGGGCGGTGTGTACAAGACCCGAGAACGTATTCACCGTAGCGTAGCTGATCTACGATTACTAGCGATTCCGACTTCATGTAGTCGAGTTGCAGACTACAATCCGAACTGAGAACGGTTTTTTGAGATTTGCTCCACATCGCTGTCTTGCTTCTCTTTGTACCGTCCATTGTAGCACGTGTGTTGCCCCACTCGTAAGAGGCATCGATGATTTGACGTCGTCCCCACCTTCCTCCGGATTACTCCGGCAGTCTCCTTAGATCATCTAACTAAGGACAAGGGTTGCGCTCGTTGCAGGACTTAACCGAACATCTCACGACACGAGCTGACGACAACCATGGCACCATCTGTCATTCCGTTAGCCTCCACTATATCTCTATAGCTTTGCGGAAGATGTCAAGAGTGGGTAAGGTTCTACGCGTATCTTCAAATTAAACCACATGCCTCCACCGCTTGTGCGGATCCCCGTCAATTCCTTTAAGTTTCACACTTGCGTGCATACTACTCAGGCGGATGATTTAATGCGTTAGCTGCGCCGATGGTTCCCATCAGCTAATCATCATCGTTTACGGCGTGGACTACCAGGGTATCTAATCCTGTTTGCTCCCCACGCTTTCGTCTCTCAGTGTCAATATGTGCCCAGTTAGCTGCCTTCGCCATGTTGATGTTCTTCCTAATATCTACGCATTTCACCGCTTCACTAGGAATTCCGCTAACCTCTACACAATTCTAGCGTGCCAGTATCCAACGCTATTTGGGGTTGAGCCCCAAGTTTTTACGTCAGACTTAACACACAACCTACAGACGCTTTACGCCCAATAATTCCGGATAACGCTTGCAACCTATGTATTACCGCGGCTGCTGGCACATAGTTAGCCGTTGCTTTCTGACAAGGTACCGTCAAGACAAAGGCATTTCCTCCTCTGTTTTTTCTTCCCTTATAACAGCAGTTTACAACCCGAAGGCCTTCATCCTGCACGCTGTGTCGCTCCATCAGACTTTCGTCCATTGTGGAAAATTCCCTACTGCTGCCTCCCGTAGGAGTCTGGGCCGTATCTCAGTCCCAGTGTGGCGGATCAGTCTCTCAACCCCGCTAAACATCATCGCCTTGGTAAGCCATTACCTTACCAACTAGCTAATGTTACGCACCCCGATCCTCTAGTGAAGCAAACGCTCCTTTTATATTAATTTCATGCGAAACTAATAAGTATCCGGCATTAGCGCTAATTTCTCAGCGTTATTCCAATCTAGAGGGCACGTTAAGTACGTGTTACTCACCCATTCGCCGCTAAGTTCCGAAGAACTCCGCTCGACATGGATGTATTAGGCACACAGCCAGCGTTCATCCTGAGCCAGGATCAAACTCTCGAAAAAATTGACTGTCATGTATTGTATATATCTAGTTTTCAAAGAACTTTATTTAGCAATTTGTTTGCTTAAGTATTATATATTAAACTTTTTAAAAACAAAATAATTTTTAAAGTTTTTTTAAGTTTATTTTTTAAGCAATTTTTGTTAAATTTTCTATCACTCTTCTGCACCCAGAAAGTGATTGATAATATTCTAACACGTTTATAAGAAAAGTCAATAAAAAAACATTCTTTTTTAGAAAGTATTTAGTTTGGTTTATTTCTTTATGGTTTTAATTTGAATAAATTAGAATTTTTTAATTTAATTTATATATAAATACGTTCAAATACAAAAGATTTAATCAGTTTACGAACTATAAACGTAAAAATAAAAAGTTGCTTGATCAGAGCAACTTTGTTTATTATTAAACTAAACCTTTGTTTTTTAAAGTTTTTAATGTTTTTGCACTAACTCTTAAAGTTTTAGTAGTTCCATTAATATTTACTTTAACTTTTTGAAGGTTAACATTAAATTTACGTTTTGAAGCGTTCATTGCGTGTGAACGCTTGTTTCCTGTTTGTGGTCCTTTTCCAGTTAAGACGTCTCTTCTTGCCATAAACATTTCCTTTCTATTTAATTAAATATTAGCTAAATATATTATATTTAATAAGTTATGTAAAGCTAACTTATTATATCAAAAAAGTTTTTTTATTTATTTTTGTTATTTTTTTGTTTGTAAATACTTTTTCTTAGTATAGATTTTAGAATCTTAAACTCATTGTCATCTGTTAAATCATTATTATTTACGCAATAATCTACAAATGTTTTTCATTGTTGAATCTTCATTTTGCAAACAAATTCATTATTTTGCATCGTATTCATATAATGAGCAATTATTTTTCCTAATCTTCTAATTTTCTTTTTTGCAATCAGTTCAGTTTCAATATTATAGTTAATATAATTACCAAATGTTAATGTAATTATTCATGTATATAATAAGACAATAAATTTCATTTCTTTATTTAATATATTTTCTGAATGAATTAAAAAGACTAGTTTAAGTATAGTGCTACGCAAATTCTTTGATAAATATATATGAGATATTATGCAATAAATCTTTTCTAGATTCTCAATTTCTACTTCAGGAGCAATATGATTTGTTCTTGAATCAAGAAAAAGTTGTTTTAATAAAATGAAATTTTTTAATTGTATGAAATATTCAAAATTTAGGTTTTCCAACCTTCTATCAATATCTGTTAAATTATTATAAATTTCATTAAATCTTCAAAATTTGTTATCTATAAAAATTTCTCACCACTTAACAAAATTATCAACATTTTCGTCTTCATTAGAATTAACTTTTTTAAAAAACCAATCAAATCAATTAATTCAAAATACTCGCACATCATTAATTTGACATTTTTTATTTCTACTTTTATTAATTTTTTTTGAAAATATTTCATTATTTTTATCCATGTACTTATTAAATTGATAGATAAACCCACATATTTTCTTATTATTTTGTAATAAACATAGAAGTAACGAATTTTTTTGAATAGTAAATTCTATATCACATAAATTACCAAATCATAAATCGTAGTAATGAGTTATTTTGTTTCTAAACATCTCTATATTATTAGACATATAACAAAGAGGAAAAATGACATTAAATAATATTCATTTTTCTTCTAATGAAAATTTAAACTTTTGAAAACATGATTGATTAGCTTTTATTTTATTTACAACCGAACTAATCTTTTCAATAAATATAGACACTATATATTCTTTTAAAAGAGTAAGTATTTCTTGTTTATTATTAATAAAACCTATTTTTATTTGTAATCTTTTTCTTTCTTTATGTAGTTCCTTATAAATTTGTTTATATTTGTGCAATTTCAAAAAGTCCATTAATCATGTAAGTTTATCTATCTCTTGAATTGAGTTTAAATAATTCGTACCTCAATAATTAGAAATTGTAATTTTGTTTCTTTTAATTTCTATCTTATTATAAAAATCAATTTTTTGATTGCACGACTCAATTTCCAATACATCCATATATTTTTTTATAATATTCTCGTTATTGTCATTTCTTTCTCTGTGTTCTCATATTACATTAATCACAAATTTGGTTCTATATTTTTTATTTAATTTTAATTTTGTAAAAACAGAAATGAGCATTAATAACGTTTCATTTGAAGCACAATAAGAATTGAGCAAAATATATTCAAGTGTATTTATATACATAGCAATTATAAGAATATAACAATTTCATAATAAATAAAATTTTTATTTATAAAATATATATATGAAATTTTTTAAAAGAATTATTAATAAGATTAAGGGTAAAAATGATGATGAACTCTTAAACTCATCAACTGATGAGAAAAAATCATTAAATGAAAAAATAAATAAATACGAAACTGGTTTAAGTAACGCTTCTAACCTAGGAAAGAAAATTTTAGAATTACAAAATAAACACCACGAAATAGATGAACAGTTTTTTGATGAGTTAGAAGAAATTCTGATTATGTCAGATATTAACTTTAAATTAGTTGATATTATTATTGAAAAAATTAAGCGTGAAGTTAAGACTAATCAAATTACTGATACGAAATTAATTGGTGAATTAATTGCGGACCAGCTTTTTGTTATCTATGCAAATAATTCAATCATTCAAACTCAATTAGATTATCAAGAAGATAGAGATTTAAACGTTTTTATCTTTGTAGGTGTTAATGGGAGCGGAAAAACAACTTCTATAGCCAAAGTTGCTAATAAATATATCGCAGAAGGCAAAAAAGTATTAATTGTTGCAGCAGATACATTTAGAGCTGGTGCGGTAAATCAACTAAAAGTATGAGCCGATAGAATTGGTGCAGATATTTCAATGCCTACAAAAGAAGGTCAAGATCCAGCTTCTGTTGTATATCAAGGTATGCAAAAAGCAAAAGATGAATCATATGACTTAGTTTTAATTGATACAGCAGGTAGATTACAAAACAAGGTTAACTTAATGAAAGAACTTGAAAAAATGGTTTCAATTATTAAAAAATTTGAACCTAGTGCACCACACGAATCTTTATTAGTACTAGATGCAACAACAGGGCAAAACGGTTTAAGTCAAGCTAAGGTGTTTCAAGAGGTTGCTGATTTAACAGGAATTATTTTAACTAAAATGGATGGAACTTCTAAAGGTGGAATTGTTTTATCAATTAAAGACGAATATAATTTAGATGTTAAATTAATTGGATTAGGTGAAAGCCTTGATGCTCTTCAAGAGTTTGATTTAGAATTATTTATTTATCATATGTTGAAAGAATTATCAAATGAGTAAAAAAGATTTATCTGAAGTTGAAAAATACACAAAGCTATATGCTAAATATCATATGTTTCTTACTCAAAATCAAAAACAAGTATTTCAATTATTTTACTTTGAGGATTTATCATATGGAGAGATAGCTGAAATTATGGCAACCACTCGCTCAGCTGCATATGACACCTTAGATAAGGCAACAAAAAAACTTTCAAAATTTTTAGAAAAATAGTTTGCATTTTTTAAAATCTATAGTACAATATTATCAGTGGTTATAGCAAAGAGGTTCACCTGATACCATTCCGAACTCAGTAGTTAAGCTCTTTAGTGCCGACGATAGCCGAAAGGTGAAAATAGGGAGCCGCTGTTTTTTTATACTTTTTTTGTCCTAAATTATACTCTTTTTTTAGGTTTATATCAAAAAGTTAAAAAAACAGCTTTTTTAATGCACTTTTTGTATTTTTTGTTTTATAATAGTATTGTTAAAGGAGATAAAATGTTAAAAGAAGTTAATAAACAAGAATTTTTGGAAGCAAAAAAAGAAGGTTTACAACTTTTAGTTTTCTATGCTGACTGATGTGGTCCATGTAAAATGTTTAAATCATCATTAGAAGAACTATCAGAAAAAGACAACATTACAGTTTTTAGAGTAAATATCGATCGTGATAAAGAGTTTACTAGAGAAAATAATGTTCTTTCTATTCCGTATACTAATGTTTTAGTTGATGGAGAAGTCGTAGAAATAATGCAAGGTTATAAACCATATGATGTTTTAAAACATGACCTTCAAAAATTCATGAAATAAAAAATCTCGCTGAGCGAGATTTTTTATTATTTTTTAAATGCTTTCTTTGAGTATCTTTCTTTAAATCATTTAGATTTTTTAACTCTGTGAAGAGCGAGTGTTTGACCAATTTGTCAAATTCCTCCGAACATTCAGTAAACTTGAACACCGGCTGTGAACATAATTGTAATTACTGTGAACACAATAATCATAATTCTTTGTGTTCTTTCTGATTTTTTAAGTGCCTCAATTTCTGCAATTGTTGCTCTTTCTTTCAATCTACGTTTATTCAATCATTGTGGTAATAATTGTGATGCAAGTTGTACTAAAATTGTTGCAGCTAAAATTCAAAGATATACTCAGTTTCCTGAAAATAGTTCTTGATATGATGTTGATGAGAAGTTAATTCCCAACCATACAGTCGCTTTAATTTCAGGTAATCCTTGAATAACCCTCCACATAGCAAAGAAGATCGGCATTTGGAACAGCATTTGTCCTAATTGATCTAAAGGATTTAAATTATATTTACTGTGTAAAGCAGCAAGTTCTTGTTGCTTACGCATTTTCATTTGTTTATTATTTTCAAATCCTTTGTATTTAGCTTCGATTGCTGCTTTTTTAACTTTTAAGTCTTCTTGTAATGATTGCATCATTGTAGCTCTAAATGATAAAGCTAATGTTACAAGACGTGTAAGAATAACAGCAATAATAATAGCTATAATTGATGCTCAACCTTTTAGATCAGGCATTGGACGTCTAATACTTTGAATTAAAGCACCAAGTGGGTAAACTAATAAACCATAAAATGGTCCAAGTTCTCATGCTTGTCCTCATGTATAAATTGGTTTTTGAGGAGCATCTCCACGTAATGATAAGTAATTATCTACATTTTTTACATCTGAATAAAATCCGATAACTTTTTTACCATTTGCAATATCGAATTTTAATTCATAACCTGTTAATGTTAAATAATTTTTAAGTGTTAAGTTGTAAGCTTGTAATAAATTATAAGCTTGGACGTCAATAGTTCCGATACTTAAATCTTTAGTATCTTCAAGTCATGCTTTTCTAATTTCGCTAGCTAAATCTTTAAGTTGAGTGATTTTATCGCTATCTTCTTGACCAGCAAGGATCTCAGTCATTTGTCCAAGTTTCCCTTGGATTACATTGACATTTTTAATCTCTACATTTAATTTTTCTGCAGAAATTAATTTAGCTTGGTATGCAGCAATAAAGTTTTTAAATTCTTCAAACTTAGAAGCAGCCACACCATCTAAAGTTTTTAATTCAATCATTTCTTGATTAAATTGACCAGAAATTGATTTAACAAATTCTGCAGTTGATTGGTATTTTGAATCGTATGCTTGAACTTGTTTAAAGAATTCAGAATTTTTTCCGAATGCAAAATTATATAAAGTAAGGAAAACATCTGAATTATAAGCTTGGTTAGCTAATTTCATTTTTTCAAGCTGTGCAGCTTTTTGTTCTGGTGTTAATGATTGGTTGTTTTCGAAAATAATTGGTTTAACATCATCAGCAATTTTTACACTTGCCATTGGATTGCTATCACCAATTACTGTAGAACTAATAATTGTGTAATATTCTTTTCCATTTTCGTCTTTCTTAATAACTGGTGCAGTTTTGTTATTATCACCTTTTTCAGTTAAGAAATTAAAAATAGAATCATTAGATGTTAAATAATAATAAACATCTTGTGCTTGGTTTAATTTTGAATAACCAGTACTTGTGCTTGATTTAAATAAATATTGACCATTAGTTGATCTTAAAATTTCTGATAACGCTGAATCACTTGTGGCAAAGCCATAATCTTTTAATTCTTGCATTAATGCAGTTTTTTGTTCTTCATTTAAGTTACTTAAATCAATTCTAAATGATGAAGAATAAGAATTGTATTCTCCGTATTTTCCACCATTAGCTTCTGTTTGTTTAATAAGTTGAGCAATTAAGCTTTCGCTTAAATCTTTTTCATTAACATGGTGGTTAATTGAACTTGGGACTAAATAAGCAAAGGAATTTTGATTAGCTTCGCTAGTATTTGTTCCCTGAATTTTTGCTTTATCAACTTTAAAGGTAGTAACTTTAGGAGCTATTTCTTTTTCACTTGTATAAATTTCAAAACCATTACCTACGGTTGATGAAGTTTTGATTGTGAAGTTCTGAACACACCCTGTAAGAGTTAAACCAAAAATGCAAACATAGAGAAAAGTCTTGATAATTTTTCAAGCTTTTCTCCAGTTTGTTTTTCTTTGTTCTTTTGGGTCGCGTCCCTTGGTAAAATAATTAAAATGTTTAGATTTGTTCATTTTTCCTAAATTTCTCAAATAGTTTTTGCAGTTCCTTTTTCTTAGTTGAAAACGGAGCTTCTAAAAACTCTTTGCGCGCAATTACAACAAATTCATAAGGTAAGTCGTATAAATCACACTCATGAATGATTGCTCTTAATTGACGTTTATATAAATTACGACCAACTGCGTTTGCGAATCTTTTCGGTACGGTAATACCCATTTTAAAGGCGTCTGCGTGTTTATAATACACAATGACATATTTGTTAATTAATTGTTTTTTGGTATTCATTACCGAATCGAATTCTCAATTCTTTTTGAGTCGATGTTGTTTTTTCATTGGAAATTAATTATTTGTCTGAAACTGTTAATCTTTTTCTACCTTTAGCTCTTCTGTTAGCTAAAACTTTTCTACCGTTAGCTGTTTTCATTCTAGCACGGAAACCGTGAACTTTAGCATGTTTACGCTTGTTAGGTTGATATGTTCTTTTGCTCATTTTATCCTCCTTGTTTTATATTTATATTTATAAGCTTGTATATTATACAATAAAGATGCTTATTTTTCAGTTTATTATATATCATAAACAATATATTTTTTTAAGTTTTTTGTTAGTTTTTTGTTGTATTTTTGAATATCACAGAAATAATATTTTATAATAAAGAAAAAATTTAGTCAATTAGAGGAAAGTATGTTAGATATTAAATACATTTTAAATAATAAAGATACTGTTCGTGTCGGACTTAAAAACCGTGGTTTTGATGTAGAAAAATTCGATGAATTTGTTGAATTAGCATCACAACGTGGACAATTAATGTTTGAAGAACAATCAAAAAAAGCTGAACTTGGTGTTTTATCAAAAGATTTTGCTAAATTCAAAAACCAACCAGAAGAATTAGCAAAACTTAAAGAAAAAATTCAAGTTATTAAAGATGAAAGCACTAAATTAAGTGAACAAACTGAAGTTTTAAACGAAAAAATTAATAAATTAATTTTACAAATTCCAAACCTTCCTTTAGAAACAGTTCCAGTTGGTGCAGATGAAGATGATAATGTGGTTATTGCTACTCATGATAAAATTGGTCGTGGATTAGTAACAAATGTTTTACCTCACTATGAAATCGCTAAAAAACTAGATATTATCGATATCGAAAGAGCTGTTAAACTTTCAGGTTCAAGATATGTAATTTATAAAAATGCCGGAAGCAAATTAGTTCGTGCTTTAATCGCATTTATGTTAGATTTACACACTTCAAAAGGATATCAAGAATTTAATACACCTGTTATTGTTAAAGAAACAGCTTTATATGGTACAGGACAATTACCAAAATTCCAAGAAGACCTTTATAAATTAGAAGGTGCAGATGAATATTTAATCCCAACCGCAGAAGTAACTTTAACAAATATTTACAATGGTGAAATTGTTGACTTATCAACTCCTTTTAGAGCTACAGCATACACAGAATGCTTTAGAAGCGAAGCAGGAAGCAGCGGTAAGGATACTAAAGGTATTTTAAGACAACACGAATTCAAAAAAGTTGAATTAGTTAAGGTTGCAAAAGCAGAAGATGCTTGAAATGAATTCTTAACGATGCTCGAAGATGCTAAAGATGTACTTGAAAAATTAGAAATTCCTTACCGTGAATTACAATTATGTACTGGAGATATGGGATTTAGTTCACGTAATACTGTTGATTTAGAACTTTGATTACCTTCTGAAAATCGTTTCAGAGAAGTTTCATCAGTAAGTTATATGGGTGATTTCCAAGCTCGTAGAGCAATGATTCGTTACAGAAATAATGAAGGAAAAACAGAATACGCTCACACAATGAACGGTTCAGGTTTAGCTATTGACCGTGTAATTGCAGCATTATTAGAAATTTATCAAAACGAAGATGGGACAATTACTGTTCCTACAGTTTTACAACCATATATGAATGGATTGAAAGTTATTAAGTAATAACAAAACAAGAGCAATCTTGTTTTTGTTTTGCAAAGGAGAAAAATGAAAAAAATATTCGCATATGATTTAGATGGGACATTATTAATGCCTAACAATAAAGTTCACCCAGGAACTAAAAAAGCGATGTGAGAGACACATCAGCAAGGACACTTACATGTAATTGCTACAGGTAGAGGTGTAATGAAAGTTTTACCATTAATTGAGAAAAAAGATATTGAACATATTGATTATATTGTTTGCTCTAATGGAACAGCTATTTATGATCTTAAAAATAAAAAACTTACAGTATTAAAACAAATGGATAAAGCTGCTTTTGAAGTGGCTAGAGATGCTGCTTTAAAATACGAGTCTATTTTAACGATTGATACAGATAAATATAACGGAACATATTTCCCTAACGATCAACTTCCAAGTTGGATTCCATCAGATCAAGTATATGATATGAATGTAGTAGATCACGCAAACATCGAAAAACTACAAACAATTGTCAATGATGAGACAACCAAAATTACACAAATGGCACTTAGAAATCCACAAGAAAAAGCCGCAGCTATTACAAATGAAGTTCGAGCTAAATTAGGTGAAGATAAATACGAAGTTTACCTTACAAACTTAGTCTATACAGATATCAACCCTAAAGGAACATCAAAATGAAAAGGTTTAGTAGAATTAGCTAAAATGCTTAACAAACCAGTAGATTCAATTGTTCCATTTGGTGATAGTGGAAATGATTTAGAAATGTTAACTGAAGCTAACTTAAGCTTTACAATGTGTAATGGTGCACCTGATGTTGTTGCTCAAGCACAAAATGTTATTGGACACCATGAAACAGATACAATCGGACAAACAATCTTAAAGGTTGCTAATAATCAATTTTAATTAAGCGAAAGCTTAATTTTTTAATATAAAAAGCAACCTTAGTTGCTCTATGATTTATCACATAATTCTTTCATAATATCAGCTAATTCATCGGTAGGTGTAGCAACAGATACAAAACCTTTATACGCTGTATTCAATAGTTCTAATCTAGAAATACCATTTTTAGATTTTGTTTGATAATAATTTCCATCTGTTAATGCTATAAAAAATACATTTGAATCTGTTCGTTGTTGAACGGATTTCAAAAATTTCTTAATATCTTCAAATTGATTATCTTGAGCTCCACCTTCTTGATCAGTATACTTATGAGAAGCGTAGAACATACAATTATTATATTTTCATTGCATATCAATTGTCTTTAAACTTTTAATAGCTGGTTGAAATTCCAAAACATTACCATCAGAAGTTAAATATTTAGCATATTTACCTGATTTAGGTAAAATTTTAAACTCAGTTACACCATCTATTTTCTTAATAAAGTCACCTGCTATTTGTTCGTGTATATTTTGTTTGCTTGGATCTTTAGCGAATTTACTAATAACAATCAAATTTAAATCTCTAATTTCTTGATAGTATTTTTCTATAGGAATATCTGTTCTTTCTGATTCTGCTATTATCTTATCGTGTAACCACTTAGATCCAATAGAGTCATATACACTTTGTATGTTTTTTAATCTTTTTTCTTTAATTATTTTCTCTCATTCAATTTTCATAACAAATATTTAATATCCTTCTAGCCTCTTTAAAACTCATACGTCTTCTGTATTTTTGGTCTTTTCTTAATCCTTTAAAAGATGACATAAAAACATCATGTGTTTTTTCTCTATATTCATTAACGTAATTATTTAAATAATTTATAAATTTATTTAGCTTTTTGATTGTTATGTTTTGAGGGATTTTTATTTTTGTAATACTGCGGCTTGATACGGTTATTTTGTTTTTGATTTCCTTACCATCAACAAATCTAATAGAATTACCCTTTGTATCATCTATTAAAATAGCACCAATTTCACCGTTTTCATCGTTGAATTTTCATTCCTGACTATTTTTAGAATTTTCTAAATAAGTTAATAAATCTAAATTATTTCCTATTAAGTAATCATTTCTATATATTTCAAAACTATCATTTTCTTCTTTTGTAAATAAAGCTAAACATACAGGACACTCAGTATCGTCGAACATTTTCATAGTTAATGAAATTACATATTTTAATCTTTTTTTAATATCTTGTTCGTTAGTAGTTATAAAGGTTTCAGGAATAATAGCAGCAACATAATCACAATTGTCAAGCATAACTTTTAAACATTCTTTATAAAGATCATCATATTTGGTATTATAAAAATCCAATTTATTTCTAGTTGCTGAATTCCGTGCTAAATAAGGCGGATTTGTAATTGCAACTTTCAAACCTTTGGGAAATTTTTTTAAAGTATCTCTTTGTTGAATTGCGAATTCATCATACCTATTTAAATCTTGTAAGAAAATATCATAACATTCTCATTTAGGGGTATAACCTATTTCTGAAATTAAATAAGGGATGTTATTAGTTCCTGCAAATGGTTCTAAAATTGTATGTTTATCTTGCTCTGGTATTAAATTTCACCATTTATAAAAAGCAATCATTTTAAAAGGATTAGAAATTGTAAAAAATTGCCCTAACTGTGTTTTGTTAATGCTCATAAAAACCTCCATAAGATAAATAAATTATATTTATTTTTTTACTAAAAATTAACTTATAAAACACTTTTAAATGTGGAATATTTTTCCACATCTTGACATTAATTTTTATCATTTGATAAAATAAAATTATGTCAATCGATACAATGACTAATTTTTTTAACGCAGAATTAGACACTAAACCTGGAATAATTCCAAATGGTGCTTACTCACCATATAATTCAGTGATTTCAGTGTTTTTAGTCCTTACAGGTATTTTTATTATCAGTTTAAGTTTACCTCAATTATTTAAAGCAATCAAAGACAAAAAAACAGGTGATGTCAACTTCCTTTCATTCTGGATTTTCCACTTAGGGATTATCGGATGAGTAGTTTATGGAACAACTAACCCTCATAATCTATACAATGTAGTTGCTGCAGAAGGAATTGCAACTTTTGTAAACGGTATAATGACTTATTTACTTTACCATTACAAACAAGAATTTACTCGCAAACAAAAACTTTGCGGTTTACTTGCAGTGTTAGCAACCTGAGTATTCGCTACAATTATGATTGCATTATTCATTTACGATCATACAGGTGATAGATTAAAAAACACAAGTTTACAATTAATAACAGTTAGCGATACAGCATCAACTGTTATGGGATATATTTTCCCTGCCTTTACTACACTTGCGTTTACACCTCAACTTATTCAATCATTCAAAACCAAAAACTGACAAGGTGTATCTATCTGATTGTATGTTCTTTATGAAGTAAACAACGCTATTTGATTTACATGATGAATTTTAGAAATCTTAAGACAAATGTATCTTAACGATCAATATGGTGCAAATATGGGTTACCAATCATTCATCGCTGGTCTAACTTGACAAGTAATTTGTACAATCTTATTTGCTGTTCAATTAGGATTTACTTTAAGAGATAAATATTTAATTAAAACTGGTAAGAAAAGATTACAAGCATAATTAGAAAGGCGGGTGGCCGACCTTCAAACGGTATAAATAATAATAAAAACGTTCTATCTTAACCTTGATAGAACGTTTTTTGCTCCTTATTTTGCTCAACTTTTGTTTTTAGCTATTGAATAAATTGGAAAGACAGAATCTAAGAAATTAAATTTTTTAACTCTTAAATATATAAATTGAGTTAATCAAATTAAGAAAATTGGAATCAAGATGATTAAAAGTCATAATAAAATATCTCAAGCTTCTAATATATAATAAATTATTCCATTTTCGTCGGTTGCTGAAGTTATGGTGTAGCTAGCACCAGTAAGACTTGCAAAAACAATAACCAATATAAGTTATACTATAAACATTACAAAGAATGCAATGTTGAATATAGATATTTTTTTATTAAAGGTCATCACACTTACCTCCTATTATATAAATTTGAGAGATTTCTCTCCCAATAATATTTTATTCTTATATATATTGCTTATATTTTCACTATTTTTATCTATTTTTAAATATTAAAAAATATTTTTATTTTATTATTATTTATTTAAAAACAGTGTTTTATTTGATAAAAGTAGATAAAAATAATACTTTTTTATTAATTAACAAAATAATTGAGAGAAAATATTTTCGAGTTTGATTATTTAAATATGAAAATATTTTCGACTTTTTATTACTTTGTGTAAAAATTTCCAATAAAAACCATTAAAACTAAAATAAATTAGTTTATAAAACTAATAACTTTGTAAAATAATGTTATATATAACATTATTAGTAAGGAACAAAATGGACAAATCACATTCAGTATTATTTGGAATGCACAATTCTTTAAAACTTGCAGAACAAGTTTCAAAGATTGTAGGTATTCCTCTTTCAGAAGTTCAAAGAACTGTTTACGCAGATGGTGAAGTTATGATGGTTTCTGAACCAACAGTAAGAGATAAAGATGTATTTATTATCGCTTCAACATCTAGACCAGTAAATAACAATATTATGGAATTACTTCTTTTTATCGATTCACTTAAAAGAGCGAGTGCAAGAAGTATTAATGTTTGTTTAAGTTATTATGGTTATGCACGTCAAGACCGTAAAGCGAGTGGTAGACAACCTATTGGTGCTAAACTAGTTGCAGATTTACTTCAAACCGCAGGAGTTACAAAAGTAATTTGTGTAGATTTACACAACCCATCAATTCAAGGTTTCTTTAATATTCCTGTCGATGACCTTAAGGGTCAATACCCAATTGCGAAGGAGCTTAAAAAACTTGGTGAAAAATTTACAGTTGTTTCTCCAGACCACGGTGGAACAGTACGTGCTAGAAAATTAGCTGAGTTAATCGCTGACACCGTACAAATTTGCATCATTGATAAGCGTAGAACAGGTGTTAACCAAGCAGAAGTTATGGGATTATTAGGAGACATTAATAATAAAAATGCAGTTATTATTGATGATATCATCGACACAGGTGGAACAATTTTAAAAGCAGTTGATACATTAAAAGCTAACGGAGCTAAAAAAATCATCGTTGCTGCTACACACGGAATTTTTACAAAAGGTTTCGAAATGTTCCAAGACAACCCTAATGTAGATAAAGTTATTATTACAGATAGTATTGATAACTATGAATTAGCTGAAAAATTCTCAAAACTTCAAATCGTATCACTAGGTGAATTTTTAGGTAAAGTTGTTGATGCTTCATTAACTGGTGGAAGTATTTCTAGTGTTTACAAAGATTTAAAAGATGAAATTACTAAACTTTAAAGTGCTGTTTAAGCACTTTTAATATACAATTATGGTAAGTATGAAATATAAAACAATAGTAAAAAATATGTGTTTAGCACATAATTGAGATTTTAATCTCTTTGAACAATATGTAGCGTTAATTGAAGAAAAAAATAAAGTAATGAATTTAACAGGTTTTACTGGTGATAAACTTTGACAAGAAGGTATTCTAGAATCATTATTATTTATGTTAAAAATTACCGAAAATAAAGACAACATTTCTATTCTAGACGTTGGTGCTGGTTGTGGTTTTCCTTCTATTCCTTACGTTTTAACTAAACCAAATAATAAGGTAGTAATTTACGAACCATTACAAAAAAGAGTGAATTTTTTAAATCTGGTAATTGATGAATTAAATTTAAATGAATACGTAACGGTTTATAATCAAAGAGTTGAAGAAATGAAAGAAAAAAATCTTTTTGATATTATTACAGCTCGAGCAGTAGGTAGTGTTCAAACAATGTTAATGTCGTCATTTCACTTAGTTAAATTACATGGCACATTATCACTATTAAAAGGTGATAAAGCACAAGAAGAAGTAAGCAAAGCTGCTGATATTTTAAGTAAATTAAAAATTAATTTAGAAATTATTCCTTTTCAAAACAAAAATATCGAACGTCAAAATAACATTGTTGTAATTGAAAAATTAAGAAGTACACCTAAAGAATTTCCTTACCAATGAAAAGATATCGCTAAAGTAAAATAAATGCATTTGTCTAGTCCAAAACTGCTGAATATAAGTCGCAAAATAAAATATAATATTATTATGAGTTGATTAGATAAATTGAGATTTTGTAAAAGAAAAAAACAAAATCAAAATAAAATACAAACTAAAGAAAACCAAGAAGAAGCAAAAAAACGTGCTGAAATAGCACGTAAACTCTTCGAAAATTCCGAAGAAAGAGAAATTGAATAAAAGCACATTATTGTGCTTTTTTGTTTAGCTTATCTAAATTACCAACTCATAAAAAATAAGATCATTTTTCATAAAAAACATCTTCTAATTCTTGCGTATTTTGAGCAAGCATTTCTGAATAAAATAAAATGATTAATAACGGTTGAATTACACCAATTGTAATTAATTGTGGTTTGTATTTGTAATAATTAACATTAGGCAGTTGTCTAACCATCGCAATCCCAAAACCAGTTAGCATCAAACTAATTCCTATCATAATAAAGAATGTAAAAATGAGTGCATATTGATTATTAAGTAGTTTTTTAGGATAATTATCACTGTCTTTTTGAGCCAAAAGTAAAAAATGATAATCTGAATAAAATGGTACAAATAAAATTAATGAAATTCATAATCATTTATTTTTAATTTGAATATTAATGAGTGCAAAAGTGAGCATTAATAAACGTATTATTAATAAAATCACACCTACAATAGACACTGCTTTAGTGACTATTTTAAAACTCTCAACTCAATCACAATAGCTTGTAATTGAGGCGATAAAAAATAGTAAAACACTAAAAAATAATAGTGCAAATGATGTGTAAATGTACTTAGAGTTTTTCATAATGAAATTATATATAATAATATTATGAAAAAATCAATTAAATGAGCGATATCAACAACACTAGTTTTGGGCGGTCTTGCTGGTATTTCAACTGGTATTATGATGTCTGAGCAAACATTATTTAGTCGTCAAATACCTTTCGAAAATAAAGAAACAGAATTTATTGCAAAAATTTTATTAAGCGTGATCACGAGCATGAAATAAAAGAATATCAAAATATAGTCGAATTACAAAATCAACCTGATATCAATTTATATTATTCTGCTTATGGTATTCAACCATTTTTTAATCTAATTCGTTTAGCGATGCTTTCAAATAAAGAAGTTCATTTTTTATACTCAAAAAATTCAGAACTGCAATTTCAAAATAATATAAACGAAACTGAACTAAAAGATTTCTTAAAAAATAAAAGAGTTGTTGATTCAGAAAATGAAGAACAAATTAGAAACAACTCTAATGTTTCGAGTGTTAATGATGTTTGATATAAAGATGCTTCAAAATATTTTGAAAAAGTAATTCTTAATAATCCCAAGAAATTAATTAATATTTGAATCAATGCTGATAATCTTAGATTTGCAAAGCCTATTTTAGAACTTCTTAAATATCCAAATGTTCACATTTGCGGAATTGAAGACTCAAATATGCTGGCACAAGTAGTAAATGATGAATGAATGCCTTTTGTTTCTAAAACATATTGAGATGAGCAAAATCATAAGTGACTTCAACCTAAAATTTACGATCGTGGAAATCAATATTTAATCCCAACTCTTTATCCTAATGTTTCTGTTTATTTTTCAAACTCTAACGATGTTGAAAAATCATTAAAATGAAACCTAAAAAATATTTATCCATTCTTTAACGATAATAGTGGTAAAGAAATTAAAGATGCAATTTTCGCAACTCGTGATATTAATAAAAAACGTCTTTTTAGTTATTGAGGTAAAATCACAAATTTAAATTGAGAGCACGAAAGAGATAAAGTTAAATCTGACTTTGAGTTAAATCATAAGCCGAGCTTAATTTTACTTGGTGCAGGTAATCCTGAAGAAGATCAAAATTATATTACTTATATTGCTGCAAAATATTCAGATCAATATAATATCTATTACAAAGGTCACCCTGGACATAATATTATTTCTACATGAGTAAATAATAATTTTGTTGAAAACCATAATTCTATTTCATATTTTAATTATGAAAGTAAGCAAAATGAAGCTTTTGTTTTACCTAAAAATAATATCGTTAGACCTCTAGAAAGTCAAATACCTTCTGAAGAGTTAACAACTGAACATGCATTAGAAGAAAATGGGCTTCGTTTTGATAAATGAACTTCTGTCGACTTTATTTCAAGTGCTTTATTCGGAATAATTAACGGATATAATACTTTAGATGATTTTATCGAAATTAAATTTAATAAATTACCAAAATCAATCGATCATAATTCAAATCAATACAAAGAGAAATTAGAAGAACTTTTATCTACCAGATTAGCTACTAAATTTATTAACATTAGCTTAAAAGATAATATTGAAGCATCCAATAAAGTTCAATTGTCTATTGATGATTTTAATATTACAACCACTAATAATTCATATATGGAGATTATTAGTGCAACGATATCTAATGTTAAAATTGTGGGTAATAAATCAGAATATACCTTTAAAATTAATCTTAAATTTGCAAGCAAACAAGCTAACGACACCGTTTATACTGCTACAATTACAAAATCATTTTAATTAAAATAAATACAAAATTCAACTGATAATATAAAAATCTCTAGTTCGTTGTGAATTAGAGATTTTTTAAATAAATTGATACTTGGAAAAAATTTAATGTTAAGATAATAATTTCGTTTGATGTTCCGCATAAATTGATAATGAATATAAAATTAACATTGTTACACTAATTATAAAATTAAACACTTGTGCAAATACCCATACATTTGTTGTGCTTCAAGACAATAAGAAAATAGTAATCGCTACAAATATAACCAATAGAACCATATTTATGCAATAAATAAAATATTTTTGAGCTTTTGAAGTAAATTCAAATTTTATTTTATTGATATAAAATACCGGAAATAATGCATAAAGCACACAATTCTTAGTCATTAATAATGAAATAAATTGTAGTAAATACAATGAGATACAAAAATTAAATAAGATAATCATTGTTGCACTCACATATTTATGTTGTATTTTGGTGACATTAATTCTAGTGAACATGAATTTTCATCTAAACACCCTCTTAAGTTATAATTAGATTTTGCTAGCTGAATTTCAATACAATAAAATATTAATGAACTAATTCCAATAATTATAAGGCTAGCAACAAATATATTAAAGAGCAAGTATGTGGTCTTCTTAAAGTTAAAATTCTGCACTTTGATCATAAGCTTTGTGTTCCTCTACTTGATTTAAAAGTAGAGGTACTCCTTTGTATTTAAAATATTTTTGTTATTTAGTTTATGTAAATAAAACCAAAATTTTTCTATCATCATTTTTTTAAGCCTTAACATCTTTGATTAATCATCATCAAGCATTCACTACACTATTATTAATTTTTTCAAATCAACTACTGAATATATACTGTCAAAAACTATTAAAAGAACTTTATAACCATTTAAATCTGTTAAGACTTTTGATGATATTATTTTGTGATGAGAGTTATCGGTTTTATTGATTCTTAATAACTCTATTTTTAAAATAAAAATTTAATAATTTGCAGTAGTAATAGCAAACTATTGTAGTAATTACTTTTACTACACTTTAATTATATGCTTATATATATATATTAGTTAGTTATCGATTTATGGAATCAGGAAAACTTTTTCCACTTTTTATTTTTTAAATCATAATTTACATAACTCAATAATACCCTAATTTAAATTAATAGTTATTTTTATAGATTTGCATAGAAAAACACACTTGCGTGTGTTTGAAGTTATTTTTGAAAGTCTGTATAAGCAATTTCTTGTAAGAATCCTACAAGTCAATTTTTAAACTCTGGTGTTCATTTATTATTAAATGCAGCTGTAGGAATAAGATCTTTAAAGTTAAATTTACTTAAGATTTGTTTTTGCGTGTCTAAAATTTGATCAATTTGTTCTTGTGACATTCCTGCTGCTTTTAAATTGTTTACTTGTTCTTGAACAACAACATTTATAACATTTCTGAAATATTCATCAATAGTTAATTTTTTACTGAATGTTACTTTTAAGTTTTTGATAATGAAATTTCCTTGAATAAGAGTATCTTTACCAGAAGTTAAAGCACTCATAAATGCTTGTTGTCATTTTACACTGCTTGTTTTTAATGTTTCAAAATTATTAAAGTCTCATTCGATATTTCCAAAATTAGTAACTGCTCAATCTTTGTTTGAAACACCTTGGAATTCTTTCTTAAGCATATCTATATATGGTTGATTAGCTTTATCAAGTAACTTTTCATCTACAAATTGAAATAGTAAAAGTTGAGCTGGGAAAGTGTATAAAACTGGATATAACTTTTTAAATTCTTCTTCTGTACCTTGTGGTAAATTAGTAAATGAACTTAAAAGACTTTGTAGTTTTTGAAATTCAGGTGTCATAAGTTTTGACAATTCCAATTTATAATTTACTGGAATAGTCGTGTTAAGAACAACCTCTTGAGTTTCTTTATCACTTGATAAGAAAGTGTTTAATTGTTCAACAATTGGAATAAAGTCAAGAGCTCATTGGTTGTAAACTTTTTTGGTAGTATCAGTAGCACCTTTTTTAGTGTCATCATTGTCTACAACAGGTTTATTTTTTTCTGTTTCATCGTTACAGCTGATTGCTACAACAGGTAATGCAGCTGTTGTAGCGATCGAACCAGCTGTTAATAATCATTTTGCTTTTTTCATTCGTACCTCATTTTTAGTTTTAATTGCATAATAATTTTACAAAAAAATGTCGAATTACACGACATTTTATCTACGCTTCATTGTAGGGAATAATAATACATCACGAATTGAATCTTTTTCTGTTAATAACATTGTTAAACGGTCGATTCCAATTCCACAACCACCAGCAGGTGGCATTCCATATTCTAAAGCATCAACGAAATCTCAGTCAATATCACTAGCTTCATCATTTCCATTATTTTTTTCTTCTAATTGAGCTTCAAATCTTTCTAATTGATCAATTGGATCACTAAGCTCTGTATACATATTTGCGTATTCTTTAGTATTAATGAATAATTCAGCTCTTTCTACAAAACGTGGATCATCACCTTTAGCTGTTAGTGGAGAAATTTCAATAGGGTGCCCATAAACAAATGTAGGCTGAATTAATGTTTTTTCAATTAATTCTTCGAATAATTCGTTAATAATGTGTCCTAATTGGTGGAATTTTTGAACCTTAATTCCGTGTTGTTGAGCAACTGCTACAGCATCTCCGAAATCAATGTTTCTAAAATCTTCACCAGTAGCTTGTGAAACAGCTTCAACCATATCAAGACGTTTAAATGGTTGAGTTAAATCTATTTCTACACCTTTGTTAATGACTTTTTCTTTACCTAGTTTTTTAGCAATACCTTTGATTAATTCTTCAGTACGGTTCATCATACCTTCTAAATCAGTATATGCTTCGTAAAATTCAATTGAAGTAAATTCTGGGTTGTGTGTTGTATCGATACCTTCATTTCTGAAAATACGACCAATTTCATAAACTCTATCAATTCCACCAACTAATAATTTTTTAAGAGGAATTTCTGTTGCAATTCTTAACACAAACTCTTGATCAAGAGCATTATGGTGTGTTTTGAATGGACGTGCACTAGCACCTGAAAGATAATCATGTAAAAATGGAGTTTCAACTTCCATATATTCTAAATTATCAAAATATCTACGGATTTCACTAATGATTTTTGTTCTGGTTCAAAATGTTTCTCTTGATTCTTCATTAGTAATTAAATCAACATATCTTCTTCTGTATCTTTCTTCTACATCTGTAAGTCCGTGATATTTATCTGGTAATGGTTTTAAAGCTTTAGTTAATAGTTTAATATCTTGAGCCTTTACAGTAACAGCCCCAGTGTGTGTTTTCATCACAGTACCTTCAACATAGATGATATCACCTAAGTCAAATGTGTTAACAAGTTCTGTAAGTTGTTCATTCATTTTCTTATTGAAGTAAACTTGAATTTTTCCATGGTAATCTTGTAATAAAATGAATGGACCACGCATTGTCATAATACGTCCTGTAATTGCTACTGGAATATTTTGTTCTTCTAATTCTTCTTTAGTAACGCCTTCATATTTTTTTGCTAAATCATCTGAATATGATAATTCTTTTAAATTTTTAGCTTTTGCAAAAGCTTCAACACCTTTTTCTTTGTAAAAATCTAATTTTTTACGTCTAATTTCTTCTTGTTCTGTATATTTTTGCATATTAACCTTTCTTATGCATTTCTTACAGCTAAATCTAAGTCTGCAATAAATTTAATTATTTTTCTAATTTCTGTTAATTTTTGTTGTTGTGTTCCGTATTGTAAAAGTAATTTACTTTCACCTAATTGTTGACTAATTAGCTCTCTATATTTATGGAGCAATTCGTTATTAATTTGATATCCACCATTAACTGGAGTTAAAACAGATGAAAATCCAAAGTATTGGAGAATAAAACTTCTTTTTAATTTTAAAGTTTTATTTTCAGCAACATAGTTATCTGCAGTTACTCTAACTTTTAATGTAAACTCTTCATTTAAATTTGTTAAAGAATTTAGAGCAAACGCCTTAATGTCATAAATAGTTTGCAAATCATCTTCAGCTAATTTTAATGTGTGCAACTCAATACCTTTTTTGCCTTCTTGTGCAGCATCACTATAAAACAATGAAATATTTCCTTTATCTGTTTGAACATTACATGAAACTGCTGCTAATGGTAAAGCACAAGGAATGCTTAAAGTTCATAATCATCTCTTTTTCATAATTCTTCCTTTATTAATATAGGTATTATATTAAATATAAACGTCTTTAGTGCTAAAAAATACCATAGAATGATGAAATTTAAAATATTTTTTCAAAATCTTTTTAAATTTAACAAAATCGCAAAAGAAAAAGGCTAATCAGCCTTTCTCGTATTATTTAAAATCATTATTTAACGATGTTGTAGAATGATTTGATTCCTTTGAATTCAGCAGCTTCACCAAGTTCTTCTTCAATTGCTAATAAACGGTTGTATTTAGCAATACGGTCTGTTCTTGACATTGAACCTGTTTTAATTTGTCCTGCATTCATAGCAACAGCGATATCAGCGATTGTTGAGTCTTCTGTTTCTCCTGAACGGTGTGATACAACAGCTGTCATGTTAGCTTTTTGAGCCATTTGAATAGCATCGAATGTTTCTGTTAATGAACCAATTTGGTTAACTTTGATTAAGATTGAGTTCATTGCTTTTTCTTCGATAGCACGTTTTAAAATAGCTGTGTTTGTAACTGTTAAGTCATCACCAACGATTTGTAATTTATCACCCATTTCAGCTGTAAATCTTTCAAATCCTGCTCAGTCACTTTCTGCGAAACCATCTTCGATTGAGATGATTGGGTATTTAGCAACTAAACCTTTAAGGTATTCACCCATTTCTTCTGATGTGAATGATAATTTAACATCTGTTAAGTTTTCAAATCCTGGACGTTTTTCTTCGATAGCAGCTTTTAATTTACCAAATGTATATACACCATCTTTGTAAAGTTCACTTGAAGCACAGTCCATTGCAATAGCAACAGCTTTTTCACCTTCTTTAGCAGGAACGTATCCAGCAGCTTCGATAGCAGCAACTAAGAAGTCAAGAGCTTCTTCGTGTGATTTGAAGTTAGGAGCAAATCCACCTTCATCACCAACTTGTACTCCGTGTCCAGCTTTTTTAAGTAATTTAGCTAAGTTGTGGAATACGAAGTTAGCCATTTGTAATGCTTCACGGAATGTTTTAGCACCAACTGGCATAATCATAAATTCTTGGAAGTCAACTGTGTTTGATGCGTGTTCTCCACCGTTAATAACATTTAACATAGGAACTGGTAATTGGTGTCCGTTAAATCCACCTAAGTATTTGTAAAGTGGTAATTGTAATTCATCAGCAGCAGCTCTAGCAACAGCTAAAGAAACTCCTAAGATAGCGTTAGCACCAAATTTTTCTTTGTTTGCTGTTCCGTCTAATTTGATCATTAATAAGTCAATTTTACGTTGATCTGTAACTTCCATTCCTTCTACGTATGGAGCAATATCTTCGTTAACGTGGTCAACAGCTGTCATAACACCTTTACCACCGAATCAGTTACCTTCGTATTTTGTACCTTTATCTCTAAGTTCTAAAGCTTCACGAGATCCTGTTGAAGCACCTGATGGAACCATAGCTGATCCATAAGCACCCATTTCTGTGTAAACTTCAACTTGAACAGTTGGGTTACCACGTGAGTCTAAAACTTCACGTGCATGAATTTTTTTAATTGCAGACATTTATTTCTCCTCTTTTTTTATAATAAAAATATTTATAAATTCTTTTGTTAGATTGGTTGAGTATGTAACTCTTTTAATCGCTTATATTTTACCTTTTTATAACGATTTTTAAATATTTATTTTTGAATTGAATTTCTGGTAGTTTTAGACCAAAAAATGCAGTAGCTTAACTACTGCAAATTTAGTTATTTACAATTTCCTGTCATTCCGCAAACTACTGGACGAACTTTGTCTTTTCCAAGTAAGACAGAAACTATTTTGTATCCAAATTTCATTGAAGCATCAGCACAGCGACCTGTAAAGATATTTTTAGTGCTGTGAATTACATAATTATTTAAATAATATTTAGTGCGGTATGTTTCAGCTCATTCACTCGGAAAAGCTGCATATGGTGTATTTTCATCGATAATTCCAGCTTCACGTAATACATTTGGTGCATCACAAATTGCAAAAATGTATTTGTGTAATTTATTAGCTGTTTGAATTAATTCTAATGAAATTTTATTAGTTCTTAAGCTTTGAGCGCCTCTTCCACCTGGAATAAATAATGCACTATATTCTTGTAGGTCAATTTCATTTTTAATATTATCTACATGAGCTATTCCGTATTGACCTACAGCTTCTTTTAAATCAGGATTGTAATAATCAATTTCAATAGAGCTATCAGCTCTCTTTAAACATGATAATGTACTAGTTAGTTCAATGTCATTAAACAAGTTTTCTATAATGACCAATATTTTCATGGTTTACTTCTTTCTACGTATAATACGTGTGTATGCTAAATAAATAAATACAGCAAGTGGTAAAAGAACCACCAAAATAAACACAATGATGTACATTCTAAGTCAAGCTTTATTTTCGCTTCTTTTTGCATCCGCAACACCATTAATAATAGTTGCAGCATCAGCACCTAAATAACTTTTTAAATCATATAATCTTTTCTTATCATAAAGCATTACAAATGCATATAATGCACTTACAACAATAATTCCAATTAATCCTATAACTAAAAATCTATTTGTATCTCCAGCAAACGCTTTATCTAAAATTGGTTGTCATTTGATTTCGATATGGAAGTTACCTGTTACACTTTCGCTTGCACTACCAATTTCTCATTGACCACCATTGATGTTGTATAACGCAAGTATAACCAGTAAAAATAAACCAAAATAAGTAAGGAAAAATCCAAAAATTCAAGTTAAACGTAATGATTTAAGTGTAACAGATTTATAAACATCTGCAAACATAGTTGATGCAGCCGCATCTCCTGTTGTATAGTTATGTCTATAACTTTGCTCTGTTTTCTTTCAAGCTGCAAGCTTGATAAAGTTTAAAATACCCATTGGTAAAGTAATTACCATTGCGATTCCAATTAAAATGTAATATCCTACACCATTTGATGTTGAATCTGCTTTGGTTGTAACACCAATAACAATACCTAGTGCAATTAATGCAACTAAGAAGAAAACCATTCAAATTATTCCGCTGATTAATTTAATGTTTTTTTCTTTTTTAATTGTAGTAAATGCAGATGGATTAATTTGTTTGTGTGGATCATTATAAACCTTTGCAGGTTGTTTTTCGTTTATCCCATAAATAGTATGTGATGTTTTCACATTCACATCATTATCATTTGAACGTGGACTAAAATTATTCATACCGCTCCTTTCTATTTTGTTTTTAATAATTGAGTAATTAATAAATCAACATTAATATTATTAACAATTTGTGAATCACCAATTACTTTTGCCGCAACATCTGTTAAAACATTAATTAATGCAGCTTTTGTTTTATTATCAACTTTATTGTAAACATTATCAACAATTTCAAAAATTCAACCAGTTTGTTGTTTGATGTCTTTGTTTTCAGTTAACATTTCATTAAAGTCTTTCGCGATTTCAAGTGTTAATTTGTCTTTACCTTCTTGGGTAGAAGTATCGACACCTTTTTCATTAAGATATTCTCGATAATTATCTTGCACAACTTTTCTTAATTCGTTAATGTTATTTGCAATATCGTATTTTTTAACTAAATCATCAAAATCGATTTGATTAATAGTTTGTTTTACGGTGTTAACTAGAATATCTGAGTTTTCAGCAGCAATATCGGTTAATTTTGTAAATGCTTCTACTGCATTTTGTTTATCTTCGGTAGTTAATTTGTCATATTCACCATTAATTACTTTTTCAATGATTGGTTCATTCTTTTTAATTTCTTCTAGCATTTCAATTGCGTTTGGAAGTAATCCTGGTGAAACATATGCACTACCTAATGAATAAAACTTAGTAGATACATTCTCTAATGTGGTTAGTGAGCTTTTTTGAGTTAAATAAGCAACAGGTGCCATTGATGCTCCAGCTGTTAGAGCACCAAAAGCAAGACCAAAAGGCATCATAATCAATCTTGTTATAGCGTGTTTAAATCCTTTAAATCATCCGCGTTTTGCTATGCGTCTAATAATGATTATTAATGCTCAAATTGCATCAACAAAAATCACGATTCAAATTAAAATAACGATAATTAAGGCTGGATAAACCTGTGCTGCAACCGATATTAATATATCAATCGCTTCTTCTGGTATACCTGTTATATTGTTAATTACTAGTGTTTTTGCTAATGATGCACCAAATAGTTTCACCATTCAGCAAACAAAACCAACAATAAGTCACATAATTGATTGACCTAGAACTCAACGTCAACTTCCTAAAAATCCCATAATTAAACCAATTATCGCAAATACAACAGCAATAACTATTGCAGCTGGGATTAAGCTCTCGCCTACTGATTGAATATGTTTAAGTTGACTAATAATATTATCTAAATTATTACCAAACATATAATTCCTTTATAAATTATAAATATTTTGCATTTTTGACTTTTTGTCAAGGATTTTTGACTTTAATCCGATCGATAAATAAGTGTCCGTTTAAATGATCAAGTTCATGTTGGAAAACGATTGCTAAATATCCTTTAGCATCAATTCTCACATATTCACGTTTGTAGTAACTGTAAGCATCCACTACTATTCTGTCTGCACGATGTACAAATCCTGCTTGATTAGGAATTTCATCTCCTACACTTAAGCAACCCTCTCCTTCTTCGAGTGCTATTTTTGAAGAACTTTTGAATACAACTTTTGGATTAAATAAAACATCTTTAAAAATTGCATTCCCATCTTCATCTTGTATATAAACGTAAAAAACATTTTTAAGAATTCCATATTGTACCGCAGCCACACCAACACCTGGACGAAACTCTGTGTCAGGTTCTTGCGAGTCATCAATATGATAAATCATTCTTTCAGCTAATTCGATGTCTTCTTCGGTTAATGGAATAGGAACATCTTGTGATTTTTGTCTTAATACTTTCTCTGGTAAAAAGACTAATTTAATATCAAATTTTTTATTTCCTTTCATATCTTTATTATATTAAAATAATAAATAGTATCACTAATTTAATATAATTAGGAGCAATATTATGAGTTTTTTAATCAATATTTCTATATTTGTCTTAGGATACCTTTTTGGTTCCCTAAATACTTCCATAATTTTAAGTAAAGTTTGAAAAAAACAAGACGTTCGAGAATTTAATTCAAATAATGCAGGTGCAACTAATTCTTCACGTACTTTCGGAAAAAAATTCGGTTTAATTGTTTTAATCATTGATGTTCTTAAAGGTTATTTATCAGTTTTATTAATTGGTTATTTACCTTTTTTGTCAATAGCAAATGAATATTATATTTTTCCTTTATTAGCTGGTCTTGGTTGCGTTGTTGGACACATTTTTCCTTGCTTTTTTAAATTTAAAGGCGGAAAAGGTGTTGGATGCAACATTGGAATTTTAATTGCGATTAACCCAGTGTTATTACCAATTGCTGCAGTAATTTTCTTCAGCATTGCATTTGCATTTAGATATGTGTCACTCGCAAGTATGTTAACCGCTTTTTTAATGATTGGGTTTGTCGCAATTCCATGAATTTCAGTAGGTCCACTAGCTTATACAAAATTTGCTAATGCACCTTATTATGCTAATTTAATTATTTTTACTTGCTGTATAGCACTTTTAATTGGTGCTCATTATTCAAACATTCAAAGATTAATCAAAGGAACTGAACGTAAATTTAAATTTAAATAAAATGCATCTAGTTTTTTTGCTAGATGCATCTTTTTTACATTTTAAGTTTTTGTGGATGCGTTGGGTTTTTGTTTTCTTTTATATCGGCAATTCTACCTTTTTTAACGTAGAAAACTTTATCCGCAATTTTTTCAATTGTTGGGTCGTGTGTAACCATAACAATAGTTGTTCCATATTTTTTATTAATATCTCATAAATATGAAAGTACGATGCGTGAAGTATTTTCATCAAGAGCACCAGTTGGCTCATCAGCGAAAATAATCTCAGCATTTTTTGCTAATGCTCTAAGAATTGAAATACGTTGTTGTTGTCCCCCTGACATTTGAGAAGGGAATTTCTCTTTAACATCATGCATATCGAATTCTTCGAATAGCTCATCAAGATTTAATTTCTTGCTTTTATCCTTTTGTAAATAAGAACCTGTCTCAACATTATCATAACCAGTTAAATTTTGCAATAAGTTATAGTTTTGGAAGATGAAGCTAACATGATCACGTCTAAAAAGCGTAAGTTGTAAATCACTTAAATATGGTAAGTTGGTATCACAAACAATAACATCACCATTACTTGGACGATCTAAACCACTAATTAAGTTTAATAAAGTTGATTTACCACCACCAGATTTACCGAAAATTAAGACAAATTCACCACGGTTAATTGTGACTGAAACATCTTTTAAAACACGTGTTGCGATATTACCTGCTAAATAATATTTTGAAACATTCTTAACTTCAATAATTGCATTTTCACTGTTTTTTAAAGCTTTGTGTTCATCTGGCTGTCTTTTTTTATTAGCAGCTTTTTTTAGTTTTTTAACAACTGCACGATCAAGAGTAATTCTATTTGCTCCACCATCAGCATTTAAGACTTCAAAAACGTTTTTAACAGTAATTTTAACATCAGCACTTTTCTTAGTTAAAACTTGTTCTTCAACGTGTTCAGTTGGTTTTTTTTCTTGAATATCGCTCATTATTTTCCTTTCAATAAGTCTATTGCTTTAACTTTATTAATGTTTCTTCAACTAATAATTGAGGTTATGATGAATACCATAAAGACAATTAATACAACTAATCCAATTGTAATAAATGTTATGTTTAGTGGAATCGCTATTGCTGCTGTTGCAGTTAAGAATCCACTAAAGATAAACATAAATCAGATTCCTAAAGGAATAGCAATTAATAAGGAAATTAAGATAAACGGAACATAAATTCCAAAGAACATCTTAATTTTTTCTTTTTCGTTGTATCCTAAAATACTTCAAATTGCTATATTCTTTTCATTTTCGTTAATTAATAATGTTGAAATGATTACTAAAATGATAATTGAAACTAAGAAACAAATAATTGAAATGATTGTAATAATTATTTGCACAGTAGCAGCAATTGATTTAGTATACCCAACTTCAATTTCTTTAGCATCAATTGTTGATGCTGTTGGAATATAAAGTTGATCATCATAAATTTGGGCAAATCTTTGAATATGCACTTTTGCATTATCTTTAGCTAATTCATATTCGTGTTTAATTTTATTTAAATCAGTTTCATTAATATCGAAGTTCTCATTTAAGAATTTAATAATTTGTGCTGGTTTATAACCGTTAGTAATCATATTTCCTTCAGGCATTAATTCACTGATAAATTTACCACCAAAAATTCCATCAAACATATCTTTTGCATCGTTATCATTTAACTCATCTGCATTAAATGAATCTGTTGATGGGTTGTATCCGCTTGGACTATATAATCCTGTAGATCAAATTAATTGTTGTGGTTCGTTATCTTTAGACAAGATACCATTAAATGGACTAAATTCTGGATTGTAATTTAAAGTATTAAGCTCAGTAATTCGATCAGCAGCTTCTTTCGGAATAACAAACTCATTATTAATATAAGTATCTATAATTCCAACCACTTTAAATTTGTGTTTATATTCAGGTACTTTATAGTCTGAATAAAGTGCTTTTTGAATTTTATTTTTGTATCTATTAACATTATTTAACACTTCAAGTTCAAAGACATCATTTTGTTTTAATTTAAATAACGCCTCTGAAACGTGGTTAATTACAATTGGAATTGGATCACCTTCTTTATTTTGGACATAAAGTTCATTAATGTATTTAATTAAGTCGTTTCCGCTGTTATCTTTAATTTTTACGAATTTTGAATTTTCATTATATCCGTAAAGTTTAATAGCTTTGTCTTTGTAATTACTTGCTACATATGTATAACCTTCATCAACACGAGGGTTAAAGTATAGCGAGTTAAATCCAACAAAGAAATCATAAATTGGATTGTATTTTTCTTTTTCAGCATCTGTAGTTGCTTTTTCACGTAATTCTAATTTCTTAATGTTGTCTTCATATACTTTTGCATATGCATTAACTAAGAAATCACGATATTCATTCCGTTTATTTGATGTCGAAATTACCTGACGTTCAAATTTATTACTTAAATTATTTCATTCAAAGTAATAGAATTTTCCATCCATTGTGTTATCTGGGTTAGGAATGTAATAGAAGAAGCTTGTTCTATTTTGTTTTGTTTTTTCACCATTAACTGATAAGACTTTTTGTCCGTTATTGTCGGTGACTTCTTCATACACAATACCTTCTTGTGTATGTTGTAAAGCATCAGCAACTTTATCACGAACTTTAATAATTCTTGATTTTTGAGTATCAGGCAATGAGTTATAAACAATTTGTCATGGATCGATTGAAATAGCTGAACTAACTTTAATGTTAACTGAGAACTGAGTAACTATATGACCATCATAAATACTTGGGTTTCCATTTTTATCATCTTGATTAATTACATTAGAAAATCCAGGTTTAAAGTAATCGTTTGCATAAGTAGCAGCTTCAGAAATATTTCCAATCGGAACATATAATGAATTTTCTAATTGATCTTTTGTTAAGTAGAATGGATTTAAAGCTCCATTTTCAACTGTTGGTGAGCTTAAATCATATTTATATGTGTAATTTCTATTATTGTATGTTGAATTAATTGATTTTTCAAATACTCCAAAAGTTCCAAATGCAAACACTGTTGTAATACTTGCAAGAACGACAGAAACAGAGAATGAAACTAGTTTTCCGAAACTATTTAATAATAATGAAGCAGAGAACTTAGTTTTAACATTTCTTGATTTTAACTTCTTAATAATATTTTGAGCAACTTCACCAGTATTTAATTCCACCACTCCAGACATTAAGTCAATCGCTTTATATCTAAGTGAGTGTAATGAAATGAAGATGATTAATAATGACATCGCAATTAAAGGTACAAAGATATTAATTAATAGTGATAACACTGAAAAATCAAGTGTTTGAATTGGAATGGTTCAGTAAGCTTGTAATAATCTAATTGCTTGTCCGTGTAACATAAATCCTGTAAAGTATCCTAAAACTCCACCAAGGAAAATCGTAAAGAATGCGAATGTAGTTAATGAAATAGCAATTTGAATTGGTGTATAACCTTGAGCCACTAAAATACCAATAACTTTGTTTTTGTTTGCAATATAACGTTTAATAATAAAGATAATTGACACTGTAACTAAGAACACAAGCATAATTAAGAATACTAAAGAAACTAATTTAACTGATGTAACAATTCCTTTAGTTGTTGAAATTCTGGTTGCTCTTTCTGGGTTAATAGGATCAATTTCAGTTGATAAATAAACTCTTTGGAAACCATTTTTATTGTTTGTTGAAACACTAACAATTTCTTCAAGCTCATTTTTTAAAGCATTTAATTCATGAATATTATCATTTTGTGGTGCGTGTACCACTAAATATTCCTTAACAACATTTCCTTTAAATGCTTGACGCATTCTATCAAATCCAGCTTGTGTTACAAATAACACTGCTTGGTTTTTAGTGTTAACTTGAATGTTATTTTCATCAATAACTGGATATAAGTAATCAAAAGTAATATCATCACCAATAATGATATATTCTGAACCACTTACGTCAATTTTGTATTCTTCAGGTAATTTTTTAATTAGTTCTTGAATTTTAATTGAGTCATTCGGAATAGTTCCGTTATAGATTTTTTTATTATTTTTTTGTAATCAAGCAAAGTTTGCTTTAGCTAAATATGAATTAACTTCATTAAATTTAACCATTGTGCTTGAATAACTTACATTAGTAATTGAGTCCATTCCTTTAATCATAATATCGATTAAATTAAGACCAAAAGGAGTGTATTTTTCAGGATCTGCATCCACTAATTTTTGAAGTTGCACTAAATAATCGTTATCAATCGCAATATAGAATTGATAGTCTCTTTCAGCTACAACATTTGTTGGTCTAGTAATATTACCATTTGTTAATAAATAATAGGCTAGTTGTTCATCTGCAAATAAAGCACTGAAATCAACTAATTTATCATTGATAAAGTAAGCTAAGTTAGAGTTTTCATCTGCAACCGAACCAATTGCGTTGGTATCAGTTAATAATCACACTAATAATTGTGGATTTTTATGTCTAAGTAATGGGTTAATTAAGACATCAGAAATTCCAATCGCACTAAGTGAAGGAATTTTATAGTTTGTTTTTAAAACATAATTTAATATTTCAAAATTATCATTAATAACTTCTGATTTAAACATTCCGTTAATTAGGTTATCTAAAACAACAGAAAGTAAGTTATTATATTTAATTTCGTATCCTCTGATATTTGTTTCAGAATATCTATTAAATTGCTCAGAAGCACCAATGTATGCAAATGTTTTAGTTAAAGCTAACTGATGTTTTTGAACATAATCAGCCGCAAATGGGTATTTCTTAATTAATGCATAAATTAATTCATTTTCATATCTACCAATTGAATTTTGCTTAAACAAGATTTTTGCAGTTGCTTCTGGATTTGCTAAAGCTCTTGAAACACCAAAGTGTGTTTGATTTGCTGAAACAATATTATTTGCAGAAGGTTGAATCAATTCAAATGAGTTGACAAATTTTAAGATTTCATCATTATTTGCTAATGCTAATAAATCATTTAAGAATGAAATTTTCTCATCAATTGTTGCATCCATTTCTAATGCTTCTCAAAGTGGTTCAATAATTCCGTATGCAGAAGATAAATATGAGTAATTGTCTAATGCAGTGAATTTATCAAACACATTTAAAGCTTTTTGTACAACAGAGTAAAATAGCACATCACTAGTTGTATCTTTTGTATTTTCAAAGTATTCAAAAGCATTACCAAGACTCATATCTGCAGTTAATCTTGTATTGTTATCTTGGAATCTTAATCATTTTAAAATATCAGATCATAAATTAACTTTAGCCTGAATTTCATCTTTAGAATATGTGATAAGCTCATTTTTATCATTATATGTTCTTCAACCAAAGAATGTATTGATAATTCTTCTCTCTGATTTCTTAAGTGATTGTAAATCTAAACTATCGTAGTTTTTGATTTTATTAATTAATAAATCAAGTTGAGCAAATTGATTTAATTGCTCAGTTGTTGAACCTTTATCATTACTTTGAGGATTATTACCAATCACACCTGCAAGTTTAATTAAGTCAAAGTAGTCTAATTTATCAGGGTCGCTAGCTGGAACTGTTAAATATAAATCCTTATCAACTTTGATTGATGTTCCTTTACTTGAAATATTGAACATCTTTATTACGATGTTTTTAATTGATTTATTTGAACCTGGTGCAATAAAGAATGTTCTTAATACTGAATAAATTCAATCTGCTTGAGTTAAATAAGATGCAATGTAATATTTTTCAACTTCAGTAGTTGTATTAAACACACTGTCTAAAATCTTTTCTTTAATGTTAAAGCGGTCAACTTTAATTTTTGATTCAACAACTTTTATAAATGTTGGTAAATCAAAACTAATTAATAAGTTAGATAATCCATTCAAGATGTTTCTATAATGCCCTTCATCTTCTTTAGCATCTAACTGACCTAAAATTTCAGTTAATTGTTTAGGTAGGATTGCTAAAACTGGTTGTAATGGGTTTTCTGGATTATCAAATTGTAAAATTAAATCTAAATTAAAGTTATTAATAATATTTAAAATAGCTTGTTTGAAAGGTTCTCAATCAATTGATTTTAAGAATCATAAAACAAGTTCATCATAACTTAATTTTCTTTGATAAAAAATTTCGTCTTTATGATTTTTTACATATTCTGCATCAACTTCCTTGTCATCTTTATCGTAATATCTGTTGTATTTATTAATAAAGAAAGAATTTGAATAATCTGTAAACACCCTAAAATCAATCGCATTAATGATGTTAATTAAGTTATCAACTACCACGATTGGGTCGTTTGATAAATTAACAATTCCACCTCAATTAATTGGTGTTGAAGAAATTTCACCAATTGCAGCTTTCATAAATGCATCGAATTTTTTAATTTGTTCAGTTAAATATTCTTTTTGTTTTTCTTTTGGGTGTGCTTCAATTTTTTGCTTAATTCTTGTTAAGAATGTTGTGAAGAATTTATTTAAGTAATCACCATTAGAATCGTGAGTCATCTCGTAAAGAGTATCAAGAATAAGCTTAGGAACAATATTTAAGTTAACATTACCTTCACTAAAGATTTTTGCAAATGAGTTCTTTTCTGCTGCGATAGCAAATGATTTTTGAAAACTATAAATAATATCTCTAGTAAGGAAACTATCACGAATTAAACTTGTTTCAAGTAAATTCTTTTCAACCTTCTCTAAAGCTTTATTAAGTGTATTAAAGTTAGTTGCTTCTTGAGTAACTTCACTATCTGGACCACGTCATCCAAATGGTACATAAATTCAGTTTGCAAATTCCTTTGATTTAGCTGTCCATCCATCTTTTCCTATGTTAGCTTTTAAAGTCAACATATTATTTGGACTATTAATTAAATTACTAAATTCTTCGATTGTTAACTCACCATTAACGTTTGTTTGTAATGGTAAGTTTTCTCAATTAATAATTTCATTGTTTTTATTAAAAATAGGATGTAACATAACAAGTTTATTGTTATATCACATTACACCTAAGTTAGCAAAGTTAGGTACTAAATCATAACCATATTTTGATAACTTATAAACCTTTTTAGTTTTAATTAATTCTTTTTCACCTGTGTTTTTGTTATGGAAAATAACATTTTCATAAGCAATATCTAAATCGATATAGTCAGGATCAGGGGAAATATTTTCTTTAGCATATTGAATTATAGTTACGGCAATAAATGGTGGAATTTGTTTTGATTTAAATAAATCTTTATTAATTGAATCGTTTTCTTCTAAATGGAGTTTGTTATCATTAGATACTAATTTGTCAACATTAATTGGAATTCCAATAATGGCATTTCTTTCATCACCGTTATTAACTAAATGAAAAACATATTTTTCATCATTATTAAATGAGTCAATAGTAATAGTTTGTCTAATACCAATATTTTCGCCGCCTACTTTTGATGCGATTTTGTTGTAAATATTTTGCTTTGTAATAGTTACGGCACCATTTTTAATGTAGTCAAATCTTTCGTTTTTAATAAGTTTATTAGTAATATCTTTGTATTCTTTAATGGTTAAACTTGAATCGTTTGTCTCGATTTGAGCAATACTCTTAGGTTCATTAAGTTTATAAAAATCTAAAATACTTGTTGTGTAATTTAAATCACCTTTTGAAATTTTGACAAATGAATCGTTGTTTAATGTTTCTTCAGAAATTAATTGATAGCTTTCTGGTGCTAATACTAATTTTGATGTATTTGCTTCATCGTATGAAACAGCATTATTTGTTTCAAACTCAACAATTTCTTTTCCTGGTTGAATTTCACCACGTTTATTAAATTCTTTTAAAAATGTTTTACTTGCTTTAGTTCATAAAGAAAAATCTTTTAAGTCTGAACTAAAGTCATTAGTATTAATTAAACTTTCTATAAAGCTTGAGTATGTACCAGTTCAGTCTTTTTTATGGAAACCATCATATGTGATTCGATAGTTTTTTCTTGCATAAAAACTATAGTCTTCTTGAATTGCAGTTCATTCTGTTGGAATGTTATATTTTGTTCCAGCATTAAAACTAAATTTTTCAGGTAAACTTGCAGTAATTTCATTAGACGTAAATATGTCATCATATTTAAAAGCAGCGCTTAATTTAAGATCATAATAATCTTTTAATGTCATACCACCAGGAATGTTAATTATTCCAGTGTTAATAGGTGAATTTAATTGTTTGTAATATAATCCATCTTCTTTTTGTAGAAAACCTAATTTTTTAGCCACAATTTCAGAGTCAACAACATACACAATATTTTGTGCAGTATTTCATTTTCTTGCAGTTAATAAATCAAATGTAGCAACAGGCTCTTTATATGATAAATTAATATACATTAGCGGAATTTGTGCAGCATATAATTTGTCGTTTCTTTCACTTAAACTTACAATATCTGATAATTTATAATCCTTATCAAATGTAAAAATTAATTTGTCATCTGGAGTGATTGTTCTGCTTTTTTCATCAATTACATATTGACCATTAATTTTAGAATATGTGTTAATTAAATATTTATGTTTAAGAATGATGTAATGAAAATTAGGAGTAAATTCTAAGTTTAATAACGGTTGGTCTTTTAAACTAGATTTTTGAGGGTTATAGTTTGAATAAAGGGTTAAAAAATCGCTTGTTTTAATATACTTTTTTGCAAAACGATTTTTATCAGTTATGGTTGTAAAGAAATTTGATAAATTTAAGTATTCTTCATTTTTAAGGTTGTTGAAATTAATAACTTTATATTCATCTTTGAACTTAGGTTGACCTTGAGAATCAACTTCAACATAATAAAGTGGTTTATCATAATCACTTCTACTATCGTTTTGAGTTAATCCATTAATGTAGTAACCGTTATTAAAAGCTGAACCATTAGCTGAAAAGTTATAGTCAACAGTTAAATCATGATATTTAGATTTGTCCTTGTAGTAGTTGTATTGCTTTTTCATTGATTGGTATGTATCGTTTAAAACCGTAAACACACCAGCAGTTAAGAAAATCAATATCGTTAGTCCAGCAACAACAACTTTATTATTTTTGAATAACGATCTTCAAACCTCTTTAAACAACCTTTTCATATGTCTCCTTTATATAAAATACTGTATTTAAATATTATAAATGTAAATAAAAATAATGTAAACTTTACTAATTAGTGATATACTTATCGACTTTAGAAATAAAAAAACTTTTAGCACTATATTTAAGCACTAAAAGTCTTTATATGAAATTTATTTTTAATTTCTTTTATTTTTTATGATATTTTTTGAAAATTCTAGAAGAAAAATTATTTGTTTTCTTCTTTTTCTTCAGATTTTTCTTCTTTATTTTTTTGTTTTTCGTCGATGATATTTTCGCTTTTCTTAATTAAATCATCTAATGATTGTAAGTGTTCTTCTTCAATTTTAGCATCTTCTTTTTTAGGAGGTAATGCTAAGTTTTTTGCGATGTATTCAATTTCCTCAGAAATAATTGTTTCTTTTTCAAGTAATAAAGTTTTAATTAATTCTAATAATTCACGGTTTTCTTGAATTGTTTTTGTAGCTATTTCTTTAGCTTCTAAAATAATCTTACGTACTTCTAAATCAATTTCGTGACTGAATTGGTTAGATAATGTTCCTGAAGTTGCTAATGTCTTACCTAAGAATGGATTTCCATTTTCTTCTTGGTATTTAATAGGACCTAAATCACTCATGCCAAATTCTGTAACCATTCTTCTAGCAATGTTTGTAGCTTTATTAATGTCATCAGAAGCACCTGTGGTAATTTGAGATTCACCATAAATGATTTCTTCTGCTGCACGACCACCCATAAAGCTTGCGATAGATGCTAATAACTCTTCTTTTGTGTAGTTGTATTTTTCATTTTCAGGCATCATTAAGTTATAACCACCAGCTTGACCACGTGGAATAATTGTGATTTTTTGGACTTTGTTTCCACCAGGAATTTTAATACCAACTACAGCGTGTCCTGCTTCGTGATATGCAACTAATTTAAGTTCTTCTGGTGTAATTGTTCTTGATTTTTTAGCTGGTCCAGCCATTACACGGTCGATAGCTTCATCAATTAAATCTAAAGTAATTGTTGGAATATTTTCACGAACTGAAAGTAAAACAGCTTCGTTAATAACGTTTTCAAGTTGAGCACCTGAGAAACCAGGAGTTCTACGTGCAACTCTTGAAAAATCAACACTTGGGTCAAAACGTTTTCCTTTGGCGTGTAATTTAAGAATTTCTTCTCTTTCTTTTACATCTGGTAATCCAACTGTAATGACACGGTCAAAACGACCTGGACGTGTTAAAGCAGAGTCAAGAACGTCTGTACGGTTAGTTGCTGCAATGAATAGTAAACCAGAGTTTTCTTTAATACCATCCATTTCAACTAAAAGTTGGTTAAGTGTTTGTTCACGTTCATCATGACCACCACCAATACCGCTTCCACGAGTTCTACCGATAGCATCTAACTCATCAATGAAAATAATAGCTGGTGAGTTTTTTCTTGCTTCTGCAATAACTTGTCTTACACGTTTAGCTCCCATACCAACGTATAATTCAACAAAGTTTGAGGCTGAAACAAAGTAGAAAGGTACGTTTGCTTCACCTGCTGTTGCTTTTGCTAATAATGTTTTCCCTGTTCCTGGAGGACCACCTAATAAAATACCTCTAGGCATTCTAGCTCCTGAAACTTCATATTTTTTAGGATTTTTTAAATAATCTACTATTTCTTTAATTTCTTCAATTGGTTCTTTATTTCCAGCTACATCAGAGAATTTTTTATCTGATTTAATTAATTGTGCTGGACCTTTGTCACTAAATGGACTTCCTGCACCACCTGACATCATTTTTGATTGTGCTCTAAAAATTCAAAATAGCACAAATGCTATAAATAATGTAGGTATTATTGAAAGAAGGAAACTTGTTCATACACTTGGGTAATATGTTTCTGTTCCAGAAAATGTACCAACAAATGATTTTCATCCTTCTGTTGTTTGTTTAACACCGTGATAGATAGCAAAGTTATCTTGCCCTTTAACTAGTGATAATGTATCAGCATTTAATAATGATAAACTTCCTAAAACTTTAAAACTTACTGATACATGGCTTTCATTACCATTTACCATTTTAGTAAAGTAATACACACCAGAAATATAGTTATCATTATGGTTTCATACTATACTTGAAAAAAAGTTTTTATCTGTTGTAGAGACAGCCGCAGCTTTTACTCACTCTTCAAATTTTTCAATACTAATTATTTGTGGTTGGTTAAATCTATTTCTAATAAAACCAAAATAAACAATTAGACCAATTAATGCGATTGCAATAATTGTTGAAAAAACTGAAAATCAAGCTGATTTCTTTTTCTTATTATTCATGTCTCTCCTTTCATTTCTTTATTAATATATAAATATAATTTTATATTATTTTGAAATAATTAATTTACCTTGTTTTTTTATTAAAAAGACATCATTTTTTAATAAATATTTTGATGTTCTATTTGTAGATGTAATGAATTGAATTATTGAAACAATTTTTCTAGAATTAAGTTCTACATCATCAAAATAAGAATGAACCAATTTGTAAACACATTCTTTTTGGTATTGCATTTGTTTAAATAATTCTTGTGAAAACCCTGATTGTTCTCACACTTTAAATTCAATATCTACTTTTTTTTGTAAGTTTTTTAAACCTAAATTTTTTAACTTGAAATATCAAATATAAATTAATTTATGTAATTTTGTCTTCTTTTTAAAATAAATTCTAATTTTGTTTCTAGTGTATTTAGGTAATTCGTTTGTATAATCACAATAAAAAGGAATGCCTTCTTTCTTACACTTTCGAAGTATTGTATTTTTAAAATATTTATTGACAAATGGACGATAAATGATTAAATTATTAACTTTATTTATTTTTTTAATTCCATAAAAAGAAGTTATTCTTTGACTTCTTTTTTGCATTATTGCAGTTTCTAAAAAGTCATCTAAATGGTGTGCTAGCAATAAATATTCAGCACCTATTTTATTGCTTACTTCTTCGAAAAACTCATATCTTTTTTGTCTTGCTCAATCTTGAAAATTACCTTTTTGGTAATCTTCTTTATTTAGACATAATTTAAATAAATTAATGTTGTTTTGTGAACAAAAATCGGACACAATTTTTTCGTCATTCTTGCTATCTTCTCTTTGATTATAATTTACAAACGCAACATTTACATTAGGATAGTCATTGAATTTAGAAAGCATATACATACTATCTGGTCCACCACTAACACCAAGTAAAATTGTGGTATTTTTATTTATTTTCATTTTATTTCTTTCTAGTGTTGTATTTATTCATTACAGTCACGATGTCATTAAATGCAAAGTCAACACAAGCATCAGCAGCTTTATCTAAAATCGGTTCAAGCTCTTTCATTTCATCGCTAGTAAATCTACCTAACACGAAGTCTCTTAAAGCAGATTGATGTGGCACATCGATCCCTATTTTTAAGCGTTTAAAGCTTTGTGTTCCTAATTGATTAACAATGCTAATCACACCATTATGACTTCCGCCACTTCCACCTATTTTAATAGCAGATTTTCCTAGTGGAAAATCTTTTTCATCGTGAATTACTAATATATCATCAGGTAAAATTTTAAAATAATTAGCTAATGATGAAATAAATTGGCCTGAATTATTCATATAGGTCATAGGTTTAGCAATAACTAAATCATCAACCTTAACATAATCACCATTGAATTTATTTTTATTTAGGGAAACACCTAATTTATTGCATATTTTGTCAATAGTTAAAAAACCGACATTGTGGCGTGTAAATTTATATTGGTCACCTGGGTTTCCTAATCCAACAATTAATTTCATTAATCCTCCTTAAGTTTTTCGAGTAAATTTGTATAAATTTGTTTTTGTTTAAAGTGCGAATTTAATAATAGTTGATAATAAAAATCACCACTAGTAGTTACAATTCATAAATGTTTTTTAGCCCTTGAAGTAGCGGTATAAATCATTTTTTTATTTAACATAAAAGTATGCGAAGGATGAACTAAGAATATTACATTATCAATTTCACTTCCTTGAAATTTATGAACTGTTACACCATAAGCTAAACTAATTTGATCTCTAAATTCTTTTTCGGTGTATTCGATATGTTTTGTAACTTGCGTTGTTTCATTAGTAAAGGAAACTACGATTGTTTTATTATTACCACTAGATTTATTATTAATTACACGTGTAATTAATCCAAAGTCACCATTATAAATATCATCATTAACTCTATTTTCTTGTTGCATTACACGATCGCCAATTCGATAAACAACTTCAGTTCCTAATCTTTTTGTTTTATAAACTTCTTCACCGTTTGGATTAATTTTATTTTGAATTAAATTATTTAAATTATGTAATCCAACATTTCCACGATACATCGGAGCTAATAATGAAACATTTTCTAATCCGTTAGCTTTTAAAATATCACAATATAAATCAACTATTTTTTGATCCATATCTGAGATATCAAACTCAACAAGATCCACAATACCGCTTGCAAATGGTGGTATTTTATTTTTCTTTATATTATTAAAGTGGTTTCAAATCTCTTCGCTATCACTTCTAAAATATTCATATAGATAGCTTACTTGGAATTTTTCTGATGTAATGATGTCATAAAGCAAGTTTCCACTTCCGATTGCTGGAAGCTGATTAATATCACCAATTAAAACTATTTTTTCTAGATTAGGACAGTTTACTAATAATTTAAAGAAAATATTTAAATTAACCATTGAAAACTCATCAATAACTAATATTTTAATATCATCTCTTTCTTCTTCGTAAACCACATCTTCAGAATCGCTTCCTATTTTTAAGAAACTATGAATTGTTTTTACTTTCGCATCTGCTTTTAAACTAACATTTGTTGCTGCTCTTCCTGTTGGAGCTAAAATAACATAATCTTTTTGATTTTTATATTTGTTTGCTTTTAAAGTTTGATTAATTTTCTTTATTAAAAAGCTTTTTCCCGTTCCTGGACCACCAGTGATTACTACAACATTATTTTTTAAAAAATTATCATAAGCTTGTTTTTGATCTTCAGATAGCATTGTTAACTCTACCGGATTTAAAGAGTTTAAATATAATGGTTTAGTGTCAATAGATTTAAGTTTATTAGCTATATAAAGTTCTTTTTGATATGTTGTGTCTAAATATAAAAATACTTCATCATTAATTCATTTAGTATGAATAAAATTTGCTTTAATTTGTTGCGACATTAAATCTTCAAGTATATTTTCATCTGTTTGAAAATAACTCAATAGCTTTTTATAAACTTCTTCTGAAGATATAATTGTTGAATTTTCTTCCTCTAATTCACTCATTATAGAATGTAAGTAAGCTTTAAATCTTTGTGATGATAATTGGTTTCATCCTATTTCTAAAGCAAATTTATCAACTTGGTTTAAATCGATACCATCATTTAAATAAAGCAGATAAGGATTATTGAGTTTAAAATATTCCACGAAATTCATAAATCCGTATTTTTTATTTAAAAACTCATAAAGCTCAATTAAATTGTGTTCATAAAAGAATCTAATATTTTCATTAGTTTCTTCACTACTTAACATTAACTCATTAATTAATCTTTTATTTTCTTCTTTTGAATAGAATTGAATAAACCCATCTATTTGCTTTGTTGTTAATACTCCATAAAGTAAAGGAGCATTTTTATCAAAATCATTTAATAATTCAAATATTTTTGGACCAAAATTTTTCGCAGCAATCTCAGCTGATTTTTTTCCAACGTTTTTGATATTTTTAATAAAGAAATCTTCTCAATCAACTTCTTTTTTCTCAGCTAAAGCCGGAACATATTTAATTAACCTTTTTGATGATTTATATTGTGCATTATTTTGCACTACTTCTATTTCATAATTTGTTCTTAATCTCGGAGTGATTCCAGTTGCAAACACATTAAATGTCTTATTAGTACTTGAATCTTGGAAGCACATTAAGGCTCATTTATTTTCTTCTTGTTTAAAGATTTTAATAAAAACACCTTTGTATTTTTCATTCTCTTGTTTCATAATTATTTTAATTATATCAGTATTTATATGCTGTAAATTAATACTATAAAAACTGAATAAAACTATGTTAATAATTTGTTAATATTTTTATTTTTTTCAAAAGTTATCCACAAAGTTGTTAATTTG